>JAETOL010000001.1 GCA_021771755.1 Lachnospiraceae bacterium | reverse complement strand
TTCAGTACAAGATACAATGACTGTCATACACTTTTGGCTCTGTTTTATGAGGTAAATATTTAAAGAAAAGCCTGAAAAATTAATGATTTAGGGCTTGACATTATAGGAAGGAGAGTAATTACTGCCATTATTCTGTCTCTCCCCTCGTGGGAGCATAGGCTAATAGAAAAATGAAGGATTATTGCAATAAGACCATCTCCCTCCTGAATCTCTTGTTCACAATATCACTTTAATGTGATATAATAATTTCGATTATTTTTTAGGAGGGGAAATCAGTGAAAGAAAGAGAAACTTTTGGTTCGAGACTTGGCTTTATTCTGGTATCAGCCGGGTGCGCCATTGGTCTTGGAAACGTATGGAAATTCCCATACATGGCAGGACAATACGGAGGGGCAGCATTTGTTCTGATCTATCTGGTATTTCTTGTAGTGCTGGGTCTGCCGATCCTTGTCAGCGAGTTTGCTGTGGGACGTGCCAGCAGAAAAAGTACAGCGAAGGCATTCCATGAACTGGAGCCACAGGGATCTAATTTCCACAAATACAGCTACATGGGAATGATCGGTAATTACATGCTGATGATGTTTTATACCATGGTTGCAGGCTGGACCATGTATTACTGCTATGTAATGGCAACAGGAAAGCTTGCGGGCGCTGACACAGGGCAGGTGACAGAGTTCTTTGGAAATTTTCAGCAGTCTACCGGTACGATGACATTCTGGATGATCCTGGCAGTTCTTCTGGCATTTGGAATCTGCTCTCTGGGACTTCAGAATGGTGTAGAAAGAATTACCAAGGTGATGATGATCTGCCTTCTGGCACTGATCGTTGTGCTGGCAGTTCATTCAGCGACGCTGGAAGGCGCGATGGAAGGAATTAAATTTTATCTGGTACCGAACTTTGATAATATAAAAAAGGCCGGAATCGGAAATGTGATCTTCGGAGCCATGTCTCAGGCATTTTTTACCCTGAGTATCGGAATCGGAGCTATGGAAATCTTTGGAAGCTATATGAAAAAAGATCTGACTCTTGCAGGAGAGAGTCTGAATATCCTTGTCCTGGATACTTTTGTTGCATTAATGGCAGGTATGATCATCATTCCGGCATGCTTTGCTTTTGGTGTGGAACCGGGAGCCGGTCCGGGACTGGTATTTATCACGCTTCCAAATGTATTTAATCAGATGATGGGCGGAAGAATCTGGGGTACTCTGTTCTTCCTGTTTATGTCCTTTGCAGCTCTTTCCACAGTAATTGCTGTATTTGAAAACATTCTGTCCTTTGCGATTGACCTTTGGGGCTGGACACGCAAAAAAGCAGTCATGGTCAATATTGTGCTTGTGATTATTCTGTCTATGCCGGCAGTGCTGGGATTTGGCCCATGGTCCGGAATCCAGATTCTGGGTGAAGGTACCAACATCATGGATCTGGAAGATTTTATTGTATCCAACAATATCCTTCCTCTTGGTTCAGTGCTGTTTGTGCTTTTCTGTGCATCCAAAAAGGGATGGGGATGGGACAATTTCCTGAAAGAAGCGAATACGGGAAAAGGTGCAAAATTCCCGGCAGGAATCCGTATGTATATGCTTATTGTTCTTCCGGTGGTAGTTTCTATCATATATCTGAAAGGATATTATGACATGTTTAAGCCAAGAGGAACAGCATATTTTGTTCCATGGATGATCGTAGGTATTGCGATGCTTATGCTGGTAGGCTGGATCGCATTTGGACATAATAAGAACAAAAAAGACAGGAGCTGACAGATATGATAGCAGAAAAAATGATTCCTTTTGTACAGAATAATTCTGCAATCCGTACGATGTTTGAGGAGGGAAACCGTCTGAAGAAAAAATACGGAGCAGATAAGGTTTTTGATTTCAGTCTGGGAAATCCCAGTGTTCCGGCGCCGGACTGTGTGCGGGAAGCAATCATTGACCTGGTGAACAGCGAGGATCCCACGGTTCTTCATGGTTACATGAACAATGCCGGTTTTGAGGATGTAAGAGAGACGATTGCGCAGTCCTTGAACCGTCGTTTTGGAACCGCTTTTTCTGCAAAAAATTTGATCATGACAGTAGGTGCGGCAAGCGGACTGAATGTGATCCTGAAGACAATCCTGAATCCAGGAGAAGAAGTGATCGTATTTGCACCGTATTTTCTGGAATATGGAGCGTATGTAAAAAACTATGACGGGAAGCTTATAGAAGTTTCTCCGGATACCGAAACTTTTCAGCCAAATCTCCGGGAATTGAAGGAGAAGATCACTGCCAGTACCAGAGCAGTGATCGTAAATACACCTCATAATCCTACCGGAGTCGTTTACTCGGAGGAGACGATCCGGGCTCTGGCAGCTGTTCTGGAGGAAAAACAAAGAGAGTTCGGGAAGGTGATTTACCTGATCTCGGATGAGCCATATCGGGAACTGGCTTATGATGGTGTGGAAGTGCCCTATCTGACGAAGTATTACAATAATACAGTCGTGGGTTATTCTTACAGTAAGTCCCTGTCTCTTCCCGGAGAGCGGATTGGATATCTGGTGATTCCGGATGAGCTGGAAGACAGCGATACCGTGATCGCTGCTGCCGGAATCGCAAACCGTATTCTTGGAAGTGTAAATGCGCCGTCTCTGATGCAGAAGGTGATTGCCCGCTGCGTAGATGCGGAGGTAGATGTGGCAGCCTATGACAGAAACCGTCTTGCCCTTTATAACGGGCTGACGGAATGTGGATTTCAGTGTATCAAGCCGCAGGGAGCTTTTTACCTTTTTGTAAAATCTCCGGTTCCGGATGAAAAAGCTTTTTGTGAGGCAGGTAAAAAATATAATATTCTTATGGTGCCTGGAAGCTCTTTTGCATGTCCGGGATATGTGAGACTTGCCTATTGTGTTTCTTATGAGACAATCCTTCATTCTCTTCCGGAATTCAGAAAACTGGCAGCAGAGTATGGTTTTGGTGCAAAATAAAAAAGCATCATCCTGACATGGAGGGTGTATAGAGCGGATCAATTCCCCTAAAGATACGGGGAGTTGATCCGTTTTTGTGTTATTTTTTGTCTAAATTTTATCAATCTTTTTGCGGATCTTCAGCATTTTCTGATCCAGTGAACGAATCACGGCGGCACATTGCTGAAGCTCCTCATCCATTAGCTGGGCATCCTTTTTCCCTCTCTTGTACCGGAGCTGGTGATCCAGGTTGGCCCAGTAATCCATAGCCGCAGTCCGGAGCTGAAGCTCGATTTTTAACCACTGGACGTCATCCTGCTGGGGGATAGCAGCCTCCAGGATCAGATGAAGGCTCTGATAACCGGACTTTTTGGGCTCTCTGATGTAATCCTTGGTTTTGAGGATACGGATATCCTTTTGTCTGCCTAAAAGCTCCGCTACCTGATAAATATCATCCATGTAAGCGCAGACAGCCCTTACTCCGATTAAATCATTGATTTTCTCCAGCGCAAGATCAAAATTCAGTTCCAGTCCTTTTTTCTGCATCTTTTTGCAAATGCTGTCAAATTCCTTCAGACGTCCGGTTTGTGTCTGGATTACATTTCGCCCATATTTCATGGTAAGTATTGTGTTTATGATATCAAGCTTTGTCTGCATCAGACTGATGGCACATTTTCCTTTCATTTGAAATTCACTGCCGTTCAGCAGACGCTTAAATTGTTCTTTTTTCTTCAATCTTTGTCTTTCTTCTTCAATTTGAGTATAAACAGGTCTCTCGCTGTTTTTTATTGCAATGCAACTGTTCATGATTTTGCGCTCCTTATGATAAATAGAAATAAAGCTGCTGTTAATCATGGGTTAAATTTTATGGAAAACATCGATAATACATGAGGATTTTCGGTGTTATGGGACTACATCAATTAAGATATGCCGGGAAAAGGAAAAGTATTCCGGAAAGTTTTTTGTGTATTACTGATAAAAAATAATAAATACAAATGAATTTTTTGGTGGAAAACCATGATTGACAAATGATTAACAAGCTCCTATAATAACAGTATCGAGTTTGACAAATAATTAACGTTAATTGATTAACAGAATTATTTGTCACATTATCAGACAAAAGTAAAAGCATAAAAAATAAAAGGATAACAAGGAGGATTTCACATGGCAAAGACAGAAACCCACATCCCGGCTGTGATCGACACTGCAGAAGCACTGGAAGCAAAGATGGCTGCGATGAAAGAAGCACAGAAACTTTTCGCCACCTATACACAGGAGCAGGTAGACAAGATTTTTAAGGCTGCAGCTACCGCTGCTGACAAAGCACGTATTCCCCTTGCAAAAATGGCTGTTGCAGAAACAGGTATGGGAATTGTAGAAGATAAGGTCATCAAAAACCATTATGCAGCAGAATATATCTACAATGCATACAAAGATACAAAAACCTGTGGAGTGATTGAAGAAGATCCGGTTTATGGAATCAAAAAAATTGCAGAGCCGATTGGACTGATTGCAGCGGTTATTCCGACTACCAATCCTACTTCAACCGCTATCTTCAAAACTCTGATCGCTCTGAAAACAAGAAATGCGATCATTATCAGTCCACATCCCCGTGCAAAGACTTCCACTATTGAGGCAGCAAAAATTGTCCTGGAAGCGGCTGTGAAAGCGGGAGCACCGGAAGGAATCATCGGATGGATCGACGTACCAAGCCTTGAGCTTACCAATCTGGTTATGAAAGAGGCAGACATCATTCTTGCAACAGGCGGTCCTGGAATGGTAAAAGCAGCTTATTCCTCAGGAAAACCGGCACTTGGCGTAGGTGCAGGAAATACTCCGGTTATCATTGATGATACAGCAGATGTACGTCTGGCAGTAAACTCTATCATTCATTCCAAGACCTTTGATAATGGTATGATCTGTGCTTCTGAACAGTCTGTAACTGTTCTGGAAGGTGTGTATCAGGCAGTGAAAGACGAGTTCCTTTACAGAGGCTGCTATTTCCTGAAAAAAGATGAGCTCGATAAGGTGAGAAAAACCATTCTTATTAACGGTGCCCTGAATGCAAAGATCGTAGGTCAGAAAGCTGCGACTATAGCAGAAATGGCAGGCGTAAAGGTTCCGGCAGAGACAAAGATTCTGATTGGTGAAGTAGAGTCTGTAGATATCAGTGAAGAGTTTGCTCATGAGAAGCTTTCTCCGGTACTTGCCATGTATAAGGCAAAAACCTTTGACGAAGCAATCGCAAAGGCTGAACAGCTGGTAGCTGACGGCGGATATGGACATACATCTTCTCTTTATATCAATGTAAATGAAAAAGAAAAAATGGCAAAACATGCAGCAGCAATGAAGACCTGCCGTATCCTTGTAAATACTCCGTCCTCTCAGGGTGGAATCGGCGATCTTTACAACTTTAAGCTTGCTCCTTCTCTTACACTGGGCTGCGGTTCCTGGGGCGGCAACTCTGTTTCCGAAAACGTAGGCGTGAAGCACCTGATCAATATTAAGACTGTTGCAGAGAGGAGAGAGAACATGCTCTGGATGAGAACACCGGAAAAGGTTTACTTCAAAAAAGGCTGTATGCCGGTTGCACTTGATGAACTGGGAACTGTTATGGGCAAGAAACGCTGCTTTATCGTAACAGACTCCTTCCTCTATAAAAACGGATACACAAAGAGAATCGAAGACAAGCTGGACCAGATGGGAATCGTTCATACCTGCTTCTCTGATGTAGAACCGGATCCTTCTCTTGCATCTGCAAAAGCCGGAGCAGCAGCAATGCGTGCCTTTGAGCCGGACTGCATCATTGCTCTTGGCGGCGGTTCCGCAATGGATGCCGGAAAGATCATGTGGGTACTTTATGAGAATCCGGATGCAGATTTTGAAGATATGTCTATGGATTTCATGGATATCAGAAAGAGAATCTACACCTTCCCGAAAATGGGTAAAAAAGCATACTTCGTAGCAATTCCTACATCCTCCGGTACAGGATCTGAGGTAACACCTTTTGCCATTATCACAGACAAGGATACCGGTATCAAATGGCCTCTGGCAGATTACGAGCTTATGCCGAATATGGCGATCGTAGATACAGACAATATGATGAGCGCACCAAAGGGACTGACCTGTGCTTCCGGTATTGACGTTATGACTCATGCTATTGAAGCTTATGTGTCTGTCATGGCTTCTGATTATACAGACAGTCTTGCTCTGAAAGCGATCAAGCTGGTATTTGATTACCTGCCGAGAGCCTACAGAGACGGAAACGATGTAGAGGCAAGAGACCATATGGCAAATGCTTCCTGTATGGCAGGTATGGCTTTTGCAAATGCGTTCCTGGGTGTAAACCACTCCCTTGCTCACAAGCTTGGCGCTTTCCATCATATTCCTCACGGAATTGCAAACGCGCTGGTTCTTACAGATGTGATGCGTTATAATAGTGTTGAGGTACCGACAAAGATGGGAACATTCCCTCAGTACCAGTATCCGCATACACTGGCACGTTATGCTGAGATCGGACGCTTCGTAGGACTTACAGGAAAAGACGATCAGGAAGTATTTGAGAAGCTTCTTGATAAGCTTGAGGAACTGAAAAAGACCATCGAGATCAAACCTACGATCAAGGATTATAATGTAGATGAGAAGTATTTCCTTGAGACTCTGGATGAGATGACAGAGCAGGCATTTAATGACCAGTGTACAGGTGCGAACCCGAGATATCCGCTGATGTCCGAGCTGAAAGAAATCTATCTGAAGGCTTACTACGGAAAAGAGTCCAAATAAAGAAAAGGGAGGGTATTTACCATGAATCTGAAAGACAAAAAAGTATTTTTGACACGTCCATACAAGGTAGTCTACAAAGACGGAGACCGTATCATCAAGGTATTTACCAAAGAGCACGGAAAGGCAAATGTCTTTAACGAAGCGCTCTGCCAGGCTCGCGTAGAGGAAAGCGGGCTGGACATCCCGAAGGTGCTCGAGGTCACACAGATCGATGGAGAATGGGCGGTTGTGATCGAGTATGTGGAAGGCAAAACTCTGGAACAGCTGATGCAGGAGAATCCGGACAAGCTGGAAGAATACATGGAGAAATTTGTGGATCTTCAGCTTTCCATGCATGAGAAAAAAGCTCCCCGTCTTACACGCCAGAAAGACAAATTTGCCCGTAAGATCGAGAGTATGAGAGACAAGCTGGATGCTACTGTCCGCTATGAGCTTCTTACAAGACTGGATTCCATGCCAAATCATACCAAGCTTTGTCACGGAGATTTTAATCCAAGCAATGTGATCGTAACAGAGGACGGAACCATGAAGATCGTAGACTGGGCTCATGCAACCCAGGGAAATGCCAGCGGTGATGCTGCCATTACCTATCTTGAGTTTGCCCTTAAGGATCAGAAAGCAGCAGATCTGTACCTGAATCTTTTCTGCAGGAAGAGCGATACTGCAAAACAGTATGTACAGAAATGGCTTCCTGTTGCAGCAGCAGCACAGCTGACAAAAGGTGTGGCGGAAGAAGAGGAATTCCTTCTCCGCTGGGCAGATATCATTGATTTTCAGTAAGTTTTATAGAAAAACCATTTGAAACAAATCCCTTTATTATTTATACAATCCCCGGGCCGACTGTGTCGGCTTCGGGGATCAGATTTTTATTTCTTCTATAATTCCTGCATCTATACGATATACTTTATCACATAATTCATGAATATCTTCCTGCATATGACTGGCAAGAAGAATAGTTTTTCCTTCATTGCGAAGCTGCAGAAAAAGTTTTCGCATTTGCGAAGCGCCCTGATCATCTAATCCATTCATAGGTTCATCCAAAATAAGGATTTCCGGGTTTTCCATAATTGCCTGTGCGATTCCCAGACGCTGTTTCATACCCATAGAGTATTTTCCAACAAGCTTTTTTACTGCAGAAGTTAAACCTGTTTGTTCTAAGACTTTGTAAATTTCCTGATCATTAATTAATTTCTGGATTTGACTTAAATATTTCAGATTTTGAAAACCGTTTTTGTATGGAAGGAAACCCGGTTTCTCAATTAGAATTCCTGTGTTTTTAGGAAATTCGTTTTTCTTTCCAAGCGATATTCCATTAATAGTTACTGTGCCAGTGGTTGGTCTAAGAAAACCGCTTATTATTTTTAATAAAACTGTCTTTCCAGAACCATTTCTCCCGATTATCCCATATATTTTTCCTTTTTCAAAAGAGATACTAACAGGGTGAAGAACAATATCGCCAGAAAATTCTTTCGAGATATTATCAATTTCTATAATTGCCATAGCTATCTCCTTGTTTACCAGTTTTTTTGACTCACTGCTATATTGTAATCAATATGACCTGAGATTTGAGTTAGAATGGATAACAAAATTGCATTGCTTAATAAAAATAATGAATAGCTTTCTGTAAAAGATAACATTTCTTTTCCCGGAATATGAAATTGCATTATTCCATGTGCCAGCACAGCAGGATGATATGAGGGAACAAAATCAGACATTAGCAGCATGCCTGAAAAATGAATTCCTATCGCAAAGAGCATTCCCATCGGAAATCGGGAGTTTAAATTGCCTATAAAAATCATGATCCCTAAAAAGGAACAATAAAGAGATATTAATAAAAAACTATGAAAAAGAGTTTCATTTACACTGAAAAATTTTAAAATCCAACTATTGGGTATAGGCAGACTGTATTCAGTCATTGCAATCTGAGGTGCTGCGCCAAGTAGTATTTGCATAGTATCACTCCATCCAGAGGTAAAATTTCCATTTATAAAAATTGGAAATATGCAGCCCATTATAATAATTGCCTGGTATATGAGAAGTTGTATAAGCAGATAAGATGTCATGGATAGCCGCCAGAATAATCCGCTGCTTCTTATCAATGTAAAATAAGTCATAGAATTCACAAAGGGCGCATCGGCAATTATTATAAAAAATCCAATTACAAGAAGAGTAACCTGGAATATATCATTATACAGCAGGAGAAAAGAATCGAAAATTCCCACTGTATTTCCTGCAGCAAATTGTAAATAACGTATCGAAATAGATAAGCCAAGCCAGAATCCATAGATATATCCAGCCCAAATTCGGGGGATAAGAATGGAAGACTGAAGTTTTAATTGTATTAATATCAATTTATGCTTATCCATTTTTCAGCCTTCCTTTCAAACCTATCCAGTTTAGTACACATACTATAGAAAATATAAATGTCTGGATCAGAACTGGCTGCCAATAAGAAGCATATCCCCAATCGCCTCGTAGTAAATATACGGGATTCCAGATATTGGCGGACAGTGCCTGCCATAAAAATTGATACATAATAAAGGTTCCGATAAAAGCCACATATCTGTTTAAAAACAAAACAGACAGAAAAAGGCAGATATTACTCCATACAAGTCCGAATAAAAAAGCAAGAGTAAGTTTCAAAAGAAGGACAAGTCCTCCTCCCCATATTGCTGCAATAGGATACCATAGGGTGTTAAGATAAAATTCTGAAACATTTTCAGTTGTGGTCGGAGCGCCAATTAAAAAAGCAATTAAAAAAATAAATCCATATGACAGGAACATCATAAATCCCCCTGATAATCCTACACTAAATATTTTTCGCAAAATATATTTTCCTCGTGTACAGCGGGTGAGTACAAAATGAAAGAAAGAAGTATTATAATCTTCTGTAAAGCTCATTGCATGAGGAAAAGCGGGGAAAATCGCTGCAAAAGGATTGAACATCGACATTGCCATAGGAAAGGTAAGAAGCTGAAGTACATCTGATTCTTTCCAATGGATATCGGAGGTTATATAGGTGTGTCCCATTATAACGATTGAAATAAGTACGGAAAGCAGCATCCGTTTATTTATAATGCAGTTTTTTTCCATAAGTTTGCTCCTATGCAATAACTTTTACCAGAACTCCAGTTACAGCATTTATGTAGAAAAGATCATCAGCATTCTGTCCCCACATGAATCGTGAGCCATCGATAAGAGAGGGTACCTGGAAATTCCAAACCGGGAAAAAGCGGGGCTGTTCCGATGTCAATTCGATATAATAACCCAGAGAAATATTTGTTATGGACATATGATCTGGTATTTTAATATATCCTGCTTCTGCATAGAGCTGGGCTTTATCGAGAATTTCTTCGAAATCCAGTAATTCTGCTTTTTCTTGATTTTCAATATGTAAATTATTTCCATATTGCAGGTAGCTGTAGTTTTGTCCGGTGATTTCAAGGCTACCTATGGATGGGACTTCTGACATATAAACGGTAGGTATATCCTGGATTTTTCCTCGCAGCACATAGCTGTAAATACCTTTGGGATCATCATATTCTGCAACGGGTCCCTGTATTTCAGCATTGAGTTCTAATAAATTAACCGCTTCTGTCGCTAAGTTATTTGCTGCTGCTATACCAATATCATAATCTGCAGGGACATTATTCGGTGTATCAAAATAAAATTGGTGTGTGTCATTCAGCTTATACAGATATATATTTTCATTATCATATTTTAGAGCTTCTGCATCTTTTATTTCATCTGTAATTTCCCATTTTTCAATATCGCCATACAGAAGTTTTCCTTTTTCTAATGAAATATCTGAAAAAATTACGGTTCCCGTGTAAACGTCGCTGGAAATGACTTCAACATCTGCATCAATACGGAATTCCCCTTCTTTTCCATTGTATACTTCTGTGATATGTTCCGGCAGATCATAGTCTTTGGAATCGGCGTTTGCAATAGATGCACCGCAGGATACTGTTGCTATGACAGCAAAGAACAGTATCGGCTTTGTAAGAAATTGAGGAAACTGTTTCATGGCGTCACCACTTTCTGTTTGAGAGTTGGTTTTAAGGAAATTGAAATTATTCAGATGTATATAATATGCTTGCTGAATAAAAATCAATCATAAATAGTATCTGCGTTATAAATACCAGATGAAATACAACGCCCTGGTTGATCTGTATCTAGCCTGCCTTTTAAATTATATGTATACCCTACAGTTCCATCCCAAGAATAGTGTCCTGTTCCACTTGAAGTTCTCCAAACAATAGAAGATTTACGGGTCGTATTGGTAAATAATGCATATGCCATTCCAACACCTTCAATAGGTTCTGAAAAAGAGATGCCTCTTAATATTAATGTCCAGTCATCATTTGGAATTGTTTTGACATTATAATTATCTGCTGCATTGCTTGTCCATGTTGAGGTGCTACTGTAGGCAGAAAGGCTGAATGAAAATGAAGGTCTGGCAGCAAATACACTTGTACAATTGGTAAATATTAAAGATACAGCAGTGACGAATAATCCTATTTTCTTTTTTAATTTCATAATATTTCCTCCTAGTATAATGGGTGTTTTGAAAATTTGAAAGGATAAATAGGTACATTGGTATCACCTCTTCATTTTCATTTTGCATGCAAATAATAAAATTCCTGTAATTCCTTGCGCTAAAAAGATACAATTTAAAAAGGATATATTTTTTAATGTGATGCAAGTGATAATTAGCAACGCATGGATGAGAAGAATGATATGTGTTTTTTTTCGATATTTTTTTCTTTCTTCATCGTCAAGTCTTTTGTTTTCAGTATCTAAAGGTGCTTGTTTCCATATAAATGCTGTTAATATGGCTGAAAAAGCTGTGCAAACATTACCGGGGATGGTAAAATACCGCAAAATTAATGATGTTATCAATATCATAAAAATTGATATGAAAAAACAGGAGGTTCGAGTTTGAGCATGATATCCCCCGGCATAGATTCTTAATGGAAACAATAAAAAAACCGTCCAGAAACATTGGAGAAAGACACCGCATAGTATACCAATTGTTAAAGATATAAGTAAATTTAAAATGAGAAAGAAACCTTGGGTAAGTCCATAATAAATAAGCGGAATATCGTCTTCTTTTAAGTTCGGATCGTTGCTGATAAGCTTCAGGATTATGTTTTGTAAAAACATTATTTGTTACGTTTGGCTCCTTCTGGTAATTTTGGCTGATACGCCCAAAAAGTACAAGCTGAATTAGATTCAAATTTTGTTATTTTTTTTGCGGCGGAAAAAATTATAGTTTTAAATCCATGTAGCTGCATTTTTTTCATATTATTGCCCCTTTCTTTGTGCTTTTTTTCAATATAGCATGATTTTTAAAGAAGAACATGTGAAGGGCGAAATTTATATAGTTTTCGGCGAAAATAAAAAAGGAAGTGACTGTTACTTCCTCTTTGAAAAATTATTTGGTTTGAAAAAGCATTGCAGATATATAAAAATGCTTATCATCCCAGCTTGTTTCTAATACTCCGCCAGTCTCTGCTACGATTCGTTTTACACTTTGAAGGCCGATTCCATGGCTGCCTTTTTCTTTTTTTCTGGTAGTTAGATTTCCGTTTTTGTGAGAAATAATACCGTCATAACTGTTTTCAATTTTTATAAGTAGCGCATTTTTTGTTTCCATCAGTTTAATACTTAAATATTTTTCTTCTGAATTTTGTGAAGCGGCAATTGCATTTTCCAGAAGATTTCCGATCACAACGCTCGCATAGAAGCTGTTCAGATTTATTTTGTTGGAAATTCCAATATGTACATGAAGCTGTTTTAAAGATCCTTTAGCTTCATTCAGGAAATAGTTTAATATACTGTCAATTTCCTTGTTTCCAGAAGATGCATATTCTTCCGGATTGCAGATATGCCGTTCCATTTGAGAGATATAATCCAGAGCTGCTGTTTTTCGATTATTCTGAATGAGGTGTGTAAGCGAAAAAATATGATGCTTCAAATCATGACGTATTTCCCGGATCTGCGCATAGGATTCTGTCATAATATTTAATTGCCGACTGTATCCGGATACCAGTTTTCTCAGATTCTCTTTATCTGCTTTTTCTTTATAATAATTCTGCAGAGCATCATATAGATATATGATTAGTACATTAATAATCAAAATACCTAAAATAAGTTCTGTTACAGATTCGCCGGAACTTCTTCTGATCATTGTTATTTTTAGCATCATGGCAAAGCTTAGCAATGGAATTAAAAGAACGCTTCCCCACAGATATGCAGGAAGTTCCATATTTTTTGTCCGCAATTCGATTGTTTTTTCATAAAGGACAGAGATTGCCAACATTCCCATTCCCATAATACATTGGAGGATTCCTTCCATAACTGAATCTTGTCCGGGATATGATGCAGGCATAAAAAATAATAAGCTTTCTGTCATAATATTTACTACATAGATACTGGTGACTACAACAAATTTTTTCAGGACAGTGCCTGTGTAACACAAAGAAATTATGCTTAGAGAAAGAATATTCAAAGCAAATGTTATATAAACCTGATGTACAAGATAATATCCTGCGCTTGTAAAAAGAATGAAACAAAAATAAGCTGAAATTTTATGCCATCGAAGTTCTTTTTTTGAATCAAAAAGTACCTCCATTCCACGATATATAGCATATACTCTTATAATATTTCCTATAATTCCTAATAAGATTCCTTCCATACCTTATTCCTCAAAGCAGTTCATATTGCATAAATTTTGCCTTTACCTCTTTTTTCTTTGACGGAGAAATTCCAAGTACGGTTCCGTCCGTCATTTTTACTTTGTCAGCAGAGTATTCTGATATGTAATTAAGGTTTATCAAATATGATTTATGTATTTGGATAAAGGTTGTATCTGGCAGTTTATTTGCAGTATCGCTGAGTTTGCCTCTAAATCGGATATGTTCTCCTGTGTGAAGGGTCATAGTAATTTGTTTATTTTCGCTGATGCAGTACATAATATTCTCAACAGGTATTCTTTTTATAGTTTTATCTGATGAATATACAAATATTTTCTTATTGATTATATGTCTTTTTTTCATAGTTTCCAATGATCTGGAAACTTCTGAATATTTAAGTGGCTTTACAAGAAAATCTAAAGGTCTGCATTGGAAAAGATCCATGGCATAATGTGTTTTGGAGGATATATACACAATTTCTACCTGTTCGTCTTTCAGATTTTTTCGGATGTAATTTCCGATCTCTATTCCGTTGGAGGATGTTAGCTCTATGTCAAGAAATAATAAGTGAAACCAGTTTCCCTGATCCAGATAATCCATAAAAATATTTCCGGAATAGAAAATTTCTATTTCTGTTTTTTCCCTCTGGATATCAAAGAAATGACGAGTCATTTTTTCCAGTTCTTCGCAGGTTCCTTTTTCATCATCACAGATTCCGATTCTATACATAGCACTACTTCCCTTCCATATAACTTCCATTTTATTCTATCATAAAATCCGGTGTATTATGAGGAAATATGTCGAAATAATTATTGTTTTTTGTATGCAGGAGATAATGCGGAAGTTTAGTGATGACAGTGTTGTAGAGAAACGCTACTCTTTTCTTGGAGATGCAAAGAGGATTACCTTCCGCATGGAGTTACTGTAAATGAGTTTTTGGAAATAATGGATTTCGAAGAACTGGAAGAAATACAGAAAGATATTGCATACTGTATGATCTGTCGAAAAACCTTCGATAACGATAGAGTAATGAAAAAGTGGCAGATTCTCATTGATGATACAGAACTGTTGGACGGCAACTAACGAAACCAGAAGATATAAAAGTAGAACTGCATATAGCAGAACTAATTAGAGAATTTTCTAAAAATTTGGTTGGATCCCCAATAGAGGTTTTAGCCTTGTAGCTTTACTAAATGACATTGCCCTTGAACAGTAACTTGATTTACCTTTCAAAACGGACTTTCACCAGTCCGGCGTTGGCACGTTCTCGGAATTGTGGTAGAATGGAAATAATAAAGCGACAAATCAAAAATTGCAGTACATATTGAATAAAACGCAAGTGTTATTTAACAGTCTTATGCAGGAGTATTTTGGATAGACAGGGGGGATTTGATGGCAAAAATGACAGTATACCATGGTGGGTTTATGCCGGTAGAGCATCCGGAAATCCGTATCGGGAGGAATACGAAAGATTTCGGAACAGGATTTTATTGTACAATTATAAAAGAGCAGGCACAACGGTGGGCGAAACGATATGATACTAAAGTTGTGTCTATATATGAGGTACGTTTGAATTCAAATTTACGGATAAAAGACTTCAAAGATATGACGGATGAATGGTTGGATTTTATAATTGACTGCAGGAGTGGAAAACCTCATGATTATGATATTGTAATCGGGGCAATGGCAAACGATCAGATTTATAATTATGTATCCGATTATATGGAAGGGGCTATTACCAGAGAACAATTCTGGATATTGGCAAAATTTAAATATCCAACACATCAGATTAATTTCTGTACAAATGAGGCACTGAAATGTCTGGAATATAGAGGGGCTGAGGAGGTGTTGTAATGACGGAAAATAATGGAAGAGAAGCGGCAAAAGATAACGATTTATTTTTTACCTGTAGCCTGATTGATTATATTGCCAGAAAAACTCGAAATACGCGGGCAGATGTCGTAAATATGTTAGGGGCAGAAAAAATTGAAAAAATTTACGATTTAGCAGACATATACCATAGTGATAATATAGAACGTGTCAGTGATGATTTTATACGGGAAGCAGGTATTAAAAACGGTGAATTTGATAATGTAAATGAGTGTAATTATGCAATTCCATCACATTGGGATATTGGAAAAGTGTATAAAAGATTGATAAAAGCTGTAGCTGAGCATGAAAAAATCGGAATTATTGAAGCATTGTTTAAGGTATACAATTCCTTTTTAAGTACTAAGATTGATGATTATAACAGCAGTATGTATTACGAGAATCCAGCTTATTTACTGGAGTGTTACCTGGAAAGTAGAGTTATTTAAGAAAAATGCAAAAATATTAGATACTGGCTACGATCGTCATTTTAAAAGTTTCCAAAAGATAGAAAAACGGTATCCAGATAGTCAAAGTGAATTACTGAAGTTGCCTGACCCTGTTAAAGCCTGATTGAGCGAGGTGTACGATGAGAACAGTTACAATCTGTGGAAGTATGAAATTTGAAACAGAAATGCAGAGGATCGCATTTCTGTTAGAAACAAAGCATGATATGAACGTTTTACAATGTGTGTACAATATAGATAATTTGGATATTACACCTATGGAACAGGTTGCCCTTGAAAATGCGCATTATAGAAAGATCGAACTCTCCGATGCGATTTATGTTGTGGATATTCAAGGATATATTGGAAATCAGGTTTCTAAAGAAATTGCATTTGCAAAAAGTAAAGGGAAGGAAGTTGTTTTTCATTCGGTGTATAAAGTAAATTAACTTTCCGTTTTTAATCCCCCTGCATGATTCATATGAGTCATACAGGGGGATGATGTATTTCAGAAACAATATTTATGATCGTGCTTCAGGTGTTTTTAGTTTTTCTTAAATCCTGCACGTTTTCTTTCTCTTGGGTCAAGAATTCTCTTACGGATTCGAAGACTGCTGGGTGTTATTTCCAGAAGCTCGTCATTGTCGATAAACTCAATAGCCTGCTCAAGGCTTAATACCTTAGGAGGTGTCAGTTTCAGAGCCTCGTCAGCGGAAGAGGAACGTGTATTAGTCAGATGTTTGGTTTTGCAGACGTTCAGTTCGATATCTTCTGCTTTTCCGTTCTGACCGATGACCATACCGCTGTAAACCTTCGCGCCTGGTCCGATAAAGAGAACACCGCGTTCCTGAGCGGAGAAAAGTCCGTAGGTAACAGCTTCGCCTGCTTCAAAAGCGATCAGGGATCCCTGTTTACGGTACTGGAAATCTCCCTTGTATGGAGCGTAGCCGTCAAAAATCGTGTTCAGGATACCGGTTCCCTTGGTGGATGTCATGAAGTCGCTTCGGAAGCCGATCAGTCCACGGGAAGGAATGTGGAATTCCAGACGGACAGAACCGTCGCTTGCGGTACTCATTCCCTGAAGCTCGCCTTTTCTTTCGCTGAGCTTCTGGATCACTGTACCGGAAAATTCCTCCGGAACATCTACATAGGCCAGTTCCATAGGCTCCAGCTTTTTGCCGCGTTCGTCTACATGATAGAGAACCTCTGGTTTGCTGACTGCAAATTCGTAGCCTTCACGGCGCATGTTTTCAATAAGGACAGAAAGATGAAGCTCTCCACGGCCGGAAACCTTAAAGCACTCAGTACTTTCCGTATCCTCCACACGAAGGCTGACGTCAGTGTTCAGCTCTTTATAAAGACGGTCGCGAAGGTGGCGGGAGGTAATGTATTTACCTTCCTGACCAGCCAGAGGACTGTCATTTACAAGGAAGTTCATGGAAATTGTAGGCTCGGAGATTTTCTGGAACGGGATGGATTCCGGATTATCTCCGCCGCAGAGGGTATCTCCGATATGGATATCTGCGATACCGGAAACAGCTACGATAGAACCGATGGAAGCTTCCTTTACTTCAACTTTATTTAAGCCGTCAAATTCATAAAGCTTGCTGATCTTTACTTTCTGGCGTTTATCAAGGTCATGATGATTCAGAAGTGTCAGTTCCTGATTTACTGTGATTTTACCATTTTCTACTTTACCTACGCCGATACGACCTACATATTCATTATAGTCAATGGTACTGATGAGAACCTGTGTATCTGCATCAGGATCGCCTTCCGGAGCCGGAATATATTTCAGAATAGTTTCAAAAAGAGGCTCCATGTTTTCCGGTGTATCGGAGAGATCCAGGACAGCATGGCCTGCTTTGGCAGAAGCATACAGGAACGGACAGTCAAGCTGCTCGTCAGAAGCCTCCAGATCCATGAGAAGTTCCAGAACCTCGTCAATGACTTCATCAGGACGGGCTTCCGGACGGTCAATCTTATTGATGCATACAATCACATGGAGATCCAGTTCCAGAGCTTTTTTCAAAACGAATTTTGTCTGCGGCATAGCACCCTCGAAGGCATCGACAAGAAGAATTACACCGTCTACCATTTTCAGTACACGTTCCACTTCTCCTCCGAAATCAGCATGTCCCGGAGTGTCAATGATATTGATCTTTACGCCTTTGTAATGGACAGCTGTGTTTTTGGACAAAATTGTGATACCACGCTCACGCTCGATATCGTTAGAGTCCATAACACGCTCCTGTACCTCCTGGTTTTCACGGAAAACACCGCTCTGTTTCAGAAGCTGATCTACCAGAGTGGTTTTTCCATGGTCAACATGGGCGATAATGGCAACGTTGCGTACATCTTCGCGTTTGGTCTTCATAAAAATCGAAATCCTTTCTTTTTTCTTCTATATTAATGTGTTTTATTCACGGTACGACATTCCAGTTTACCACATTTTTCAAAGAATACAAGGTGTTCCAAAAAAATTTTTGAGATTTAGGTTCTAAACTTCCGGACAGGTACATAGGCTAATATAGACAAAATACCCAAAGAGGAAGGAGAACTGTATTATGGCAGACAAAATCATTGAAAACAATCAGGTATCGATCATGGGGAAGATTGCTACCGGCTTTACATTCAGTCATCAGGTATTTGGAGAGGGATTTTATGTGATGGATCTGATCGTAAAGCGACTAAGTGATTCTGAGGACCGGATTCCGGTAATGGTCTCAGAGCGTCTGGTGGATGTAACGCAGGATTATGTGGGTGAATATATAGAGATCAGCGGACAGTTTCGCTCCTATAACCGCCATGAAGAAAAGCATAATCGCCTGGTGCTTTCCGTTTTTGCCAGAGAAGTGAGGTTTATAGGATCGGAAGAAGATGCTCTTCCAACAAATCAGATTTTTATGGACGGATATATCTGTAAGCCTCCGGTTTACCGAAAAACACCTCTGGGGAGAGAAATCGCAGATGTGCTTCTGGCAGTAAACCGTCCCTATGGAAAATCGGATTACATACCCTGTATCTGCTGGGGAAGAAACGCACGCTATGCGTCCGCTTTTACAGTCGGGGGACATGTTCTGATCTGGGGGAGGATACAAAGCCGGGAATATGTAAAAAAACTGGGTGAAAATCAGACAGAACGCCGCACAGCATACGAAGTCTCTGTAAGTAAGCTGGAATATCTGGAATAAAACAGGAGATGCGACAGCTTATACAGACAGAAGCATGATGCCTGCATATAACCAGCTCGCTACGGTTTACTCCGCTCACAGCAACGAACCCACCTCGTGGGATAGTACCGTGTGAACAGTACCGCCAGCCCCAATATATAGATGGCTCTGCCAGAGTAATGCTTGCAATTTCAGAAAAATTGCGGTAAGATAAGGACATTAAAAAAAGATGCAGTTTCATCAATATTAAGAGGAATTGTCATGGAAAAAGAATTAGTAGAAGCATACTGCGGAAGTGCAAAGGGAAAGACTACATTAGGACTTGGTCAGAGCCTTCGCGCGGCTGCTGAAGGAAGAAGCGTTATTATTATCCAGTTTCTGAAAGGGCGGGAACGCCGTTCTGTAGATTTTCTGGAACAATTGGATGATCTGGATATCAAGATTTTCCGTTTTGAAAAACAAGACTGCTGTTATGATGATCTTACAGATGAAGAGAAGGAAGAAGAGCGGTCTAATATTCTGAACGGATTAAATTTTGCAAGAAAAGTAATTGTGACACAGGAATGCGATTTTCTGCTTTTAGATGAGATTCTTGGAGTAATAGAACAGGGAATCGTTTCTGTAGACACGGTGGCAGAAATCCTTAAGCAGAGGGATCGTAATATGCAGATTGTTATGACCGGTACGAATCTGCCGGAAGGACTGAGACCATATGTGGATACCGTAATAAGACTTACGGAAGATGCAGTTGAAAAAAGTGATTCTGAAATACAGCCGGAGGAATAAAACGATAGAGCTGTTAGATGCATAATATAGTACAGAAGGATAAAGGAGGAACTGATATGGCAATTTTTAAGGGAGCAGGTGTTGCGATCATTACACCTATGCATGAAGATGGAAGTGTAAATTATGAGAAACTGGAGGAAATCCTGGAGTATCAGATCGCTAACAGTACAGATGCCATTATTATCTGTGGAACAACAGGAGAGTCATCTACCATGACTCATGGAGAACATTTGAAAACCATTAAGTTTACAATTGATAAGGTGGCAAAGCGTGTTCCTGTAATTGCAGGTACAGGTTCTAATTGTACAGAAACAGCGATCATGCTGTCAAAAGAAGCTGCTTCCTATGGAGCGGATGCGCTTTTGATCGTCACTCCTTATTATAATAAGGCTACCCAGAAAGGTTTGATCGCACATTATACAGCAATCGCAGAAGCTGTTCCGGAAACTCCGATCATCATGTATAACGTACCAAGCCGTACAGGCTGTAACCTTCAGCCGGCAACAGTGGCCGCACTTGTAAAAAATGTTAAGAACATTGTTGGAATCAAGGCTGCCAGCGGTGATCTTTCTCAGATCGCCAAGACGGTATCTCTTGCAGGAGAGAAGCTGGAGCTTTATTCAGGAAATGATGATCAGGTTCTTCCTGTACTGTCTCTTGGCGGACTTGGAGTAATCTCTGTGCTTTCCAATGTTGCTCCTAAGCAGACTCATGATATGGTAATGAAATTCCTGGAGGGCGACATCAAAGAAGCTGCAAAACTTCAGATCGAAGCCATCCCTCTGGTAAATGCTCTGTTCTGTGAAGTGAATCCGATTCCGGTAAAAACAGCTATGAACATGATGGGAATGGAAGTAGGACCACTTCGTATGCCTCTTTGTGAAATGGAAGAGAGCAATAAAGAAATCCTGAAAAAAGCAATGCTGGATTACGGTCTGAAGCTTGCATAAACCCCGCACAATGAGGAGGAAACACTCAAGAGTGTACCTGGATGTGCAAAAAACTGCACAATGAGGAGGAAATTATGATAAAGATTATGATGCACGGATGCTGTGGACATATGGGCCAGGTGATCTCTGAACTTGTAGAGAAAGACCCTGATGCTCAGATCGTAGCAGGAGTGGATATTGCAGACAGAGGAAATACTTCTTATCCTGTATATACAGAGCTTTCTGCGTGTCAGGAGGAAATTGATGTGGTGATTGATTTTTCTTCTGCCAAAGCGGTAGATGCGCTTTTAGACTACTGTGCAGAAAGGAAGCTTCCGGTTGTTCTCTGTACAACAGGTCTCAGCGAAGAACAGCTTGCAAAGGTTGAGGAAACTGCGAAAAAAACAGCAGTGCTGAAATCTGCAAACATGTCTCTGGGAATCAACACGCTTCTGAAGCTGATTCAGGAGGCTGCAAAAGTTCTCGCAGCGGCAGGATTTGATATGGAGATCGTAGAGCGTCATCATCGTCTGAAGCTGGATGCGCCAAGCGGTACTGCTCTTGCTCTTGCAGACAGTCTCAATGAAGCAATGGGAAATGAATATAAATATGTATTCGACCGCAGCCAGAAAAGAGAAATGCGTTCTGACAAGGAGATTGGAATTTCTGCTGTCAGAGGCGGAACAATCGTGGGAGATCATGAAGTGATCTTTGCAGGCCCGGATGAGGTGATCGAGTTTAAGCATACTGCTTATTCCAAGGCCGTATTTGGCAAAGGCGCTGTAGAGGCTGCCAAATTTCTTGCAGGGAAACCTGTTGGAAAATACGATATGGCAGATGTGATCGAAGCAAAATAAAGACATATAAAAATTTCTGTTTGTGGGGAGGAACGGGCTTTTGTTTCCTGTTACCCACAGACGATGCATATGAGAAGAAGGCAGATCATGTGCTGTGTTTCCTGGGAAACCTCGCAAGGCACGATGATCTGCCTTTTTCTTTTTACTTCTGAATATGGGCAACATCCAGGGATTCATAAGGAGAAAAAGGTCAATGAGTGAAATAAATATACAGAATCTGACCAGAGATTACGGTTCGGGTAAAGGAATATTTAATGTATCTATTCAGGTAGAAAAAGGAGAGGTTTTTGGATTTCTGGGTCCAAACGGAGCTGGAAAAACCACAACGATCCGTCATTTGATGGGATTTATCAAACCCAGGGAGGGAAGCTGCCAGATCCAGGGACTGGACTGCTGGAGGGATCGTGATGTGATTCAAAGCAGATTAGGGTATATTCCCGGAGAAATCAGTTTCTTCGATGATATGACAGGAAACGAATTTCTGAAGTTCCTATCGGATTACCGAAAGATAAAAAAGGACAACCGGATACAGGAAATGCTGGAACGATTTGAATTAGATCCCAGAGGCAAGATCAAAAAAATGAGTAAGGGAATGAAACAGAAGCTTGGTATTGCAGCGGCTTTTATGCACAACCCTGAGATACTGATCCTGGATGAGCCTACCAGCGGACTTGATCCACTGATGCAGAACCGTTTTGTTGAATTGATTGCAGAAGAAAAAAAGAAAGGGAAAACCATTCTTTTATCAAGTCATATGTTTGAGGAGGTGGAGCGCACCTGTGACCGTATCGGTATGATCCGCAACGGAAAGCTGGCTGCAGTTGATCTGGTTGAAACATTGAGAGAACGTCATATGCGCACCTATACAGTTCATTTGGACTCCCCGGAACTTGCGAGAGACTTTGCCGGAGATTTTAATGGAATATGCGATGGAAGTACGGTTACCGTATCTGCCAAACAAAGTCTTGAAACAATTTTTATGAACTATTACGGAGGTGACCAAAATGCTTAATATGGCTCTGTATAAGCGGGAAATGAAAGGCAGTCTGAAGATGCTGGTCATATTTGCTGCTGTCATTTCGTTGTATGTTTCTGTTATCATCAGTATGTATGATCCGGAGATGATGAAAACACTGGACAGCTTTTATAAAATTATGCCGGAACTTATGGCATCCGTTGGAATGACTGCAGGAGCGACAAGTCTGATCGGATTTATGATCTCATACCTCTATGGATTTATATTATTGATTTTTCCTATGATCTTCTGCATTTTGCGCGGAAATGCTCTGATCGCCAGGTATGCGGACAAGGGTTCCATGGTCACTTTGCTGGCGGCTCCGATAAAACGCAGAACTGTTGCAGCGACGCAGGCGGCTGTTCTTATCAGCGGAATACTGCTGCTTGTTATTTATACTACCGGGCTGGAAATCGTAATTGCTGAAACAGGTTTTCCAAATGCGCTTGTAATATCAGAACTGCTGAAATTAAATATCGCTCTTTTGTGCCTGCTTTTATTTATCGGGAGCATCTGTTTTCTTGCTTCCTGTATTTTTTCAGAGACAAAATACAGCATTGCTTTTGGCGCAGGTATTCCGGCATTTATGTATGTACTTCAGATGCTTGCAAATACCGGTAAAAAAGCGGAAGCGGCAAAATACTTTACATTTTTTACTCTTTTTGATGCAAAGGGAATAATAGCCGCCGAAAACAGTGCAATGATTGGCGCAGGTATTCTTGGAGCCGGCGCAGTTGGGATTTATATAATCGGGATTCTGATATTCTGCAAAAAAGATTTACATATCTGATATTTCTTTTTAAGTCCTGAATCGGCTTTTGCAGAAGAAGGACTTATAAATTTTATGGTAAAAATTTCCTTTGATATTATTTTGTAAACTGCACATATTATCTGTATCAGATATAAAATTCAAGAAAAGGAGACGGATCAGTATGAAAAAATTAAAAAGGATTATGACAGGTATGATGCTGGTGCTTGCCCTGGGGGCGTTTACAGCCTGCGGAGAAAACACAGATAATAATGCAGATGAATCAGGAACTATGACAGACAATAAAGGGAATTCTGACAGCACAGGGCAGGATAACAGAAAACCGGAAGACACCAACAAGGATGCCGGAAACGCTATAGAAGACAACGGTACCGTAGATGAAAATGCAGCCGGTAATACAGCTTCTGAAAACAATGCGGCAGATGACAATACGATCGCCGGAGATGATACAGATGGCAGCGGAGACGGTACCGCAGATGAAAATAAAAATCCGGACAGAAATGATGATACCATTTCCGGTGAGCTTGGAAACAGCGTAAAAGATCTGGGCGATGGTGTAGGAAATGCGGTGGAGGATCTGGGCGATGCCGCAGACAACGCTGTAGAGGGAAGATAAGGTTGCGAAGGAAATAAAATTATATTATGATATCTGCATACCGGAAAAAGCAGTAGTTTCAGCGGCTTTTTCCGGCTGCTTATACTTATGAGGAGGGAGCATAATGCGATTTCGTCCGTGTATTGATATACATAATGGCAAGGTGAAACAGATTGTAGGAGGAAGCCTGAAGGATGCCGGAGATCAGGCGCGGGAAAATTTTGTTTCAGAGCAGGATGCGGCTTTTTATGCGGCTCTGTACAGAGATGCAGGACTCAGAGGAGGACATGTGATCCTTTTGAATCCGGAGAGTTCTCCGTATTTTGAAGAAACCAGGAAGCAGGCGCTAAAGGCACTGAAAACATTTACCGGAGGTCTGCAGATCGGCGGCGGGGTACGTCCGGACAATGCACAGCAGTATCTGGATGCAGGGGCAAGTCATGTGATCGTGACTTCCTATGTGTTCCGGGAGGGCAGATTGTGCTGGGAAAACCTGGAAAAAATGGAAAGAGAAGCCGGGAAAGAGCATCTTGTCCTGGATCTCAGCTGCCGGAAAAAGGACGGCGCATACTACATCGTTACAGACCGCTGGCAGAAATTTACAGATGTGGAAGTGACGCCGGAAAGGATGAGGGAGCTTGGCAGCCACTGCGATGAGTTTCTGATCCATGCAGTAGATGTGGAAGGTAAGGCTTCCGGTATAGAGACGGAACTTGCAGAGATCCTTGCGGAATATGGAGAAAAACCGGTTACCTATGCAGGCGGAGTAGGCTGTATGGAGGATATCCGGCTTTTGAAGGTGCATGGCAGGGGACGGCTGGATGTAACCGTAGGAAGCGCCCTGGATCTTTTTGGAGGGAGTATTCCCTTCTGCGAATTGAAGGAATTAGACAAAATGCTTTGAATGATAAAAAACTAAACACTGCCCTGCTTTTGTTTATGGAAAAAAGTATATTTCCGCCTATAATGAAAGCTATACAAATTGATAAGTAAAAACAGGTACCGTTTTGGAAGCGTACATTACAGGGAGGAATTGCAGATGAGCAGAATCGCACACGCAGCAGGCAGAAAAGTTTTTTCAGGAATCGTAGAGCATGAACTCAGTCAGATCAATAAAGACCGTCAGGGCGCTTATGAAAAGATCCTTGACACTGCGGAAAAATATATGAATGAGTTTGATCTGGGGATCAACTGGGAGTATTTAAGACGGGTGACTTTAAACCCGGAATATACACTGAACCGTTATGTAAGCTCTATGGTGGAGGAACTTCATCCCAATGTTCTGAAGACGACTCTTGTGAATCTGGGATATGAGGCGTTTTATCATGGCACAAAAACCATTCGTGAAATGAGAAAAGTACATAACTGCAATATCCCCTGGATCATTCTTATGGATCCTACCAGTGCGTGCAATCTTCACTGTACAGGATGCTGGGCGGCAGAATACGGAAACAAGCTGAATCTTACCTTTGAAGAAATGGATTCTGTCATTACTCAGGGAAAAGAGCTTGGTGTGTATTTCTATATGCTGACAGGCGGAGAACCGATGGTACGCAAAAAAGACGTGATCGCACTCTGCAAAAAGCATAACGACTGTGTATTCCTTGCTTACACAAATGGTACTCTTGTAGACGAAGAGCTCTGTCATCAGATGCAGGAAGCAGGAAACCTGTTCCTGGCGCTGAGTCTGGAAGGAAAGCCGGAAGTAAATGATCTGCGCCGTGGCGAGGGTGTTTACGGAAAAGTCATGCATGCTATGGAACTTCTGAAGAAGAACGGTCTTGTTTTTGGTACCTCGATCTGCTATACCAGTCAGAATATCGACAGTGTGACAAGCGATGAGTTTGTAAATATGCTGGTGGAAAAAGGCTGCCGTTATTCTCTGTATTTTCACTATATGCCGGTTGGAAACGATGCTTCTCTGGAACTTCTTCCAACAGCAGAACAGAGAGTTTATATGCATGACAGAGTAAGAGAAATCCGCAATATGGAACATGGGCCGGGACTGTTTACCATGGACTTCCAGAATGACGGAGAGTTTGTGGGAGGATGCATTGCAGGAGGCAGAAATTACTTCCATATTAATGCCAATGGAGATGCGGAACCCTGTGTGTTTATCCATTATTCCAATGGAAATATCCGGGAAAATACCATCCTGGAGATCCTGAAGCAGCCGTTATTTATGGCATACCATAACAATCAGCCGTTTAATGAGAACATGCTTCGCCCATGTCCGATGCTGGAGAATCCGGAGATCCTCCAGAGACTTGTAAAAGAATCCGGAGCACATTCCACAGACCTGCAGTCTCCAGAAACAGCAGAGCATCTTTGCGGAAAGTGCACCGCCTATGCGCAGCAGTGGACACCGGAAGCGGACAGACTGTGGAAAGAAACTCAGGAGAAAAAAGCTGCAAAGGCAAAATAAAAACGATACGCCAGAAGCAGAACAGATATTTGAACAGCCGTATGGTCAGTTGGGAAAGAGATATTTTCCCGGCTGACTGTATGGCTTTTTATCTTTTGGGGTTTTCTTTTGAACATATTTGTATTAGAATGAAAAGGACATAAAGATCAGACGGACAGATAGAAATAAAGGAAGATGGGAGAATCTATATGAAGGTTGTTATTCTGGCAGGAGGATTTGGAACAAGGATCAGTGAAGAAAGTCATCTGAAGCCCAAGCCAATGATCGAGATCGGAGAAAAGCCTATCTTATGGCATATTATGAAAATGTATTCTCATTATGGATTTAATGAGTTTGTTATCTGCTGCGGCTATAAGCAGCATGTGATCAAAGAATGGTTTGCAGACTACTATCTGCATAACAGCAACATTACCTTTGACTTTACACAGGAAAACAAGATGATCGTCCACAACAATACGCTGGAACCATGGAAGGTGACGCTGGTGGATACGGGACTGTATACCATGACAGGAGGACGTATCAAAAGAGTCAGGGAATATCTGGACGGAGATACCTTTATGCTGACCTATGGGGACGGAGTCGCAGATGTGAACATAAAAGAACTTCTGGAATACCACAGATCTCATGGCAAAATGGCAACGATCACAGCTGCCCAGCCGGGAGGTCGTTTTGGTATCCTTGATATCTGTGAGGACGGTACCATTACAAACTTTAAAGAGAAGAAAAAAGAGGACGGAGGCTGGATCAATGCCGGATTTATGGTTCTTGAACCGGAGATCATGGATCTGATCCAGGACGATTCCACAGTATTTGAGAAGGAGCCTCTGGTAGAGGCAGCGCGCAGCGGACAGCTGAATGCATACCGCCATAAAGGATTCTGGCAGTGTATGGATACGCTTCGCGAAAAAAATTATCTGGAAGAACTGTGGCAGAAGGGAAACGCACCGTGGAAGGTGTGGGAATAAATCACAAAACAAATCAGAAAGAGAGGGTGATCTATGAATCGAAAAAAAGAAGCGTGCCATTGTAAGAATATTACTTACGGAATGATCGAAGATGCCATTAAGGCAGGTGCAAAGGATTTTGAAGAAGTACAGAAGGCAACGGGATTTGGAACAGGATGCGGAAAGTGCAGAGATTTTATCCGCTGCCTGGTAAGAGATATTCTGGAGGAGAATTCCTGAAAAAGACTGCCTTTTTCCATATAGAACAGGTATCCTGAATAAAAAAGCCATGGTTTCCGGTATGACAGAAAATACCGGAAACTATGGCTTTTTATGATTTCAGAAAACTCAGGCCCGGGCAGGAGTGATCCGGTCAAGGAACCGGCTGGATATTTTTTCAAAGAACTGTCCGTAAACAGAACCAATAAAGTTATTGGCAATCCGGAAGAGGATAGCTCCGGGAAGACCAAGAATACTGGTGGCGATCGCCATGGCGCCCAGAGAATTAAATACTGCCTGCCACTGATAGGTGGCGGAAAGTCCGACACCGATGCCTCCGATCACGCCGATATAAGGAAAGACAGAGGCCGGAAGGAACACACAGATGCCAAGGAAGACAACCGCACCGATGATGTTTCCGGGAATACGTCCTTTGACTCTTTCTTTCATATCTGCGCGGAAAGGAAGCAGCACAGACATGGCGGCAATCCCGATCCACATGGTTCTTGGAATATGAAAAAGTCCTCCGAGAAAAACCGCAGTGGAAACGCCGAAGGTTACGGTCAGCTGCCAGCGTGTCCGAAGTGAAGTCAGTCGAAATTCTTTTATGACATCGCGGAGTTTTCTTTTATAGGTCAGCTTTCTGTGATTTCTGTAAAAGACAAAGGCAGTCAGAACAGCGCCGGCTCCTATGGCAGCCAGTCTCATCAGATAAGTTTTTCCGGTGGTATCATAGCCGTAAAGCAGAAGATAGCCAAGAACAAGAGTGGAATGATTTGCCATCATGACATTGTGACAGCCCAAAAGCAGAAGAGCAAAGATGCATCCTGCATTGATGATCAGTTCTCCAAAAAGTCCGGCGGCGTTTGCCAGTCGCGGACCCAAGGCAAGGATACCAAAGATTATGGCGAGGGAGGCCAGAGAGCCCGGCATCTGCATGCCGAAGTCGGCATAGCGGAAGACCATGATACAAAGAAGGACGATCACACCTACGATACTGTTTTCATCCCCGAAGATTTTGGTGTAGCCCATAACAAAGGCCATGCAGAAGACCATTGTAATGAAGATCTTGAACAGATAAACAGAGATATGGCGCAGCTTTTCGCCAGGGCTGGAAGAAGCCTTGATGATTGCTTTGGATCCCTGCTGATTCAGCTGCAGTTCCTGATAAAATGTCATAAAAACGCTCCTTTCGGTTGAGATATCGGGGAGGAATTATAGCATCGGGTATATACTTTGTCAAATAAAATTTATATAAAAAAACGGCACAGCCCAAAGGCCATGCCGCAAAAAGATCAGTAGATGCTCAGGATCATGTAAATGAATCCTGCTGCCAGCATATCTACAGGAAGCCCGCGGAAAAATCTTCCGGTACGGGCAAATTTTAAAGTCTGCTTTACAGAAAGGAACAGAAGAATGGGAACAGCGATCACCCACACCGTTCCAGGGAGCCCCGCAAAGCTTTCCACTGTAAAAGGATGGAAGAGAAACATGGCGGGAACCACAGGGAACAGGCTGTTCATTCCTTTGCAGTCTTTTTTCAGGATTCCGTTTACCGATGCAAGGACAAGTCCGGCTTCCATGAATGCAAAAGTGGTATTCAGGAAGGCTTTGGACTGGAACGATGCTGTAAAGACTGTATTTCCGAAGATGCTTCCGCTGCCCAGAAATTCGCGGAAAACAGTAAACAGGATCCAAAGTCCCCAGACAAAGGCGGATTCCAGAAGGAGCTCGCCATATTCACTGTCTGTATTTCCGGAAAGCGCATGTTTTCCGCAGAGAAGTCCTACAATAAAAACCATGATCCACAGTTCTGTTGTAAGAACAGTACCCAGAACTGCAAAGCCTGTAAGAAAAGCGGAAGCACATACAGAACCGGAGGCAATATAGACACAGAGTTTCAGACTCCATGTGGGAACTGCCTTTTCCAGAAGATTCTTCAAAAGTTCTGCAAATACAGAAGTGAAGATCACCAGGATCCCGGCTGCAAAGGCTTCTTTCATGCCTGCGGAAAAAAGAACGATCCCCAGAGCAAAGGCTTCTGCCGGATATCTTAATTTCATATTGAAACCTCCGTTTTCTTATTTCACTGTCTGTAAGAAATCATATGCTTCATTAATACCGGTCACTGCTGCAGTAGAAGACATGGTAGCACCGGAGATTGCATCGATTTCAGTTCCGGCTATATCAGCAGTTTCCTCGGAAGCAGCCTCTTCTTCCGGAGCTTCTTCTGTTTCCGGCTGGGAAGCCTGAATACCGGAAGCCTCCTCCAGACATCTGGTTGCCAGATCGATAAAGCCGTTTACAGAAATACTAACACCGGAAACGGCATCGGTCTTACCTTCTGCATCGGTGTTCAGGAAGGAAAGGGACTGGTTCTCGATCAGAGCGGAAGCAAGAGCCTCAGCCTGCTCTTTCCATGTAAGTCCATCTTCTGTCATCGTGTACTCACCGTTTTCGGACATGATGCTTTTTTTGCTGCCGTCTTCGGTCACAGCATCCCAGCTTGCTTCTGTAATAGCGCCGTCCTTTACAGTAAGAGTGACTACATCTGTGAATCCGTTGGAATCCGGAGCTTCTGTTTTGGCTTCATAAGTACCGTCTGTGAGAGTGGCGCCGGCAAAAGGATCTGCCGGGGCATCTTCCAGGCCTGCAGCCTGTTTCATACACTGTGCAGCCAGGTCGATAAAACCGTTTACAGAAATACTTACACCGGAAACAGCGTCAGTTTTGCCTTCTGCATCGGTGTTCAGGAAGGAAAGAGACTGGTTCTCGATCAGAGCGGAAGCAAGAGCCTCAGCCTGCTCTTTCCATGTAAGTCCGTCTTCTGTCATCGTGTACTCACCGTTTTCGGACATGATGCTTTTTTTGCTGCCGTCTTCGGTTACAGCATCCCAGCTTGCTTCTGTAATAGCGCCGTCCTTTACAGTGAGTGTAACAACATCAATAAATCCGTTGGAATCCGGAGCCTCTGTTTTTGCCTCATAGGTACCGTCTGCAAGGGAAGCTCCCTCAAGGATGCTGAGATCTTCCGCTTCTTCCGGAGCAGCTTCTTCTTCCGCACTGTCTGTTTCTGCGGAAACATCCATACTCGGAAGATAAACAGGTGCTTCCACTCCTTTAAACTGATCCAGGAACTCAGCTTCTGCGATTTTAGAACCAAGACCGTCTGTCTCAGACTGTTCAACTACCTGAACACCTGTGATCTTAGATGCGGACTCGTCAAAAGCTACATCCATTACGATATCGCCTACATAGCCTTTGGTGCGTACGGTTACCAGATAACCGTCAGAAGTTTTGGACGCTTTTTCAATGTTTTCTGCACCGCTTACATCAAGCTCTTCCAGAGCTTCCGCACTCTGAGCGGCGGAATCGCCGCCTGCGCTGATGGCCAGGGATTTTGAACCAATGATCACGCCAAAAGAGAGAGCGGTTACCACAACAAGGGCAAGAATTCCTTTTACTTCTTTATTTTTCATGAATATTCCTCCAATTTAAGCTTTTTTACACCGTATACATGTTTTTTATGGAGCAGAGACAGAGCGCCGGCAAGACAGTTGGCTGTCAGGATACCGAAGCAGATTCCCTCCGGATAAAAACTGAAGATACGGATGGCCGCAGTAATGACTCCGGCGGTGACTGCATAAAGCAGACGGCCTCTTCTTGAGGCAAAGGCGTAGTCGGTAAGCATGTAGCATGCGCCCAGGATCAGACCACCGCCAAAAAGGTTCAGAAGGATGTCTCCTGTAAAGAGTCCGGAAGGTCCGAACACAAAGGTCAGAAGAACTACCGTACCGATATAGGTAAGTGCCGCTTCTGCATTTACAATTCCCATAAAGCACATATAGGCAAAGCCTACAAGCAGAAGAAGCTTGCTGGTTTCACCAAGTGCGCCGGGTGTCTCGCCAAGGAGCATCTGCAGATAGCTGTAGCCGGCTTCGCCGCCGTTTTTTACAGCTCCCAGTACGGTAGCTGAGGAAACAGCATCAAAGCCGGAGGCTGTCAGCGTTCTGGGCGCTACATACTGCATTACTGTCCCCGGCCATACGACCATGGTCAGAAGACGTCCCATCAGTGCCGGATTGGCAAAGTTGCATCCGATACCGCCGAACATCTGCTTGACAACAAGGATGCTGAAAACGTCAGCTGCAACGATCACCCACAAAGGCGCGGTGACCGGCATGTTAAAGGCAAGAAGGATACCTGTGACCACAGCACTGAAATCCCCTGCAGTGACCGGTTTTTTTGCCAGCTTCTGCCAGATATACTCTGTCAGGACGCAGACGGTTACGGAAAGACCGGTAATGTACAGGGAGCGGATCCCGAAAAAGTAAATGGAACCTAAGAGGGCCGGCATCAGAGAAATAGCAACATGGAGCATGATGTTCCTTGTTGTGTTGGCTGTGCGGATATGGGGGCCGCTGAAGGTTTTTGTCTGATTCATGATTTTTTTACCGCCCTTTCCCTCATTCTCTGTTTCACAATGTCTCTGGCTTCTCTGGTCCGTACAGAAAGCTCACGTCTGGCAGGACAGATATAAGAACAGCATCCGCAGGCGATACATTCGCTTGCATAAAGCTTTTCGCAGAGATCGTAGTCCTCATCAAGAAGTGCAAATTCAATCTTGTAGGGAACCAGTCCTGCCGGGCATACGCTTTCGCAGCCGGAGCAGCGGATACAGGGCTGTTCTTCATAGCCGGGTTCCGAAAGTACAAGGATTCCGGAGGTGTTTTTTGTTACATGGAAAAGTTCGGTTTCACCGTTCCAGTTATGTGCCACACAGGGACCGGTCATAGGACCGCCTGCAATGATACGGTTTTGGGCTGTGGTTATTCCACCGCAGAGCTGGATCAGCTCTTTCGCCGAGGTTCCTACAGGAACCAGATAATTTCCCGGATTTTTTACGGATCCGGTAGCGGTGACGATTCTCTTTGTCAGAGGTGTATTTCCAAGGATCATGTCTGCCGCGGCTTTGGCGGTTCCTACGTTGGAAACGATCACACCCACATCTGCAGGAAGTCCGCCCATGGGAACTTCACGTCCAAGGACACCCTGGATGAGCTGACGCTCACCTCCCTGAGGATATTTGGTGGGAAGTACACGGATCTCCAGCTTTTCTTCTTCTGCCATCAGGCCGGAGGAAGACATTTCTGTGAGGATCTTCTGGAGATTCTCTGCTGCCAGAGGCTTGTTGTCCTCCATACAGATATAGGCTTTTTTGGCGCCGCTGCCTTTTAGAAGAAGCCGCACCCCATTAAGGAGAGCATAGCCTTCTTCCAGCATGAGACGGTAGTCGCAGGTAAGGAAAGGCTCACATTCTGCGCCGTTGATGAGAAGATCTGTGATCTTTTTGTCAGTTTCATATTTTTTATGGGTGGGGAATCCTGCTCCGCCCATTCCGGTCAGACCGCCGTTACGAATTCCAGTAAGGATTTCTTGTCTGGAAATAAGGCTGATATCAGCAGTTCCTTTTTTATAGGAAGCTTCTGCTTCTGAAACCGGAGATTCCTCTCTTTGCAGGATACACGCCATAAGTCTGCGGCCCTGTTCTGTGATCTCTTTTACAGCAAGGACTTTACCGCTTACGCTGGCGTGGAGGGGAGCGGCCATAAAGGCTTCAGGCTTACCGATAAGCTGGCCTTCTTTTACATGCTCGCCGGGTTTTACAAGGAAGCTGCATTTTCCTCCAAAAGACTGCTCCGAAAGAATAGTAACCGTTTCGGGATAGTAAGGCGTTACCGCGCAGTTCATGGAAAGAGCCTTGTCAAATCCGTCGGTAGGATGTACGCCGCCGGGGAATACAGATTTTTGCAGTTTCTGCATATCCTGGTCTCCTTTGCTTTTAAAAATATTTCTTGATTCGTTAAAAGGTTAACAACTTACACAGCATATCATATCAGTAGGAATTAGGCAATAAGGTTTTAAAAAAATTTGATTCCTTAATTTACTATTTACATTCATCTGTGATAAGATGCATACAGACAGAAAAATATGATGGCATTTTAAAGATGGAGGTGAAAAATGTGGGTGCGGCAAGCTGTGATTATTGTGCCAACTATGTTTATGACGAAGAAACAGAAACTTATTATTGTGATGTGAATCTGGATGAAGATGAGTATTACCGTTTTCTTACCAGTAATGTAAAGGAATGTCCCTATTATCGTTCGGGAGATGAATATAAAGTGGTACGTCATCAGATGTAAAATAAATCAGAAAGTACAGAGTGATATATATGGTAACCATGGAACTTGATAATTTCAGTCTGGAGCAGATCTGTGACTCCGGACAGTGCTTTCGCATGAAAAAGATTGGAGAGCATACTTATTCTCTTGTGGCGGGAGATCAGTATCTGGAAATCACACAGAAAGGAACCATTGTAGATTTTCACTGCAGCGATGTGGAATTGATCTGTTTCTGGGTTCCTTATTTTGACCTGGATACGGATTACAGTGCCTACATAAAAAAAGTAAATCCCAGAGACCGGTATCTCAGCGCGGCAGCAGAAAAAGGGAGCGGGATTCGGATCCTCAGACAGGACTTATGGGAAATGATCATTACATTTCTGATTTCCCAGCAGAATCACATTACCAGAATTCGGGGATGCATTGAAAGACTCTGTGTCCGTTACGGAGATAAAAAGATCTCACGGGAGGGAGTGGAGTATTACAGCTTTCCCGGTCCGGAAGCGCTGGCACTGGCTACGGAGGAAGAACTGAGAGAGCTGGGGATGGGCTACCGTGCCAGATATCTTGTGGAAACAGCACGAAGCATTACAGAAGGAGAGGTTTCTCTGGAAAAGATCTTTCAGATGAAATATTACAGCCGGGCAAAAAAAGAGCTGATGAAGCTCAGCGGTGTGGGAGAAAAGGTTGCAGACTGTATCTGTCTGTTTGCCCTGCACCATATGGATGCCTTTCCTGTGGACACCCATATCCGCCAGGTGTTGGAGCTTCATTATAAAAGAGGATTTCCAAACAGAAGATATCACGGTATGAGAGGAATCATGCAGCAGTATATTTTTTATTATGAATTAACAGAAGGGAGAAAATAACATGAGTTTTAAATTCGCACACTATAATTATAATGTAGTTGATCTGGAAAAATCTTTAAGATTTTATGAGGAGGCGCTTGGCCTTAAGGAAGTAAGACGTAAAGAAGCAGAGGACGGAAGCTTTATCCTCTGCTATCTTGGAGATGGAGAAACAGATTTTCAGCTGGAGCTTACCTGGCTCAGAGACTGGGAAAAGGATCACTATAATCTGGGAGACAATGAGATCCATCTTGCGTTTACTACAGACGATATGGAAGCATCTCACAAAAAACATCAGGAAATGGGCTGCATCTGTTATGAAAATCCGGGAATGGGCATTTATTTTATCAGCGATCCGGACGGATACTGGCTGGAAATCGTTCCAGCCAGATAACACATCCTTTTTATTCAGACTTTTTCCTTCCGATCACTTCGTCCAACCAGATAGTCAAGACTGATATTATAGTAATCTGCAATTCGGATAAGCATTTCGACAGGAATATCCCGGGAGCCGGTCTCATAGTGGGAGTAGGTGCGCTGACTGATATGGAGTATCTCTCCAATCTGTCTCTGCGACAGGTCAGAGTCTATGCGAAGATCCTGAATACGCTGAAATTTCATGCCTGTACCTCCTTTTTTCAGAAAGTATAGGTCGGAACGGAATGGACTATACGGTTTTGGAACAAAATGGACTATATAATTTTTGCTTGTGAGGGACAAAAATGAAAACGATTGCAATCATAGATGATGATATTCATATTGGAGATATGCTGAAGGAGGTACTGACACAGGAGGGCTATGCTGTTCTTCGTGCATACTCAGGTACAGAAGCTTTATATCTTCTTTCACAAAACAAGCCTGACCTGGTGCTGCTGGATCTGATGCTGCCGGGACTCTCCGGAGAAGAAGTTTTGCCGCACATTAAGAACATTCCGGTCATTGTTCTCAGTGCAAAGGTGGATGTGCAGGATAAGGTAAATCTTCTGTTGGGCGGTGCTGCGGATTACATGACCAAACCTTTTGATACAAAGGAACTTCTTGCCCGCATCACGGTTCAGCTTCGTAAGGCAGAGCGGCATGGTGACAGTAAAACCCTCTCCGTGGGAGATCTGGTGTTGGATACGGACGTCCTTTCTTTGACTGTACAAGATAAGCCAGTGAAGCTGACAAGAACGGAATATGCTATTTTGAAACTCCTGATGGAGAATCCAAAACAGGCTATTGCCAAGAGTGTTCTGCTTGACAGAATCAGTCTGGACACTCCTGACTGTACTGAGCGTTCTTTGAAGCAGCACATCAGCAACCTTCGCAGAAAAATGCAGGAAGTCAGCGGTGCTGACTATGTTGAAACTGTCTGGGGTATCGGCTTTAAACTGGCAGAGCAAAAATCTTGACGAAATCCTGACTTTTTCTTGACCACTTTCCTGACTTTTGTTTTATAAACTGGAGTCATCAAAGGAGGTAACGTATTATGGACTATATTTTACAAACAAACAGTCTGACAAAAAGGTATAAAAATTTTCAGGCTCTGAACGGTCTGACCATGAATGTTCCCAAAGGCTCCATTTATGGATTTGTCGGGAAAAACGGTGCTGGTAAGACTACTCTGATTCGACTGATCTGCGGATTGCAGATGCCAACTTCCGGTGACTTTACCCTATACGGAATCTGCAATAACACGAAAGACATCATTAAATCCCGCCGCCGTATGGGCGCTGTGGTGGAAACACCGTCTATCTATATGGATATGACGGCGGAGGAAAATCTGAAGCAGCAGTATCTTGTTCTCGGTCTGCCTTCCTATGACGGTATCCCTGAACTGCTGAAGCTGGTGGGGCTGGAGAATACCGGGAAGAAGAAAGCCAGGAACTTTTCCCTGGGCATGAAACAGCGTTTGGGGATTGCCGCTGCATTGGCTGGCGATCCTGACTTTCTTGTTCTTGATGAGCCTGTAAATGGACTTGACCCACAGGGCATCGTGGAAATGCGTGAACTGATTTTGAAACTAAACCGTGAAAGGCAGATCACTGTTCTGATTTCCAGTCACATTCTGGACGAGCTTTCCCGTCTGGCTACCCATTATGGTATTATTGACAGTGGACGCATGGTAAAGGAACTGAGTGCAGACGAGCTGAATGCTGCCTGTCGGAAATGTGTTCGCATGGAAGTGAGCAGCACTACAGTCCTGGCCCGTATTCTGGATTCCATGAACCTGGAATACAAGATTCTGTCCGAAACCACCGCTGATGTGTTCGCTAAAGTCAACGTGACTCAGCTGATCATGGCTCTTGAAAAGGAAAACTGCGAGGTAATGTCCATGCAGGAAAAGAATGAAAGTCTGGAGAGTTACTATATTTCTCTGGTGGGAGGTGGTTTCCATGATTAAGTGTTTCCGCGCCGAGTTGTACCGCCTGTGGAAAAGTCCTGCCTTCTGGCTCTGTCTGACAGGAATGTTAGTAACTTCAGCCGGATTTGTCGGAATGCAGGCCACCGCTATGGATTATACCGTGCCGATCAGCCGGGTAATCTTTCTTCCCCTGACTCTCTGGGGCATGGTTTCGGCAGCTTTTGTCAGCTTTTTTCTGGGACAGGATTTTTCAGGAGGATTTGTTCGGTGCAAGCTGTTGAGCATACCCTGCCGCCGGGACTATGTACTGGCACAGCTGGCAGTGGCAGCGGTGGGCTGCGGAGGAATTTACCTGATAGTCGTCGGATTTACAACGGTTTTGAGTATGCCACTGTTTGAAATGAATGTGAAAGCCGTGGATTTTCTCCGGTTTACTCTGACAGGTCTGGGGATGAGCATGGCTCAGGGGTGTTTCTTTGCCGGACTGACCCTGCTGTGTGCCAATCAATCCAGGGGTATCCTGGTGACTATGGCTATGGCCTTTGGAATGCTTTTACTGGCTCTGCATACCAACAGTATCCTGGTGCAGTCCCCTTACAAAAACGACGCTGTCAATTCCCACTATGTGTCAGGGATCGTACGGCAAGCGTATCTGCTTTTACACAACCTGAATCCTACCGGTCAGGCGGCTCAGTTGTCTGCCTGGCAGGTTCTTCAGCCGGAATACAGCGGACTTTGCAGTTTTCTGCTGGCTGCCATTTCTGCAGTTGTCAGCTGCCGTGGATTTGAAAATAAGGATATTCGGTAAGGAGAAAAGAAAATGGAGTATCTACTGTTAATCATTATCGGAATATTGCTTCTGATTATTTTTGTGCTTCTTGCAAAGATCTGTTTTCTGCGCAGGTCGGCACATGAAATTGCAGATGCGTTCCGGGACCGGTTGACAACAGATACCAACACTCTTGTCAATATTTCCACCCGTGATTCCTGTATGCGAAAGTTAGCGTCAGAAATCAATGTGCAGCTTCGTCTGCTCCGTAAAGAACGCCAGCGTTATCAGCAAGGGGATCTGGAACTGAAAGAAGCTGTTACTAACATTTCCCACGATCTGAGAACACCTCTCACGGCGATCAACGGTTATCTTGATTTGCTACAGCGTGAGGAAAAGAGTAAGGATGTTCAGCGGTATCTTTCACAAATACAGAACAGAACCGAAGTTTTGAAAAATATGACCGAAGAATTATTCCGATACAGTGTTGTTACAGCTTCGCAGGAGCTAAAGCTGGAACGCATGGATATTGTACGGGCATTGGAGGAAAGCCTGCTGTCTTTTTATGCGGTCATGCAGGAGAAAGGAATTCAACCGGAAATCAGATTACCGGAGCAATCTGTTTTCTGTGAGCTGGATGCGGGTGCGGTGAACCGTATTTTCTCCAATATCATTAGTAATGCGCTGAAATATTCTGACGGTGATTTGTCGGTTACTATGACGAGCAACGGGGATATTACTTTTACCAACACAGCGCATAACCTGACCGCAGTTACAGTTGGCAGACTGTTTGACCGATTCTATACAGTAGAGGCCAGCCGCAATTCAACGGGTTTGGGATTATCTATCGCCAAGATACTGATTGAGCGTATGGGTGGAAGTATTGAAGCAGTTTACAACAATGATAAACTGCAAATTAAGATATTTTTTGCAAAATAAAATAAGCCCTGCTGTTACTCGTACTCGACTAACAGCAGGGCTTACGCCCCTCAATGGTTATATCTGCAACAGCTTATGGCTTGTTTTTTTATTTTCTTATATCGAAATAAAACAAGCCGTCACGATTGCAGTAAAATAAAATCTGGCTTACGCCATTCATTTTGAATCTGACTTCTGCATTTCCTTCCGGGTAAAGTTTCACCATTTGGATTTTATCTGAGGACAATGCTGCAATAAAAGAAATATAATGTGTTTTTATCATATCGTGCTGTATATGAATGAAGTATTCATCTTCAATCTGTTCGACAGTGATTTTGTGTTTTACATCTGATTCTTCTGCCTGGCAGGGTGTAAGTAATATTCCATGACAATAAATGACAGCTTCCCCCATAGTGTGAATACAGTTTCCGCACACAGGACATACATAAAATTTAGAACGCATCATATTTGCAGAAATATTGCTGTTTTGTACAGTACTTCCCGAAAAAAGTTCTGCAACAGATACGTTGAAAATTTGTGCCAGTGACTCCAAGAGAGAAATATCAGGATACCCTTTGGCGGTTTCCCATTTGGAAACTGTTTTGTCAGATACACATAGTTTTTCTGCAAGTTCAGCTTGTGTTAAATGGCTGTTTTCTCGTAATTGTCGGATTATAGCTCCTGTAATATATTGATTCATCGTTTATCCCTCCTTGAAAAAAGTATAGATGAGAATGATCAATTTGTATACCTACGTAAAGTAGAGATGTTTGTAATTATTTAAATTAATACTTATGAGCCTGCAGGAGTGTTATATCTTGCGTAAGGGCAGATTGAAAATTTTGTGATTTTTATGACTTTTTGCTTTTGTTTCAAGAAACAATTGAGTAATCTTGATATTTCACATATAATACGAGTAAAGATATCGCCTTATTTTTACGAAGGGAGAGAAAATTATGGAGCGTTTTAAAAAAATATACAAGCAAGGAACTATTGAGGTAATTGAAATTTGGGTTGACACACAAACAGGTGTAAATTATGTTTTTCATAGAAATGGAAATGCATCAGGTTTTACGCCATTGCTTGATAAAGATGGAAAACCTGTGGTAAGTCAGTAAAAAAGAAAATCTCTTGGTGTGCAGCACATGATCTGCCTTTTTCTCATATGCGCCGTCTGTAGGAAACAGGAAACTAAAATCCTCCCATCCCCATAAACAGAAATTGAAGTTTAAGAAAGATTTGATTATAATAGAAAAAGAATAATCAAAGAAAGGATGGTATTGGAATGGAATATATGGTTTCAGTGATCGGGAATGTGCTTGGCGTTCTTTATCAGAGCTGCGGGGCATCGCTGGTGATTGCGGTTCTTTTTATGAGTGTATACATGCAGGTCAAGAAAAAAGGTACGGAAGCGGTGATACGGACCTGGATACAGGAATTTCGAACCAGCAGGCAGTTTCGGAGAGAGTTCCTTGTGGTATTTTATGGATGTCTGGTTCTGTTCCGAACACTTTTCTGCAGAACTATCTGGGGAAATCCTCTGGACAGTGTGCTGGGAATCTGGGGATTACATAAGGCAGACGGAAGTATTTACACAGAAAATGTGGAGAATCTGATCATGTTTCTGCCGCTGCTTCCTCTTTTATACCGGGTATGGGAATACAGGACCGATTACAGAAAGAAAAAGGTGCAGGAGGTTCTGCTGAACAGTCTCTGGATCGGTTTCTTCTGCTCTTTGTGTATCGAGTGCTGTCAGCTTTTTCTGAAAATTGGAACGTTTCAGTTGACGGATCTGTTTTTTAACAGCCTTGGAGGTGTACTGGGCGGTGTTCTTTACTGGGGCTTTGACCGAAGCAGAAAATATGTGGTAAAAAATGTCAGAGAATTTGGCGGCTGGGATGTGGAACCGTGGAAGGGATACTCCGAGATGGACGGAGAGAGTAGAAAAGCGGAGAAACCTGAAGTTCCGGAAAAGAAGCCGGCAGAGGAAATCCTGATGACAGAGGAGACAGCGCCAGGAGAACCGTTTGTGGAAATCAGTACGAATATCGCTTATCAGGCGATAGAAGATCTTGTACGCGAGGCTGGCGAGAAACTGCGACAGGCGAAGCCTCTCCAGGAAAATATCCACAAAAAAGAAGGACTTGCTAATTTCTGCACGGATTTTGACACAGAAATCCAGCGTTTTCTGATTCGTGAACTAAGTAAAATTCTGCCGGGAGCCACTTTTTTTGGTGAAGAGGATACCGAGGGAAATCAGGGAGCGGGAGCTTCTGGAGAATATACATTTTATATTGATCCCATAGATGGAACTACAAATTTTATGTTTGATTATCATTTCAGCTGTATTTCTGTGGGTCTGGCACATCATGGAAAAATAGAGGCAGGATTTGTTTTTGATCCCTATATGGACGAAATGTATGTGGGAATCCGTGGGAAAGGAAGTACGCTGAACGGGCAGAAGCTGAAAATGGAAAATATTTCTCTTGCAGAAGGAATTGCAGCTTTTGGATGTGCAAGATATAATGAAGATAAAATTGATATTCTTTTTCAGACTGTGAAGGAGCTTTATATGAGAAGTCTCTGCATTCGGAGCGGAGGTTCTGCTGCACTGGATTTGTGCAGGATCGCTTCCGGAAGAAATGCGGTTTATCTGGAAATGAAGCTTCAGCCGTATGATTATGCTGCTGCTTCTGTCATCATCGAGGAGGCCGGAGGAGTGGTTGGGCAGATTGACGGGACATCCATTACGCTGGATCAGCCCTGCTCTATGCTGGCAGGAACAGAAAAGGCAGTGGAAGAGACCAGAGAACTGCTGCCACACTGACGAAAGGTGGTTTAATGACAAAAAAACAGAAATTTGGAATGGGCACTGTTTTAGCAGGCGCGGTATTGACAGGGCTTGTTTTCAGTCCCGTTCAGGCAAAAACACAAAAATATACAAATACAGATTTTGCCATGAATACAGTTGTCTCAGAAACCTTGTATACGAAAGGAAAAGATCTGAATCCTTCTATCGGGAAGCTTCTGAAAAAAACAGAGGAGGAGCTTCTTTCCTGGACAGAAGAAGACTCTCAGATTGCCCAAGTGAATCAGGCGGGAGGAGAAACGGTGGAGGTTTCTGATGAGCTTACGGATTATCTGCAAAAAATACAGCAGCTTGCAGAAGATTCAGAGGGAGCCTTTGATCCCACACTGGGTAAAGTGATCCGTCTCTGGGACATTGGAGGAGAAAATGCAGGGATTCCTCAGGCGGGAGAACTGGAATCGCTTCTCAAAGAAACCGGATATGAAAAGCTGGAGCTTGACGGAAACAAGGCAACATTAAAAGATGGCGCCACCCTTGATCTGGGGGCGGCAGGCAAGGGAATCGGCTGTGATCTGGTTATGGAGCTTCTGGAACAGGATGCGGATGTTTCCGGTATGATCCTGAATCTGGGAGGCAGCAGCGTGATGGCTTACGGAGAAAAGCCGGATCAGTCAGACTGGAGGGTGGCAATACGGGATCCAAGGGAACCGGAGGGAGACTACCTGGGAGCTGTTTCTCTGAAGGGGGGAGAATTTCTTTCCACTTCCGGAGATTATGAGCGGTATTTTATGGAAGATGGAAAAAGATATCATCACATTCTTGATCCAAAAACCGGATACCCTGTATGGAACGGGCTTACTTCTGTAACAGTTGTCTGCGACAGCGGACTTTTTGCAGATGGTCTTTCTACGGCGTGTTTTGTTCTGGGAAAAGAAAAAGCGCTTCCCGTTCTGGAAAAATACGGGGCAGATGCAGCTTTTGTAGATGAGGATCATAAGGTATATCTTACAGAAGGAATGAAAGAGCGATTTGAGCTTATGAAAAATACTTATGAGACAGAAACACTGAAATAATAGACAGAAAAAAGGATACGCTTTACAGGCGTATCCTTTTTGTGACTTCTCCGGTAAGAAGCCCGATCAGAAGTCCGGTTACAACACCGGAGATCAGAAGGGCCGGAGCATAATAAAGAAGACTGGTGTTTTCTACAATGAGAGCGGCGACGATCAGCTGTCCGATATTGTGGGAAACACCCCCGGCAACACTGATCCCAAGGATGCTGAAGCCGGAAAATTTTTTCATCAGAGTCATGACTGCAAGGCTTAGAGCAGCTCCTGCCAGACTGTAAAGGATGCTGAACATATTTCCAAAAAGGAAACCGATCACCAAGATCCTTACTGCGGAAACCAGAGCGGCTTCCTTCCAGGTGTATTTTTCAAGGATAAAGAGTACGGCAAGGTTTGCCAGTCCCAGTTTCATACCGGGAATTCCTGCAAAAAACGGGATCAGAGATTCCACATAGCCAAAGATAATGGCAACAGCGGCAAAAAGTCCCAGATAGGCTGTTTTTTTATGGTTCATAATTTATACTGCCGTATCAAATTCCGGAGAGGACTCTTCGGAACCGGCGGCCTTTACTCCTTCTATGACAACTTTATTGGGAAGGCAGACGATCGTTCCGCCGGAACTTCCCACGGCTTTCTGCTTCATACAGAGGTGGTCGGGACAGTCAGCCCCGGTCATTTTTATTTGCCCGTCCCTGATCTCACAGACATTGGTCTCTCCGATGGAGATCACCTGATCCTGAGAAAGGGAGTAGGTTCCATATTCTTCTCCGTTTACCGTGATCCTTACGGAACCGTAGTCGCCCTTTCGGATCAGAAGCATAATACCCCACAGAAGCAGGGCTGAGGCAAGTATGGAGATGATAAAGATAACTTCCTTTTTTTTCAAATGCGATTCCTTTCTTTTATAAAAAGTGGATATGCCGACATCAAAAGAAAAATGTCAGGCTGTTTCCATAACTCGAAGCTAATCATAGCACAGGGGGAAAAATATGACAAGCCTGAGAAAATCATTGTTTTCCATTTAAGAAAGTGATAGAATAGAATAGATTTATTATATTAACTAAATTACGGAGGATTCCGTAGAACAGATTTTTATAGAATAAAACAAACAGGAGTATATGTATGAACGTGTTTTCAAAAGTATTCGGAACGCACAGCCAGCGTGAAGTCAAGCGTATCATGCCGCTTGTAGAAAAGACAGAGGCTCTGCGCCCGGAGATGCAGAAATTAACTGATGAGGAACTCAGGGACAAAACAAGAGAATATAAGAAGCGTCTGGAAGAGGGAGCAACCCTTGATGATCTGCTGCCAGAGGCTTTTGCAACTGTACGTGAAGCTGCGAAACGTGTTCTTGGAATGGAGCATTACCGTGTACAGATCATCGGCGGTATCATCCTTCATCAGGGACGTATTGCAGAGATGAAAACCGGTGAAGGTAAGACCCTTGTATCTACACTTCCGGCATATCTGAATGCACTGGAAGGCAGAGGCGTGCATATTGTTACTGTCAACGATTATCTGGCAAAGCGTGATGCCGAGTGGATGGGCAAGGTTCATGAGTTCCTTGGACTGACGGTAGGCGTGGTGCTCAATGATATGAAGCCTGAGGAACGCCGTGCAGCTTATGGATGTGATATTACCTATGTGACAAATAACGAGCTGGGATTTGATTACCTGCGTGACAACATGGTTATTTATAAAGAACAGCTTGTACAGAGAGAACTTCACTACTGCATCATCGATGAGGTGGACTCTGTCCTTATTGATGAGGCACGTACTCCTCTGATCATTTCCGGACAGAGCGGAAAATCCACCAAGCTTTATGAGGTCTGTGATATTCTGGCGCAGCAGCTGGAGCGTGGTGAGGCCAGCCATGAGATGACCAAGATGGCCGCTATCATGGGTGAAGAGGTCATTGAGACCGGAGATTTTGTAGTAAATGAAAAGGATAAGATCGTAAATCTGACAGAACGCGGTGTGAAGAAGGTTGAGAGATTCTTTAATATCGAAAACCTTGCAGATCCGGAAAACCTGGAGATTCAGCACAACATTATTCTGGCGCTCCGTGCCCATAACCTGATGCACAAAGATCAGGATTATGTAGTAAAAGATGATGAGATCCTGATCGTCGATGAATTTACCGGACGTATCATGCCGGGCCGTCGTTATTCTGACGGACTTCATCAGGCAATCGAAGCCAAGGAGCATGTAAAGGTAAAACGTGAGAGCAAGACTCTGGCAACGATCACTTTCCAGAACTTCTTTAACAAATATGACAAAAAAGGCGGTATGACCGGTACTGCCCTTACAGAGGAAAAAGAATTCCGCGATATCTATGGAATGGACGTTGTGGAGATTCCTACGAACAGACCTGTACAGCGTAAAGACCTGGAAGACGCTGTGTATATGACAAAGAAAGAAAAATTCAACGCAGTTGTTGAGGCGGTGAAGGAAGCTCATGAGAGACAGCAGCCGGTTCTGGTAGGTACCATTACCATCGAAACATCTGAGCTTCTCAGCAAAATGCTCCGCCGTCAGGGAATCCAGCATAATGTCCTGAATGCGAAATTCCATGAGCTGGAGGCTGAGATCGTTGCACAGGCAGGTCAGGCCGGAGCCGTTACCATTGCTACCAACATGGCAGGCCGTGGTACAGATATCAAGCTGGATGATGTAGCGAGAGAGGCCGGCGGTCTGAAGATCATCGGTACAGAACGACACGAGTCCAGACGTATTGATAATCAGCTTCGTGGACGTTCCGGACGTCAGGGAGATCCGGGTGAATCCCGTTTCTACATCTCTCTGGAGGACGATCTGATGCGTCTCTTTGGATCTGAGCGTCTGATGAAGGTATTTACTTCTCTTGGAGTTGCCGAAAACGAGCAGATCGAACATAAGATGCTTTCCAATGCGATTCAGAAAGCACAGGAGAAGATCGAGTTTAACAACTTTGGTATTCGTAAAAATCTTCTTGATTACGACCAGGTAAACAACGAACAGCGTGAGATCATTTACAAAGAGCGCCGTCAGGTTCTGGACGGAGAGAACATGCGCGATTCCATTTATAAGATGATCACAGACATTGTGGACAATACAGTGGACAGATGTTTCTCAGATGATGTAGACGCAGTAGAATGGAATCTGGAGGAGTTTAATTCTATTCTTCTTCCGATCATCCCGATCGAGGCTCTTACTCAGGATAAGGTAAAAGGCAAGAAGAAAAATGAAATGAAGCATATCCTGAAAGAAGAAGCGGTGAAGCTTTATGAAGCGAAAGAATCTGAGTTCCCGGAACCGGAGCAGCTTCGTGAACTGGAGCGTGTGGTTCTTCTGAAATCTATTGACAGTAAGTGGATGGATCATATTGACGATATGGAAATCCTCCGTCAGGGTATCGGACTGGTTGGCTACGGTCAGAGAGATCCGGTTGTGGAATATAAGATGAGCGCTTATGATATGTTCAATGAAATGACAAACTCCATTCAGGAGGATACCGTGCGTATGCTGTATCATGTACATGTTGAACAGAAGATCGAGCGTGAGCAGGTTGCCAAGGTTACCGGAACCAACAAGGATGACTCCAGTGTACGTAAGCCTGTTCAGAGAAAAGAAGAAAAGGTTTATCCGAATGATCCATGTCCGTGCGGAAGCGGCAAGAAATATAAACAGTGCTGCGGACGTAAGGCGATGAAAGCATAAAACAGAAGGGTTGTCAGAAATTCACTGAAAAAGAGAATCTGGCAGCCCTCTTTTGTTCAGGACAGGAGATTTGACATTATGGTAAAAATTGATCTGATCACCGGCTTTCTGGGAGCAGGTAAGACAACCTTTATAAAAAAATATGCCTCCTATCTTTTAAAGCAGGGACAGAATATCGGAATCATAGAAAACGATTTCGGCGCAGTTAATGTGGATATGATGCTTCTGAAGGATCTGGAGGGAGAGAACTGTGAGCTGGAAATGATCGCAGGCGGCTGCGACAGGGAGACGCACAGAAGAAGATTTAAGACGAAACTGATCGCCATGGGAATGTGCGGATACGACAGAGTGATCGTGGAGCCTTCCGGGATCTTTGATGTGGATGAGTTTTTTGATGCACTTTATGAGGAGCCGCTGGACCGCTGGTATGAGATTGGAAATGTGATCGCAGTGGTGGACGGCGGTCTGGAAGAAAAGCTTTCGGACCAGGCGGAATATCTGCTGGCATCAGAGGCGGCATCCGCAGGCTGTGTGGTGCTGAGCAGATGTGATGAGGTTTCGGAAGAACAAAAGAAATCCGTGGCAGAGCATCTGGAGCGGGCAATGGAAAATGTCCGCTGCAGACGAACCTTTGAGGGAGAGATTTTTTCAAAAGACTGGGAAAAACTGACCGATCAGGATTATGACCGACTGCTGAAATGCGGATACCGCTCTACAGCCTACGAAAAAAAGCACTTTTCAGAGGAGAAATTTACTTCTCTTTATTTTATGAATCTTGCATTTCCTGCAGAAGAGCTGGCCTGCAGGTCAGAAAAGATCATGGCTGATCCGGACTGCGGATCTGTTTTTCGGATCAAGGGATTTGGCAAAAACAGAGAAGGACAGTGGATGGAGCTGAATGCTGCCCGTGGAAAAGCCGCTCTGCGTCCGATCCGTGCAGGGCAGGAAGTTCTGATTGTTATTGGTGAGAACCCTGTAAAAGAAAAAATAGAAGCATACTTTGCCGGATAAGAGGACCGGAGTCCTGCTTTTTTGAATGACAGTTAAATTTTTTGCTTTTTACTTAACATCTGTTCAGTTGTGAGAAGACGTTCTCTCTGCTATGATAAAAGCAGCAGAGGCCGATGTGGAAAAAAGCAAAGGAGATTATTTTATGAGAATCGGTGAGGTTATCAGAACATACAGAAAAAGCAGAAATCTGACGCAGGAGGAAATGGCGAGACGCCTTGGTGTGACGGCTCCGGCAGTGAATAAATGGGAGAACAATGTCTCTTTGCCGGATATTACCCTTCTTGCGCCTATTGCAAGGGTGCTGGAGACAACGCCGGATACGCTGCTTTCTTTCCGGGAGGAGCTTACACAGGAAGAGGTTCGTGCAATCGTTCTGGAAGCAGAAGGAAAATTTCAAAAGAGCAGTTTTGAGGAAGCTTTTGATTTTTGCAGGAAAAAAATCTGTCAGTATCCCGGCTGCAGCAGACTGGTCCTTCATCTTGCCATGACGCTGGACGGCTGGAGGATCCTGAGAGGGATTTCGGATTCGGAAACAATGAAAGAATACGACCGGGAGATCCTGGGATGGTATAAGCAGGCGCTGGAAAGTGAAGATTCTGAGATTCGGGAACGGGCCGCAGATGCCCTGTTCGGCTATTATTACCGCAATGAGGATTATGAAAAGGCAGAAGCCTGTCTGAACTATTTTTCCCGGCTGGATCCGGTGAAAAAGATCCATAAGGCACAGCTTTGTGAAATAAAAGGTGACCGGAACGGCGCCTTTAAAGAATATGAAGAGCTGCTTTTTCAGGTAAATAACGTAGCGGAAATGGCGCTGGGCGGTATATTTATGCTGGCAGAAAAGGATGGAGATTTTCAGAAAGCCAGAATGATCACAGAAAAAATGACAGGGCTTGCAGAGCTTTTTGAATCTGGAGAATATCATAAGATCTCCGCACAGCTGCAGATTCCCCTGATGGAAAAAGACAGGGAAAAAGTCAGAGAATATATGAAAAAATTAACAGATGCCGTAGAGGAAATGGATGCATACAGACATTCGGAGCTCTATGAACATATGGAATTTAAGGAATTGAGTCCTGAATTTGTGGAACAAATGAAGACCACTCTGTCCGAAAGCTTCCGAAAGGATCCGGTATACGGCTTCGTATTTGAGGAGGAATAACCGTGGGAAAACACACAAAAATTTTATTTACAGATCTGGATGGCACTCTTTTAAATGATCAGAAGGAAGTAACCGCAGGAAATCAGGCAGCCATTGACCGGGCGCTGGAGCAGGGGCATAAGATCGTTGTGACAACAGGAAGACCTCTTGCCAGCGGCGTTCACATTGCAGAACGGATCGGGCTTACCAGGGAAGGCTGTTATGTGATCGCATTTAACGGTGGTCAGATTTATGATCCGTTTCATAAAAAAACGATTTATGGAAAAACTATTAAAAAAGAAGTGGCAAAAACTTTGTTTCAGGAGGCGCTGGATCGTGGACTTCACGTGCAGTCCTATTCGGATACCAGTGTACTTGCCATGAAGGATACGCCGGAGCTGCATTATTATATAGACAGATCCACCGTTCCTTACGAGATCGTACCGGATGTGGATGCGGCCTTCCCTTTTGATCCGTATAAAATCCTTCTGGTCGGACTGGACAACCGTTCCGAACTGGAAAAATATCAGAGGGAATGTGTGGAGCCTTTGGAGGGAACGGTGCGGAGCTTTTTTTCTACAGAGTATTATCTGGAGATCGCACCGGAAGGAGTGTCAAAAGGATTTGCAGTAGAATGGATGTGTGATTATCTGGGAATCCCGCTGGAAAATTCTGTGGCTGCCGGGGATGCTCCAAACGATGTGGAAATGATCCGGGCGGCGCATGTGGGTGCAGTTATGTGCAATGCCTATGAAGGAGTGGCAGAGCATGGGGATTATGTGACGGAACGAGATAACAATCATGATGGTGTTGCGGAGATTATTGAACGTTTTCTGCTGAAAAAAGGTGATGAGTGATATTAGCGAAAATCATGTATATATAGCCATTGATCTGAAGTCCTTTTACGCTTCCGTGGAATGTCGGGAGCGGGGACTGGATCCCATGAAAACAAATCTTGTAGTGGCAGATGCCAGCCGTACGGAAAAAACCATCTGTCTGGCAGTGTCCCCATCCATGAAGGCATACGGCATCCCGGGCCGCCCCAGACTTTTTGAGGTGGTGCAGAAGGTGAAAGAAGTCAATGCCAGAAGGAAAAAGCTTGCTCCGGGAGGAGAATTTGCCGGTTCTTCTTATATGGCAGAGGATCTGGAGCGCTATCCGGAACTGGAGGTCAGTTATATAGCCGCTCCGCCCCGGATGGCATTTTATATGGAATACAGCACCCGGATCGTGGACATTTATCTGAAATATATTGCAATGGAGGATATCCATATTTATTCCATTGACGAGGTCTTTATTGATGCCACACACTATCTGAAAAGCTACGGGCTTACTGCCAGAGAACTTGCCATGAAGATGATCCGCGACGTACTGCAGACAACCGGGATCACAGCAACGGCAGGGATCGGCACGAATCTTTACCTTTGCAAGATCGCCATGGACATTGTGGCAAAACATATCGAACCGGATGAGTACGGAGTACGGATCGCAGAGCTTGATGAAATGTCCTACCGGAGGCTTTTGTGGGATCATCAGCCGCTGACGGACTTCTGGCGTGTGGGAAAAGGCTATGAGAAAAAGCTGAAAGCAAACGGCATGTTTACCATGGGAGACATTGCCAGATGCTCTCTGGGAGGCCCGGGGGATTTTTATAATGAAGATCTTCTTTATGAGCTTTTTGGCATTAATGCAGAGCTTCTGATCGATCATGCCTGGGGATGGGAGCCCTGCACGATTGCAGATATCAAAGAATATAAGCCGTCCACCAACAGCATTGGATCCGGACAGGTACTGCCCTGTCCCTATACTTTTGAGCAGGCACGCCTGGTGATCCGGGAAATGACGGATCTTCTTGTCCTTGATCTGGTGGATAAGCGGCTGGTCACAGATCAGCTGACGCTGACGGTAGGGTATGATATTGAAAATCTGACAGATGCCGGTCGGAAGAAGGATTATAAGGGTGAGATTAAGGTGGACCGCTATGGCAGAAAAATTCCCAGACATGCTCATGGAACAGTAAATCTGGACAGTCAGACTTCTTCCACAAAGAAGATCACCGATGCGGTGATGGGACTTTATGACCGGATCATGGACAAAAAGCTTCTGATCCGCCGGATGTATCTGGCTGCCAATAAGGTAGTGCCGGAAACCGCAGTGAAACAGAAGGAAACCTTTGAGCAGCTGGATCTTTTTACAGACTATGAAGCCCTGGAAAAGCAAAGGCAGAAAGAAAAGGAGCTTCTGGAAAGAGAGCGTAAGATGCAGCAGGCCATGTTGGATATCAAGAAAAAATTCGGGAAGAATGCCATATTAAAGGGAATGAATCTGCAGGAAGGGGCTACCGCCAAAGACCGCAATTCCAGGATCGGAGGGCATAAAGCATAAATAAGATGAAAAATTATTTTGGAGAAAGCCATAAATATGATGATATCATCCATCTTCCCCATCATGTGTCAGATAAACGGCCGCAGATGCCTGTTCTGGACCGGGCGGCTCAGTTTGCGCCGTTTGCCGCTCTGACCGGATACGGAGAGGCGGTAAAGGAAACGGCAAGGCTGACAGAACGCCGGATCCAGCCGGATGAGGAAGCTTTGGACATCCTGAACCGCCGGCTGGAATTTATCAAAGAGCATATCGGTGAGCACCCGGAGGTCTCTGTCTGCTTTTTTCGCCCGGATCTCCGTAAGGAGGGCGGGGCATATGTGACGGTCAGCGGAACCGTAAAAAAGCTGGATGAGTTCCGGCACAGGCTGATCCTTGCAGATGAGACGGAAATCCCTTTTGAGGATCTTTGGGAGATCGTATTTATGGATACCGCCCCTTGACCATAAAAGGAGGAAGGCGGTACAATAGGGTATAAATCACAATCGAAGGAGGAAACGGCAATGTTGGAGATTGGAACAAAGGCACCGGATTTTACGCTTCCGGATCAGAACGGTGACATGCATACACTGGAAGAATACAGAGGGAAAAAAGTTATCTTATATTTTTATCCCAGAGACAATACACCGGGGTGCACCAAGCAGGCCTGTGGTTTTGGAGAGCTTTATCCTCAGTTTACAGAAAAGGGTGCGGTTGTACTGGGAGTCAGCAAGGACAGTGTGGCTTCTCACAAAAAATTTGAGACAAAATACAACCTGCCTTTTACACTTCTTTCTGATACAGAGATTACCTGTATTCAGGCATATGATGTGTGGAAAGAAAAAAACATGTACGGCAAAAAGACTATGGGTGTTGTGCGAACCACCTATCTGATCGATGAAGAGGGCATGATCGTTAAGGCATTTGGAAAGGTAAAGGCTGCAGAAAATCCGGCACAGATGCTGGGAGAGCTTTCTTAAATGAAGATCATCATATCACCTGCGAAAAAAATGAATGTGGATACGGATACCTATGGAGTGACAGGGCTTCCGGTATTTCTGGGGGACACAAAGATTCTGATGAAAGAGATTCAAAAGCTGAGTCTTTCCGATGCTCAGGCGTTATGGAAATGCAATGACAAGCTGGCTGAACTGAATTACGCACGTTTTCAGGAAATGGATTTGGAGAGGAATCTTACGCCGGCAGTTCTGACCTATGAAGGTCTCCAGTATCAGCATATGGCTCCTGAGGTTTTTTCAGAGGGAGCGCTTACATATATAGAAGAAAACCTCCGGATCCTGTCCGGATTTTACGGAGTCCTGAAGCCTTTTGACGGTGTGACGCCCTACCGTCTGGAAATGCAGGCAAAGCTGTCCGTACACGGAAAAAAAGACCTTTATGATTTCTGGGGAGAGCGGCTGTACCGGGAACTGACGGATGGAAATCATCTGATCCTGAATCTGGCATCGAAAGAGTATGCAAAGGCAGTAGAAAAATATCTGACGCCGGAGGACCGGTTCATCACAGTGGAATTTGGAGAGTGGAAAAACGGGAAAGTAAAGCAGAAAGCAACTCTGGCAAAAATGGCAAGAGGCGAGATGGTACGTTTTATGGCAGAAAATCACATTCAGGAGCCGGAAGAGATCAAGGCCTTTCATGAATTGGGATTTTCCTGTGAAGAAACGCTGTCTGACGAGAAGAAATTCGTTTTTATTGCAGGATAATTCCTAAAAAAACAAATTACCCGTTTCATTTCATCTGCTTTTGATGTAAAATAAAGGCAGTATCGAATAAACAGTTGAAGGAGAGAAATCACTATGATCAATTGGAAAAACTTTGACAGTCTTGCTTCTTATAAGGAGATCGCTGACGTAGAACGTGTGAATCTTGCAGAAGCAATGACAGGAGAAAACGGCGCAGAACGTGTAAAAAATTACAGTGTTCCTATGGCTGCAGGCCTTGCCTATAACTATGCTGCAAAGCAGGTAGATGAAAAAGTACTGGCTGCTCTTGAGAAGCTTGCAGAGGAAGCGCAGCTTACTGAGAAATACAAAGCCCTGTATAACGGTGAGGTTATCAATACCGGTGAGAAACGTCTTGTCCTTCATCAGCTTACCCGCGGACAGTTAGGTGATGCTGTTGTTGCCGATGATGTAGATAAGCGTGCTTTTTATGTAGAGCAGCAGAACAAGATTGCAGACTTTGCAAAGAAGGTTCATGCAGGAGAGATTACAAACGCAGCAGGAGAGAAGTTTACTACGGTTGTTCAGATCGGTATCGGCGGAAGCGACCTTGGTCCCCGTGCAATGTATCTTGCACTGGAAAACTGGGCTAAGAAAAATAACACCTTCAAAATGGAAGCAAAATTCATCAGCAACGTAGATCCGGATGATGCGGCAGCAGTGCTCAATTCTATTGATGTTGCACATTCTATTTTTGTACTTGTTTCCAAATCCGGAACAACACTGGAGACTCTGACAAATGAGTCCTTTGTAAAAGATGCATTGAAGAATGCAGGTCTGGATGCATCCAGACATATGATCGCAGTTACCAGCGAGACTTCTCCTCTGGCAAAGAGTGACGATTATCTGGCAGCGTTTTTTATGGACGATTATATCGGAGGTCGTTTCTCTTCCACATCCGCAGTTGGCGGCGCAGTATTATCTCTGGCATTTGGACCGGAAGTATTTGCACAGTTCCTGGAAGGTGCAGCAGAGGAAGACAGACTTGCCATGAATACAGAACTTCGGGAGAATCCAGACATGCTGGATGCTCTGATCGGCGTGTACGAGCGCAATGTACTCGGATATCCGGCAACTGCAGTACTTCCGTACTCTCAGGCACTGAGCCGTTTCCCGGCACATCTGCAGCAGCTTGATATGGAGTCCAATGGTAAATCTGTAAACCGTTTTGGCGAGCCGGTAGATTATGTGACCGGTCCGGTGATCTTCGGTGAGCCGGGAACCAACGGACAGCATTCCTTCTATCAGCTTCTCCACCAGGGAACAGATATCATACCGCTTCAGTTTGTCGGATTTAAAAATAGCCAGATTGGTACCGATGTTGTGATCCAGGGAAGCACAAGCCAGCAGAAGCTCTGCGCAAACGTAGTGGCTCAGATCGTTGCTTTTGCATGTGGCAAAGCAGACGAGAACCGCAACAAAAACTTTGAGGGAGGACGCCCGTCCAGTATTATTGTGGGCGAGTCACTGACACCTCAGGCTCTTGGAGCGCTTCTGGCACACTTTGAGAACAAGATCATGTTCCAGGGATTTGTATGGAACGTAAACAGCTTTGACCAGGAAGGCGTACAGCTTGGTAAGGTTCTTGCAAAACGTGTGCTTGCACATGAGACAGACGGAGCTCTGAAAGAGTTCAGCGATCTTCTGAATATCTGACAGGATAAGAAATCTCTGTAACAGGAGATGGAAATAATTTGCATTTGCACATAGAATCATAGAATCAAATACAGGCAGAGACAGTTGACTGTGAAAACACAGAAAACTGTCTCTGTTTTTTGCCACAATATGAAAAATTTTTGCGGTGCCTCAGAGCCTGGAAGGTTTTTGGTGGAAACCTTGCCACACTGCCTAAAGAATAGTATAATACTCATAACTATGAAAAGTTACCGACAGATTAAATCAACAGGAGATTTCAGTTGTTTATGAAAAATTTTGATCTCAGTTTTTATAATGGAAAAAAAGTTCTGATAACAGGACATACAGGCTTTAAGGGAACCTGGCTTTGCCGTCTGCTTCTGGATGCAGGGGCGCAGGTGACCGGGTATTCCCTGGAACCGCCGACAGAACCGTCAATTTTTAATCTGGCAGATATGGGAAGCCAGATGCACTCTGTGATCGGAGATATCCGGGATCTGGACAGGCTGATGGAAGTATTTCGGGAAACCCGGCCGGAGATCGTGCTCCATCTGGCAGCGCAGCCGATTGTGCGGGAGTCATATAAAAATCCCGTATACACTTATGAGACAAACGTAATGGGTACGGTGAACATTCTGGAATGTGTACGTCAGACAGAGACAGTCAGATCTTTTCTGAATGTGACTACAGATAAGGTATACCATAACCGGGAATGGGAGTGGGGATATCGTGAAAATGATCCGCTGGACGGCTTCGATCCATATTCTAACAGTAAATCCTGCTCTGAGCTTGTGACGCACAGCTACAAAAACTCATTTTTCGGAGACCGGGATACCAGGATTTCCACAGCCAGAGCCGGAAATGTGATCGGAGGCGGAGATTTTGCCGCAGACAGGATCATTCCGGACTGCATTCGTGCGGCATTGGAAGGAAAGCCTGTACAGGTAAGAAATCCTCATTCTACAAGGCCTTTCCAGCATGTATTGGAGCCTTTGTATGCGTATCTTATGATCGCTGCCCTGCAGTATGAAGACCGGAAGTATGAAGGCTATTATAACGTAGGCCCGGGAGATGAGGACTGTGTGACTACAGGAGAGCTGGTGGAGCTGTTCTGTGAAGCCTGGGGAGACGGCCAGACCTGGGAAAACCATTTTGCGGGCGGTCCTCATGAGGCAAACTTCCTGAAGCTGGACTGCTCCCGACTGAGGAGCGTCTTCGGGTGGAAACCGGCATGGGGAGTTCGTCAGGCAGTGGAAAAGACAGTAGAATGGACAAAGACATGGCAGTCCGGAGAAGACATCAATCTTATCATGAAAAAACAGATCCAAAGCTTTCTGGATCAGATGAAATAGAATAAAAGAGGAGACAGACTATGTTTGAAAATATGACAGAACAGCAGGCCAGGGAAGAAATCCTTGGTATGGTAGATGATTACTGCCGCAAATATCATAATCAGCAGAAACCGTTTGAGGAGGGAGACAGGATCCCCTATGCGTCCAGAGTTTACGATTCCAGAGAGATGGTGAATCTGGTGGACAGCGCACTGGAGTTCTGGCTGACGGCAGGAAGATATGCAGATCAGTTTGAGGAGAACTTTGCGAAATATCTGGGAGTACGTTTCTGCTCTCTGGTAAATTCCGGCTCTTCCGCAAACCTTCTTGCGTTTATGGCGCTGACCTCCCCTCTTCTTGGAGAACGTCAGGTGCTTCCGGGAGATGAGGTTATTACTGTGGCTGCAGGATTTCCAACAACAGTAGCACCTATGATTCAGTACGGAGCGGTTCCGGTGTTCGTGGATGTGACCATTCCTCAGTATAATATCGATGTGACCCGTCTGGAAGAAGCGCTTTCTCCAAAAACAAAGGTAGTGATGATCGCGCATACACTGGGAAATCCTTTTGATCTGAAAGCACTGACAGATTTCTGTCAGGCTCATCAGCTGTGGCTGATCGAGGATAACTGTGATGCTCTGGGCTCTGAGTATGAGATCAACGGCGAGAAAAAACTGACCGGAACGATCGGTGATATTGGAACCTCCAGTTTTTATCCGCCTCATCATATGACTATGGGAGAGGGCGGCGCTGTTTATACCAGAAATCCGCTGCTTCACAAGATTGTAAGATCTCTTCGCGACTGGGGACGTGACTGCCGCTGTCCGTCCGGAAAGGACAATGTCTGCGGACATCGTTTTGACAGACAGTATGGAGAGCTTCCTCTGGGATACGATCACAAATATGTGTATTCTCATTTTGGATACAATCTGAAGGCAACAGATATGCAGGCGGCGGTAGGCTGTGCCCAGCTTGAGAAATTTCCGGGATTTGTAGAAAGAAGACGTCATAATTATGCCCGCCTCCGCAAAGCCCTGGAGGGTATGGAAGAAAAATTCATCCTTCCGGAAGCATGCCCGAATTCAGATCCAAGCTGGTTCGGTTTCCTTCTTACCTGTAAAGAGGGTGTGGACAGAAACAAGGTAGTTCCTTATATTGAAAGCAAAGGCGTCCAGACAAGGATGCTGTTTGCCGGAAATCTCACCAAGCATCCGTGCTTTGATCAGATGAGAGCAGAAGGAAAAGGCTACCGCATTGCCGGAACACTGGAAAACACAGACAGGATCATGCGTGATACCTTCTGGGTAGGCTTATATCCTGGAATGACAGACGAAAAGATCGACTATATGGCAAAGGTGATCCGGGAGGCCGGAGAACTTTAAGAACAGCCGGGAAGGAACATGCAAATGATAATTGATGAAAAGCTGCGCTGGTATGGTTTCTGGACTGTGGATCGCCTCAAGGGCGGAAAGGTCCGGAAATATTATGAGGAGATCCGGGACAGCTACAAAAAAGGAACTCCCATAGACAGGACACAGGAAAAGATCCGTAAGCTGATTGCCCATGCAGTGCGTACTACGGAATTTTATAAGGATTTTGATCCGGATACTCCGCTGGAAAAAATGCCGGTAATGAATAAAGATGCTTACAGAAGCCACTATGAGGAATGTCAGTCCAGCGTTTACAAAGAAGCTTCCGACAACCGGATCATGTATACCAGCGGGTCTACAGGCACCCCCTTTGCCATGATCCAGAACCGCAACAAAATCCTTCACAATACAGCTGCCAGTATTTTTCTGGGAGCTGCGGGCGGTTATTATATCGGCATGAAGGAAGCTTTTATCCGTATGTGGGTGGGAGACCATGCAAAAAAAAGCTGGCTTTCCCGTACCGCAGAAAATCTGATCATGATGGACTGCTCCAATCTGGATGATGAAGCTCTTGGAAAAATGGTTTCTGTGATCCGGAAGAAAAAAGTAAAGTGTATCATTGGCTACTCCTCTGCTATCGGAGAACTGGGGCGCTATATCGAAAAATATCAGGTGGACACAAAAGATTTTTGTGTGAAAGCCATCCTTCCGATTTCAGAGAGCATGCCCAGTGAGGTTCGGAGAAATCTGGAAAAAATCTTCCGCTGTACCGTGCGTTCCTGGTATTCCAATGAAGAAAACGGAATCATGGGACTGCAGCGGGAGGAAGATGAAAGCTACTATATTGATACGGAAAGCTATTATTATGAAATCCTGAAGCTGGACAGTGACGAACCGGCAGAACCCGGAGAACTGGGACGTATCGTGATCACAGATCTTTATAATTATGCCATTCCTCTGATTCGTTATGACAACGGAGATCTGGCGGTGGCAGAACGAAAGGAAAAAGACGGACGTTTCCGTCTGTACCTGAAAGAACTGTACGGACGGCGGGGTGATATGATCTACGACTGCAAGGGACGGATTGTTTCTCCCTTTGTGCTTCTGAACGGTCTTTCCATGGCAAAGGGAATCGACCAGTACCGTTTCATTCAGGAGGATGAGACTCGATATACGCTCTGGCTGAACGGAGACAAAGAGCAGATCGATGAAAAAGCCATCCTGGATTTTATCGGACCGTATTTCGGAGAAGAAGCAGAAATTACAGTGGAATATGTAGATGAGATCCCGGTGCTCAATTCCGGCAAACGGAAATCCTTTGAGAATCGATGTGAGAAATACATAAAAAAATAACTGGGGAGGGTGCTTTTTGGCATCGAAAGAAAAACAGAAAAAAATTGTATCAAATACAGCCTACACCATAGGAGGCGCGCTTCTGATGAACGGGGTTCTGCAGGTACTGGTCTATCCGCTGCTGAACCGTTTCATGGGAAGCGACCAGCTTGGTGAGCTGCTGTATCTTATGGGGCTGGTGGCGATTCTCTGTCCTTCGGTGGGGCAGGCTTTAAACACCAGCCGCCTTGTTGTGAGAAGAGATTACCAGGTAAAGAACGGAGACTATAATATCCTGCTTCTTTTATTTGGAGGCGTGGGTACGGCAGTGACTCTGCTGGTGGGAAAGAATTCCATGACCTCTGTTTCCGTGATCTTCTGGACCGTACTTCTTCTTATGACGACGATCTTCCGGTATTACGGAGATGTGGAGTATCGCCTGAATCTGAACTACCGGAATTATTTTAATTATTATGCAGTTCTGACTGTGGGCTATGTGGCAGGCTTTGGCCTTTATTTCCTGACAAAAAACTGGTTTCTGGTATTTGTGACAGGAGAAGTGGCGGCGTTGGTATATCTTGCAGCCACCGGAACCGTATTCCATGGATTTTTCAGGAGAAGCAGCTGGTTTGGAACAGCCTTTCAAAGAGGCGGATTTCTTGTTATTTCCTACCTGATCACCAATCTGACGCTGAATATCGATCGTCTTGTTCTGGAGCATCTGATCGGACATCTGGCGGTGACACAGTATTATGTGACGTCCCTGATCGGAAAAACTCTGGTGCTTCTGGTGGCTCCGGTAAACACGATCATTATTTCTTATCTTACACGGAAGCAGGAGAGGATGGGAAGAAAGCAGTTTCTGCAGTTTACCGGGATCGGCGTGGGAGTCAGCCTTGTGTTTTTTATAGGCTCTCAGATTGGAACACCGCTGTTTGTATGGCTGTTTTACAGAGATCTTTATGAATCCGTAAAAGGAATGATGACGGTTGTGAACCTGAGCCAGATTCTGGGAGTTCTGTCTGCTTATCTTTTTATTGTGGTTTTGACCTTTACAGAGGAAAAATGGCAGTTGATTCTGCAGATTCTTCATCTGGCGATCATCACTGCTCTTGTGTTGCTTTTTACAAAGAACAGCGGTATTATGGGATTTGCGGAAGCGGTTCTGATTGCCAATGCCATCCGTGTGGCAGCAGTGATCCTTCTGGGACTCTGGAAAGCGGGAGACAGAAAAGCGCAGCCGCTGAAGCAGTAATAAATCTGATTTTATATGGAAAGGAAAAAATATGCAGGCTGGAGAAATTTTAAGAAGAGCTGCTTTTAATGGTCTTGACAGGCTTCATGGTGGAAAGCTTGCAAAGATAAAAGCAGTAAATAAACGGGAGATTGTAGAAGGAATCACAGAGGAATATGCACAGCGCCGGGTAGAGATGCTTCTGGAACATGCCAAAAAGCATTCCGCATATTATAAAGACTATCAGGATGCCCGTGATATCACAGATTTTCCTGTTATGACAAAAATGAAATACAACGAAAATAAGGACAGCATCCTTTGCGATATGTATCAGGACAAAAAGGACAGCCTGTTTCAGCTGAAGACCAGCGGATCCACAGGCGCGCCGTTTACCGTGCTTTGCGACGGAGACAAAATGAACCGGGTGAATATGAATTTTATTTCTTTTATGGAACTGAACGGCTTCCGTATGGGAATGAAAAGAGGGGAATTCCGTGTGTGGATCCCGGGGAAAAATGTGATTTCCAAATGGAAATCCTTTAAAAATAACCTGATCATGATCGATATTTCCAATATGGGAGACGAGGCGCTGGCCGGGATCTGCGAAAAGATCCGCAAAGACCGGATCCAGGTTCTGGTAGCTTACTCCAGTGCGCTGGTGGTTCTTGCCGGATATCTGAAGAGAAAAAAGGTAGATATCAGCAAATGGGATGTGGAAATGGTTTTTGCCATGGGCGAGGCTCTTCCCCAGAAGACTTATGACGAAATCCGGGAGATTTTTGGATTTACGGCTGTGCGCTCCTATGGAAACAATGAAAACGGATTCCTTGCCTGCCAGGTAGGGGATGAGGATCGTTACACCGTGGATCTTTATAATTTTTATATTGAAATGCTCAGCCTTGATTCGGATGAACCGGTGAAGCCGGGAGAACTGGGCAGGATTGTTGTGACCGATTATTATAACAAAGCTTTTCCCATGATCCGCTATGATACCGGAGATACCGGAATCTATAAAGAAGTGATCGATGAAAAAGGAAGAAAGCACGGATATTTTACGGAAATCTACGGACGTCGGGGTTCCATGATGTACAACTGTAAGGGCGAGCCTTTATCCATCCATGTGTTTATGAATGTGCTGATCAATATGGAAGGAATCGTGCATCAGGCAAAATGCATCCAGTGGGAAAAGAAGCGCTACGAGCTTCTTCTGAATGCAGACCGTACCAGAGTCAACGAAGAGGAGGTCGTTGCCTCCTACCGGAAATATCTGGGGGACGAAGCACAGATCGATGTGACCTATGTGGATGAAATTCCGATTGAGGCATCCGGAAAACGCATGGTATGTGTGCAGAAATGTCCGGATTATATGTAAGGTGGAGAAAAAATGAAACAGAAAGTATCTGATTATATTGCAGAATATATTGCACAGTGGGGGATACAGGATGTATTTACCGTAACCGGAGGAGGCGCCATGCACATGAATGATGCCTTTGGTCATCATCCGAAGCTTCACTGTACCTATCAGCATCACGAACAGGCCTGTGCTATGGCAGCAGAAGCCTATGCGCGTCTGGGAAATAAAATGGCAGCAGTCTGTGTTACCACGGGACCTGGAGCAACCAATGCAGTGACCGGTGTTCTTGGCGGCTGGATGGATTCTATTCCTATGCTTGTATTCTCCGGTCAGGCCAGATATGCCACTACGGTGGAGGCTTCCGGACTCCCGTTGAGGAGTATGGGCGTACAGGAGTGTAATATTGTTCCGGTGGTAAAACCTCTGACAAAATATGCCCATATGGTGATCCGGCCGGAGGAAATCCGTTATCATCTGGAAAAAGCTCTTTATCTTGCGGTAAATGGAAGACCGGGACCGGTATGGCTGGACATTCCTCTGGACGTACAGGGAGCTGTGGTGGAAACGGAGGAGCTTCGGGCCTATGATCCTTCTGAAAATCCGGAACAGAAGCCGGGGGAGATTTCTGAGGAGATGATAGACCAGATCCTGGATAAGATCCAGAACAGCAGCCGTCCGGTGCTTTCTCCGGGGAACGGTGTGCGCCTTGCAGGTGCGGCAGAGGAATTTCATCAGCTGGCAGAGCTGCTGGGGGTTCCTGTAGTGACAGGAATGAGCAGTGTAGACGCCATGGAATATGACCATCCTCTGTTTGTGGGAAGAAGCGGAGGAACCGGAACCAGACCCGGAAACTTTGCTTTGCAGAACAGTGATGTGCTTCTCTCCATTGGAAACCGTCAGGGCTTTGCACAGACCGGATTCCAGTTTCAGGACTGGGCAAGAGAAAGCTATACCATTCTCAATGACATTGATGAAAATGAATTAAAAAAGCCGAGTCTTCATGTAAGTCTTCCGGTATGCGGAGATGCAGGAGAACTGATCCGAAAGCTGATCCACTCTGCCCGGAATCGAGGCGCTTCTGCAGAAAAACCTCTGTTTCAGGGGCGGCCCTGGAGAGAGCAGTGTCTGCTCTGGAAAGAGAAATATCCGGTGGTCACAGAAAAGCATTATGAGACGATAGAAGAAGGCTGTACCAATATCTATGCTTTTTATGAAGAACTGTCAAAAGCCATGAAAGAAGATCAGAATCTGATGGTCAGTGTGGGAACCTCCCGTGTGGCAGGAAGTCAGACTTTCAAGGTGAAAAAAGGACAGAGATTTATCACAAACCCCAATACGGCATCCATGGGCTTCTGCCTTCCGGGCGCTATTGGAGTCTGCATTGCGTCAGATAAGAAACCGGTGGTATGTGTGACCGGAGAAGGAAGTCTCCAGATGAATATCCAGGAGCTTCAGACGATCATCCATAATCGTCTGCCGATAAAGCTTTTTGTGATAAACAATCAGGGATATCATTCCATCCGTCAGACACAGCAGACGTATTTCGGGGAACCGCTGGTAGGTGTAGGGGAAGAAAGCGGAGATCTGAGTTTTCCGGATCTGAGCCGGCTTGCACCTGCGTATGGATTTCCCTATGACTGTATCCACAGTTCAGAGGAGCTGGAAGAAAAAATCAATAAGACTCTGGAGACGGAAGGCGCTGTGATCTGTGAGGTGTTTGTTACCAAATATCAGAAAACCGAGCCGAAGACTTCCTCCAAAAAGCTTCCGGACGGAAGAATGATCTCCGCGTCGCTGGAGGATATGTATCCGTTTTTATCCAGGGAGGAACTGGAAGAAAATATGTACATTCCACTTCCGGAGCGCAGCTGACAAAAATACCGGATGGGAAAGAGAAAGGAAAATATGCAGAGGATTATTGTAACAGGAGCCACCAGTATGATCGGTACGGCCCTGATAAAAGAATGCATCAAAAAGGGCATCGAGGTTTATGCAGTGGTCCGGGCTTTCTCAGGAAAGAAGATGCGTCTGCCGCAAAGCGAAAAACTGCATATGGTAGACGGCTCTCTGGAAGATCTGGAGACGCTTCCTCAGAAGATTCCGGAAAAATGCGATACCTTTTATCATATTGCATGGGGAAATACCGGAGAAAATCGAAATTCCAGCACAGAGCTTCAGAGCAGGAATATCGCATATACGCTGGCAGCAGTGAAGGCAGCTCATGCCCTTGGCTGCAGGCGCTTTATCGGCGCAGGATCCCAGGCGGAATACGGACCTATGGATGTGGATAAGATCTCTCCGGACAGTCCGGTCAATCCGACCACTCCCTACGGCACTGCAAAGTTTGCCTCCGGGCAGCTGGCACGTATGCTTTGTAAGGAGCTGGGAATGGAGTGTATCTGGCCAAGGATTTTCAGTGTTTACGGAATTTACGAAAAGGAAACCACCATGGTGGCTTCCGGCCTCCGTAAAATGCTTGCCGGGGAACCGACATCCTTTACCCCTGCTCTGCAGAGGTGGGATTACCTTTTCAGTGCAGATGCCGGAAGAGCATACTGCCTCATTGGGGAAAAAGGAAAAGACGGAGCTGTGTACTGTGTGGGAAGCGGGAATGCCGCTCCTCTTAAAGATTATATAGAAATCATGGCGGAGCTTACCGGAGCGAAAGAAACCGGGATCGGAGCCAGACCATATCCGGCAGGTGCAGTGATGAATCTCTGTGCGGATATCTCATCTCTTACAGAAGATACCGGATTTGTGCCGGAATATACCTTCCGGGAGGGAATCAGAGAAACCATCACCTGGCTGAAAACCGGGAATACAGGAGAAACAAAATGAAAAAAAAGATATCGGTGGTGATCCCCACCTATAATGAAGAGGCAAACGTCGTTGCTCTTGCAAAAGCGATCATAGAAGTAATGGAGAGGGATCTCAGTCATTATGATTATGAGATCCTGTTTATTGACAATCATTCCAAAGATAATACCCAGGCGATCCTCAGAGGTCTTTGTGCAAATAATAAAAAGATTAAGGCTATTTTTAACGCTAAGAACTTCGGTCAGGCAAGATCTCCTGTTTATGGAATGAAGCAGGCCTACGGAGACTGTGTGGTCCGTATGTGCGCGGACTTTCAGGATCCTGTGGACATGATCCCCAAATTTGTAAAAGAATGGGAAGACGGGCATAAGATTGTGATCGGTGTCAAAAAAGCCAGTCAGGAACGGAAGATCATGTATAAGATCCGCGGGCTTTACTACAAAATGATCCAGAAGATCACAGATATCGACCATATAGAACAGTTTACCGGATTTGGCCTGTACGACAAAAAGTTCGTGGATGTAGTGCGGGATCTTCACGATCCCATGCCGTATCTTCGTGGAATCATTGCAGAGCTGGGATTTGATTATAAGGCGATCCCTTATACACAGCCAAAACGCCGGGCCGGAAAAAGCAAGAATAATTTCTACAGCCTTTATGATTATGCCATGATCGGTATCACCTCTTATTCAAAAGTGGTAATGCGTCTTGCTACCTTTGCCGGATTTATCATTGGCGGATTGAGTCTTGTGGCGGCGATCGTATATCTGGTACTGAAACTGATGTACTGGGATCGTTTTTCAGCAGGTATTGCTCCGATGGTGATCGGAATGTTCCTTCTGGGCTCGCTGCAGCTGTTTTTTATCGGATTTCTGGGTGAGTACGTGCTGAGTATCAACACCAGAGTTCTGGATCGTCCTCTTGTAGTAGAAGAGGAACGCTTGAATTTCGAGGAAGAAGAGGAAATCCTGAAGAAAGCCGTATCTGAGGCAGTCGGAAAAAAAGACTCAGAAGCTGCAGATTTGAAGGAGAACAGCAATGAATAAGAAAAAAGAAAAAAATGCGCCGGGATATTTTGCACGGAAAAAAGCAGAGTGGGGAAGCATGAGTTTATGGAGCACAGATGATATCTGCAGACTTGACTGGATTTTTTCTTTTCTGATCCTGGCGGTGCTTTTTGTACTTTGTGCCCATTCGGATGTGAAGCTGACCGGAAATCGTTCCTTCCTGATGTATGAGCATGTTACAGATTTTTACCAGGCAAGCTATGAGCAGTCCGGAGGCTACTGGGCAAATTATCTGCCCAGCACCTTTGTGGCGTATGCTATATGGAACCTGCCATTATATCTTACCGGACATGCACCGGAAGCGATCCTCACCAACAGCTTTATCAATATCATGTGGTATAAGCTTCTTCTGGTGATCCTGTATTTTATCACAGCCCAGCTGATGTACCGGATCGGTAAGGAAATGGGGTTCGGAGAAAAAAAATCCCTTTTGTGCAAGTTTGCTTTTCTGGTATTCCCCATGGGGGTGTTCAGCCAGTTCATTTTCAGCCAGTATGACATCTTTACTGTGTTTTTTATGGTTCTTGGCTTCTACCTTTTTTTGAAGGGGAAAATGTGGCAGTTTGCACTTGCTTTTGGAATGGCCGCAACATTCAAATACCATGCAGTGCTGTATTTTCTGGCGCTGCTTCTTCTGAAAGAAAAGAAGATCCGGAATCTGATCCGCTATACGGTGCTCATGGCGCTTCCTCTGGCAGTGGAGATCCTTCCCAATCTGGGATCAGAAGCCTTTCGGAGAAATGTTTTCGGATTTGGCGCTCTGGAATATGTGCAGAAGCCCTTTGCCCTGGGATTTTTCAGCGGCATCAACCTTCTGGCGGCCGTGGCAGCCTTTGTGCTTGTGTGGGCTTATCAGCGAAAAGCCGAGACAAAAGGGGAACAGGAATCCTGGGCGGTATTTTTCTGCGTGGCAGTCAGCTTTGCCATTTTTGGATTTTCCACCTGGAATCCCCAGTGGATCCTTTTGATGGCGCCTTTCCTTGTTCTGAATATCATGATCAGCGGCAATGGAAATCTGCTTTTGATGGTGACCAACATATTTATGCTTGCCATGTATATTTTCTGTAGCCAGAGCATGGTAGATGAAAGGGTGCTGAACAGCGGAATCCTGAAATATATTCTGAAGGACAGAGAATTTGCAGTGCGGATGTGGGATCTTTACCGGTTCCACGATCAGGAACTCCTCTGCACAGCAATGTGGATCGTTCTTGTGATCTATGTGGTATTTGGCCATCCGAGATACCACAGCAGAAAGGGCGCGGTTGTGGCAAAGGGACTGGTATGGCAGATCCGATCCGCCTTTCTTTTCGGAGTGGCAGCCTTTGTGATCCCTATGCTGGTGTGCGCAATGGGTGTGCTTCAGGGAAAAATGAATTTCTTTGATAACAGCCGCCAGAATATGGAAATGGAAAATGTGGTGATGCTGGAAGAAGATCAGCCGGTAGTGCAGGAATTTACGGCAGATGGAACCACGTTGTCCAATATCAAGATCCGCGTTTACACGCAGGTGGGTGCAGAACCTGCCGGTTTGAATGTGACTCTTCGGGATAAGGAAACAGGAGAGATGCTTTATGAAAGTAAGGGAGATACGTATGGAATCAAGGAGAATACTGCTCTCTATTCTTTCCTGAAACAACCGGTTTCCGTAGAAAGCGGAAAAACCTATGAGCTGGAGATTTCCAGTGATGCGGCTACGGGAAGCGGAATCGGACTTTACTGCGTGACGGATAAAAAAGGTCAGGAGCTTCTGACAGTGGCTCCCGCAGGAGAAGAAGGCCAGGATCCGGCTGAAGAAAAACGGTGCCTGCAGATGTGTGTGTCCGGTATTCAGTAAAAAAAGAAAAGCGAATATTTATCAGTTAATAATGAAATTTATACTTTTGTAATATAAAAATTTCCTAAAGTGTTGTTAAAATTCATGGGTTTGTGGTATAATGACTTCATAAACATCAGACACAGCTTTTTCTGTGTAAATGTTGCCCAAATAAACAGCAAAGGGGATGGAAGTATGAAATTTATTATTAGCGGAAAAAACATCACTGTTTCTGAAGGACTCAGAACAGCCGTTGAAGACAAACTTGGCAAACTGGAACGGTATTTCACTCCTGACACCGAAGTTGTAGTAACTTTAAGTGTTGAAAAAGAAAGACAGAAGATCGAGGTTACGATCCCGGTAAAAGGCAATATCATCCGCTCTGAACAGGTAAGCAATGATATGTATGTTTCTATTGATCTTGTAGAAGAGGTGATCGAGCGTCAGCTTCGTAAATACAAAAATAAAATCGTAGACAGGAAACAGTCTGCCGGAAACTTCCAGCAGGAGTATTTGGATAAGGATTATGAGGAGGATGAGGAAGTAAAAATCATCCGAACCAAGAAATTTGATATTAAACCGATGTATCCGGAGGATGCATGTGTGCAGATGGAACTTCTGGGACATAACTTCTTCGTATTCGTGAATGCAGAGACGGATCAGGTAAATGTAGTTTATAAACGTAAAGGCAATACCTACGGACTGATCGAGCCGGAATTCTGATAAACAAATGATACCCCCTGCTGTCAGTGGAGATACCACTGACAGCAGGGGGCTTTTTATTCAGTCTTGATCATACGGTATCCTACCCCGATATGAGTCTGAATATATTGAGGAGAATCTGGTCCCTGTTCCAGCTTTTTGCGAAGAGTTGCCATAAATACCCGCAGAGAGGCCACATCATTTTCCCAGTTGCTGCCCCAGATATTCTGTGTAATAAAGGTGTGAGTCAGAACTTTGCCGACGTTGCGGGAAAGAAGACAGAGGAGCTTATATTCAATAGGTGTCAGATGAAGCTCCTGGTCGTCGAGATAGGCACATCCAGCAGCGTCTATCTTGTCGGTATCCTCGCTGCGTGCGCTGATGACGATAATGGGCATGGTGGACCAGGAGCGGATTTTGTGGATGACTTCTACTCCGTCCATATCCGGAAGCCCCAGATCCAGAAGAACAATGTCAGGATTATGAGAAGAAGCTTCCAGAATGGCTGTTTCGCCGTTTCCGGCAACCAGATAACGGTAATCGTGTGCTTTTAAAGTGGTTGTGATAAGATTTTTTACAGATGAGTCGTCTTCAACCACCAGAATCAAGGGTTTATTCATGTAACTTTACCTCCTCGGCTGGTAATGTAAATGTGAATACAGTGCCGTGAGGCAGATGATCGGAGACCCGGATCGTTCCGCCATGGGCATTGACTATGGATTTGCACAGGGAAAGACCCAGACCCAGACTGCGCCGGCTGTCAGCAATCTGATGCGTTCCGCTGTAAAACATATCAAATACCTGTTTTTTGTTTTCGTCGGCAATACCTGGACCATCATCAGATACTGAGATAACAGCCCATTGATCTTCTTTCCTTGTTCTGATCTGGATGTGGGAACCTTTCGGTGTATATTTAATTGCATTATCTATAAGATTGATCAGAACCTGAACAATCAGCCGGGCATCCATTTTTGCCAGAAGAAGATCATCTTCATTGTGGACCGTAATTTCATGATCCTTGGAAAGACGGTTTACATGACGCAGCGCTTCCTGTATCACCTCATCTACAAGTTCTGCAGATATACGGATATTCAACCGTCCTTCCTCCAGGCGTGTAACCGATAAAAGATTTTCTACAAGATTGATCAGCCACATGGAATCATCGTAAATATCCTGATAAATTGTCTGTTTCGTGTCTTCATCAAAGGAGCTTCCGTTAGAGATAAGATTGCTGGCGTTTCCTGAGATGGAAGTCAGTGGTGTACGGAGATCATGTGAAATAGCCCTTAGGAGATTGGCACGGAGCTGCTCATTTTTGGCAAGGATCGCAGCTTCTTCTTTTTCCTGAGCATTTTTTTTATTCTCCAGTGCAAGTGCACATTCACCCAGAATGGAAAGAAGAATATTATTTTCAGAGGCATCCAGGGGCTGACCGCATGCGGCGATTCCTACAACACCGTAAACAGAATTACTGACCCGTATGGCAAGATACAGACATTTGGCATTGGTAAGAGTCTGTGTGGTGGCACCGGCATGCTTGTTGTTTTTTAATACCCAATCTGCAACAGCTCGTTCATTTTCTGTGAGATATGAATCAGCAGCATTATTTTCTCCGGCAGAAAATACCAGAGACTTTTTCAGGCTGTTTTTTTCTACTGGATAGATAATGATATCCCGATTCAGAAGCTTGGAAAGCTGATGGGCGGTGGAAGTAAGAATTGCTTTCTGATCTTCCGCCTGCTGAAGAAGCTGATTGGTATCAAACAAAACTTTGGTGCGAAAGGCTGCCCGGGCAGACTGTTTTGCAACAGTTTTCATTCTGGTGGTCAGTGTTCCGGTGAGGAAGGCACAGATGAACATAATAGCAAAGGTAACAGGATAGCCACGTCCATAAGCCATCAGGGTAAATTTGGGGACGGTGAATAAAAAGTTAAATACCAGTACACTGACAATGGATATAATCAGACTGTATATGCGATTCACTGTAACAATGGATGTCACGAGTACAGCGAGAACATATATCATAATAATATTTGATTCGTCAAAACCGAGCCATTGAAATAGAAAACCCAGACAGCTTGCAGCCGACAGGATCGCTATACTTTTCAGGATGTCTGCAACAGAAAAAATAATATGTTTTCGGACATGCTGGGGAAAAGAGGTACGGTTTGAGGGCTGATCTGGTATAATATGAACATCCATGTTAGGTGCGTTGGCGATCAGCTGTTCTGTCAGTGCCGGTTTTCCAAAAAGAGGACGGCGCGTGATGGTGCTTCGGCCGATGACGATTTTTGATACCCCGGATAACCGGGCAAATTCAGCAATCTGAAAAGGAATATCGTCTCCATAAACGGTTTCTATCGTTGCTCCAAGCTGCTGAGCCAGATAAATATTAGTCCGGAGCCGCTGCCGATCCACATCGTCCATAGAGGAAAAATCAGAAGTTTCCACAAACAATGCGGTGAAGGTTCCTTTAAAAGCATTGGCCATTCTGGCTGCTGTTCTTATTATTTTAGCATTTGACGGGGAGGAGGACAGGCATACAAGAATGTGTTCGTCTGTGTGATACTCTCCTTTATTTTTTATCCGTGATGCTTCGGTCAGTTTATTTACCCGGTCTGCGCAGCGACGCAGAGATATTTCTCTTAATGCGGTAAGGTTTTCAATGGTAAAAGTAATATTGGAGCTGTCGGGACAGGAGTCTGTATTTTCAGTCTCCAGTCGTTCGATCAGCTCCTGTGGCTCAATATCTACCAGTTTTACCTGATCTGCCTCATCAAAGAGAAAGTCAGGAATGCGTTCTTCCACCATAATGCCGGTAATAGAAGCTACCGTGTCATTCAGGCTTTCAATATTCTGGACATTTACAGTAGTGTAAACGTCGATTCCAGCTGTTAACAGTTCACGAATGTCCTGATAACGCTTTTGATGCCGGCAGCCATCTGCATTGGTATGGGCCAGCTCATCAATGAGGATCAGATCCGGATGCCTTTTAATGGCTGTATCAAGGTCAAATTCATTTACCGGAATACCATTATGTTCTGAGCGAAGAAGTGGAAGTGTTTCCAGATCCTTCAGAAGAACTCTGGTCTGGACCGGAGCGTCTGGCCTTATATAGCCGACGACTACATCAGTTCCGTGTTTTTTTTCTGTATGGGCAGCATCCAGCATGGCATAGGTTTTTCCTACACCGGCGGCATAGCCGAAGAAAATTTTCAGCTGTCCCTTGTGCTGGCTGCTGTAATTATTCTGCTGTTCCACGTAATCCCTCCTTTTGATGCGGCGTAAACTTTATTATATCGTATTTTGCAGAAACCCGCATCAAAATCCACAGTTAAATTGAAGGATTCCTGTAATATTAATATTCGGATTTCAACTGATTGATAAAAAGGGAAACCTGAGGGTTTGTACTGTTTTTCTTCCATATGGCATTCATAAAGAAATTTTTGTGGCATAAAGGTATGACAGGAAGCCCGACAGGTTCGCAGGCCACTACATTTTCGTCAAGGACAAAATGAAAAGAATGGAAAGATTCATCAGGCTCCAGAGCAGGATCCTTACGAATGAATCCGAGATCAATCTTTCCGTTTTTTATCTGACGACGTATCTCACCGGGGGATCCGTAAAAGAGATTGAGTTCACAGGAAGGTGATCGCTGGGAAAAATGCTCCAGAAGTTCATTTAAAAAGGAAACTTCTTCAGTATGCTCAAAGGCAATGGACAGGACAGGTTTTTCAGGCTTTTTCGGGGGAGCATTTTTATCACTTTCAAAAAATGTTCCCATTTTTTTCAGTATAAACCCGCACAGTACAAAGACCGTAGCAACAGCACAGAACAGGATCAGTTCCTTCATATAAAATCACCTCTTTACTAAAAATTTCCGTTTTTCTTAAATATGGAAACATTTTTGGATATCTTTTGTGTTTCCAAGAACAAGCATAGTATGGTCAGCCGGAACAGGTGTATCTGACCGGATATTCAGATCCATATTTCCATGATATTTAAATCCCATGATATTGATGTTGTGCTTATTGCGTATATCCAATTGTCCGACTGTTTTTCCAATCCAGTTGTCTGGGATGGAAATTTCAAAGATAGCATGTTCCTCATCAAGTTCAATGTAGTCAAGAATATGATCAGCGCTGTAACGGATAGCTGCCCATTGCGCGATCTGTTTTTCCGGATAGATTACTTCATTGGCACCGTTTCTCAAAAGAAATTTGGCATGAACATCTCTTGCTGCACGAGAAACAACCAGTTTTGCACCCAAATCGCTGAGAAGGGAGGTTGCCTCCAGAGAACTCTGAAAATTATCTCCAATGGCAACAATGCATACGTCAAAATTGCTGATGCCCAGAGATTCCATAAAGCCTTCGTTTGTAGCATCTCCGATTTGAGCATTGGTAACATAGGGAAGTGCTGCGTTCACTCTGCTTTCATTTTTATCTACAGCCATGACCTCGTGGTTCAGTTCATCCAGCTTCATGGCAATGTGTCGCCCAAATCTTCCAAGACCAATTAATAAAATTGATTTCATCATAATATTATTTCATCCTTTCCTTTTATCCAACTGTGATTTTTTCCTGAGGATATCTGGATCCAAAGTTATTACGTTCTGAAAGTGCTGCAAAAATAAGAGTAAGGCCTCCTACACGTCCAAAAAACATCAGTAAAATCAAGATTGATTTTGAAACCATGCCCAGAGAAGGAGTAAGTCCTAACGAAAGACCTACGGTACCAATGGCAGAACTGGTTTCAAACAGTGCGGACATAAGAGAAACCTCTTCGATATAGCTGATTACCATTCCTCCGCCAAGGAAAAGTGTGAGGTACATCATTAGAATAGTTGCTGCGTTTTTTACTGCATTGTCCGGAATTCTTCTGCTGAAAAAATGCGCAGAATCCTGTTTGCGGAATACTGCCAGGGCAGAAGAAAAAAGAACTGCTACTGTGGTTGTTTTCATACCGCCGGCTGTGGACCCGGGAGATCCGCCGATAAGCATCAGGATGATCATAATCATAAGTCCTGTTTCCGTTAAAAGTGTCAGATCAACCGTATTAAAACCGGCAGTTCTGGGAGTAACCGACTGGAATAAGGATGAAAGGATCCTTTCTCCAATGGGAAGATTGGAAAACTCACAGAAAAAGAAATATATGGCAGGAAAAATAAGAAGTCCTGCAGTTACAGTAAGAATTACTTTACTCTGCATATTATATTTCCGGAAATGGAATTTATTTTTCTTGATATCAGCCCAGGTTACAAATCCAAGTCCTCCGGTAATGATCAAAGCCATTATCGTAAAGTTTACGATTGGATTCGATGCATAGCTGGTAAGAGAAGAAAATGGTTCTCTGACTCCTATCAGATCAAATCCGGCGTTGCAGAAGGCTGAGATGGAATGAAAGACAGAATACCATAAGCCTTTAAAAATACCAAAATCTTTACAGAATACAGGAGCCAGAAGCAAGGCGCCCAACAGTTCGATGGAAATACTTGTTTTCAGAATGAATTTTGTCAAACGGACAATACCGCCAACCTGATGGGCAGAAATGGCTTCCTGCATGGTACTTCTCTGCATCAGACCTATTTTTCGGCCGGAAGCGACTGCAATAGCGACTGCAATGGTTACTACACCCATGCCGCCGATCTGGATCAGAGTCAGAATGATGGCCTGTCCGAATTCAGACCAGTAGGTAGCTGTATCACGTACGATCAGTCCGGTTACACAGACTGCCGAAGTTGCTGTAAAAAGTCCATCGGCAAAGGATGCTCCCTGACCGTCCCTGGTAGAGAAGGGCAGCATCAGAAGCAGGCTTCCGAGCAGGATCACAGAAAAGAATCCAAGGATAATCACCTGAAAAGAGGTGAAATGTCGATGGTTTTTTTTCGTTGCATTTTTCATAGCGGGCTTTTGCCTCCCTTTATTTCATCTTTATGTTGTCTTAATCATATATTAATCTGTATTAATTATGTATTAGTAAGAATATGACCGTATTAAGATTGTATAAAGACAACAGCAGGTTATTGTCAAAAGATCAGTGTGACTGGTAGTGTAACCAACAAAGGCAGAAGAGATACGAATACCGGGATAAAAATCATCCCGGCATTTTCGGTTTATCTATAGAAAGAAATACTCCATGTATTGGTGTAGGTTTTGCCTGCCTCGAGAGAAATCAGATTCGGCTGGGTTTCCAGATCCTCCACGATATCTTTTCGGGAGGGCAGAGAACTCCAGGGCTCGATGCATACAAAAGGAGCATTGCCGCAGCTCCAGATGCCCAGATGCGCCATGTCCGGAAATGCAGCGTGAATTTTTCGACTGCCGTTGGGACTTTCGATGGTCAGTTCTTTTGGCATGTCTTTCATGACAATAGCGTCATTGGCAAAAAGTTCATGGGAAAGGGGCAGGTATCTTCCTTCCTTCAGTTCCAGGGGAACGTCCTTTTCCAGAACAAAACAATCGTCAGAAAGAAGAATCTGCCGTGGAGCGGCATTTTTTCCAAAGTCGATCCGATAATCGCTGAAGGAAAGGGAAGGTTCCAGAGGAAGGCGGAAGCCCGGATGTCCGCCGATTCCGAAATACATGGTTTTGTCATCCTGATTTTCTACCTGATAAGTGACGGACAGGGCAGAGTGTTGCAGTTTCCATGTAATGGTAAGACAGAAATGGAAGGGCCAGATCTCCAGAGTTTTTTCACTGGTTTTCAGGCACAGAGACAGAGAATCAGAAGTCTGTGTTTTCAGTTCCATTTCAGAACCGATGAGAAAGCCATGGAGGGGCATGTGATATTCCTTTCCCTGATAGGTGTAGGTCTGTCTGGTTGTTCTCCCGATATAAGGAAAAAGATTAGGACCGCTTTCTTCCCAGGAGGCCGGATCTCCCTGCCACAGATATTCGTTTCCTTCAGCATCCCGGACGGAACGGAGTTCTCCGCCTCTGGATGAAATTTCAATGGTCAGATACTGATTTTGAATGGTATAGTTCATGTTTGATTTCCTCCCTGATACATCATAGTCTGCTATAGTAATCTGATTGTATCATTTCAGAAGAAGGCGTGCAACTTATCTGAAAAAAGCTGCAAACAGGAGATTATGGAATTCTGTCTTGTCAGTTTCACGGAAGTTTGATATGCTGATAGAATAAACAAACGGTTGCATACTGAAAAATGGGGAAGTTTTAAAGACCGGGATCATGAAAAAATGTAATAAACAGGGGATTTACAATGGAAATAGAGCAAACCAGAAAAGAAACAGGAAAAATTTATAATATTGAAGATATTGCAAAGGAGCTAGGCGTAAGCAAAACCACAGTATCCAGAGCAATTTCCGGAAAAGGGAGAATTAGTAAAGCAACAACAGACAGAGTCATGGAATTTATTGCCACACATGATTACAGACCGAATACACTTGCGCGAGGGCTTGCAAAAAGCAGAACTTATAATCTGGGCATGTTGATGCCGATGGAATGTGGGTCTATGGATTTTCCCTTTTTTCAGGAGTGTTTAAGGGGAATCTGCGAGATGGCGGCAAAGTATAATTATGATATTGTGATTTGCATGGTAAGCGGTAAAGATCTGACGCAGCTGCAGCGTATTGTCACAAACCGGAAGGTGGACGGTTTGATTTTGAGCCGTGCTATTGTAAGCTCTGCCGCACAAAAATACATGAAGGAAAAAAAGGTTCCGTTTGTAGTGATCGGACCGAACTCCAATCCGGATATTCCGTCTGTGGATAATCAAAACCGGAAAGCCAGTAAGGAGCTGACCTCGGTGATGCTGATGAAAGGCCTGAAAAAGCTTGCACTGATTGGCGGAGACCAGACATATCTTGTGACGGAAAGCCGGTATAATGGATTTGCAGATGCGTATAAGGAGCTGGGAAAATCTGTAAACGATGCAGTGACCATTATGAATGTAAATGGATATGCGGATGCTTTTCGGGCGGTGGATGAAGCACTTGAAAAAAATGCAGATGGAATTGTGTGTATGGATGATGTGATCTGCGGAGAAGTGCTGGGATGCCTGAGAGAAAAAGGAGTTCGTATCCCACAGGATATCAAGGTGGCCAGTCTTTATGACAATCATGCACTGGAAACCAGCCTTCCTTCTGTGACCAGCATCAGGTTTGACACCAATGAGCTTGGAAAAAAGGCCTGTGAAAAGCTTCTGGAATTACTGGGAGAAAAAGTGGAGACAGACGGGAAGGTTCCGGGATATCAGGTGATACTTCGCGAATCCACACAGATACTCTGATCAAATCCTGTCTATTTATTATAATTTCATAGAATAACTGCGCAACGTGCGCAACAAGAAAAGGCTGGTAATTGTGAAAATGCACAAAAACAGCCTTTTATTTTGTGCGAAAATAAATAATTGACATTAAAAACAAATAAATATATACTAAAAATACGAACAATCGGTTGCGCAAAAAACCGTACATAAAAAAAGGAGGAACACAAAATGAAATTCAGTAAAAAAGTATTGGTATCTGTCCTGGCGGCTGCAGTGGCTGTATCACCGGCAATGTGTGTAAACGCTGCCGAGGAGGAAATTGACCTGACTCTCTGGGGAGCAGAAGAGGATCAGGATCTTCTCAAGGAACTGGTAGGAAAATTTGAAGAAACATATCCGGATCAGAAGTTCAATATTGAGATTGGTGTAGAATCAGAATCTACGGCAAAAGATACGATTCTGACAGATGTTGAGGCAGCAGCTGATGTATATGCTTTTGCCAGTGATCAGATCTATGATCTGCAGAAGGCGGGAGCCCTGGCTGATCTTACAGAGTATGATGAAGCTTTTCAGGCAGTGGCAGGGAAATCCATTGAGGATGTAAAGAACGCAAACAGCGAATCTTCTGTGGAAGCGGCAACTATTGACGGAGAACTTTATGCCTTTCCAATGGCCGGAGACAATAGTTATTTTCTGTTTTATGATTCTTCCGTGATCTCTCCTGAAGAGGCTGGTTCCTGGGATACACTTCTTGCAGCAGCAGAAAAGGCAGGCAAACAGGTTGGCATGACCCTGGCTTCCGGATGGTATAATGCAGGTTTCTTTTATGGAGCAGGCTTCACTACAGATCTGAATGATGACGGAACTACTTCTATGGACTGGAATGGAACAAGTGCGGATGGATACACTGGCGTACAGGTCGTACAGTCTATGCTGGACATTGCCGGAAATGCTTCATTTATGGCAATTGCAGACGGTGATACTTCCAACCAGATTGCGGCAGGCGGTCTTTGTGCAGTAGTTTCCGGTACCTGGGATGCACAGGCAGCACAGGAAGCGTTTGGAGATGGATATGCAGCAGCAAAACTTCCGACTTTTACCGTGGGAGAAGATCAGGTTCAGATGGGTTCTGCATTTGGCTATAAATTTGTAGGCGTAAATGCTTATTCTGAAAATATCGGATGGGCGGCAGTTCTTGCGGAGTTCCTTACAAATGAAGAGGCACAGATAGAACGTTTTGAAGCACGTCAGATCGGACCTACAAATAAAGTTGCCGTTGAGAGTGATGCGGTAAAGGCAAACGCAGCTATCAGCGCGGTAATCGAACAGTCCGAATTTGGTGTGATCCAGAGAGTTGGCGGAAAATACTGGGATCCGTCAAAGACATTTGGCGAAAACATTGCACAGGGTAAGATTGCTGCAGATGATGAAGCTGGAATTCAGGCTGCGCTTGACAATCTTGTAGAGGGTGTTACTGCCCCGGTAGAATAAAAATGTACCTACAGGCCTGTATGTGTCTGCATACAGGCCTTGATCTTGGATACCGGAAGGAGGAAACCTGATGGCGGAATTAAAAAAGAATGTCGGGCAGACTGTGGGTGGATTTTTTAAATCCATTGGAGGCTTTTTTTCTGAATTTGGAACGGCAGTAATAAAAGGTGATATTTTTGTAAAACTGTCTTTATTATGGATGGGAGCAGGATATGCCAGACGTAAACAATATATAAAAGCTGCGATCATGACAGTGATCCAGGCAGCTGTTATTCTCTTTACAGTAAAATTCGCAATGGAATATATTCCAAAGTTTGGTTCACTGGGAACAGTAAAGCCGGAAAAAGTCTTTAATATGAAGACTATGAAAAATGAATTTAATGATTATGATAATTCTTTTCAAATCCTGCTCTTTTCTCTGTTCAGTTTTGTAGTATGGTTTGCAGCTGCTGTTTTCTGGATGAGAAATGTGGTGAACGTATACAAACTGCAGAAAACAGCAGAGGCAGGGAAACATGTAAACACTTTTCTGGAAGATCTTCATGCATATAAAGAAGAAAAGTTCTATGTCACGCTTTTAACCCTTCCTGTACTGGGAGTTGTAATTTTTACCTTTATTCCAATCCTGCTTTTGATCTTTGTTGCATTTACCAATTATGATCAGAATCATATGCCGCCAAACAGTCTGTTTACCTGGGTAGGTTTTGACAACTTTTTAAGTTTGTTCGGCGGCGGAGGACTTACTGCAACATTTGGATATGCGTTTGTAAGGGTTCTGGGCTGGACGCTTGTGTGGGCGCTTTTTTCTACCATCACAACATATATAGGAGGAATACTCCTTTCTCTGCTCTTGAACAGCAAAAAAACAAGAATGCCGAAATTCTGGAGAACTTTATTTATTGTGACGATTGCAGTTCCGCAGTTTGTATCGCTTCTGCTGGTACGGAATTTCTTTTCCAACGGAGGAATTGTAAACACAATCTGCAGTAATATAGGACTCACTGGTTTTTTGAGGGATATAGGTCTGGTATCCACCAGCTACATTCCGTTTCTTTCTGCACCGGGCTGGGCGCATGTGATGATCATACTTATCAATATCTGGATCGGTGTTCCCTACCAGATGCTGATCGCCACGGGAGTTCTTATGAACCTTCCTTCTGATCAGCTGGAAAGTGCGAGAGTGGATGGAGCGACTCCTTTCCAGATCTTTCGCAAGATCACAATGCCTTATCTGCTTTTTGTCACAGGTCCTGCACTTGTCACAGACTTTGTAAAAAATATCAATAACTTCAATGTTATTTATCTTTTGACAGAAAATGTATATACAACGACAAATCAGGCTATGGCAAATTCACAGGCAAAGGAGGTAGACCTTCTTGTTACCTGGCTGTTCCGTCTGACACAGGATTATTACAATTATAAGATGGCATCGGCGATCGGTATTGTGGTGTTTGTAATCTGCTCGATATTTACGCTTGTAGCATTTAACCGAATGATAAAAGGAGACAGGGAGGGGACGTATCAATAATGAAAAAAATGAAAAACAGTCGGACTTCAACTATTGTTTTACATAACCTGCTGATCGCAGCACTGGCAATATTCTGGCTGATCCCTATTGTATGGCTGGTCTGCACCTCCTTCAGCGAATATTCCGGAATGAATACAAGTACTTTTTTTCCAGAAAAATGGAGTGCGATCCATTATTCCAAGCTGTTTCATCCGGACTCTGTAGCACAGTTCCCACAGTGGTTCATGAATACGTTCATCATTGCATGCTTTACCTGTGTGATCTCTACGATGTTTGTATTGATGGTGGCCTATGCCACCTCTGTTATGCGTTTTAAAATGCGTAAACCGCTTATGAATATGGCCGTGATCCTGAATTTATTTCCGGGAATGTTGGCAATGATTGCTGTATATTTCACACTGAAATCCTTTGGACTTACGAACAGTTATGCAGGACTGATCATGGTATATTCTGCGTCTTCAGGCCTGGGATATCTTATTGCAAAGGGATTTTTTGACACGGTTCCCAGAGCGCTCTGTGAGGCTGCCCGTATTGACGGCTGCAGTGAAGCCAGGATCTTTTTTCAGATCATTCTTCCAATGAGCCGCCCGATAGTGGTTTATACGGTTATCAGCAGTTTTTTAGTGCCATGGATGGATTTTGTATATGCAAAAATGATTCTGAATGCAGGTATTTCTTCAAAATACACAGTAGCGGTAGGGCTTTTTAAGATGCTGGATAAAAGTCTGATCAACAGTTATTTTACATTATTCTGTGCAGGTGGCGTATTGGTTTCCATACCGATTTCTATCTTATTCATTATTATGCAGAAGTTCTATGTGGAAGGAATTACCGGCGGCGCTGTCAAAGGATGATGGAGAAGGTTTATCAAAAAAGAAGCTGATTAAAGGAGCTGGGCATGTACGCAGGACGAAGAGGAGTTGTATGGAAAACTCCGGATATTACGGCAGATGGACTGAAAATTTTTGCATGTGTTATGATGCTGATACAGTCTGTGGGAATTTCTGTTGTGGAAAAAGGGCTGATAGGTCTGGATCAGTATACGCAGGAGAGCCTTTCCAGAGCTATGGAAAAAAATTCTGAACTGATGATGCTTGGCGGCGTTGGTTCGGTCATGCAGCTTATGGGAGGGCTGGCAGCACCAATCTTTGCTTTTCTTCTGGTAGAAGGGTTTTTAAACACTTCCAATTATAAAAAATATCTGCTTACTATGGTAATCTTTGCTCTGGTCAGTGAAATTCCCTATGATTTGGCGATGGAGCAAAAAGTATTTGACTGGTCAGGTCAGAATGCGCTTGTGAGCATGACGATCTGTCTGGTCATGCTGTCCTGTCTGAAAACAGCTGAACTGTTTACCGGTGGAATGAGGCAATTTCTGCGCCTTGCGATAGTTGTGGCTGCTTCGGTATGGGTGACCGTATTCCGGGGAGAATCTGGTCTGGGGATGGTACTCCTCACGGCAGTATTTTATATTTTTTACGGGAAAAACGGGATAAAAACAGTCCTGGGAATTCTTATCAGCCTTTTTTATGTAACGGGACCATTGTCGTTTTATGGGATTTGCTGTTACAACGGGCAGAGAACAGACCGTTTTCCTAAATATCTGTATTATATTTTTTACCCACTGCATCTCCTGGTACTGGGAGTCATTGCGCACTACTTTATAACCTGAAAGATATTTGGGACAGGACAAAGGTGATTTTGGAGGTTTATATGGAATTTAAGACAAAAAAACTGCTTCATGGAGGCGATTATAATCCTGAGCAATGGCTGGATTGTCCAGATATTCTGGAGAAAGATCTGGATATGCTTACTGAGGCAGGGTGTAATGTTGTGACTCTGGGAGTCTTTTCATGGTCAACACTGGAGCCGGAAGAGGGCAGATTCTGTTTTGACTGGCTGGAAAATATTATAAATAAGCTATATGAGAGAGGGATTTCCGTGATTCTGGCAACGCCTTCCGGAGCAAGACCGAAATGGCTGGCAGATAAATATCCGGAAGTGTTGAGAGTGGACAGCGAAAGAAAACGAGCTTTGTTTGGATTCCGGCATAACCATTGTTATACATCTCCGGTATACCGGGAAAAGACAGCGATCATCAACAGAAAACTGGCGGAGAGATTTGGAAATCATCCCGCAGTGATCCTCTGGCACATTTCCAATGAATATGGTGGCGAATGTCACTGCCCTCTCTGTCAGGATGCTTTCCGGAAGTGGCTGAAAGAGCGATATCATACAATTGAAGAACTGAATAAACGATGGTGTACTACGTTCTGGAGCCATACCTACAACAGTTTTGACCAGATAGAGAGTCCGTCACCTATAGGAGAAACGCAGCTCCATGCACTGAATCTGGACTGGAAGCGATTTGTAAGCTATCAGACAACTGATTTTATAAAAGCTGAAATACATGCGCTTCGTGAGGGAGGAAGTAAGCTCCCTACAACGGCAAATCTGATGTATTATTTTAATGGCCTGAATTACTTTGAACTTGCAAAGGCAATCGACGTGGTTTCCTGGGATACCTATCCTACCTGGCATAAACAGGAAGTTATAGAAACCGCCTATGATAACGGAATGTGCCACGATCTGATGCGTTCGCTGAAGCGGAAACCTTTTTTTCAGATGGAATCATGTCCTACGTCTACAAACTGGCAGGGGATCAGCAAGCTGAAGAAACCCGGAGTCCTTTTTGCACAGTCCATGCAGGCTATTGCACATGGGGGAGAGGGGGCTCTTTACTTCCAGATCCGTCAGAGCCGCGGCGCTTCTGAAAAATTTCACGGCGCAGTGATCGATCATTACGGTGGAACAGATACCAGAGTATTTCGCGAGGTGTGCCATACAGGATCGGCACTGGATAAGATTTCCGAGCTGGCAGGAAGCAACGTAAAAAGTGCGGTTGCTCTTTTGTATGACTGGGACAGCCAGTGGGCAATGGAGGACAGCCAGGGACCAAGAAATAAGGGGCTGCATTATAAGGAAGCTTTGCTGAAATACTACCGTGGTTTTCGGAAACTGGGGCTGAATGTTGATCTGGTTGACATGACAGGGGATCTGACGGATTATAAGATACTGGCAGCACCTATGTGCTATATGTTCCGAAACGGGTTTGAGGAAAAGGTTCGCAAATTTGTGAAAAACGGCGGTATTTTTGTAGCAACCTATTGGTCCGGCATTGTAGATGATACAGACCGTTGCTTCCTTGGCGGTGTTCCTCATGGATTAATGGATGTACTGGGAATTCGCAGCATGGAAATTGACGGACTTTATGACTGGGAGAAAAATTCTCTGATTCCTGTTTCTGATAACCTCCTGGGATTGGACAGAACGTATACATGCAAATATCTCTGTGATCTGGTGGAACTGCGCGGCGCAGAGGCGGTTATGACCTATGGTGATGATTTTTATGCGGGATATCCGGCTTTGACCGTAAACGCTTATGGAGACGGACAGGCCTGGTATGTGGCGGCAGATGCAGAGAAAGAGTTTCAGGTGGAGTTTTTGCGCAGAATTGCAGAGAAAGCAGGCATTTCCTGCGGTGTGGAAGGTGAGATACCGGAAGGCCTGGAGATTACGACCCGGGAAAATTCTGAAGCGACATATTATATCTATCAGAACTGGGGCAGCCAAACAGTGGAGATTCCTTTACCAAAGGGAGAAATACAGACACTCTATGGCGAGACAGAGAAAGGTCTGGAGCCTTATGGTCTGGCAGTATTAAAGGTCTGAGCTTCTGTCTGTATGACACTGGGAAAATGTATAATATAAAAAGTTCTCAGAATTGTCTTGACAACAGGTAAAACAAGTGTTATATTACAAATAGAACAAAGAGAAACCAATGGGGGATGCAAGAATTTATGATCTGCATCTCCCTTTTGTAAGTCTTGTGAAACCGGAGGTGGAATGATGGCTAAGAGAGATTTTTATGAGGTTCTTGGAATCGGACGAAATGCTGATGCCAAAGAAATCAAACGTGCATACAGGAAGCTTGCCAAGAAATATCATCCGGATACAAATCCCGGTGATAAGCAGGCAGAACAGAAATTTAAGGAAGTCACAGAAGCATATAATGTGCTCAGTGATTCAGAGAAGAAAAAGTTATATGATCAGTTCGGAATGGCGGCTTTTGAAGAGGGATTTGGATCTGGAAATTCCTATGGAAATCAGAGCGGTTTTTATGGAGATGCCGGCGGGCAGAATCGGAATGGCGGATTCGGAGGCTTTGATTTTGGCCAGAACGGAAATGGAACATACAGAGAATATCATTTTGAAAATGGAGATATGGGAGATATTTTCGGGGACATTTTTGGAAATATGTTCCATGGAGATTCCGGAGAAAACTTTCGCGGCGGATTTTCCGGAAATGGTTTTGGAAACGGGCGATCCGGATTTCAGGATGGATTTGGCCGCAGTGCCGGGTCAGGAAGAGGCAGTGACCTTCGGTCGGAGGTCAGCATAAGCTTTCAGGATGCGGTTTTTGGATGTGAACGTATGCTGCAGCTTTCTTCGGGAGAAGCAGGAGAAAAGCTCCAGAAGCTTCAGGTTCATATCCCAGCAGGTATTGAAGATGGAAAAAGTATCCGCCTGAAAGGGAAAGGAAATCCCGGATATGGAGGCGGTCCTGCAGGAGACCTTCTGTTAAAGATTCATGTGGAGCCCCGGGCTGGCTGGGAAAGAAAGGGCGCAGATATTTATACAACAGAAGAAATTCCTTTTATTACAGCAGTACTGGGAGGCGAGGAGAAATTTTCTACTTTGTATGGAGATGTGATATGCAGAGTTCCGGCAGGAACTCAGTCCGGAGGACGGATCCGGCTTCGGGGAAAAGGAGCTCCGTCATTGAAAAATCCTTCTGTAAAAGGAGATCAGTATGTAACGATCCGGATTCAGGTGCCAAAGACAGTAAGTCCGGAGGCCGCAGAAAAACTGAGAGAGTATGACCGTGCTATGAAACAGGGACGTTCAGGAAAAAGGGGAAGTGCAGCGTAAGGCACTTCTCTTTTCTTATGGGCGGCACCGTGGCTGCTTTACGGGAGAAATAAAGAATGTTATACTGTGTGAGAAAAAACTGGGAATCAAAGGAGAAAATAATTTATGAAAATACGATTTATCCGTCACGGAGATCCGGATTATGTAAATGATACATTGACAGAAAAAGGAAGAAAAGAAGCAGAACTTCTGGCAAAGACTGCCCGTCACCTGGGATTGGGCGATTGCTATATGTCACCTCTTGGAAGAGCGAAGGATACAGCGGCCTATTCGTTGAACGCTGTGGGGAAAGAGGCTGAGATTCTGGAATGGCTTCAGGAATTTCCGGCCAAAGTAGATGTCAATGAGTCAGAAATGCTGCAAAAAGCTTATCCGGACGTGAAGTATAAAAACGGGAGTTTTCAGCCAAGAATTGCCTGGGATATGGTTCCGGGATATTGGACAGAACATCCGGAGTACAGTCATCCTGTCCAGTGGAGAGAATCCCAGGTGGCGAAACATAGTGACCTGGTTTCTGTGTACGATCATGTAGCAGAAGAATTTGATCATCTTCTGGCGAAATACGGATATGAAAGAGAAGGAAACCATTACCGCGTAATTCAGGAAAATGACAAGACGATTACCTTATTCTGCCATTTTGGAATCACCTGTGTGCTGCTTTCCAGACTCTGGAATGTATCTCCGTTTGTTTTATGGCACAGCCTTGCCCTTGCACCAACTTCTGTGACGGAGGTGGTTACAGAAGAGAGAGAACAGGGAATCGCATACTTCCGTGGGCTTCGTCTGGGGGATACTTCTCATCTGTATGCAGGAAATGAGGAACCATCTTTTGCCTGCCGCTTCTGTGAGACTTATGGAAATAAGGATCAGAGACATTAACAGAACATTAACAGGACACTGCTGAAGGCTCTGTGGAGATTTTGAGATTACACAAAATCTTCACAGCTTTTTTTATTTGACCATAAAAACAGATATGCGTATAATAAAGAGGTGATTTTAAAAAGAAAAAAGAGAAGCAGAACAGAAAGGACAGAGCTATGGAACGTGTAAAGGGAAGACCCCAAAATACTGAGGGAAGGCTGGATAAGGAGATCCGTGTATATGACCTTCTGGATTCTCTGGGGATCGAATATGAAAGGATCGACCATGAGCCGGCTATGACAATAGAGGCATGTGAAGAGATCGACCGGGTGCTGGAGGCTGTGATCTGTAAGAATCTTTTTCTGTGCAACCGTCAGGAAACGGATTTTTATTTGCTTCTGATCCCGGGAAACAAAAAATTTAAGACAAAAGATATTTCCGCACAGATCGGTTCTTCCAGACTTTCGTTTGGAAAACCAGAATATATGGAACAGTTTCTCGATATTACGCCGGGATCCGTGAGCATTCTGGGACTTATGAATGATAAGGAAAACAGGGTACAGCTGCTGATCGATGAGGAAGTACTGCAGGAAGAGTATATCGGCTGCCATCCATGCATCAATACTTCAAGCCTCAGGATCCGCACAGAGGATATGGTGAAAAAAATAATTCCGGAATTGAAGCATTCACCCAAACTGGTTCGTTTACCTTAATAGAAGGACCTGATTTTTCTGCAGAAAAAATGCATCCATAAAAACTATGAAAAATAAATATGAAATTTTTATGAAACCTTCTGTTTTCGGCAATTTGTGCATTGATTAAATAATATAATACGTTATACTATTACCTACAGAAATAAGTGTTGATCTGTTTGATTTCGCGGTGTGAGCCGTTTCGCGTGAAAGGGTGATATTTTGGATTATTTAAAGAAATCAAAACATTTGTGGATCATTCCTGCATATGGAATTTTTTATATGATTTCCTTTATGCTTGTGGAAAGGATTCCTGTGGAAACGCATCTTATCCATACTTTTCTGGACGACAAGATTCCGTTCTGCGAGTATTTCATTATCCCATATGTATTATGGTATTTTGTAGTGATCGGCAGTATCCTGTACTTTGCTCTTGGAAGTCCAAGCAGGAAGGAATATTACCAGTATATGGGAACTCTGGGTGTCGGGATGACGCTTTTCCTGATTATTTCCTATGTGTATCCCAATGGTCAGGATCTGAGACCGGTTCTGGAAGGGGGAAGCCCGTTTATTCAGGCAGTGCAGTTTCTGTACCTGATCGATACGCCTACCAATATTTTTCCAAGTATGCATGTATTTAATGCAGTTGCCTGCTGTGTGGCTCTTCTTAATAATAAAAAATGCAGACAGAGCCGGATTTTTACTGCGGGAAACATAATCATTACCGTATCCATCGTGCTGTCTACCATGTTCCTGAAACAACATAGTGTGGAAGATGTGGTAACAGCGCTGATCCTGAATATGAGCTGCTATCAGGTATTTTACAAGATCATTCCGGAAAACCAGAAAAAATTTGAAAAGATGCTTACCAAAAGAGAGCTTTTAACGCTTCCGAACTTCCTCAGCGCAGGACGTCTGGTTCTTGCACTTGCATTTATGGCCATGATCCAGCGGCACAATATGCGCGGTGAGAAACCTCTCCTGGCATTGATCCTTCTTGCTGTTATTGCCACAGACATCCTGGATGGCAGGATTGCAAGAAGTTCAGGACGTGTGACGGAGGCAGGGAAGTTTCTGGATCCACTGGCAGATAAGGTTATGCAGTTTGTACTGCTGGCATGTCTGGTACCCAGGTATTCGCTGGCAAAGGTTATCCTGATACTTTTCTTTATCAAGGAAAGTTATACACTTGTCCTTGGCTGGAAATATATGCTGGATCTGGACAAAAATCAGATGGTTCGCTGGCATGGCAGACTGAATACCATGATCTCTTATGTAACAGGACTGATCTTGTTTGCAGCCCCCAGGATTCCGTATTCCACAGCCAACATTCTGGTCGGAGCAGTTGGAGTTTGTATGCTGATGTCCTTTGTTATGTACATGGATGAACTCCGTTTGGCTCAGGAACAGGAAAAAAGAGCTGTACGTAAGCTTCCGGGAAGAGTGTGATAAGAATCTCAGTCTGCGATACAGAAGTATTTTGCAGGATTCTGTAGATTCTGGTAGAAGTCCATTATAAAATAGGGTATAATATGACTTATCGGAGGAAGATTTATTTATATTCCGTCGATAAGTCATTTTTTATAGAAAAATAACGGAGGTTTGATATGGAAAACGTATATATTATGGAACATCCGCTGATCCAGCATAAAATTTCCCTGCTGAGAGATAAGCGTACCGGAACAAATGAATTTCGTAAGCTGATCGAAGAGATTGCGGTTCTTATGGGATTTGAGGCTCTGAGAGATCTTCCGCTGGAGGATGTGGAGGTAGAGACTCCGCTGGAAACCTGTATGACACCTATGATCGCAGGTAAGAAGCTTGCGGTTGTACCTGTACTTCGTGCCGGACTTGGAATGGTCAATGGTATCACAACTCTGGTTCCGTCTGCAAAGATCGGTCACATTGGTCTTTACAGGGATCCGGAAACTCATGAGCCACACGAATATTACTGCAAGCTTCCGGATCCTATTGATCAGAGACTGATCGTTGTTACAGATCCGATGCTGGCAACCGGTGGTTCTGCAGTAGCTGCGGTTGATTTTATCAAAGAGCATGGCGGAAAGAACATTAAATGCATGTTTATCATTGCTGCTCCGGAAGGTCTGGAGCGTCTGCATAAGGCTCATCCGGATGTTCAGATCTATGTTGGTCATCTGGATCGTGAACTCAACGAAAATGCATATATCTGCCCGGGACTTGGCGATGCGGGAGACCGTATCTTCGGAACCAGATAAAAAAGGAATCATAAAAAGCGGATGGTGCACATAAAGGCACGATCCGCTTTCCTGTATATGAGGAGCAGATAATGAATCCTGAAAGAACATAAAAAGAGGAGTATCCTATGACAAAGAAACAACGCGCTCTGGAAGTAATCCAGAGACTGAAAGAAGAATACCCGGATGCAGACTGTACACTGGACTACGATCAGGCCTGGAAGCTCCTGGTCAGTGTTCGTCTGGCAGCACAGTGTACAGACGCCAGAGTTAATGTAGTGGTAGAGGACCTTTATGCAAAATATCCGGATGTGGCATCTCTTGCAGCAGCTCAGCCGGAGGAAATCGAAGCAATTGTAAAACCCTGCGGTCTTGGAAAAAGTAAAGCCAGAGATATCAGCGCATGCATGAGAATTCTTCATGAGCAGTATGAGGATCGTATACCGGAAACCTTTGAAGAACTTCTGAAACTTCCGGGAGTAGGAAGAAAAAGCGCAAATCTGATTATGGGAGACGTGTTTGGTAAGCCTGCCATTGTAACAGATACCCATTGTATCCGCCTGACAAACCGTATCGGTCTGGTAGACAATATCAAAGAGCCAAAAAAAGTGGAGATGGCTTTATGGAAGATTATCCCACCGGAAGAGGGCAGCGATTTCTGTCATCGTCTGGTATTTCATGGAAGAGAAGTGTGCACAGCACGAACAAAGCCTCACTGTGACAGATGCTGTCTGGAAGATATCTGTAAGAAGAATATTTAACTGTATATATGACACTATTTTGCAGAGAAAGGGAGGAACGATATGGCATTGACAGCCGTACATCATATAGCCCTGCTGGTATCAGACTATCAGAAATCAAGAGAATTTTACGTGGATAAACTGGGATTTCGTATTGTAAGAGAAAATTTCCGAAAAGAAAGAGGAGATTATAAGCTGGATCTGGAGCTGAATGGAGTGGAACTGGAGATTTTTGCCCCTGCCCAAAAAGATTCGGAGCATAAGCTTCATCCGGAACGCCCGAATTTTCCTGAAGCATATGGACTTAGACACCTTGCTTTTACAGTAACGGATATTGAAAAAACAGCAGCAGAGCTTCGGGCAAAAGGGATTGAGCTGGAACCGATCCGGGTAGATGAGTTTTCCGGCGGGAAATTTACATTTTTTAAAGATCCGGACGGACTGCCGCTGGAACTGCATGAATAAAAATTTAAAGAAAGAGAAAGTAGTGGACAAATGCGAAAACAAAAGCATGTGGAGGATTCCCGTACAGAAAATACATATCTGATCATGCCAAAGCATATTAACGGGTATGGAAGGCTGTTTGGCGGGATTTTGCTGCAGTGGATCGACGAGGTGGCCGGAATTGTGGCGCATCGTCATGCGGGCAGTATTGTGACGACTGCCTGTGTAGATAATCTGAATTTTAAGGCGGGAGCTTATCTGGGAGATACGGTGGTATTGATCGGAAGAATGACTTATGTTGGAAAAACGTCTATGGAAGTCCGGGTAGATACTTATGCGGAGGATGCGGATGGAACCAGGAGGATGATCAACAGAGCCTATGAAGTTCTTGTGGCATTAGATGAAAATGATAAAAAAATAGAAGTGCCGGGTCTGATTGTAGAAACAGAGGCACAAAGAGCTGAGTGGATCGGCGGCGAAAAAAGATATAAGCTGAGAAAACAGCGGCGCAAAGAGGGATTTTAAAAGGCTGGGGCGATTATTCGTCCCAGCCTTCGTAAAACCGGATATTTACAGAAATATTTCTTACAATATCGCCTTCCTGAAGATCCATATCTTCCGGATCTGTAACAGAAGGGAGATCGCAGTCTTCTTCGGATAATTCCAGAGAGATCCAGTCGTTCGCAGCTTCGTTGGCCTTATCGATCGCTTCATCCAGTGTGTCGCCTTCGGCATGGCAGTCTTCCAGATCCGGGAAAAATCCATAATAAGTGCCGGTTTCAGTTTTGCGGAAAACCGCAGGATATATAAATTTCATAAATGCCTCCTGTTGCCCTTACGGGTGATTCTGAATATTATTTTATCATATCTGCAGGATTATGGAAGAGGGAAAATTTTGCGAAGATCTGTATTGTACTTGTTATCTCAAATCGGTTACAATAAAAATTAATAGGAAGAATAAACTATGGAAGGGAGAGGGTACAGATGATAAAATTGATCGCCAGCGATCTGGACGGGACTCTTCTCACAGACAACAAAGAACTGTCAGAGACCACAAGAGAGGCTCTTGATATGGCAATCGGTAAGGGAATCCATATGATCCCGGCTACCGGCAGATCTTTTAAAGCAGTGCCTGAGATGATAAAGAATTATCCGGGAGTGGAGTATGTGATCACCTCCAATGGAGGCGCCGTTTATTCTGTATCCCGAAAAGAAAGAATCTATCAGTGCCTTCTGGAAGCAGAGTCGGTGGCTGCAGTTCTGGAAATGGAAAGACCGGATGATATTGTAATGGAGATTTTTATCCGTGGTATTCCCTATTCAGAAGAGGCGTATGTGCTAGATCCGGAAAAGTACGGAGCCACACAGTATGGTGCCAGATATGTAAAGGAAACAAGAATTCCCATAAAAAATATAGAAAAATTTGCATGGGAACACCAGGAAGAGCTGGACAGCCTGGCATTTATCTGCCGGGATATGAAGGTGAAAAAAGCATTTGCAAAAAGACTGGAACAGGAGATTCCCAATATTTATGTGACCTCCTCTGTGGGACACCTTCTGGAGATCGGACATAAAAATGCCGGAAAAGGAAACACTCTCCTTTACCTTATGGAGCAGCTTGGCGTAAAACCGGAAGAAGCCATGGCTTTTGGCGATGCGGATAACGACAGTTCCATGCTGAAAGCTGTGAAATACGGAATCGCGGTAGCTAATGGCACAAGTGAATGTAAGGATGCGGCAGCTTTTGTAACGGATTCGAATGAAGAGGACGGAGTGGCAAAGGCCATATACAGGTTTTGCAGCAGATAAAAGTTTTATTTAAGTACTGGGACAGCCGTAGAAAATTTGTTGTTTTACATAAGAGAAAAAGTGGAGTATACTGGGGCTGAGAAACAGAAGATCCAGGAGGAAGATACGGTGGATAAGAACAGACATCAAACCTCAGAAACCTTTCGGCTCAGTGCGCTTCTGGCACTGTCAGGAGGGTTTCAGGACGCGTATACCTATAATGTAAGAGACGGCGTTTTTTCCAATGCCCAGACCGGGAACGTGGTGCTCATGAGTCAGAATCTTATGATGGGACAATGGAGAAACGCACTTCACTATCTTTTTCCTGTGGTGACGTTTGCCCTGGGAGTTCTGGTAGCAGAAGGAATTCACTGGCGTTATCAGGAGTCAAAAAGATTTCACTGGAGACAGATCGTAGTGGCGCTGGAGATTGCAGTTTTGCTTCTTGCCGGTTTCATTCCTGAAAGCCTGAATATGGCGGCCACCATGCTGGTATCTTTTTCCTGTGCCATGCAGGTACAGACCTTTCGCAAGGTGCATGGTTATGGATATGCAAGTACCATGTGCATCGGAAATTTAAGGAGCGGAACAGAAAGTCTGGCGATTTATTTCAGAGAAAGACAGGCAGGGGCTCTGAAAAAAGCACTCCATTATTATGGAATCATTTTTGTGTTTGCAGTAGGAGCCGGTCTGGGCGGAATCGTGTCTGTTTCTGTGGGACTGCCTGCAATCTGGGTCTCTCCAGTACTTTTGACCGCAGCATTTCTTTTGATGAACAGAGAAAAAATGTGAGTTATGAATCTGACCTCTGGAGGGGAAAGGAAGGTAAGGTTATGGAATTTCAACACGAACTGATCATCCCCAATGAGGGGCTTCCCTTTAAGATATTTTTATTTGAGGGAGGGAGAGGAAATTATATCAGAGAAAAACACTGGCATACGTCCATTGAGATTTTTGCTGTCATGGAGGGGGAACTGCTTTTTTATATCAATAATGAACAATATCCCCTTCATGCAGGTGAACTTCTGATCGTAAATGCCAATGAGATTCACTCGGTAAATGCATGGAAGGAAAATAAAACAGCTGTGATTCAGATTCCTTTGCGGCAGTTTGAGAACTACTTTACTGCCCAGCAGTTTATCCGTTTCGAGGGAGGGATCCATAGAGAGGAAGACAGTGAAAATCCTTCGGACCGCCGGCTGATCTCCCTGGTGCAGAGACTTTATAATGTATATACAGAGAGAAGAAAGGGGTATGATTTCCGGACGATTTCTTTGTACTATGAGCTTTTGTATCTTATGGTCACGCAGTATCGGGTCACAGAAGTGGAGGAAAAGGAGCTGCGGGATAACCGGCACTTAAGTTCTCTTTCCAGGATCACAACATATATGAGAGAGCATTACCGGGAGGAACTGAAGCTTTCGGATCTGGCAGAGATGTTTGGATATTCGGATGCTTATCTTTCCAGGATGTTCCGGGAATATGCCAGGGTCAATTTTAAGACATATCTGCAGGATATCCGGACAGCTTATGCCTACCGGGATCTTTTAAATACAGACCACACCATCGGGCAGATTGCTATGGACAACGGTTTTTGCAGCAGCAGAGGACTGGCTAAAGATTTCCGGAAAAGATATGGAATTCTTCCCAGTGAGATAGAACGCAGAGGAAAAAGTGAAAAGAATCTGAAGAGTTCAGTGTGATCTTGCATTGAAGTAAAAATGTCAAAAAAGTGCTATGAATCAGATAAAAAAAGAGGCGAAAAGCATACCTGTTTATGGTATGCTTTTTTTAGTTCAGCGGATACTGCGGATGATGCAGTTTCCTCAGGAGCATAAGGAGGAATCGTAATGAAAATTCAGAATGTAACAGACAGTTCCTTCCGAAAATACGGAAAGGTACTGGAAGGCTATGACTTTACCGGTCTGTTGAAAGAAATGAAACATATGCCGGTACCGGAGGATGTTGTCTATGTTCCTTCTGTAGATGAGCTGGAAGCCCTGGATGTGGCAAAGGATCTGCAGAACAGAGCCTATGGCGGACTTCCTATCCAGATCGGATACTGCAACGGCCATAATAAAAAGCTGAATGCAGTCGAATATCACAGAGATTCAGAGGTGAACGTAGCAGTCACAGATCTGGTTCTGCTGATCGGAGAACAGAAGGATATCGAGGATGATTTCACCTATGATACCGCTAAAATTGAAGCCTTTCTTGTTCCGACAGGTACAGCCATTGAAGTATATGCTACTACGCTGCATTATGCGCCATGCAATGTAAACGAAAGTGGATTTCAGTGTGTGGTAGTTCTTCCCAAAGGAACCAACACGGAACCGAATTTCCAGCTGGGAAATACCGGTGAAGACGCACTGCTTACCGCGAAAAATAAATGGCTGATCGCTCATGAAGAAGCAGGGATCGAAGGCGCTTTTTGCGGATTGAAGGGTGAAAACATCACCATTGATTAAGATAAATTGATAAAAGATATGAAAAAAACTGACAGGTAACTGCAGAAACATCAGTGAAGAAAAATGGAGGAAAAAATCATGAATAACATGCCAGAAGTAAAAGTTGGAATCGTTGCAGTCAGCAGAGACTGTTTTCCGGAAAGCCTTTCTGTAAACAGAAGAAAAGCGCTTGTAGATGCTTATACAAAGAAATATAATGCAGAGGATATCTATGAATGTCCGGTATGTATCGTAGAGAGCGAGATCCATATGGTACAGGCTCTTGAGGATATCAAAAAAGCAGGCTGCAATGCTCTTTGCGTATATCTTGGAAACTTTGGACCGGAAATCTCCGAGACACTTCTTGCAAAGCATTTTGACGGACCGAAAATGTTTATTGCCGCAGCAGAAGAAACTCAGAATGACCTCTGCCAGGGACGTGGAGATGCATACTGCGGTATGCTGAATGCAAGCTACAACCTGCAGCTTCGCAATGTAAAAGCTTATATTCCGGAATACCCGGTGGGAGACGCAGAGGACTGTGCAGATATGATTCATGAGTTCCTTCCGATCGCAAGAGCTATTGAAGGACTGAACAATCTGAAGATCATCAGCTTTGGGCCGCGTCCGTTAAACTTCCTTGCATGCAATGCCCCGATCAAACAGCTTTACAATATCGGCGTTGAGATCGAGGAAAACTCTGAGCTGGATCTTTTTGAAGCATACAACAAACATGCAGGAGACGAGCGTATTCCGGCTGTTGTAAAAGAGATGGAAGAAGAGCTTGGCGAAGGAAATAAAAAACCGGAGATCCTTGCAAAACTGGCACAGTATGAACTGACTCTGAAAGACTGGGTAGAGGCGCACAGAGGATATCGCAAGTATGTGGCTATTGCAGGGAAATGCTGGCCTGCATTCCAGACACAGTTTGGCTTTGTTCCATGCTATGTAAACAGCCGTCTGACAGCTCAGGGAATTCCGGTATCCTGTGAGGTTGACATTTACGGTACTTTAAGTGAGTTTATTGGAACCGTAGTAAGTCAGGATGCAGTGACTCTTCTTGATATCAATAACTCTGTACCGAAGGATATGTATGAAGAGTCCATTAAGGGCAAATTTGACTATACTCTGAAAGATACATTTATGGGATTCCATTGTGGAAATACTGCTTCCGGCAAGCTGGTTTCCTGTGAGATGAAATATCAGATGATCATGGCGAGAGCACTTCCGGAGGAAGTGACACAGGGTACTCTTGAGGGAGATATCAAACCGGGAGATATTACCTTCTACCGTCTCCAGAGTACTGCAGACAACAAGCTGCGCGCTTATATCGCACATGGAGAGGTTCTTCCGGTTGCTACAAGATCCTTTGGATCAATTGGCGTATTTGCTATTCCGGAGATGGGACGCTTCTACCGTCATGTGCTGATTGAGGGCGGCTATCCGCACCACGGTGCAGTTGCGTTCGGACATTATGGAAAAGCTCTGTTTGAGGTATTTAAATATATCGGTGTTCCGGTTGAAGAAATCGGCTACAACCAGCCTAAGGGTGTAAGATATCCGACAGAAAATCCATGGGGATAAAAGAAAAATAGAACTCTGACATCACAGATATACATCCCGGGTTTTTCCCGGGATGTTGCTTTCAAAGAAAGGAATCAGATTATGTATTATATAGGAATCGATCTGGGAACCTCTGCTGTGAAGCTTCTGCTTATGGAGGAATCCGGAAAAATCTGTAATATTGTATCAAAAGAATATCCTCTTTTCTTCCCGCATCCGGGCTGGTCTGAGCAGAATCCGGAAGACTGGTTTGCTCAGAGTATGGAGGGAATGAAGGAACTGACAAAGGATATTGACCGCAAAGAAGTAGCGGGAATTGGATTTGGCGGACAGATGCATGGACTGGTAACGCTGGATGAAAATGATCAGGTGATCCGTCCGGCTATCCTCTGGAACGATGGACGTACACAGGAGGAAACAGACTATCTGAACCATGTGATCGGTAAGGATAAATTGTCTGCTTATACTGCAAATATTGCTTTTGCAGGTTTTACCGCTCCGAAGATCCTGTGGATGAAAAAGAATGAGCCGGAGAAATTTGCCCGTATTGCAAAGATCATGCTGCCAAAGGATTATCTTGCATACCGTTTGAGCGGCGCTTTCTGTACAGATGTTTCCGACGCTTCCGGAATGCTGCTTCTGGATGTGAAAAACCGCTGCTGGTCAAAGGAAATGATGGAGATCTGCGATGTAAAAGAAAGCCAGCTTCCGAAGCTTTATGAGAGCTGGGAAGTTGTGGGAACTCTTAAAAAATCTATTGCAGAGGAGCTTGGATTTTCTGAAAATGTAAAAGTTGTGGCTGGTGCCGGAGATAATGCAGCTGCTGCAGTAGGAACGGGAACCGTAGGAGACGGACAATGTAATATCTCTCTTGGAACATCCGGGACAATCTTTATTTCCAGTAAAGAATTTGGTGTGGATGAAAACAATGCCCTTCATTCGTTCTGTCATGCAGACGGCAGCTATCATCTGATGGGCTGTATGTTAAGCGCTGCTTCCTGTAATAAGTGGTGGGCAGAGGAGATCCTTCAGACAACGGATTTTGCAAAGGAACAGGCTCCCATTGAAAAACTCGGGGAAAATCGTGTGTTCTTCCTTCCGTATCTGATGGGAGAGCGCTCTCCGCACAATAACCCGGACGCAAGAGGTGTGTTCTTTGGTATGTCCATGGATTCCACAAGAGCGGATATGACGCAGGCAGTTCTGGAGGGCGTGGCTTTTGGTCTTCGTGATTCTCTGGAGGTTGCCAGAAAGCTGGGGATCAACATTCAGCGCACAAAAATCTGCGGAGGCGGAGCAAAGAGTCCTCTCTGGAAAAAGATTATCGCTAATGTTATGAATCTGAAGGTAGACGTACTGGAAGTGGAAGAAGGTCCGTCTATGGGAGGCGCTATGCTGGCGGCAGTAGGCTGCGGAGCATACCCGGATGTAGAGACCATTGGCAGGAAGATGGCTCATGTTGTAGATACCGTAGAGCCGGATCCGGAACTGGTGGAAAAGTATGAAGAACGTTATCAGAAGTTCCGTAAGCTTTATCCTGCAATGAAAGAACTGTTTTAAGGAAAATAAAAGATAATCCATAAAATAGTACATATAAATAAAAAAATAGCAGAAGAAAATACAAGCCCTCCTGGAGTAAAATTACAGCAGTAATTACATACAGGAGGGTATGTTATGATAATCATTGGAGAAAAACTGAACGGATCTATTCCGTCAGTTGCGAAAGCTATTGCAGATAAGGATGCGGAACTTATTAAAGAGAGAGCCAGAAAGCAGGCAGAAGCGGGAGCCACATTTCTGGACGTATGCGCTTCTGTTGAGGAAGACGTGGAAGTAGAAACTTTAAAATGGATGATTGATCTGGTACAGGAGGTAACTGACACACCAATTTGTGTGGATAGTCCAAGTGCAAAATCCTGTGTGGCAGCAATCCCATTTTGCAAAAGACCGGGACTTGTAAATTCAGTGTCTCTGGAAGGCGATAAGATAGATACAATTTTTCCGGTAATCGCGGATACAGACTGGGAATGTGTGGCGCTTCTTTGTGACAACGACGGAATTCCGGATTCTGTAGAGCGGAGAATGAAAGTTTTCCACGGGATTATGGAAAAGGCAAAAGAGTATGGTATTGCCCCATCCAGATTACATATTGATCCACTTGTTGTAACCCTTTCCACAGACGAGACAGCACTTACTGTATTTGCAGACTGCTGCCGTCAGATCAAGGCAGAATATCCGGAAATCCATATCACAAGCGGGCTTTCCAATATTTCCTTTGGTCTTCCAGTCAGAAAAAATATTAATCAGGCATTTATGGTTCTTGCTATGAATGCCGGTATGGACAGTGCGATTGTAGATCCTACCAACAAAAACATGATCGGTATGATTTACGCTACAAACGCTCTTCTGGAAAGAGATGAATACTGTCTGAACTATATTGCAAAATTTCAGGAAAAACCGGTTCAGGAAGAGACCATGCAGATCCCTGAAACTCCGGCTGATGAAAAAATGCAGGCAGTCTTTAAGGCTACGCAGGATGGAAAAAATAAAGAAATCGGAAAATGTGTTCAGGAGGCCATTGACGCAGGCTGTGATCCTACAGATATCCTTAACGAGGGAATGATCGGAGCTATGGCGGTTGTGGGAGAGAACTTCAAAAAAGAAATTATCTTTGTTCCTCAGATGCTGGCTGCAGCCAGAGCCATGAAGGCAGGAGTTGAGGTTCTGAAGCCTTATCTGGCAACAGGAGAGGCAGGAAGTGCAGGAAAGATCATTCTCGGTACAGTGGCAGGGGATCTTCATGATATCGGAAAGAACCTTGTAGGAATGATGTTTGAAAGCGCAGGCTTTGAGGTGCTTGACCTTGGAGTGGATGTTCCGATCCAGACTTTTATTGATACGGTAAACGAACATAAGGATGCGACTATCGTTGCTTTGTCTGCCCTTTTGACAACGACCATGCCTTCCTTAAGAGATACCGTTGCAGCCCTTTTGGAGCAGCCTTTCCGCAGCAGAATCAAAATCATGGTAGGTGGAGCGCCGATCACTCAGGAGTTTGCAGATGAGATCGGTGCGGACGCTTATACAGAAGATGCAGCTTCTGCAGCAGAGCAGGCAAAAAAATATGCAGATTCCGGCTTCTGTGCAAAAGCAGCTGCAGGAGAATTTGATCTTTCAGAGGAAGAGCTTGCGGACTTTGAAGCAAAAAAAGTAGCAAAGGCAGAAGCAAAGCCTGAAGAAAAGAAAAAAGAGGATTCAGCGCAGGTAAAAGTAGAATTTGATAAATCAAAAGTAGATATCAGTAAGGTACGTCTTCCGAAACCGGGAGAAGGATATAAACTGAACTGGGAAGAAACAAAAGAAAAATTCCGCAATTACTGGGCTCACAAAAATACCGGCCGTCCTCTGATGTGTGTGATTGCAAGACGTCCGGAAATTGAGCAGTATTCGGACGGAACTCCGGTAGACGGCGGATATCTTGGACAGATCTGCCAGGGAAAGTATTACAATATGCCGGAAGAACTGATGTGGAAGGATATGGAGGATAAATATCAGAATCCACAGAGAATCGTAGACCGTTACCGTTTCTTCTGCGACACACATGCTTTCCTTGGAGAGAGCTTCCCTAACCTGAATGTAGACTTTGGACCGGGATCTCTGGCAGCATATCTTGGATCGGAGATCGGGTTTAAAGAAGATACGGTGTGGTTTAATAAATGCCTGGACGGATGGGATGGAGTTCCAAAGCTTGAATTTGATCCGGAAAACAAATGGTTTAAAAAACATATGAATCTTGTTAAGGACTGTCGGGAACTGGCAGGAAACGATTTCTATGTAGATATGCCGGACTTAATGGAAAATATTGATGTCCTTGCTTCTTTAAGAGGAGCTCAGGAAACTCTTTTTGATCTTCTGGACGAGCCGGAAAAGGTAGGAGAGCGAATTCAGGAAGTAACAGATGTTTACTATCAGTACTATGATCGTTTTTATAATGCCATTAAGGATGAAGAGGGCGGAAATGCCTACACCGTATTCCAGATCTGGGGTCCGGGAAGAACTGTGAAGCTTCAGTGCGACTTCTCTGCCATGATGTCTCCTGAGGATTTCAGAAGATATATCCAGCCGTCACTGAAAACACAGTCTGAAAATGTAGATCATGTCCTCTACCATCTTGATGGCCCTCAGGCCATCAAGCATATGGATGCTTTGATGGAAATTGACGGAATCGATGCTCTTCAGTGGACCAGCGGTGATGCAGGCCCGGACGGAACTCTTCCGGACTGGGATGTGATCTATGACAAAGCTATTGCAGCAGGGAAATCCATCTGGGTAAAGGTATACTCAGGAGAATTTGAAGACTGGATCAAAAATGTAGATCGTCTTGTAAAAAAATACGGTTCTCACAGCCTCTTCCTTCTGTTCCCGGAAATGTCCATGGAGCAGGCCGTATATCTTCTTGATTATGCAGAGAAAAACTGGAGTGATGTAAAGGGTACTTTCTGCGAATCACTGGGAAGATAAAAAAGGTCACTTTTGAATTTCTATAAAATATATACTGCAGCACAGAGAAAACCGCAGCAAAGGGTTCCACGGCCCTGGCTGCGGTTTTGTGCATACTTATTTCTCAGGCCTTAGCTGGGATAAAATACAGTTAGGGATAGAATCAGCAAATGAGATTTGTTATAATGTCCGAAGAGTGATGCCATGAAACTGCGACAGAAAGGACATGATAAGATGAAGCTTGTCAGAGATAATATTACACTGGATAAGGATTTTCCTTTTCGGATATCAGAGGTGGTTCTGAACCATGAGAACAGCCGTCCGGACACCTTTCACTGGCACAGTTATTTTGAAATTACCTATGTACAGGAAGGTCAGGGAAATTACTTTGTCAATGGTCGGGAATATATGATGGAACCCGGAGACATTATAATTTTTAATAATGTGGAAGCCCATGGCTGGAAGCTGATGGGAGAGGATATGAAGCTTCTGGTTATGATTTTTTCACCGGAGTTTGTAGCTGAAAAACTCAGTGTTTTTGACTCTGAATATCTGAAACCTTTTGTGGAGCGGGGAAGTAATTTTAAAAACAGAATCGGAAGTGAAGAGCCGGTAAGCCATGAGATACGCAAAGGAATCCGGGAGATTTATACAGAATGGAAGCAGCAGAAAGAGGGATATCCTCTGATGATCAAGGCGAATATTCTGCGTATTCTAACAATGCTGATCCGTACCTATCAGGATGAAAGCAAATCAGAAGAAATGCTGAAGGAAAAAAAGAATGCCATGAAGCGTTTAGAACAGGTGATTTCCTATATAGACACTCATTACAGCGAAAAAATCACCCTGGATGAGGTGGCGGCTGCAGCCTATATGAGCTCCAATTATTTTTCATCCTATTTCAGAAAGGTAACAGGTATCAGCTTCAGTGAATATGTGACTCGCATTCGTATCAGCCATGCCAGGGAGCTTTTGAGAGATACAGATAAAAGCGTGACAGAGATTGCCATGGAATGTGGATTCCATAATATCTCTAATTTTTATCGCTTATACAAAAAGCATGTAGGAAAGCCTCCAAGAGATGAGAAAAAGTAAAAAAAGATAAAATAAAAGGATGTAAGTTAAAAAATGACAAAAAGAGCTGCGCAATTTCCATGTTCTTTTGGTAATTATGCTGGTATGATAAAGCCATCAAAAAACAGGAGGGTTTTTACGATGAAGAAAAAATTAGTGGCTGCGCTGCTGTGCGGCGCAATGGCAGTAAGCTCTGTTGCTGTATATGCGGAAACTGCTCATGCTGAAGGCGATACAACCATTACTGTAATGGCCAGCCAGGACTGGGTGTATGACGCAGAAATGGAGCTTGGCAAAAAATTTGAGGAAGAAACAGGAATCAAGGTTGATTATCAGATCGTTCCGGCCGACCAGTATTACAACATGCTGATGACAAAGCTGAACAGCGGCGAGGGTCCGGATATTTTTGGCGGACAGGCTGGAGCCTTTGATATTGTTTCTCAGTATAACGTAGAAGAAAATGCGGTAGACCTTTCTGACCAGTCATGGGTGGAAACCTATGATGAGTTTGCAAAAGAACAGACCTCTGTAGGCGATAAGGTTTACGGAATGACTTATTTTGATGTTTCCACAGACTATTATGTAATTTATAATAAAAAAATCTTTGAAGAGAACAAGCTGGAGGTTCCTACTACATTTGCTGAGTTCGAGGAGGTATGCCAAACTCTTCTTGACAATGATGTAACTCCTATTTACGAGCCATGTGCAGATGGATGGCATCAGACTATGTGGTTTACAGAAATCGGTGGAAAATATGAGGATCTTGTTCCGAATATCGTAGACGATCTGAACAGCAACAAGGTTAAATTTGCAGAGGTTCCGGAGCTGAAGGAGGCTCTTGACCAGATTAACGATATGGCCCAGAAGGGATATTTTGGAGATAATTATCTGTCTGACGAGTACACAGATCTTTTGATGTACCTTGGAACAGGCGAGTATGCAATGGCCCTGGAAAAACCAGGTCAGATTCCGGCAATCGCAGAAGCTTCTGAAGGAGCTTATACAGCAGAAGACTTTGGCATGTTCAAAATTCCGCTTCTTGACAATGACGTTCTTAACGTACATCCGGTTGGTCCGTCCAGATTCGTATATTCCGGTTCCGAGCATCAGGAAGAAGCAAAACAGTATCTTGAGTACATTGCTTCTGCTGACAGCGTGCAGTACATGATCGATAACTGCGACAAGATTGAGAATCTTCCTTTCGATGTAGGACAGACACCTTCTTACAGCGATGAGACAAAAGAGTTTATTGCATCTGCTGAAAAACAGGGAACGGTATTCCAGGATACTATCAAATATCTGAACCCGCAGTGGACAGAGCTGACACAGGATATCGTGTCTATGTTTATCGGCGACATGACATCTGAGGACGTTCTGAATGCAATTGACGAAAGACGTGCAACTCAGGCGGAAGCAGTTGGCGACGAAGTCTGGAAGTAAAAGCAGTACAAGTAAAAAACTGTAAATAAAATAAGGCCTGCAATCAGCTTTTAGAAACTGACTGCAGGCTTTTTTCGTTGGTTATTCGTTCTTCTGAGGTTTTTGGCGATAGGCAGTAGGATTTACCCCGGTGAGCTTGCGGAAGGTTTTGCTGAAATGAAACTGATCCGGATAGCCGACCTTTTCTCCTACCTCTCGGATCGGAAGGGCAGTATTTAAAAGGAGATGCTTGGCTTCGTGGATACGCACTTCTGTAAGATATTTCAAAGGTGTGTTTCCCACATATTTATTGAACAGCTTTGTCAGGTAGGCAGAGCTGAAGCCCATGCGGGAGGAAATAGCAGAGAAATCAATATCATCCATATAGTGATTGCGGATATAAAGAACTACATAGTCTACAATTTCCTGGGCATCTTTTCCGGTTATGGAAGTATCCTCTTCCAGCTCATAGTGCTTCTGAAGGGCAAGACTTGCTTTTCCGAGAGTACTTTCCAGGTTTTCACGGGACACAGGTTTCAGAAGATAGTCAAAGACACCCTGCCGAAGAGCCTCCTGGGCATACTGGAAGTCTGCGTAACCGGACAGGATCACCGTAAGGATGTGAGGATACTGCTCATGGACATTGCGGGCAAGGGTAAGTCCGTCCATTACCGGCATACGGATGTCGGTGATGATTATATGGATATCCTCCCGTTTCAGAGTTTCCAGGGCTTCCTGACCGTCCATAGCCTGACAGACTACTTTGTAGCTGTTTCCCAAAGCGTCAATGTGTCTGGCAAGTGACTGGCGCAGAAGCTCTTCGTCCTCCACCAGCATGATATTGTAATGTTTAATCCTTTTCATGAAAACGTCCTCCTACGATTACAAATGCGCCTCCTTCAGGCAGATTTCCAAACTGGAACAAAAAGGCGTGCCCAAAGAGAAGATAAAAGCGTATAAAAATATTGAGAATTCCCATGCCGTCCAGTTCCAGGCTTGGCAGCCGGCTGTATTTTAATATATCATCCATTTGGGAACGAAGATGCTTATCTATCTCCGGGTCAAAGCCGGGACCATTGTCCTTTACAGAGATCAGCCACTGTCCGGCATCTATATAACCCTCAATACGGATATGCCAGGGCGGAGCGGTTTTGGATACAAACTTGACCGAGTTTTCAATAAGAAGCTGAATACACAGCTTGGGGATCTTACGATCCAACAGATCGTCGTCAATGTCAAATTCGTAAGTCAGTTTATCTTTAAACCGCATTTTCATACAGTTTAAATAAAGGGAACAGTGTTCCAGTTCTTCTTCTACCGTGGATACAGATTCTCTGTCTGAGGAAATGTAACGGAGAATAGAGGTGATGTCCTGACACATGGAAGTAACCTCATCCGTCATCCCTTCTTCTGCCATAGCACCAATAGTATTCAGAGAATTATAGAGAAAATGGGGATTCATCTGTGCCTGAAGTGCAAGCATCTGAGCCTGTATCTCTGACTCCTTCATAACAAGGAGAGATTTTGTGGCAGCCTCCTGGGCGCGGATGGAGCTGTTCAGAGAGTCTCTGAGACGATCAATTTCTTCTACTCCGGAATCCTTCAGACTGATCTGACGGAATTTTCCTGCAGAATCAGACTGGGACAGGAACCGGTGCATTTCTGTCAGCGGTTGAGCGATTCTGCGGCTTAAAAAGCGAGACACAAAGTAGCAGATCACAAACAGTCCCAAAGCCAGCAGAGGGATCCACATCAGACTCATGAGGATGGGGGTATAAAAGTCTGTGCTGTTTATGGAGGCAGTTACAGTAAATCCACTGTATTTTAAAGGGCATATTGCAACAAATTCTTTCTGGTGCCGGATATCATTGTATATACGTGTACTGTCTGATTTAAGTTTCATTGACTCAAGTTCGGCAAAATAGTCGAAGCGGTTTTCACCGCCGGAGGACGGATCCGGGTAAAGCTGTCTGCCATCCTCATCATATACCGTAATATCTATATTGAAGGCAGTGGTGGGAGAAATAGCCATGGCAAAAAGCTTGTCATAATATTTACTGATCTCCACAAATCCTGCAGGGTTATGGTAGTTATCAAAGTACATGCGATAAAGGGAAAAATAAAGTCTGTCTGTTTTGGTTCCGGAGTGTTGGGAAAGCAGAGGGTACTTGTCAGCCTGAAAAAAACGGTATCCGTACTTTTCTACAGTCCCCTGATACCAGGGAAGATCAGATGTTTTTGTGGGCAGCCTGCCGTAATAATTACCAACGCCGTATCCGCCGGATTCCATGGAATAAAGATTAACCTGACGTATGGAGGTATCGATACCTCGTATGGAAATAAGGGAATTATTCATCTGGTTCTGCTGCTGACGCCGCTCATAGGCGGAGCGGTTCTTATTGGAAATCCAGTCGGAAAAAGTATTTTTTACAGAAGTAGAATTGATGATATTGAGACATACGTTATCCATCTGGCTGATCTGCAGGTCAATGGAATCGCCAATGCTGGAGCTTGTGCGTATAATATCATTTTCCATATTTTTATATAATTTCTGGTACTGTATCAGATAAACAATAGCTGAAATTACAAGAAGCAGCGCTGCTGTTACCCATAAAAAACGGTAAAACAGGATCGTCTGAATGCTCTTTTTTCCATGCTTGGAAAACATAGGAAACACCTCCGATTTTTTCTTTTGTCATTGTATCACATCTGGTTAAAAAAATACATAAAAATAACAGGTGAGTGCATGGGAAAATTATGCGTTTTACACTAGAATAAAGAAAAACAAGGAGAAATGGAGGAGGTTTTTGTGAACAAATCAAAGATCTATCCCTGGTATTTTGCCGCAGGCGCTATTTTTATCTATACAGCCCTGTCAGTTGTTCCCGGGATCATTGGAATCGGTTATTCTTTCACAGACTGGTCGGCATATTCAAAGGAGCTGAATTTTGTTGGCTTAAAAAACTTTATTGATGTATTCAGCGGCAATCAGGATTACCTGCAGTACATACTGAATACACTTTTATTTACAGTGGTGACAACTGCTGCCAAGACAGGACTGGGACTTTTGTTTGCCCTTGCCCTCAGCAGAAATATTAAGGCGAAGAACTTCCACAGAGGCGTTATGTATATGCCGTCGGTTCTTTCCATTTTGATCATTGGTCTTGTATTTACCTCCATTCTGAATCCGAAGAATGGTCTTCTTAATGAGGGACTGCGTATGATCGGCCTGGAAAGCCTTACACAGAAATGGCTTACAGATCCACAGATTGCATTCTGGTCTGTTATGGGTGTTGATATCTGGCGTGGAACCGGATATATCATGACGATCCTCATTGTTGGTATTCTTGCGATTCCCAATGTTTATTATGAGGCCGCAAGTATTGACGGCGCTAATGGATTTAAGAAATTCACTTACATTACGCTTCCGATGCTGAAGCAGACTCTGGCTGTTACGATTGTCCTGAACGTGCTTTACGGTCTGAAGGTATTTGATATGGTATATGCACTGACAAACGGAGGCCCGGGACACAGAACAGAGGTTATGTATACCGCTGTGTTCAAACAGTTCTCTCAGGGACTGTATGCGGCAGGTACCACCATAAGTTCCGTAATGTTTATCTTTATGGTGATCGTTGGTTACTTTATGATTAAGATTCTGACGAAAGACGAGGTGATCGAGTAATGAATGCGAAAACCAAGAAAACTGTCCTGACTGTATTAAAAAATATTCTGGCATGGATCATTTCGCTGATTATGCTGATCCCTCTTCTTCTGATCGTGATCAATGCGTTTAAACCGGATTCAGAGGCGCTTACCCTGTCTCTGAAACTTCCGGAGGTCTGGGAGTTCAGTAATTTTGCTGTTGTTATTGAAAAAGGAAAGCTGGGAACCAGTTTCCTGAACAGTCTTCTTTATGCAGGCAGCGCAACTGTTATTACGGTAATTCTTTCTTCCATGGCAGCCTATGTGCTTGCCAGAAGACGGGGCAAAGCAGACAACAGGCTGTATATGTATATGGTTCTGGGTATTGTGATCCCCATCAACTATGTATCTCTGATGAAGGTAATGCAGGTAACACAGTTAAATGATACAAGACTGGGTATCATCCTTCTTTATGTGGCGCTGCAGCTTCCGTTTTCTGTATTCCTTCTTTACGGATTTGTGTCTAAAGTTCCGGTAGATCTGGATGAGGCGGCGGTATTGGATGGCTGCGGACCATGGAGACTTTTTTTCAGTATTATTATGCCAATGATGAAATCAAGTATGGTGACAGCGGCAGTGCTCTGTTTTTTGAATACCTGGAATGAGTTTGTAATGCCTTTGTATTTCCTGAACTCTTCCGAAAAATGGCCGATGACTCTGGCTGTGTACAACTTCTTCGGACAGTACTCCAAGAGCTGGAACCTGATCTGTGCAGACATTCTTCTGACCTGTCTGCCGGTTATTATCATGTATATTGCATGTCAGAAACACATTGTAGGCGGACAGACCGCCGGAGCAGTAAAGGGCTGATGCCCTTTTTCTGCTTAATCTGAAATAAGGAGAAGCATTATGGGAATTATGCAGAAAAAGGAATGGGAATTTCGCTTAAAGGACGGAAACTGCAGAGTACAGGCAGTCCGTGAAAATATTATCAGATGCTCTTACACAAAAAAAGAGAGCTGGGAGGAAAAGTCCCCTATTGGGATTCATGTTTGTCCGGAAAGTATGCTTACGGTCAGTGAGGAGAAGGACAGGATTGTTTTTCAGACAGAAAAGGTGGTTCTGGAGGCAAAATACCAAGACGGCGGTTTTGTATGGAAGGATGAGACAGACGGACATGTGCTTCTGAAAGAGGGACGTAAGGAACTGACAGAAACCCCTCTTATGGTATATTCCACAGGAGGCGAGGCTCCCATTATAGAAAGAGTGCAGACGGTAGACGGGGAGAGAAATTTTGTACAGAATCTGAAAGCAGTACAGGATCACATGGCTTATCATGGAAAATTAAATTTCTTCTGGGAGCCGGACGAGCAGATTCATGGACTGGGCCAGGGCGAGGAAGGCATTTACAATTATCGCGGAAATATTCAGTATCTTTACCAACACAATATGCGTATCCCCATTCCCTTTCTGGTATCGGATAAGGGGTATGGAATTCTGGTGGACTGCGGTTCTCTGATGACATTTAACGATGACTGCAGAGGCTCCTGGCTGTATATGGATATGGTGGAGCAGCTGGACTATTACTTTATCAAAGGAGACAGCCTGGATGAGATCATAAAAGGCTTTCGTCTGCTTACAGGCCGGGCAGTGATGCTACCAAAATGGGCCTTTGGTTATGTACAGTCAAAAGAAGCCTATAAGACCCAGGATGAGGTAGTTGCCGTTGCAAAGAAATACAGGGAGCTTGATATCCCCCTGGACTGTGTGGTACAGGACTGGAATACCTGGATTCCGGGCAAATGGGGAAATAAGCGTGTGGATAAGGAACGTTATCCCAGCCTGACGGAAATGAATCAGAAGCTGCATGATATGCATGTACATTCTATGGTATCTGTATGGCCGAATATGAATTCCGGAACAGAGGATTATGAGGAAATGAAAGAGGCAGGTCATTTGTTTTATGATTACGCCACCTATAACGCTTTCTCTGAGGAAGCAAGGGAAATCTACTGGAAGCAGGCGGAAAGGGAACTGTTTTCCGGCGGCTTCGACTCCTGGTGGTGCGATTCCACAGAGCCTTTTTCCGGCCCGGACTGGAACGGAGAGTTCAAGAGAGAGCCCTGGGAGCGTTTCCGGCTGGTAGGAGATGAGCATCGTAAATTTCTTGGAGCAGAGAGAGCAAATCTTTATGCAGCTGCACACGCTCAGGGGATTTATGAGAATCAGAGAAAATCAAATTCAGATAAGCGTGTGCTGAATCTGACCCGCTCTGGCTATGCATCCAGCCAGAAGTTTGGAACGGTTCTTTGGTCAGGAGATATTTTTGCATCCTGGGATACGATGAAAAAGCAGATCCATGAAGGCCTGAACATGTGCATGAGTGGTATGCCTTACTGGACCCTGGATATCGGAGGCTTCTTTACAGTAAATGAAAACTGGAGGCACAGAGGCTGTTCCTGCAGCGGAGATCCAACTCCTAAGTGGTTCTGGAGAGGGGACTATGAGGAAGGCGTGGATGATTACGGCTACAGAGAGCTTTATGTGCGCTGGTTCGAGCAGGGCGTTTTTCTTCCTATGTTCCGTTCACATGGTACAGACACTCCGAGAGAGGTATGGAATTTTGGAAGACCGGGAGAGCCCTTCTATGATGCTCTTGTAAAAAATATTGAACTGAGATATAAATTGATGCCTTATATTTACTCGAATGCCGCAAAAGTATGGACGGATGATTACACGATGATGAGAAGTCTTCTTTTTGATTTTGCAGAGGATAAACGAGCGGCAGCCCTTGGTGATGAGTATATGTTCGGCGACAGTCTTCTTGTGTGTCCTGTGACAGAACCTATGTATTATGAGAGAGAAAACTGCGCTATTGACCGGGAAAAGCTTTGGAATTGTTATCTTCCGGCAGGAACAAAATGGTATGACTTCTACACTGGGAAGGAATATGAGGGAGGCACAGAGATAAAGGCCGATGCTCCTCTGGATCATATTCCGGTATTTGTAAAGGCCGGAGCTATCATTCCTATGGAGCAGAAACTGCACTATGCGGACGAGGTAGTGGAGACGCCCTTTGAGATTCATATTTATCCGGGGGCGGACGGAAATTTTGTTCTGTATGAGGATGACGGAGACGGATACGATTATGAGCAGGGCAGGTATAATCAGATTTCCCTGAACTGGAAGGAAAAGGAACGCTGTCTGAGCATAGGCGAGGCAGAGCATACCTTTGCGCAGGGACTGAAGGGACGTGAATGTCATGTGATCCTGGAAGGGACAAACGTAGAGAAACGATTTGTATATGATGGAGAGATGAGGGACATTTTTATGTAAAAACAGAACCCCCATCCGGAAAGGGTTTGATTCCGGATGGGGGTTCTTATATTACTTATAGAGTATCTATGAGTGACCGTGATTAGAACAGACCTGTGATCTTTCCGTTTTCGTCTACATCGATCTTCTCTGCAGCCGGAACTTTTGGAAGACCAGGCATGGTCATGATCTCGCCTGTCAGAGCTACGATAAAGCCTGCACCAGCGGAGATCTTAAGGTTACGTACTGTTACCTCAAAGTCTGTAGGAGCACCGAGCTTAGTCTGGTCGTCTGTGAGGCTGTACTGTGTCTTGGCAACACAGATCGGGCAGTTGCCGAATCCAAGATCTTCAAGCTGTTTAGCCTGTTTCTGAGCATTTGCTGTGAGAACAACTCTCTTGCCGCCATAGATCTTCTGAACGATCTGGTTCAGTTTGTCTTCGATGGAGCCTTCCAGCTCATAGGAATATGTGAAATCGTTTGGCTCTTCTACAAGACGAATTACTTCTTCTGCAAGTTTGATTCCGCCTTCGCCGCCTTTTGCCCATACTTCAGAAAGAGCTACGTTTACACCGAGTTCTTTACATTTAGCTTCTACAAGATCAAGCTCTGCCTTGGTATCTGTCGGGAAAGCATTGATAGCAACTACACATGGAAGTTTGTATACGTTTGTGATATTGCTCACATGTTTCAGCAGGTTCGGAAGACCTTTCTCAAGAGCTTCCAGGTTTTCGTTGTTAAGATCCGCTTTGGCAACACCGCCATTGTATTTCAGAGCACGAACAGTTGCAACAACAACAACAGCGTTTGGTTTCAGACCTGCCATACGGCATTTGATATCGAGGAATTTCTCTGCTCCAAGGTCAGCGCCGAATCCAGCCTCTGTGATTGCATAGTCAGCAAGTTTCATAGCCATCTTAGTAGCTGTTACAGAGTTACATCCATGAGCGATGTTAGCAAATGGTCCACCATGAACGATTGCCGGAACGTGCTCAAGTGTCTGAACCAGGTTTGGTTTCAGGGCATCTTTCAGAAGAGCTGTCATAGCGCCTTCAGCGTGAAGGTCACCAGCTGTTACTGGTTTCTGCTCGGAAACTTTACCATATGTATATCCGATGATAATTCTGGAAAGACGTTCTTTCAGGTCTTTGATATCGCTTGCAAGACAAAGAATTGCCATGATCTCAGAAGCTACGGTGATGTCATAGCCGTCTTCACGAGGCATACCGTTTGTCTTTCCGCCGAGGCCGTCTACTACGTTACGAAGCTGACGGTCATTCATGTCAACACATCTTCTCCATGTAATCTTTCTTGGGTCGATGTTAAGAGCATTGCCCTGGAAGATATGGTTGTCGATCATTGCTGCAAGAAGGTTGTTAGCTGCACCGATCGCATGGAAGTCACCTGTGAAATGAAGGTTGATGTCCTCCATAGGAACAACCTGTGCATGTCCGCCGCCTGCTGCGCCGCCTTTTACACCAAATACCGGTCCGAGAGATGGCTCACGAAGAGCTACCATAACGTTTTTGCCCAGTTTCTGCATACCGTCTGCAAGACCTACAGTAGTAGTAGTTTTTCCTTCGCCTGCTGGTGTCGGGTTGATAGCGGTAACAAGGATCAGTTTGCCGTCCTGTTTGTCAGTTTCTTTCAGAAGATTATAGTCAATTTTAGCTTTGTACTTGCCGTACTGCTCCAGATATTTTTCGTCGATACCTGCTTTTGCAGCAATCTCAGTAATTGGTTTCATTTCGCATTCCTGTGCGATTTCGATGTCACTCTTAAATCCCATAAGTTTGTTCTCCTTTCATAAACGGAAGCCCCGGTAAAAAAAGAGCAGTATCTGAAGGTAAATCAAATACTGCCCAGACGGTCGGCTTCACTACTCTCTGATTCCCCTGTGGTTTTCCACGTTTCCGTCAGTTGTCAGAGATGTTTTAAATTGATGTTGCAATAATATCATAAACCCTGATGTTTGTCAAGAATTTATCAAAACATATGTATTTTTTGTACAGCGGACATAAAATTAAGGAAAAACCTTTGTGTACACTGCACAAGTTTCTTCGGTTCATGATCTTAATCTTAATCCTGCATCACTTTATTGTGATAGGTTTATATTTATATATACAGGAAAGCAGCAGATTTATTATCTGCCGGAATGGGTGTAAAATTATTTTCGTTTTCTGAACCAGGATATGAGAAAAAATACAGCTCCGGTTATCAGAATTACCGGAAGCATAAAGCTGACTGCCAGAAAAAGCAAAACCAGCACTGCTGCTGCGGCAAGGATCACGATTAGTTTTCCATACCAGGTGGAAAGATCCAGGCGGTATCGGCGGTGTTTTGACTGACTGGAATGGTATACTTCTTCCTGACTGGATTCAAAACGAGAATCAGGTTCTGCACCGGTATCAATCAGTGTTTTTGCAATTAAACGAGGATCCCCAAGAGACTGAAGGACGTCTTGTTCCTTTTTTCCATTTCGTATTTCATTTCTAATATAATCCTGATAATACTGTGTATGTGCAGATGCTTTTGAATCAGGGATCTGGTCTGAAAGTTGTTCATATAAAGTATCAAGAAATTCTTTTTCTGTCATTTTTTTCTCCCAAAATCATCATAAACATTAGTTATCAATAGTTTATCATACAGAAAGAATTCATAACAGTTTTTGAAATATTAAATTTCCATAAATCATTTCAAAATGTTTGGTAAACTGTGTGGGAATAGGAGGAAGCTAATCTTGGTTTTGAGAAAATAGATTGAAAAAATATATCATAAATCTGATATTTTTCCTATCAATTTGATTTTTATTTCCCATTTTTTTTTGTAACATAAATCATAAAATACAGTGTGATATGAATATAGGAGGGAAATCAGATGAGTAAAATTCACTTCACAGGAGAAGATGGAGCTTTTACAATTAAGAATCCTGAAAATTACAGCGGACTTTACTTCCCGATAGCGGGAGAAAAAGGGTTGAAAAGTGCGGTAACTCCTAATATGGGAGGTGACAGCAAAATAGATCAGGAAACCTTTCTTTTAGAACCGGTGAGTGTGGAGAATCTTCATAATAACCGTTCTACAAGAAACTTCTGGTGTGTGATTGAGGGAATCGGATGCTGGTCTGCAACAGGGGCTTCTGCAGAGGCGGAAAATTTGAAGTTTACGGATAAACAGGAGCAAAGTGAGCTTACTGCGGGTTTCATGAGTCATACAGTAAAAAGGATGTCTGATAAATATGAATTAAAATCTGAAATAACGTCATTTGTGCCGGTAAATGAAAATACAGAGGTTATTAAAATTAAAATTAAAAATCTGGCAAAAACGAACCGGAAAATAACATTTATTGCAGCGATACCGATTTATGGAAGAAGTGCAGATAATATTCGTGATCACAGAAATGTTACATCTATGCTTCACAGAGTCAAAACGGGGAAATATGGGGTTTTCGTAAAGCCTACTATGTCTTTTGATGAAAAAAGTCATAGAAAGAATCATAAGATTTACTTTGTACAGGGAGTTATGGAAAATGGTCTGGCACCAGAATCCTTTTATCCTATAACAGAAGGTTTCCTTGGAGAAGGAGGAACATTTACACATCCAAGATCAGTATATGAGAATTATCCGGGAGTGCCGGAGGGGGCGACAGCAGAAGGGAAAGAAGCTCTGGGAGGGATTAAATTTGAAGAAGTTACTCTGACGCCGGGACAGACTGCAGAGTATGTGATCTTTGCGGGAATTACAGAGGAAGAAAAAGATGCAAATCGACTCGTTGAAGCATATGGGAATTCGGAAAAGTCAGACTTGCTTCTTGAGGAAACACAAAACTATTGGAAAAATAAGGTAAATGTTTCTTATTACACCGGAAACAACAGATTTGATTTATTTATGCGTTGGGTAAGCTTCCAGCCGTTTCTTAGAAGAATTTACGGATGTTCTTTTTTACCGCATCATGATTATGGACGGGGCGGAAGAGGATGGAGAGATTTGTGGCAGGATTGTCTGTCGTTGTTGCTGATGGAACCGGGAGATGTTCGAACTATGATATTGAAAAATTACGGAGGAGTTCGAATTGATGGAACAAATGCCACAATTATAGGGCATGGTCAGGGGAATTTTATTGCAGATAGAAATGGAATCAGTCGTGTATGGATGGATCACGCAGTCTGGCCATTTATGACGACAAAGCTTTATATTGATCAGACTGGTGATATAGAAATTCTTCTGGAAGAGGAAACATATTTTAAGGATGCACAGTCTATGCGTGGACAGGATATAGATGCAGACTGGAGTGAAACATATGGAATGTGTCAGAGGAGAGAAGATGGTGAAATTTACAGGGGAACGGTACTCGAACATCTTCTCATTGAACATTTATGTGCATTTTATGAGGTCGGTGAACACAATGAAATGTTGCTGAGAGGCGCAGACTGGAATGATGCTTTGGATATGGCGTCAAACAACGGAGAGAGTGTTGCATTTACCTGTACCTATGCGGGAAATATGAAAGAACTGGCACGGTGCTTGGAAATGCTTCAAAAGCAGTCAGGGTATGAAAAGATAGAATTTATGGAAGAGGCAGTTCCCCTTTTAGCAGAAGGGTGTGAATTATATGAAAATACAGAAGAAAAGAAAAAGCTTTTGAAGAAATATCTGAAATGCAGCAGGCATTGCAGCAGCGGTAGAAAGTCGCTTATATCCGTGAAAGAGTTGATTAAAAATCTTAACGGTAAAGCGGATTGGATGATGGAGCATATCAGAAAGCAAGAGTGGATTGAAGGAGAAGAAGGCGAAGGATGGTTTAACAGTTATTATGATGACAATAAAAATGCAGTGGAAGGATTTTTTGACAGTGGCGTGAGGATGATGCTTACCGGGCAGGTGTTTGCAATAATGAGCGGTACTGCGGATAAAGGTCAGATTTCAAAAATCTGTGCAGGAGCAGATCATTATCTTTACAAGCCAGAAATTGGCGGATACAGACTGAATACAGATTTTCATGAATTAAAATTTGATATGGGAAGAATGTTTGGCTTTGCATATGGCGAAAAAGAAAACGGAGCTGTTTTTTCACATATGACAGTGATGTATGCCAATGCCCTTTATAAGAGAGGGTTTGTAAAAGAAGGATATAAAGCGCTTCAGACATTGGCAGATACTGCGTTGAATTTTGAAACCAGTAAAATTTATCCGGGGATACCGGAATATTTTAACAGTACAGGAAGGGGGATGTATCACTATCTGACAGGAGCGGCAAGCTGGTATATGATGACAATGATAACAGAGGTATTTGGTGTACATGGCAGAACGGGAATTTTAACAGTATGTCCAAAGCTTATGCGTGAGCAATTTGACGAAGAAGGATGTGCCATTATCAGACTTACTTTTGGAGAAAAGAAATTCGAGGTTGTTTATTATAATGTACAAAAATTAAAATATGGAGATTATCGCATCAGAAAAGCTTTCTGTAATAAGAGTGAAATAAAGCATACGGAATTTGAAGCTTTTATCGAAAAAAGTACGATTAAAGCGCTTGATAATGAGTCTGTACATAAAATAGAGATTGTATTGGATAGATAAAAGGTACAAAAAGGAGGAAAAATAAAATGCAGTATGGTTATTTTGATGATGAAAGAAGAGAATATGTAATAACAAGACCAGATACTCCGGCCCCATGGGCAAACTATTTGGGATCGCCAAAATACGGGGCAGTAATTTCCAACAATGCAGGAGGATACAGCTTTGCAAAATCCGGAGCTGACGGGCGCATTATTCGTTATGTATTTAACAGTTTTGATCAGCCGGGACGTTATATTTATATTCGTGACAATGATAGGAAAGACTATTGGTCAGCATCCTGGCAGCCGGTTGGAAAGAATACAGAAGACTACAAAAGTAAATGCTGTCATGGAACAGGATATACAAGAATTTGCGCAGACTATGTCGGAATTCACACAGAGGCGCTTTATTATGTGCCTCTGGATAAGGAATATGAGGTCTGGTGTTTAAAATTAAAGAATAATTCAGAAGAGGACAGAAATCTGAGTATTACAGGATATGCCGAATTTACAAATAACAGCAATTATGAGCAGGATCAGGTGAATCTTCAGTATTCCCAGTTTATTACACGGACGCTTTTTGAGGAAAACAGAATCAGACATTTGGTTCATGGAAATCTGGATGGGATTGAAGATGGAAAGGACGTAGACGATAAAGTTGTTGTGGAGAGATTTTTCGGACTTGCAGGAAGTGAAGTTGCTTCATATTGCGGGGATAGAGAAAAATTTCTCGGAAGATATCACGGATATGGAAATCCGGTCGGTGTGGAAAATGGAAATCTTGGAAATGAGTTAAGCTGCAATGAGAATGGATGTGGAGCGCTGACATCAGAAATTATGCTGAAACCCGGAGAGGAAAAGACACTGACATTTTTACTTGGCATGAAGTATAATGAAGAAGCAAAAACGATAATGGAAAGATATGAATATCCAGAGGAAGTATGCAACCGGGAACTGGAGGAGATTATTGCATACTGGCACGGAAAGTTATCTCATTTTCAGGTAAAAAGAATTATACACCTTGCACCTGAGATGGCAGTGGATAAGATCCGTTTCATGTTGTCGGCTCAGGTGGATAATGGAGGTGGACTGCCTCTTGTAAAGTTTACTCATAATGCAGGACATGAGGATACGCCGGACGACGCATCCTATGTGAAGGAAACTGGACATCCTGCATATCGTGCAGATGATGCATTGTGGTTATTCCCTACAGTTTACAAATATATTTCAGAATCAGGAAATCTTTCATTTGTGGATGAAGTAATTCCTTTTGCAAACAAAGGAGAGGGTACTGTTTATGAGCATTTGAAGAGAGCTGTTGAATTTTCACTGAATCATATGGGACCGCATGGAATGCCGGCAGGTCTGTATGCAGACTGGAATGATTGTCTTCGTTTGGGAAAAAACGGGGAATCTACTTTTGTAGCGTTACAGTTTTATCTGGCGATGACGATTCTGAAAAAGTTTGCAGAATATAAGGGAGATACAGAATATATCGCCTATCTGGAAGAAAAGCAGGAGAAATTTGGGGGAATTCTGAATAAATTATGCTGGAACGAAGATCGGTTTATCAGAGGATTTACTGAGGAGGGTGAAGTAATCGGAAACAGGGAAGCGCCGGAAGCAAATATGTGGCTGAACCCTCAAAGCTGGTCTGTAATCAGTGGATTTGCATCTGAGAGTCAGGCGGAGAAAGCCCTTGAAAAGGTTTATGAAAACCTGAATACGGAATATGGGGCGATTCTGATGGATCCGCCATATCATAAATATGCCTTTGACGGTGCGCTTGCTGTTATTTATAACGCCGGAACAAAGGAAAACGCAGGGATTTTCTCCCAGTCTCAGGGTTGGCTTATTCTTGCAGAAGCTCTTCTTGGTCATGGAAACAGAGCGTTTATGTATTTTAAAGAAAATGCTCCTGCAGCACAGAATGACCGTGCGGAAATCAGAAAACTGGAGCCATATTGCTATGGACAGTTTACAGAGGGAAAGGCAAGTCCACACTTCGGTCGCTCTCACGTACACTGGCTGACAGGAACTGCTTCTACCGTTATGGTAGGCTGTGTGGAGGGAATTATGGGAATCCGTCCTGATTTTTACGGACTCAGAATTTCCCCGTCCATCCCGGAAGAATGGGATGGATTTGAAATAGAAAAAGATTTCAGGGGAAAACATTTGCATATTGTGGTTTCTAATGAAAAGCACGTGCAATCAGGATGCGTCAAGCTGCTCGTAAATGGAGAGCAAATGGAGGGCGATTATATTCCGGAAAAATTCCTTACAGAATGGACAGAAATTGAATTGAAAATGTCATGATTCTGATTTATTGTAAGATTCTTTCAGCTCCCATGCAGAAGAATAATTCAAATCCCGGTATTTCTTCGGAGTCATTCCAGTCAGCTTTCGGAAAGTTTGGATGAAATGGCTCTGAGAAGAGAAAGAGAGGTAATTGGCAATGTCGATCAGGCTGTAGTCACAGAATTTAAGAAGATGTTGAGCCTTTTCGATTTTCTGCTCGCGAATATAATCGCTGACAGAAATGCCGATTTCCTCCTTGAAAAGACGGGAGAGGTAGCTTGGTGATAAGTCGGTATGTGCAGCCAGATCTTCAATGGTTATGCGCTCTTTAATATGTACGTAAATGTAATCAAGACAGAGAGTGACTGGTCTGGAAGTTCCTGCATTTTTTCGGAGAAGCCGCATTTTTCCGGTAAAATCAAGTACCATTTTATCGTGAAGGAAAACAATATCTTCTATAGTGTTAAGACGGTCGAGTTTCAGTATATAAAAATCGCTGAGACGAAAGGCCTGTTCCATTTCCATTCCGTTATTGGAGCACAGTCTTGTTATTAACGCAACGGAAATGACAAAGTGGTATTTCATATTTGTGACGGGATTGCGTGAAAGAACTCCGACGCCATCGGAAGCCTGGAAACGCTTTTCTTCGCAGTTTTTTCGTACTGCATTAAGATTTCCGTTGCAAACTGCCTGAAAAAAATTATTTTCTTCGTTGGTTGTGCGGTGAGTTTGTTCTTCTTCATATACAGTAGCTTCTTTGCGATACCATTCTTTTGATAAGTTCATAAAAACACCTCTTTGACTGAAAAATGACGAGAAATTCTTTTTGAATTATATCATGAATTTGATATTTTTACAATTAATGTAATATAAGGCACTTCATAAAATGTGTATAGTTTAAGTACAAACGGAAGAGAGAATACTTCCAAAAATAAACAGGAGGAAAATAGAATGAAGAGAAAATCAATCGTAATGTTACTTGCAGCATCGATCGCCGTAACGGCTATGGCACCGGCAACGGTACAGGCGGCGAAGGAGGGAAAGGTTATTAATATCTATTCCTGGAATGATGAATTTCGTGAAAGAGTTGAAGCGGTTTATCCGGAAGTAAAAGAGACTTCCAAAGATGGTACAGTGACTAAATTGAAAGATGGAACGGAAATTCACTGGATTGTCAATCCAAACCAGGATGGAGTTTATCAGCAGAAACTGGATGAGGCATTGATGAACCAGGCAGATGCCTCCGCAGATGACAAAGTTGATATTTTCTTATCTGAAACAGACTATGTAAATAAATATGTTGATGCAGATGCAGATGTTGCCATTCCATTGACAGATCTTGGAATAGATCCAGAGAAAGATCTTGCAGATCAGTATGATTTTACAAAAACAACTGCGTCTGATCAGAATGGAGTACAGAGAGGATCTACATGGCAGTGCTGCCCTGGACTTCTTGTATATCGACGCGATATTGCGAAAGACGTATTTGGTACAGATGATCCGGCTGAGATCGGCAAAAAGATGAAAGATTGGGAAACAACGAAAGAAACAGCCAAAGTATTAAAAGAAAAAGGTTATTTTACGTTTTCTTCCTATGCAGACACATTTCGTCTCTATGGTAACAGCATTGAAAAATCCTGGGTTGAAGTTGGAGAAACAACAGTCAGGGTAGACCAGAAAATTATGGATTGGGTGAATGACTCCAAAGAATGGCTGGACGCAGGTTATATTGATGAAACAGTAAAAGGACAGTTTAACGCTGACTGGAATAAGGCAATGGGCTCAAAATCAAAAGTATTTGCTTTTCTGCTCCCGGCATGGGGGATTGATTTTGTGCTTAAACCTAACTGGGATGGAGAAGAAGGCGCTTGGGCAGTTACAACTCCACCTCAGGAATATAACTGGGGCGGCTCTTATATCCATGGATGCCAGGGAACAGATAATCCGGGGCATGTAAAAGATATTATTATGGCATTGACAGGAAATAAAGAAATCCTTTTAAAGATTTCCCAGGATTATTCCGATTTCACAAATACAAGAAGTGGTATGCAGGATGCAACCTCGGATGAGAATTTCGCATCTGAATTCCTTGGCGGACAGAATCCATTTGAATATTTTGCACCGGTTGCGGAAAGTATACAGATTGCACCGCTTTCTGCTTACGATCAGGGATGTGTAGAACTGATTCAGAATGCCTTTACAGATTATTTCCATGACAAAGTCGATTTTGAAAAGGCAGTATCTAATTTTGAAACAGCGATAAAAGAACGCTATCCGGAAATTACAGAAGTTCAGTGGCCGGAAAAATAGTAAGATAAATCTGTGGGACACTTGAGTGTCCCACAGGAATTTAAGGAAAGGAGCATATTTGAGGTATGAAAAAACGCAAAAGTCTCAGCTATGCAAAATGGGGGTATCTTTTTATCCTTCCGTTTTTCTTATGTTATTTTATATTTTCCCTGATTCCTTTGTTTGATACAGTGAAGTACAGTTTTTTTGAGTATTTTCGTTCAGGGATCAAAGAAATCGGACCAAATTTTGTAGGACTTGAAAATTATAAAATGTTACTGCAGTCTGATATGCTGAAGTATGGTTTGAATACGCTGATTTTATGGGTTATCGGATTTATCCCTCAGATTGTTGTAGCTCTGACTCTGGCAGTATGGTTTACTGATATACGTTTGAAAATTCGAGGAAAACAGTTTTTTAAGGTAGTCATTTATCTTCCAAATCTGATTATGGCATCTGCTTTTGCCATGTTGTTTTTTACCATGTTTTCTACAAACGGTCCGGTGAATTCGATTTTGATGTCTCTTGGGATAATCACGGAACGCATAGACTTTATGGGCTCAGTATTCGGAACCAGGTCGCTTATTGGATTCATGAATTTCCTTATGTGGTTTGGAAATACAACTATCATGCTTATGGCAGCTATTATGGGAATCAGTACAGAAGTTTTTGAAGCATCTGAATTAGATGGATGCAATACGATCAAACGTTTCTTCTATATCATTCTTCCAATGATTCGTCCGATCCTTGCGTATACGTTGATCACGGCAATCATCGGAGGTTTACAGATGTTTGATGTTCCTCAGATTCTTACAAATGGACAGGGAAATCCAGATCGTACATCTATGACCCTGATTATGTTCCTGAATAACCATCTTAAGTCAAAGAATTACGGTATGGCGGGAGCACTGTCGGTTTACCTGTTTATAATCAGTGGAATTCTCTGCTTTATTGTTTACAGAATGACAAACGATAATGACCCGGATGGTTCTAAGGCCGCTGAAAGAAGAAGAAAAAAGGAAGAAAGAAGGAGGAGATAAAATGGAAAATAAGAATCAAAATAGAGTGCAGAGTATTGTTGCACATGTTCTACTGATTATTTTATCATTTATGTGCCTGTTTTTCTTCTATATACTGATCATAAATGCAACGCGTTCTCATGCACAGCTTCAGAAAGGCTTTTCTGCACTTCCGGGAGGACATTTTCTGGAAAATCTGAAAAATGTGGTCAATGATGGTACATTCCCAATGATACAGGGAATTTTTAACAGTCTGCTGGTATCCACATGCAGTGCGGCGCTTAGTACATATTTTTCTTCTATGACTGCATATGGATTATATACCTATGAATTTAAACTGAGAAAAGCAGCGTTTACTTTTATAATGGCGATTCTGGTAATGCCTACTCAGGTGACTGCAATGGGATTCCTGCGTCTTATTACAAAGATGGGAATGTATGACACGCTTTTGCCTTTGATTATTCCTTCAATCGCATCTCCGGCTGTTTTTTATTTCATGTACAGTTACCTTCAGTCTTCGCTGCCTCTGTCTCTGGTGGAAGCCGCAAGGATTGATGGAAGTGGTGAATTCAGAACGTTTAATCAGATAGTACTTCCTATTATGAAACCTGCAATTGCAGTTCAGGCGATTTTCTGCTTCGTAGGTTCCTGGAACAATTATTTTGTTCCTGCTTTAGTTACGCAGTCCAAGGACAAAATGACGGTTCCGGTGCTTATCGCAACTTTACGTGGAGCGGACTATATGAATTTTGATATGGCAAAGATATATATGATGATAATGGTTGCGATCGTACCCATCATTCTGGTATATCTGCTTTTATCAAAGTATATTATTGCAGGAGTAACACTTGGCGGTGTAAAGGGATAAAAGAACAATAAAAAGCATGTAATAGTAATGAACTCTCCCATTTTGATAAGGTAATTATGAAAAATGGGGGAGTTTTTAAGGAGAAAGAAAATGACAGAAAAGAGAAGGAATTTTAGCGGGACACTGTTACAGTCGCCGTCTGCAAGAGAAATTGCTCATGGGAAATTTGCGAGAGAACTTGCGGCAAGAGGAATTGTTCTCCTGAAGAATGAAGCCTTGCTTCCATTTAAAGAAAATGAAGAAATTGCTCTACTGGGGGCGGGAGCAGTAAAGACTGTGAAGGGCGGCATTGGTTCAGGAGATGTAAATAACAGAGAAAATATTTCTATTTACGAAGGATTAAAAGAGGCAAAGGTTACACTTACAAGCGAAACGTGGCTGTTGGATTATTGTAGCATTTATGATGATGCAAGGGCTCGTTGGAAAGAAAAAATTTTGGAAGATGCAAAAGTAGTCGAGAATCCTTTTGACGCGTATGCTTCTAATCCATTTGTGCTGCCAGAAGGCAGAGAAATAAAAAAAGCAGATGTTGAGGAAGCAAATGCTGCTGTATATGTAATCAGTCGTATTTCAGGAGAAGGAAAAGACCGCAGGTGTGAAAAAGCAGATTATTATTTAAGTGAAAAAGAAGAAAGAGATATTATGTATCTCAATCAAATGGGAATCGATACTGCGCTTATTTTAAATGCCGGAGGTCCGGTAGAGCTTACAGATATTCTTGAAAAAGCTTCATGTGTGAAAGCTGTTTTGAATATTTCCCAGTTAGGGCAGCAGGGGGGGAATGCTGTGGCAGATATCCTTTTGGGAAAAGCAGTTCCAGAGGGAAAACTGACGGCAACCTGGGCAAGAAGGTACGAAGACTATCCGTATGCAGATGTATTCGGTCATTTGAATGGGAATCTGGAATACGAAGAATATAAAGAAGGCATTTATGTAGGATATCGGTATTTTGACAGTTTCGATGTTAAGCCACTGTTTCACTTCGGCTATGGACTGTCATATACCACTTTTAAAATCATATTTAGGGATATATGCGTAGAGGCAGACAAAATTCTGGTTGATGTGGAAGTTAGAAATACCGGAGAACATTATGCTGGAAGAGAAGTAGTACAGATATATGCAGGCTTACCACAGACAGGGCAGGCAAGGGAATACCGAAGATTGGTGGGATTTGAGAAGACAGATTTATTGAATCCGGGAGAATCACAGAAGATTACAGTTACTGTGGAACAGAAAAATCTGGCAGGTTTCTGTGCGAATAATCACTGTTGGATTGTGGAAAAAGGGAAATACAGTATATGGGTAGGCAATCAGTCTGCAGATTTACAGTTGGGAGCTATAATCACAGTTCAAGAAAGTTCTGTTTTGGAAGAAAATAGTGCTGTCTGTACACCAAAAGAGAAGTTTGAAGAGCTTGGAGCGTCAGAAATCGCAAAGAAAAAGATGGAAGATGCAATTGGAATGGCAATCGAGCATTCTGTACCTGAAATTTCGTTTGCACCGAAGAGAGAAGAAAAAAGAGCATGTAAAGTACATTATGCAGACCAGCAGCCTGTTGAGGATTTGATTTCGCTTTTGTATGGAAATATTACCAAGGGAACCAGCACACTTGGATCTGCGGGAACACGCGTACCGGGATCTGCAGGAGAGACTACAGAGGAATTAGAAGAAACATATGGAATCAGTTCACTGATTATGGCAGATGGACCGGCTGGTTTGCGTTTGCGTCAGAGCTATGAGGCGGATAAAAATACAGGACATATTTATGGTACAGGCGTCTTTGGATCTTTGGAAAACGGCTTTCTGGAAGAAATGGAGCGCCATGAGAATGCAGATATTTATTATCAGTTCTGTACCGCATTTCCTGTGGGCACGGCAATCGCACAGACATGGGATAAGGATTTGATGAAACAATTCGGGGAAGCTGTAGCAGTAGAGATGAAAGAATTTCATGTAGATTTATGGCTGGCTCCTGGAATGAATATTCAAAGGAATCCATTATGCGGACGAAATTTTGAATATTACTCAGAAGATCCGGTATTATCAGGAACCACAGCAGCTTTTGTAACAAAAGGAGTGCAGTCTAAAAATGGATGTGGCGTAACGATTAAACATTTTGCCTGCAATAATCAGGAAGATAATCGAATGGGAGTCGATGTCAGAGTATCAGAAAAAGCTCTCAGAGAGATTTATTTCCGCGGTTTTGAGATTGTAGTAAAAAAGAGTAAACCGTTAGCGATTATGACATCATATAATTTGATCAACGGTGTTCATGCGGCGAATTGTAAAGAACTTTGTACAACGCTTGCCCGTGAGGAATGGGGATTTGACGGATTAATTATGTCAGATTGGAATACGACTGTGCCAGAAGACGGAAGTATTCCATGGAAATGTGCAGATGCAGGAAACGATGTAATTATGCCGGGAAATCCTGATGACGATAAAAATATTCGGGAAGCATTAAATAAAGGGATATTAACAGAGCAACAAGTTCGTCAATGTGCAGGGCGAATTATCGCAGTAACAGAAAAAATTAAAAAATAATACACAGAACAATAGAGTAAACAGAAGGTAAGACATGATAGAGGTTTTATCTTCTGTTTTGTTATAGCAGTTGAAATATTAAATTTCCATAAAACTCAATGAGCCTGTCTGCAGATAGCGCTGCGGTGAACAGTAATCGGGCTGTTCTTCAAAAATACCTTGTATCATTTTCATGTAAGTTATAAAATAAAACGGAATATAAGGTTGGAGGAATGAAAAATGCTGAGAACTTTTTTGGTGGAAGACGAGTTTGTGGTCCGGGAAAATATCAAAAAAATGATACCCTGGGAGCAGTATGGATATGAACTGGTAGGCGAGGCTCCGGACGGGGAAGTGGCTCTTCCCATGATCCGTAAGCTGAATCCGGATCTGCTTATTACAGATATAAAAATGCCTTTTATGGACGGGCTGACATTAAGCAAAATGGTCAGAAAAGACTTTCCTGGAATGAAGATTGTGATCCTCAGCGGTTATGATGATTTTAATTATGCCAAACAGGCGATCGGCATAGGAGTTGAGGATTATCTTTTGAAGCCGATTACAAAAAATGCTTTTTTGGAGAGGCTTACAGAGATCAGGAATCACTTTGAGCAGGAAAAAGAACAGCGGGAATATTATGAAAAGTTTCGAAGAGAAATTCAGGAATATGAAAAAAACAGCAGCCGGGATTTTTTTGAGGCGCTGATCAGCGGCGGAATGGATGTGGGGGAGCTCTATAAAAGAGCTGACCGTCTGGGGCTGGATATTGCGGCAGAGACCTATAACATCCTTCTGTTTACCACAGAAGCAGGACGGAGGAGGCCGGGAGAAACCGAGGCATATTCCGAAGGAGAGGCCAGGAAGCATGAAAAAATAGAAATGTTTTTTTCGGGAAATCCCTATGCAATGCTGTTCCGGAATGCCGCCTTCAGCTATGGTGTGCTTGTGAAGGAGCTGAGAAGTGAGCCTTCAGCGAATACGGAGAAATGTGTGAAATTTATCAGGGAAACCCTGGGAGAGGGAAGCGACTGGTTTCTGGCAGTCGGACAGCCGGTGGAGCGCCTCAGCAGTATCAAGCAGAGCTATCATGCTGCTTCCAGAGCTTTTTCACGCAGGTTTTTATATGACGATCCGGTTCTTTATTATGAGGAACTGAAGCAGGAGGAAAACAGGAAGGATAACAGCCGCTATCTGAAAAAGATTGACATCAATGCAATGAATCCGGCAGTCTTGCAGCGCTTTCTGGGAAGCGGTCTTCTGGATGAGACAGAGGATTTTGTAAAGGATTACTTTCATGCCATCGGCCATGAAGCAATGGAATCTGTGGTATTCCGGAATTATGTGATTCTGAATATACGTTTTTCAGTCCTCGGCTTTCTGAAAAAGCTGGGCTGTGAAATAGAAGAGCTGGAGGTGCAGGATACAGAGGAAATGATGGAAGAAAGATCACGCTCTCTGGATTTGGCGGCAAAGTATGCAGAAGAGATCATAAAGAAGGCGCTCGTACTCCGGGATGAAAACTCCGGAAGTAAAAACAAAAGCATCCTGAATTCCGCAATCGAATACATAAATACCCACTATATGGATGAAACACTGTCCCTGAATACCGCTGCGCAGGTGGCAAATATCAGCGCAAATCATTTCAGCGCCCTGTTCAGTCAGAATATGGGTCAGACGTTTATTGAATATCTGACCTCTCTTCGCATGCTCCATGCGAGGGAAATGCTCCGGTGCACCGGCAAGCGGTCCAGTGAGATCGCAGCAGAGGTGGGTTATAAGGACGCTCATTATTTCAGCTATCTGTTTAAGAAGACTCAGGGGATGACTCCAAGCGAATACCGGAAGGCAGGGGAGGACAGAGGATGAAGAAGGTCAGGCTGGAAAGAAGAATTCAGAAAATACTTATAAATACCATGATTCCTATGGCGGCGCTTCTGGCGGTTTTTCTGGGAATTATGGCACAGTATGTGGCGAGCTATGACCGCCTTTCGGAAAACCTGGCAGTTAGCAGTAACTTTAATCTTCATTTCAAGGATGATCTTGACCTGGAAATGTATTACATTGCAGTAGGAACCATGGAGGCAAAGCATTTATCCGAGGTGATGCCTCTGGTAGATGAGGCAGAGGAAACCATCGGAAAACTGAAGGGGAATACGACGAATCATGAGAGCAGGCGCAGTCTGGAGCGTCTGGAGGGATACATGACAAATCTGCGTAAGAGGATGCCGCAGCTCACGGAAATAGAGACCTTTGATGAAAGGATCGGTTTTATGGATAACAACATCCGTATTCTGACCAGTCTGATTGTAGAGGAGATGCAGAACTTTATATATCAGGAATCCATGTATCTGGTAAAAATGGAAGGCGCTATGACCCGGGGGGTTTATATAATGGTGGGAGGCCTTGCGGTTCTGCTTACGATTATGATAGCGGTTCTTCTGCGGCGTTCTTTCCGCCTTTCCCGGGACATTACCAGACCTGTTACAGAAATTCTGGCTAATGTCCGGGAGGTAGGACGGGGGAATTTTGAAATTCCGGAGGTTCAGGCGGACAGTGTGGAAATTGAGGAACTGGATTCCGGCATCCGCAGGATGGCAGAGCGAATTCAGGTGCTTCTGGAAAATGTAAAAAAAGAAGAGGAGATGCAGCATCTGACACAGCTTCAGCTTCTTCAGGCACAGGTGAACCCTCATTTTCTCTATAATACGCTTGATACGATCATCTGGCTGATCGAAGGTGGGATGCCGGATGACGCAGTGGAAATGATTTCCAGTCTGTCGGTGTTTTTCCGCACTTCTTTGTCAAAAGGAAACGATATTATCCCTCTCAGTGAAGAAAAACGTCATACTGTCAGTTATCTGGAGATTCAGCAGTCACGCTACCGGGACATTCTGGAATTTGAGATTGATATTCCGGAGGAATTTGACGGAATGATGGTTCCCAAGCTGTCTATCCAGCCTCTGGCGGAAAATGCTATTTATCATGGTATCAAGAACAAAAGGGGAGGAGGAAAAATACTGATAGAAGGAGAAAAGGACGGAGAGGATCTGATTCTGCGGGTGACAGATAACGGGAAGGGAATGACAGCAGAGCATCTGGAGGAAATCCGCCGTTCCATACGGACGGGAGAGCGCGCAGGTTTCGGTCTGGCGGCAGTAGCCGAACGGCTGCGGTTGTATTATGGGGCAGGATACGGAATGGAGATCCGTTCTCAGGAAGGCCGGGGAACCGTGGTGGAGATCCGAATCGGGAACAAAATCAACCTGGATAATAAAAAATCAAACTAAAATCATAAAAAAATTAATCTGTTAAAAAAAAACCAAAAAAATGATAAAAGACCGTACATTTTTCCGAAAAAAATCTATGGTCTTTTTTTCGGTATTCGCTATAATAAAAACATCTTAAAAAACACCGAACAAAAATGTAAAGGGAGGAAACAAAACATGAAGAAAAAAATTATGGCAGCGGTTATGACAGCAGCAATGGTGGCCGGACTTGCAGGTTCCACAGCAAGTGTATATGCAGCTGAAGATACCATCACAGTCGGATTTTCACAGGTTGGCGCTGAGTCTGACTGGCGTACCGCAAACACAGAGTCCATGAAGACTACATTTTCTGAGGAAAACGGATATGAACTGATCTTTGATGATGCTCAGCAGAAACAGGAAAACCAGTTGACTGCAATCCGTAACTTCATTCAGCAGGAGGTAGATTATATTCTTCTTGCTCCTGTAACAGAGACCGGTTGGGATACTGTTCTTCAGGAAGCTAAGGATGCCGGAATTCCGGTTATCATCGTTGACCGTATGGTAGATGTTTCTGACGACAGTCTCTACACAACATGGATTGGAACAGACTCTCTCCTTGAGGGACGTAAAGCAGCTGAGTGGCTGAACGCATACGCAACTGCTAAAGAGATCGCTCCGGAAGATCTCCACATTGTAGACATCCAGGGAACTATCGGCTCTACCGCTCAGATCGGACGTTCCCAGGGTCTTGAGGAAGGCGTTGAAAAATATGGATGGGATCTTCTTGAGCAGCAGTCCGGTGAGTTTACACAGGCAAAAGGTCAGGAAGTTATGGAGTCCATGCTGAAAAAATATGACAACATCAATGTTGTATACTGTGAGAACGACAACGAAGCTTTCGGCGCTATCGATGCAATTGAATCAGCTGGTAAAACAGTAGGAAGCGACATTGCAAATGGCGAAATCCTTGTAATCTCCTTTGATACCACAAATGCAGGTCTTACAGAGACACTGGCAGGCAGAATCGCATGTGACGTAGAGTGCAACCCGCTTCACGGACCGCGTGCAGAGGCTCTGATCAAAGAACTTGAGGCAGGAAATGAAGTTGAAAAACTTAACTATGTAGACGAAGAAATTTTTGCTGCAGACGATGCAGTTGCTTCTGTAACAGCAGTAAACAGCCTTGATGAAGAAGCTGAATATGCAGTTACACCGATCACACAGGAGATCATCGACGGACGTGCATACTAATGAATAATCCCGAAAGGGAGGGTATGCAGAACTGAAACGCTGAATAACAGAAAATGAATCCGGAGCGTGGTACATAATTCGGAGAACCCGGATCAGTGGACCACGCTCCTTTTATGCTCAAAATCAGGAAAAAATGCAGGATATAGAGCTTTTTACAGTAAAAATTATTTTTTAAGGGAAAGCAGGTGGAAAGAATATGGAACAGAATGTTGTGCTGGAAATGCGTGATATCAGTAAAAATTTCACCGGTGTCCGTGCCCTTTCCCATGTGGATTTTACCTTGCGCAAAGGCGAAATCCATGCGCTGATGGGGGAAAACGGAGCCGGAAAATCTACACTGATCAAGGTTCTGACCGGTGTGCATGAATTTGAGAGCGGAACGATCCATATGGATGGCAAAACAGGAGAGATCGTCAACCATTCTCCTCAGGAGGCACAGGAAAACGGTATCAGTACCGTATACCAGGAGGTAAATCTCTGCCCGAACCTGACCGTGGCAGAAAATCTTTTTATCGGACGTGAACCTCGTAAACTGGGAATGATCAACTGGAAGGAAATGAATGAACGCTCAGAAAAGCTTCTGGAAAGTCTGAACATCCATGTACCGCCTACACAGATGCTGGACGAGTGCTCTGTAGCGATCCAGCAGATGATCGCTATTGCCCGTGCAGTGGATATGAAATGTCAGGTACTGATTCTGGATGAACCGACTTCTTCACTGGATGATGACGAAGTGGAGAAGCTGTTTGTGCTGATGAGAAGACTTCGTGACGAGGGAGTAGGAATTATCTTTGTTACCCATTTTCTGGAGCAGGTTTATGCAGTCTGCGACAGGATCACGGTTCTCCGTAACGGCGAGCTGGTAGGGGAATACGAAACAAAAGATCTGCCCCGTGTCATGCTGGTGGCAAAGATGATGGGTAAGGACTTTGATGATCTGGCTGATATCAAGAGTGCCCATGAAGGCAAAAAGACTCCGGAAACCACTCCGGTGATTGAAGCAGAAGGAATCGGACATAAAGGAACCATCAAGCCATTTAATATTAAGATCAACAAGGGTGAGGTCATTGGTCTTACGGGACTTCTTGGCTCCGGACGTTCAGAACTGGTACGTGCCATTTACGGTGCAGACAAGGCGGACAGCGGTAAGCTGAAGGTCAACGGCAAAGAGGTGAAGATCAACAGTCCTCTGGATGCTATGAAGCTTGGTATGGCATATCTCCCCGAGGACCGCAAGGCGGAAGGAATCATTGCAGATCTTTCCGTAAGAGAAAATATCATCATTGCCCTTCAGGCAAAGCGCGGTATGTTCCATCCGTTAAGCCGTAAGGAAATGGAAGAGGCGGCAGACAAGTATATTGATATGCTTCAGATCAAGACAGCCAGCCGTGAAACACCGATCAAGAGTCTTTCCGGAGGAAACCAGCAGAAGGTGATCCTGGGAAGATGGCTTCTGACAAATCCGGAATACCTGATCCTGGATGAGCCTACCAGAGGTATTGATATCGGTACAAAGACAGAGATCCAGAAGATCGTGCTGGATCTTGCAGATGAAGGAATGGCAGTGACCTTTATTTCTTCTGAGGTAGAGGAAATGCTTCGTACCTGCTCCCGTATGGCAGTTCTCCGCGACGGTGAAAAGGTAGGGGAACTGGAAGAAAGCGAACTGTCCCAGAGCAGCATCATGAAGGCCATTGCAGGAGGTGACGATAAGAATGAATAAGGATAAGTTAAAAAAGATTACAGGAGCAAGGCTGTTTCTTCCTATTATATGTCTCATCGCTGTGCTTCTGATCAATGTGATAAAAACTCCGGACTTTTTTAATATTTCTGTTCGGAACGGCGTCCTTTACGGATATATTATTGATGTCATCAATCGTGCATCCGAGCTTGTGATCCTTGCTGTAGGAATGACTCTGGTAACAGCAGCCTCCGGCGGACAGGATATCAGTGTTGGTGCGGTAATGGCAGTGGCTGCTGCTGTATGCTGCCAGATTCTTTCCGGCGGACAGGCTTCTGTCACCCAGTATCAGAATTCTATTATTCTGGCAGTGGTTGCCGCACTTCTGGCAGCAGCTCTCTGCGGAGCCTTTAACGGTTTGCTGGTAGCCAGGCTGCATATCCAGCCTATGGTCGCTACTCTGATTCTTTATACGGCAGGACGTGGTATTGCACAGCTTGTTACAAACGGACAGATCACCTATATCCGTGTGGATTCCTACAAAATGGCAGGTGGATATATCGGTAAGTGCCCGATCCCTACCCCGATCTTTTTTGCCATTGCTACGGTTGTGGTTGTTGCACTGATTCTGAAAAAAACAGCTCTTGGTCTTTACGTTGAAAGTGTGGGTATCAACGGTAAGGCTGCCCGTCTGGTGGGTCTTAACTCAACGATGATCAAGTTCCTTACCTATGTGATCTGCGGTGTTCTGGCAGGTATTGCGGGAATCGTTGCATCCAGCCGTATTTATTCCGCAGATGCAAATAATATCGGTCTGAACCTGGAAATGGATGCCATCCTGGCAGTTGCCCTCGGAGGAAACTTCCTTGGAGGCGGAAAATTCAGCCTGGTAGGTTCTGTGATCGGCGCTTACACCATTCAGGCTCTGACTACAACCCTTTATGCAATGAACGTAAAGGCAGATCAGCTCCCTGTATACAAAGCGATCGTTGTCATCATTATTGTAACCCTCCAGAGTGAGGTGTTTAAGAAATTTATCGCCGGACTGAAAAGCAAAAAGGCTTCCGGCGCAGTAGCAGAAGGAGGGCAGAAAGCATGAAACAGAAAAAGAAAATGACAAGTACAGGCTTCCTGCTGCTGATCACAATCGCACTGTTTATCGTTATGTATGTGGCAGGTATGGTAATCTTTGCTGATAAAGGCTTTGCGAAGCCTCAGATGTTTTTGAACCTGTTTGTATCAAATGCGGGACTTCTTGTGATCTCCTGCGGACTTACTATCGTTATGATAACAGGAGGAATCGACATTTCGGTTGGTTCTGTTACCGCTCTTGTATGTATGGTCATGGCGGACCTGATGGAAAACAAGGGAGCCAGCGCTTATGTGGCAGTTCTGGTAGCCCTTGGAATCGGTCTTCTCTTTGGAATCGTGCAGGGCTTTCTGGTAACCTACATGGGAATCCAGCCTTTTATCGTAACATTGGCAGGCATGTTCTTTGGACGTGGCTTAACTGCGATCATCAGTACAGACATGATCGCCATTAAAAACGAACTGTTCCTGAAATGGGCAAATTTCCGTTTTTATATGCCTTTTGGCTCCACCAATAAAAAAGGAAAATTCATCCCGGCTTACATACCGCCTACGGTTGTGATTGCTCTGATCGTTGTGATCCTCTGTGCGATCCTTCTGAAATATCGTAAATTCGGACGTAAGCTTTATGCCATTGGCGGCAATAAGCAGAGTGCCCTGATGATGGGTCTGGACGTAAAGAAAACCATGTTCAAGGCATATGTGCTGGATGGCTTTCTTGCAGGCCTTGGCGGTTTCCTGTTCTGTCTGAACAGCTGTGCCGGATTTGTTGAGCAGGCAAAGGGCCTTGAAATGGACGCCATTTCCTCGGCGGTTATCGGCGGAACCCTCCTCTCCGGCGGTGTAGGAACTCCTATCGGAACCATGTTCGGTGTTCTGATCAAGGGTACGATCTCCAGTCTGATCACAGCACAGGGAACACTTTCCAGCTGGTGGGTAAGAATCGTTCTTTCTGCTCTTTTGTGCTTCTTCATTGTGATCCAGTCTGTACTGGCTTCTGCAAAAAAGAAAAAATAACCGGCGCGGAAAACGAAAAAGGAAGATAAAGATTGATGTTTCACCGGAAGGATATTATAATAAAAGCATGATATGATTAAAAACCGGGAGGATTTACAATGGGTGTAAATGAAACAAAAGAAATGATCTTAAACAACAAGACGGCTCTTGGCATTGAGTTTGGCTCTACCAGAATCAAAGCTGTTCTCGTGGATGCAAATAATGTTCCGATTGCATCCGGAAGCTATGACTGGGAAAACCGTCTGGAAAACGGAATCTGGACTTATCATCTGGAAGATATTCACGCAGGTCTCCAGGGCAGCTACAAGGCTCTTGCAGAGGATGTAAAAGAAAAATATGGCGTAGAGCTGACCAGTGTAGGAGCTCTTGGCGTCAGCGCCATGATGCATGGCTATATGCCGTTTAATAAGGCAGGAGAGCTTCTGGTTCCTTTCCGTACCTGGAGAAACAATATTACGGCACAGGCTTCTGAGGAACTGATGGAGCTGTTCCAGTATAATATCCCTCAGAGATGGAGCATCGCTCACCTTTATCAGGCAATCCTGAACAAAGAAGAGCATGTGAAGGATATTGATTTTATGTGCACGCTGGAAGCATATGTACACTGGCAGCTGACAGGCAAACGTATCCAGGGTATCGGTGATGCAGCAGGTATGTTCCCTGTGGATCCGGTAACCAAAGATTACAACGAAGAAATGGTACAGAAGTTTGATAAACTTGTGGAGCCTTATGGATTTCCATGGAAGCTTCGCGATATCATGCCGGAAGCAAAGGTGGCCGGAGAGGCGGCAGGCTGCCTGACAGAAGCCGGAGCAAGACTTCTTGATCCGTCCGGAAAACTTCAGGCAGGCATTCCTATGTGTCCGCCGGAAGGTGACGCAGGAACCGGAATGGTGGCAACAAACAGTGTAAGACAGAGAACCGGTAATGTTTCTGCAGGTACTTCTGTATTTGCCATGATCGTTCTGGAAAAGGAACTGTCCAGACCATATAAAGAGATCGATATGGTTACCACTCCGGCAGGAGATCTGGTAGCTATGGCACATTCCAATAACTGTACTTCTGACCTGAATGCATGGGTGAACGTATTTAAGGAATTTGCAGAAGCAATGGGAATGGAAGTGGATATGAACAAGCTTTTCGGCACCCTTTATAACAAGGCTATGGAAGGGGACGCAGACTGCGGCGGACTTCTGTCCTACTGCTACTTCTCCGGAGAGCATATGACAGGCTTTGAGGAAGGCCGTCCTCTCTTTGCACGTTCTCCTGAGAGCAGATTTACTCTGGCAAACTTCATGAGAACGAATCTGTACACCTGCCTTGGCGCGATGAGAGTAGGTTTGAACCTTCTTCTGGAAAAAGAGCACGTAAAGATCGACAGACTTCTGGGACACGGCGGACTCTTTAAGACAAAGGGTGTAGGTCAGCAGATCCTTGCAGACGCAGTAAATGCACCGGTTTCCGTAATGGAGACGGCAGGTGAAGGCGGCGCCTGGGGTATTGCACTTCTGGCTTCTTATCTGATCAACAAAGAAGAAGGAGAAGCACTGGAAGACTACCTGGATAACAAAGTGTTTGCAGGAAACGAAGGCAGCACTCTGGATCCGGATCCGGCAGGAGTAGAAGGCTTTAATGTATTTATGGAAAGATATATGAAAGGTCTGGAGATCGAAAGAGCAGCAGTTGATTCAAAAATCTGGTAAAAACAAGAAAAAGGAGATGTGAAAAAACTCGATTGAGTTTTTTCACATCTCCTTTTCCGTAGAGACTGTTTTTTCACATCCCCTTTTTATTCAATTTTAATAGGATCTGCCTGTGAAGATACAAACGGTTCTTGGCCGCATGATGAATTCGCCAGTAATTCTGGTTTCCTGTCCCCGGGGATAGAAATATCTTCCCTGGCCGTCACCATAGGTATTGACACTTAAATACCAGGCGCCTCGTTTGTGAAGATCCGGAAGAGTAATCGTTACATCTTCCCAATAAGTGTTCACACAGATACACACCAGATCGTCTCTGCCTTTTTCTTTGTCATAGCCGGCAAAGCTGACAGTAAAGGTACGCGCGTCTCTTGGAATGGTCATATCTTCGGCATTGATGTTGTGTGTGTGCAGAGAGTCCATACCGCAGACTGCGTCGGGCAGCTTTTTGCGGATCACAAGATGTTCTTTTCGGTAGGCGATCATGAATTTAAAAAATTCAAAAAGATCCCGGTTTTTTTCCAGAAGACTCCAGTCCAGCCAGGATATTTCATTATCCTGACAGTAGCTGTTGTTGTTTCCGAATTTTGTATTTCCGAATTCATCTCCGGCAAGGAACATAGGAGTTCCCCGACTGCACAAAAGAACTGCGCAGGCATTACGGATCATGCGGTAACGAAGGTTCAGCACTTCGGGATCGCTGGTTTCGCCTTCTGCACCGCAGTTCCAGCTCCGGTTGTCGTTGGAGCCGTCGGTGTTATCCCAGCCGTTCATTTCATTATGCTTGTCATTGTAAGCGTAAAGATCATACAGGGTAAAGCCATCGTGACAGGTAAGGAAATTGACACAGGAATTATAACCGGCATAATTTCCTTTGGGGTTGTCATAGTAGCCGCCATAAAGATCTCCGGATCCTGAAATACTCCATGCGGCATCCCATGCCTGCCAGCAGTCGCCTTTCAGAAAACCTCTGAGAGAATCGCGGTATCGTCCGTTCCATTCTGCCCACCGTCCGCTTGCAGGAAAGCTTCCGACCTGATACATGCCGCCGGCATCCCATGCCTCTGCGATCAGCTTGACATTGCGCAGAAGAGGATCAGAGGCAAGTGTGCGGAGCAGAGGCGGATTGTTCATAGGAGAACCATCCTCATTTCGGCCAAGGATACTTGCCAGGTCAAAACGGAAACCGTCTACCCGGTAATTTACAGTCCAGTAACGGAGACATTCCAGGATCATCTGCTGAACCACCGGATGGTTGCAGTTCAGGGTGTTTCCGCAGCCGCTGAAGTTGTAATAGTTTCCGTCAGGAGTCAGCATATAGTAAATATTATTGTCAAAACCTTTGAAGCAGAAGGTTCTTCCCAGTTCGTTTCCCTCGGCAGTATGATTAAATACCACGTCCAGGATCACTTCGATTCCATTGTCGTGAAGAGCCTTTATGAGAGTCTTCAGTTCCGTTCCCTCACGGTTGTACTCATTGACGGAGGTGTAGCTGGTATTGGGGGCAAAAAAGCTGACGGTGTTATAGCCCCAGTATTCCAGAAGCCGATTGCCGTTTACTTCCCGGGCATTCATGGTCTCGTCAAATTCAAAGATAGGAAGCAGTTCAACGGCATTGACTCCAAGTTCTTTCAGATAGGGAATCTTTTCCATCAGTCCGGCAAAGGTTCCGCGGTTTTGGACACCGGAGGTTTCATGTTCTGTAAATCCTCTTACATGAAGCTCGTAAATAATAAGATCGCTGAGCTCTCTCTGTGACTGCGGCATATCGCCCCAGTTAAAGGAATCTTTTACCACACGGGCATGGTAGGTAGGTTCCCAGTGTGTTCCCCAGATCCTCTGACCTGAAACCGCTTTGGCATAAGGGTCCAGAAGGATATTTTTTTTGTCAAAAAGTAAGCCTTTATCCGGATCCCAGGGACCGTCCACCCGGTAGGCATATTCAAAATCCCGGATATCCAGACCATAAACGATCATGGAATATACATCCCCGATCTTATAGGCCTCGGGAAAAGGAAGAACGGCAAAGGGCTCTTCTTCCGCATTGTGGAACAGCAGAAGTTCACAGGCTGTTCCACCGCAGGTGTGAATGGTAAAATTCACCCCGTTCTGAAGCGGTGTAGCGCCGTTCAGATCAAACATTCCCGGACTGACGGGAAAACCGGCAATCTCTCCGGTAGGGTAAACTTCAAGGGGATATTCGGAAATAAATTTCTGGTTATAGGAATTCATGATAAGCTCCTCCCTGTTTTATTCCTGAAAAAGTTCTTCGCATTTCTGCAGTATTTCCTGATTTCTTTTTTCGTAATCTACATTCATGGTATGGATCTCTCCCCGAAGGAACATTTCCATTCCCTGTACCAGTCCGTCTTCGCTGTTTGGAAGAAGGGTTCCGCCGTACTTCTGGATAAAGGCTCTTGCTCCGTTTACGTCACAGGCAGCGGCAGGAACTCCCAGAATATCCGCTTCAGGAACCACCAGAACCTGTCCTTCATAGAAGGAGGACAGAAGGAAAAGATCACAGGATCTGACTACAGGCATAGGATTACTCATGTATTTGATGAGGATAATATGGCTGCTGCTTTCGGCTGATCTTGCCAGTTCGCAAGTATGCTCATAGAGATCCCCCCGGCTTCCCATGATGATCAGCCAGGTATCCGGATGTTCTTTCCAGAATCGTGTAAAAGCCCGGATCAGACGTTCATGACCTTTTTCGGAAGAAAAACGGCCGACATTGATAAATTTCCGATCATTACTTTCAAGGATTTCCATAAGTCTGTTTAAGGGAACCGTGGATTCTGTTTCCGGATCAAAGGAGACAGGAAGCTGTCCAAGGTTCCGAATCCGCTGGTAATCCATGATATTGGAAATAACACGTACTTTTTCCGGATGGCCTCCGATATGGTCTGCAGAAGCACGAACATCTTCTCCTACAGGAACTACATGGTCATAAGAGGCATATGCTTTTTGCAGAAGGTAAAAACTGGGATTATGCTTTTCGGCAACCCATTTTTCCATATCATTATGTGCCCAGATGGTACGGATACACGGTGCCTTTTCCAGAAGGGCGATCATATAATTTTCATAGCCGTCATAGTGCACCACATGGTCAAAGGAGACGCAGCCGAAATGTTTTTTCCATTCTCGCTGATAAGCTTTATCCAGACGTTTTCCGATGCCAAAAGCAGTGATGCCGAATTTCAGATAAATAAGCTGTGCAATGGCAGTTATCACATCAAGGTTCATCTCTGTGGCCAGAGGATAGAAATGATAACCGTCGGGAACGCTCTGAAGCCGTTTGGGATCCTCTTTGAGAGAAATGGAACGATATGAGATATAGTAGTCGCATTTTTCTGGATCCAGATTACGTACAAGACTGTAAAAAGCAGTTGTGATTCCATTCGGCTGAAGACTTCCTGCGTATAGAAGGACTTTTTTCTTTTTGGTGCCGGGCATGGTGATTTCCTGACAGATTTTTTCTCCTAAAAGAACATGACGGCAGATATCTCGGGTGGCATTTGCCTGTTCAAATGTAGCGTATTTCTGAAGAAAGGCATCATCCGGATGTCCGGAGTCTTTTTTCAGTTCGGCGGTAAGCTCCTCCGGAGTGCGTACAATCGGGAAGGGGTAGGTGGAAATATCTTCGTACATTCCACGATGTCCCTGGTAATCTTCCATATCATAGGCAAACAAGAGGATCCTTCTGCCGGTGACAGCAAAGTCATACATAACACTGGAATAATCAGTGATCAGCACGTCACAGGCATTCAGCAGCTCATAAGTATCATATTCCGTTGGGAAAGGACGGATATGCTGATAGGAATCTGTATCCAGCTGACTCTGTACCAGAGGATGGAGCTTTACCAGAAGGATCTGCCGGTCTGTCAGCTGCCGGTCGATACGGCTGAGATAATCCTTAACAAGAGCAACATAGGATTCTTTTTCCACAGCGTCGGTTTTTCCACGGAAAGTAGGCATATAGACGCTTAGCTGAATGCCGGAATATCCCAGGTTTTCTTTCAGCAGAGCTCCTTTTTCCGGATGGAAGAAAATACAGTTGCGGGGATATCCTTCGTGGAGAATGGTTCCCTGATAAAGCTCGGTCAGATTTGTGGCGCCGGCCATTTTTTCTTCCATGTATTGGTTAGGGAATACCAGGTAGTCTGACTGAAGAAGATTACGCATGACGTTTCCTGCATCATAACGTTCTTCTTCGTTATCCTGAGCCATTCTTTTCAGAGGTGTTCCATGCCATACGTTCAGTATGGTCTGCCCTTCTTTTTTTATATAGCGGCCTGGAAAGGTTGTGTCATTGATCAGCCAGCCGGCTTTGGCCAGATGGTGATAATAAGATGGCATTGAGGTATAGACAAATCCATCTACCTTGATTCCATATCGTTCCAGCTTTTTTCGGATCAGCTCTTTTTTATCCTTCTGTACTGCCAGAATCTTGCGGAATCCCTGATATTCCGGGGCAGAAAGCTCCTTTAAAATAGCCAGGATATTGCTTTCCAGGGCAAGACCGCTTCTGGAAACGATCAGGATCTCTTTTTTATCAACAGGTATTTTTTCATAAAAGGTGTTATAAAAAGGATACCAGGTGCCGTTTTTTAATTTTTTCTTTACTTTTGTAGTGAATGAACTCATAAAATTACCGCCTTAAAACTTTTTATTGATCGTTTGTAAGATGAAGTTTATCAAGCACATAAAATACAAGACTGAGGATCATGGCAACCACACATGCCAGAACCATTCCGGTCAGCTTTACATTTCCAAGGTTCAGTGCGGTACCGGAAAGACCTACGATAAATACGACAGAAGTCAGTGCAAGATTGCGGGATTTTCCATAGTCCACATGATTGTCTACCAGCATTCGCAGACCGGAGGTTCCGATCATACCATATAATAAGAAGGAAATTCCTCCGATCACAGGTCCGGGGATGGTATTGATCAGTGCTGCAAGCTTGCCCATAAAGGAACAGCAGATCGAAAGAACGGCAGCGCCTCCGATTACCTGAACACTGTAAACCTTTGTCATAGCCATAACTCCAATGTTTTCTCCATAGGTGGTAGTAGGTACGGAACCTACGAGACCGGAGAGAGTAGTGGAGAAGAAATCGGCAAAAAGAGAACGATGCAGACCCGGTTCTTTCAGGAGATCCTTGCCGACAATCTTTCCGGTTACGATCTGATGCCCGATATGTTCTGAGGTTACCAGAAGCAGTGCGGGAAGTATGGTGAGGATTGCTTCAATATGAAAACGTGGAGCCTGGAAGTTGGGCAGGGCAAAGAAAGAAGCTTCTTTTACCGCCTGAAAATCCAGGATCCCGCAGAAACCTGCAGCAGCATAGCCGGCAATAATGGCGATCAGGATAGGGATGACAGAAAGAAATCCTCGAAACAGGATCTGTCCGAAGACTGCCACACCAAGGGTTACCAGAAATACGATCACATTTTTCATATTTACCGTTTCGTCTAAAAGTCCTGCAGTACTGGCAGCGCTTCCGGCAAGCTCCAGGCCGATCAGCGCCACAACCGGTCCCATTGCTGCGGTAGGCAGCACAATGTCGATCCAGTTGGTTCCGCATTTGCGGATGATCAGAGCTACGCCCATACCTGCAATACCCAGTACCACAAATCCTCCCAGTGCGTATTCATAACCGAATTTTGACGCAACCAGAAGACCCGGGGACAAAAATGCAAAGCTGGATCCCAGATAGGCTGGCGCCTTTCCTTTTGTGATAAAGATAAACAGAAGTGTTCCGATACCATTCATAAGAAGCACGATAGCAGGATTGATGCCAAACATAAAGGGAACCAGAACAGAGGCTCCGAACATGGCAAACATGTGCTGGATGCTTAAAGGAATCAAAAGCTTTACAGGTACCTTATCTTCTACTTGAATAATTTGTTTTTCCACTCTTTTCCTCTCTTTCTCGTATCTATACGATGTAATCGGAAATATTATAGCATAGTGTATGATCTTCTGTAAAAGAAAATACAGAAAGGGGTCAGAAAAATCCCTGTTTTTCGCGGTTTTTCAACAAATAAAAAATTTTTAAAAAAATTAAAAAAAGGTGTTGACTTTTGTAAGGGGCTATAATATAATATGTCTTGCGTCAAGCGAACGCGGAAAATTAAATACCGTTTACGGGGTGTGGCTCAGTTTGGCTAGAGCGCCTGGTTTGGGACCAGGAGGCCGCAGGTTCGAATCCTGTCACCCCCGTGGGTCGGGGGTTCGAATCCCTTCAGGCACGCTGTGGTGGGTATAGCGCAGTTGGTTAGCGCGCCAGATTGTGGCTCTGGAGGCCCAGGGTTCGAATCCCTGTATCCACCCTTTCGCCTTTGGGCTATCGCCAAGCGGTAAGGCACAGCACTTTGACTGCTGCATTCGTTGGTTCGAATCCAACTAGCCCAGTCCATTATGGGGTATTAGCTCAGTCGGTAGAGCACTTGACTTTTAATCAAGTTGTCCGGGGTTCGAATCCCCGATGCCTCATTGCATCTGTAGAAATACAGATGCTTTTTTTCTTAATGTATACATCCGCTATTGCGGATGATACAGAAAATTTCATATGTTTATGCGGGCATGGCGGAATTGGCAGACGCGCCAGATTTAGGTTCTGGTGTCTACGACGTGCAGGTTCAAGTCCTGTTGCCCGCAGTCTAAAAGCCGGGGAATTTTCCCCGGCTTTTTTACAGATATTGGATCTCTGCTGAGATATGTCCATTTTCATTGATGTCAAGCACGGCATAGCTGGGTTTGCGGTTTCGCTGACGTGGGAAAGAAAGGCTTCCGGGATTCAGCACAAGCACTCCGTCAATTTCTTCCAGGACAGGACGGTGGATATGCCCGAAACATACACAGTCACAGTTCCTGGAGTGTGCTTCATCTACGATTCTGGAGAAGTCCATAGATACGCCATAATAGTGACCGTGGCTGATAAGGATCCGGTGTCCGGCAATGGAAAGCTCATCTTCTCTGGGAAGGTCAGAGAAAAAGTCGTTATTTCCGGAGACAATGGTGCAGGGGCATTCGGCAAGTGCCTCGATAAAAAATTCCCGGCCTTCCACATCGCCGCAGTGGATCAGCATGTCAAAGGGCTGCTCTCTTAAGACTGCCCGCTCCAGATTTCCGTCACGGCCGTGGGTATCGCTGACCACAAGGATTCTCATCGAAGTTCATCCTTAATAGCGCGCAGAGCCTTCCCTCTGTGGCTGATCTTGTTTTTTTCTTCCATGGAAATTTCAGCAGAGGAGCAGCCATATTCCGGAAGATAAAAGATGGGATCGTAGCCGAAGCCGTTTTCCCCTTTTTCTTCATAACCGATTCTTCCCTCCATAGCGGCGTGGACTGTTTTTACTGTACCGTCAGGGAAAGCAGCGGCAATGACACAGACAAAACGTGCGGTTCTCTGTTCATCGGGAACTCCCTCCAGTCTTTGGATCAGGCTGGCGTTTTTGATCCGGTAGGAGGTGTCTTCTCCCATATAGCGGGCAGAATAAATGCCAGGCTCTTTGTTCAGGTAGTCGATCTCCAGTCCGGAATCATCTGCAAGGACGATCTCTCCGGTAAGCTGGCAGATGGCTTTTGCCTTGATGATGGCATTTTCTTCAAAGGTGCTTCCATTTTCATCGATATCAGCAGTAATGCCTGCGTCTTTCAGGGAAAGCAGCTCGATATCCAGATCTCCAAGGATCTCGCGGATCTCCTTCATTTTTCCTTCATTACCTGTGGCAAAAATTACTTTTTTCATGGATTTACATTCCTCCTTGGCGGCTTGGGGCCCAGAAACTGGTAGTAGTAGGTTTTTAACATTCCGTTGTAAATTTTGCGGTTTTTATCTGCTTTTCTTCCGATGTCATTTTCGGCTTTATCATAGGAAGTGATCAGATACATGGACCATTTGTCCAGACGGGCAAAGCTATCGCCGATTTCCCGGTAAAGCTGAGGAAGGGCGGCTTTTTCCTCCAGACGCTCTCCATAAGGAGGGTTGGTGATCAAAAAACCATAAGGCTTGGGATGGCTCAGATCTTTGACTGCTCTCTGCTGGAAATGGATCAGCCTGTCCACTCCTGCCATTTTGGCATTGGATCTGGCAGACTTCAGCGCTTCCGGATCAATGTCGTAACCCTGGATGTCTGTTCTGATATCCAGATTTACCCGGTCGTTTGCCTCTTCTATGGCATCATACCAGCATTTGCGCGGGATGATATGCTTCCAGTCCTCGGAAAGGAAGGAACGGTTCATACCAGGCGCCATATCGGCTGCGATCATGGCTGCTTCGATAGGAAAAGTGCCGCTTCCGCAGAAAGGATCTACCAGAATACGGTCTTTGTTCCATGGTGTCAGCATGATAAGTGCGGAGGCGAGAGTCTCTGTGATCGGGGCCTTTACCGTCATCTGGCGGTATCCTCTTTTGTGAAGGGATACGCCGGAAGTATCAATGCCGATCGTGACAACGTCTTTCATAAAAGCAACACGGATTGGAAAGCTTGCGCCGTCTTCCGGAAACCAGGAAATGCCATAAACGCCTTTGAGGCGCTCTACAATAGCCTTTTTCATAATGGACTGGATATCAGAGGGGCTGAAAAGTGCGCTTTTTACAGAGTTTGCTTTGGCAACCCAGAACTTTCCGTCTTTGGGGATATAGTTTTCCCAGGGAATGGCTTTTGTCTTTTCAAAAAGCTCATCAAAGGTAACGGCTTTGAATTCGCCTGTTTTCAGAAGGATGCGTTCTGTAGTACGCAGGAAGATATTCGCCTGGGGGATTCCGGCGGCATCGGCAAGAAAGGTGACTTTTCCGTCTTCTACCTTGCTGATCTCATAGCCGAGATCCAGGATTTCCCGTTTCAGTACAGCCTCCATGCCGAAATGGCAGGGAGCAATCAGTTCCATATATTTCATGGCAGCCTCATTTCTCTGACAGTATTTCCGTCAAAATCTTTAATGGTGAAGCAGTTGCCTTCCAGCACTGCGTAGGTGGGCGGATTTCCTTCTTTTGGGATGGAGACAGAGCCGGGGTTCAGAAGAATATAGCCGTCCATCTGCTCTGCTCTCAGGACATGGGTATGGCCGTGGATCAGGATATCATTTTCCTGAAGGGGAGGCAGATGATCCTGATTGTAGGTATGACCGTGTGTGGCATAAAAAGTTCTGCCATCAATAGAAAGAATGCAGTAGTCGGCCATGACCGGAAATTCCAGAACCATCTGATCCACCTCTGCCTCACAGTTTCCACGGACTGCATAGATCCGGTTTTTGTTTTGATTGAGAAGTGCGATGACTTCTTTGGGAGCATATTCTTTCGGGAGGTCGTTTCTGGGACCGTGATAGAGAAGATCGCCCAGAAGAACCAGCCGCTGTGCATTTTCCTGACGGAAAGCATCCAGCATTTTGCGACAATAATATGCCGAACCATGTATATCTGATGCAAACATGTATTTCATCAATGCGTTCTCCTTATTATGGAAGTTTTAAGAAAAATTACTTTCCTGTTCTGAAAAGGAATTTTTCTCTTTTACATTATCATGGTTAGGAAAAAATTACAAGATTTCTTCCTCGATAAGCTTCAAAACCGCCGATCACAGAACGGGTACGGTATCCTTTCCGGACAAAAAGGCGGGCTGCAGCCATGCTGGCGCCGCCTCTCTGACAGTAAAAGATCAGAAGTTTTTCACGGGGCAGATCCCTGCAGCAGGATAGTTCCTGATAGGGAAGATTTACAGCTCCCAGAATATGGCTTTTTCTGTAAGCATCCGGTTCGCGGACATCTATAATAAGGGTATCGGACCGGCCCACATAGTAATCCAGCATTTTTGCAGAAATGGTTTCAATTGGAAACATAACGGCATTCCTTTTTTCTTTATCATATGCGGAAAAAATCAAAGGAGTACAAAGAGGATATATACGCAAAAAGGAGTGCTGCGGTCGGCGGCACTCCTGTCTGCATCATCATATAAGAAGGGAGAAGCGATTGTAGTTCAGTGGATGTTTGCTTTAGTATCTGTCAGAATAGCTGTTTTCTTCCATATCATAGGCATTGGAGATTTTGTTTTTGGAACTGTTTTTACTGGTGTTTTTTGTGCTGTTCTTTCCACAGTTCTGTGCACTCTGTGAGTTTTTGTCAGATGTTTTGTTTGTGTTGTTGTTCATTGTTTTGTTTTCAGACTCATAATTTTTTGCCATTTTCATTACCTCCTGGTGTAATCTGTTGAATACAGCCGGATAAATGCCGGCTGTATTTGTCAACTTGTTTATGACATCCTATAGTATGTTAAAAAAGTTGTAATAATATTCATGAAATCATATTGCTTTTTTTTCCAATTTATATTATAATTGTTGTTGTAAAAAGAATTTACCCTTCAAAAATTTTTTTTACATAACCCCTTATTTAATTATTTATACTCCCCTCGAAACACCCGGTAGCTCCCCTACCGGGTGTTTCTTTTGGTATGAGCGACACTTAATAGATTGTTGATATTTGAAAGTGTAAATGTACATGTTATAATTAGATTATTAGAAAATAGATGGAGGAGAAAAAGGTGAAAAAGAGAAAATATGTTTTGGGAGTATTTTTGCTTTGCGCTTTGACATTAGGAAACGGGGGAACTTTGTGCAAGGCTGAGGAAAAGACGGACAGCCAGATTTGGATGAATGGAACCAAGACAATCTCTCAGATTACCAATCTGCCGTATATTGGCGGGCAGAGGATAGAGACTCCTATGATTATGGAACAGGACAGAAGATTTCTGAAATCTGTGGAGGAAGAGGGGATTCTGGGATGCCTAAAGAGAGATTTTGACAATGACCAGAAGGATGAGATCCTGGCGGTGACTTATGAAGGACGGGGGGACATTCTGGAAACGGGAAAAAGCGTCAGAGTGTCTATGTATGAGCAGCGGGAAGATTCCTGGAGCGTTTCTGACATGTTCGAATTGGTTCGATATGATTATCAGGGAATGCCGGATGAAATGACAACAATGTCTGAGTCGGGGCATGCCGGATTTGAAGGGAATCTGTTTTTAAGAAAAGCGAATGGACAGTATCAGTTTTTTTATGAATGCAACCGTGTTTCGAAATATCTGGCAACAGGATATGAATGGTACTTTGTAGGGTATACCTATGATGGAAACTGCTTCAAAGAAATGGAACAGACTTCTGATCTGTATTATGGAGGATCCGGCTTAGAGGCAGATTGTCTGTTTAACCTGGATCCAGAACCGTTGTATAGCGGCAACTACAGCCAGGATGTCATAGATATGATTGAAGCTTATCAGGCGCTGGGATTTCAGTCAGAGCAGTTAGGAGGCGACGGCTTTTCCTTTTCTTCCACAGTAAGCCAGGATCCATACTGTTATTCTCTGGTAAGGCTGATCCGTGGAGACAGATTGGATGCAGCAGTGGTGAATGAATGGTGGAAAAATCCATCGGGTGACCTTGAGGGCTTCTGGATCGATCTGGAGGACCACACACCATTGATAGGAGAAATACAGGAGTGTACGATTACAGAGACAGAACAGTCAGATCCTTCTGATACCCCGGAAGAAAATCCTTATGAGGAGTTTTTGAAAACAAATGGTGTTGGTGCGTATTATGCGATTCTCCCGGCAGGTGAAAATCAGGAGCCGATACTGATTATATCAGATAGTTTCCCTGAGCAGGATGCAGATACTTTTGTGCCCAATCTGGGATATGGAATCACTATTTATGGGAACGATAACGGGAATGTGTATCAGATAGGCGATTACACTCATATAAGCGAGGCTGCAGGCCCCTGGCGTTTCTATGCAAATAAGCTGATGGGGGCAGGCAGAAGAGGCGGATACTTTACAGTAGATATTGCAGGCTCTTTTTACGAAATGAACGGTCATCCGGATGATGAAGTGGTTTATGCAAACTGGGAAGCAATCACGCTTTTTAAGAACCGGGGATCAGGAGATGCACAGACGTCGAATGCAGATAATTCAGTATCCGAAAATTACATTCTGCCAAACAGCAGCACGGAGTATCTGACAGAAGAGCAGCTGATCCGGATGAATCTTACCGGAGAGCAGCTTCGTCTGGCGAGAAATGAAATTTATGCCAGATACGGGAGGATGTTTAAGACTGCGGAGTTGCAGGCATATTTTGATGCGCAGCCCTGGTATGTTCCAAAATACACACCGAAAGAATTTGATACAATAGAAGACGATGTTCTGAATCCTTACGAAAAATACAATCTTGCATTGATTAAAAGCCTTGAGAAATAAGCTTGAGTTATGATTGCCAGTCTGCCGGGGAAAAGCGTGTTTTTTGTTGGAAAGAACTTTCGGAGATGATATAATAGGAATGTTTAAGAAAGCTGACTACAGAAAAATTTACTTTTATCACATAAAGGAGAAAAAAAATGGACGTCCGTGAATTTCAGGAAAAGTTAAAAAAATTGCAGACTCTGGCAAAAGAGCAGGGAAATACGATCCAGGCAGTACAGATTCGCGAAACTCTTGCAGGAATGGATCTGAATCATGATCAGCTTGCCGGTGTTCTGAAATATCTTACCGGTCAGGGGAGCATGATAGAAGGAACAGGAATGGAAAACGGTCCGGATCCTGAGACAGAAAAGAAAAAAATCCCTCTTACACCAGAGGAGGAAGCGTATTTGAGGGAATATATGGAAGGTCTGCCGGAGGAGGAGAGCTTTCCGGAGGCAGAAGGGTTATTTGAACGCCTGGCAGAGGGAAACAGTGAGGCAGGGCAGATACTTGCGGCAAAATATATGAAAAAAGCGGCAGAACTTGCAGTGGAGCTGAATGCAGAGGAGATCTTTCTGGCAGATTTGATCCAGGAAGCCAATGTGAGCCTTGTGCAGGCCCTTGGCATGGCTGGAGAAGAACTCAGAGATGAGATATGGCTTTTGGAACAGGTGAAAAAAGGAATACAGGATGCCTGCAAAGAACAAAGCCAGAGAAAATTTGAGGATGACAGTCTGGTGGCAAGGGTAGAAAAGCTGGAAAATGCAGTTCGGGAGCTTTCTGAAGATGAAGAGGAAGGCGAAAGTGCATTCAGTATTGGGGAACTTGCGGTGATCCTGGATATGGATGTGGAGGAGATTCGTGATACGCTCCGCCTTACCGGAGATGATAAATAAGCCTGGCTGAATTGCGGTAACAGAGTGCTGTAAGAAGGGGCTGTCAGTTGAAATCTGTCAGTTTTTATGATAGAATAAGCGGAATGGGAGGTGTTTTTATGCAGATCAGAGAATCGGCGGAGGATTATCTGGAAGCGATCCTCGTTCTTTCACAAAAAGGCAATGGTGTCCGCTCTGTGGATATTGCCTCAATGCTGTCGGTTTCCAAACCCAGCGTCAGTCATGCGATGAAACTTTTGCGGGAGGACGGATATATTGCAATGGACCGTTATGGGACTGTCACTCTTCTCGATAAGGGAGCTGAGATTGCCAACAGAGTTTATGAGAGACATACAGTCCTTACAAGGATGCTGGAAAGTCTGGGGGTTCCGTCGGAGATTGCGAGAGCCGATGCATGTAAGATGGAGCATGATATCAGCGAAGAAAGTTTTGAAAGAATTAAAGAGCGTATGATGGCGGATGTACAGCCTGATTAAAGAAAAAAGATCGTTACGGAAAGGTAACGGTCTTTTTATAAATTACAGATATTTAGCTAAAGTGAAAGAAAAAGGTAATCAGGATCGGTACGAAGAAGGAGCACAACATTCCGTTGAGTACGGCAAGAACTACCGTTTCTTCATCTGTATATTTCAGAAGTACCGGAAGTGTGGTATCCTCACTGGTTGCGGCAGCCGGGGCGATACAGGTGCAGTAATTCAGCTTTGCTGCGATTATGGGAATCAGGAAAAAGGAGAAAAATTCTCTCATGAGATTACTCATAAAAGCGATACTTCCAAGCTCTGCTCCCCCCAGACGGCTGATGGTGACACCTGCCAGGCTGTACCATCCCATACCGCTTGCCACAGCTGCGCCCTGGTTTACAGGGATTCTCAGGATCAGGGAACAAAGGATTCCGCCCAGAATGGATCCGGCAGTGATACCCAGCGGGATGATCAGAATCTTCAGGTGATACTGACGTATTTTTTTCAGGATCCCGTTATGCATACCGATACTGATGCCCACAGAAAACATCAGAACATACAGGATCATATCAGAATTTTTGCCGATAAAGCGGATAATCTCGGATTCAGTTCCGGAGAGTCCGCAGAAAAGCCCCAGGATCAGGGCAAAAAATGTCAATACAACAATCATTGGTCTTTCCCCTTTGTCTCTTTTTTGTCAATAAAACGTCTGGTCAGGACATAAACAAGGATAATGGAAACGATGGTGGGAATCAGGAAAAACAGGAAGCTTTTTAGTCCCAGGGAGGACAGCTCGCTGAGAAAGTTTTCTTTCTGCCCCAGCATAACGCCCATGGAAAAGATCAAAAGAAGGGTACACAGCATGGCGAGACGTTCATTCCATTTTTTTAACTTTCCTATCATTAGAAATCTGCCGATCAGGATTCCGATACCCATGACGATAAATATTTTCATAAGAAATTCTCCTCAATACGCAATATAAAAAACATTATAGCATTGTGGGGAATGCTTTACAATGAAAAAAACAAAAAAAGAGGAGGCCGGGGCATAATCCCGACCTCCCGTTTTGTTATGGATTTACAGGAAAATATACTTCAGTACAAAAAGTACAGCTAATACATACATCAGTGCACTGATCTTTTTCTCTTTTGCTTTTCCTGAGATCAGGTTGATCACAACATAGGAGATCACACCCATTGCAATACCTTCAGAGATACTGTACATAAATGGCATTGCGATAATAGCGATAAAGCAAGGAATCGCTTCTGTATAGTCCTCAAAATCAATCTTCGTGATAGAGGTAAGCATCATAAAGCCTACGATGATCAGAGCCGGAGCCGTTGCAAAGGCCGGAATGGCAAGGAAGATCGGGGACAGGAACAGGGAAAGACCGAAGAGAAGTCCGGCTACCAGAGCGGTAAGACCGGTACGTCCGCCTTCTGCCACACCGGAAGCACTCTCTACAAAAGTGGTAACAGTAGAAGTACCGCACATAGCACCTACAGAAGTACCAACAGCATCGGAGAGGAGCGCGCCTTTGATACGCGGAAGTTTCCCGTCTTTATTCAGCATATCAGCTTTGGAGGCAACACCAATGAGGGTTCCAAGGGTATCGAACATATCGACAAACAGGAACGCAAACATGATCACTACGAAATCCAGTGAAAATACAATGGAGAAATCCATTTTCATAAAGGTAGGAGCCATACTTGGTATGCTGATGCCTCTGGAAAAATCCGGAAGGAGACTGAAAAATCCAAGTTCCGGGTTGGGCTTATACAGTCCGGTAAACTGACAGATGATACCGAGAAGCCATGTGATCAGGATGCCCCATAAAATACTTCCTTTTACATTTTTAACAAGCAGGATTGCGGTGACCAGTACGCCCAGCAGAGCCAGAAGAACGGTGATTCCTTCGCAGTTGAAGGTTCCGTTCTGAGCAGAGCTCTTAAAGGAAAAGATACCTACCAGTGTAGAATCGTTGTTGATTACGATCTTGGCATTCTGAAGACCGATAAAAGCGATAAAAAGACCGATTCCTACAGAAACTGCGTGTTTCAGATTCATAGGAATGGAGTTAAAGATCGCTTCGCGGACATTGGTCAGTGAGAGAAGAATGAAGATCATACCTTCTACGAAAACTGCGGCCAGTGCCTGCTGCCAGCTGTAACCCATGCCAAGAACAACGGTATATGCAAAGTACGCGTTCAATCCCATACCAGGAGCAAGTACAAACGGATAATTGGATAAAAGAGCCATTAAGCAGGTGGCAATAAAGGATGCCAGTGCAGTTGCAGTAAAGATGGCGCCTCTGTCCATTCCGGAAGCTTCCAGAATATTAGGGTTTACAGCCAGGATGTAAGCCATCGTCATAAAGGTGGTGATACCGGCGATCACCTCAGTTTTTACATCCGTGTGGTTTTCCGTTAAGTGAAAGATTTTGTCGAGTTTCATAATGCTACCCCCTTTTTGTGAAAGATATTAAAACAGTTCCCTTCCGGAAACATATTTTCCTTTTATGCAGCGATCATCAGAAAGATATACAAGCCGTTCCAGACGATCTCTTACGCTTAAAGGCTGTGGATGACGGTAAAAACTGTCATCCAGGATCACAGCATCAAATTCATACCCCTTTTGGAAACTTCCTACTTTTCCGAAGAATTCTCCGCCGCCCATAGTTGCCAGATAAAAGGCTTCTTCAAAAGTAAGTGCTTTCAGACGGTCGTCTACCAGACGCCAGCGCAGTTTGGATACCTGTACGGCATCGGCAATGGCGCGGAGCATGGAAAGAGAATGGCCTCCGGCAATATCTGTACCAAGCCCGACACGAAGCCCTTTGTCCAGATAATCTCGTATAGGTGCGATACCTGAGGAAAGGTTGGTGTTGGACTGAGGACAGTGAGCGATATACACGCCCTGTTTTTTCATAAGCTCTATTTCGGCTTCGGAAGAGTGCACACAGTGCGCCATGATGGTAGGACATTCCTCACCGCCGAAAAGTCCGAACTGTTCATAAGCCTCTCCGTAAAAAGAAGTATTAGGACAGAGTTCCTGAACCCAGGAAATTTCACCCATGTTTTCGGACAGATGAGACTGAACAGGAAGATGATGTTCTTTCTGGATTTCTGCCAGTTTCTGCATCAGTTCATCTGTACAGGAAGGTGTGAATCTTGGAGTCAGGATCGGTTTGGTGTTTTCGTACTTGTCAGCAGTATCCGACAGCCAGCGAAGAGTGGCTTCTGCGGATTCGGCGGCACTTTTTTCCTGAAGGATATCCGGGCCGTTGCGATCCATGTTTACCTTTCCGACATAGGTTTTCATACCGGTTTCTTCCAGAAGATCCATAAGAAGCTCTGTTGCTTCTACGTGCAGAGTTCCGAAGATGCTGGCTCTTGTGGTAGGGCTCTTTTTCAGATCCTCCACAAAAATAGAATAAGCCTTTCGGGCATAGTCGGAATCGGCATATTTAGATTCTTCCGGAAAGGTGATGGTATTCAGCCAGTCCAGAAGTTCCAGATCCATACCCATTCCCCGGAAACTGTACTGGGGAGCGTGGAGATGGATGTCTGCCAGTCCGGGAATGATTAGAGCGTTTCCTGCATCTCTTACACAAATGCCATGATACTGTTCCGGAAGTTCCTTGAAAATTCCGGCGCAAACCCCGTTTTCACAGACCAGATAGGAGTTTTCATGTACAGAAATCTGATCTGAGCTTTCGCTGAAACATATGTTTCCTTTCAAAGCAAAAGTAGTTTCGTGTTTCATTTACCTCACTTCCTTTCTGAAGTCAGGGCATTTTTTGGGCATAAAAATACCAACTACCTTTTTGGGTACCCTGAATAAAACTTATAGGCAACTATTACGGTAGTTGGTAGAGACGTCCAACCGATTATGGACTTATATAAGCTGCTGCATATTTATTGACTTGTATATTTATTATATATGGAATTAATTTTTCTGTCAATTGAAAACAAATAAAATAAAATGTCGGAAATGACAAAAAACAGTTCTGGATTTTGTGCAAAATATCCAGAAATAAAATTTAAAGAAATTTACTGGAAAGAAGCAGACATAAGTGTTAGAATAAATTTCATAATTTACCAAAGGGTATGAGCCTTATTCTTATCATTATACTATGGAAATGAGAGGTTGTGAAATTTTGGAATTTAAAAAAGAAAACATGAAAAACTGTATGTATCTGATCCTTTTTACGGTTCTTCTGTTTGTGGGGCTTCAGAATCTGAATGTGGTTCTTGATTTCCTCATGAAAGTGATCGGATTGTTCCTGCCGTTTATTGTGGGAGCGGGAATTGCTTTTGTTTTGAACGTTCCCATGAAGTTTATTGAGAAAAACGTGTTTGGCAGAGGCAAATGGAAAGATACGAAGGTGGTCAAAAAAATAGCTCGTCCTGTCAGCCTTGTTCTTGCGATCCTGGTGGCTGCACTGGCTATTTATATTGTAGGACAGGTTGTGATCCCGGAACTGGCAACTACAGTTATGGGACTGGGACGAAACATTGAAAGAGGAATCGGAAATCTGACTCTGTGGATCGATAATAACTTTAAACAGGATTCAGTCATTGCAGAATGGGCGGAATCACTGGAGATTCAGCCTCAGAAAACGTTGGATGCTGTGATTGCAGCTCTTCAGAACGGAGTGAACAATATCCTTACTTCTACAGTGTCTGTTACCATGGGGATTGTGAATACGGCAATGAATCTGGGAATCGGATTTGTTTTTGCCTGCTATATTCTTCTTCAGAAGGAACGTCTGACTGTGCAGACAAAAAAAGCTTTTTATGCAATCTTCCCGAAAAAGACCGTGGAATATATCCTTCATGTAAGTTCCCTTGCAAACAGTATTTTTTCCGGCTTTGTAACCGGACAGTGCATCGAGGCGGTGATACTGGGAACCATGTTCTTTGTGGCAATGACGGTTTTCCGGTTCCCCTATGCCATGCTGGTAGGCGTGCTGATTGCTTTTACCGCGCTGATTCCTGTATTTGGCGCTTTTATCGGCTGTGCGATCAGTTTTTTGCTGATCCTTCTGGTAAGCCCTATGCAGGCCTTGCTTTTCCTGATCCTGTTCTTTGTCCTGCAGCAGATCGAAGGAAACCTGATTTATCCTCATGTGGTAGGCGGATCTGTGGGACTGCCATCTGTATGGGTTCTGATGGCGGTGACCATTGGCGGCAGCCTTCTGGGTGTGGTCGGCATGCTGATCTTCATTCCTCTGGTATCGGTGCTTTATGCACTGTTCCGGGAGTGGACATACAAAAGGCTGAAAAAGAAAGAAATTAAAGTTGAAGACTAAAAAAATATTGTTTGTGGGGATGGACGGATTTTTGCTTCTTACCACCCACGGACGATGCATATGAGAAAAAGGCAGATCATGTGCTGTGCTGCGTTTCCTGGTAAACCTGTGCGCTGATTTGCTGCCATTCGCACGAACTCACCTGACGGCTCAAACAACGTGCTCGGTGGCAGCAGCTAACACAGGCTTACTCACGGAAGCCTCGCAAGGCACTATGATCTGCCTTTTTCTCTTTGCATCTGAATGTGGGCAGCAGCCAAGCAGAAATCCTTTCGGTAACTTCCGGCCTCTGGCCGGTTGCCAGCCGCAGGCTGGCTAGCAGTGCTGCGCCCTGCGGTTCCTCCGTCTGAGAACCGCCAAACTTCAGGAATATAAATTTGCTGTCTGGAAAAAGTAATGCAGGAGTGGATCCTTCTGGTTCATAAGCATTGAGAGACTTGGAGCAAAATTCTTACTCTCTGCGTATTTGCATTGCTCCCCCGGATGCTGTTGTCTGAGTCGCAGACGAGTTCAGCATTCGGGGGATTGTTTTTTGCAAAGGAGCAGAAGCTTAGAATTTTCCAAGTCTCGAACTGGCTTTTGTAACAGAAGGATCCACTCCTGCATGTCATTTACAGACAAAAAATCATATTCCGTCTATTTTCATAAATTTTACTGATTATTTTTGTTCTGCTCTACTTCCAAAAGCTTCATAGCTCTTACTTTCAGCGGAAGTCCGAACAGTGTGATAAATCCGTCTGCATCATGGTGATCGTACATGTCGCCGGTTGTAAAGGATGCCAGGGATTCATTGTAAAGGCTGTATGGAGAGGTAGTTCCGGCTTTGATGATGTTTCCTTTGTAAAGTTTCATTTTTACTTCGCCGGTAACGTATTTCTGTGTGGATTCTACAAATGCCTGAATCGCTTCACGGAGCGGTGTAAACCATTTTCCTTCATAGACAACCTGTGCAAACTGGCTTCCGAGTTTCTTCTTGGCTTCCATGGTATCACGGTCAAGGATCAGTTCTTCCAGCTGGTCATGAGCTGCCATCAGAATAGTTCCTCCCGGAGTTTCATATACGCCACGAGATTTCATACCTACTACACGGTTTTCAACAATATCTACGATACCAATACCATTTTCTCCGCCAATGCGGTTCAGCTCTGTGATGATCTCAGATACTTTCATTGCTTTTCCATTGAGGGTTTTCGGGATACCTTCCTCAAAGGTCATGGTGATCTCTGTTTCTTTATCCGGAGCTTTCTGCGGAGTTACACTTAATACAAGCATGTCATCATAGTTTGGTGCCTGGGATGGATCTTCCAGCTCAAGTCCCTCATGGCTGATGTGCCATAAGTTACGGTCACGGCTGTAGCTGTGACGTGCATCAAATGGAAGGTTGATTCCGTGTGCCTGGCAGAATGCAAGCTCATCTTCACGGGACTGCATGGTCCATACGTCAGTCATACGCCATGGAGCAATGATCTTGATGTCCGGAGCAAGCGCTTTGATACCAAGTTCAAAACGGATCTGGTCGTTGCCTTTTCCGGTTGCACCGTGGCAGATGGCAACGGCATTTTCCTTACGTGCGATTTCAACCAGTTTTTTTGCGATGACCGGACGAGCCATGGAAGTACCAAGAAGATACTGATGCTCATAAACAGCGCCTGCCTCTACACATGGCATGATATATTCATCACAGAACTCATCTACGATATCTTCAATATATAATTTAGATGCGCCGGAGAGGCGGGCTCTTTCTTCCAGTCCATCCAGTTCATTTCCCTGTCCGCAGTTTACGCAGCAGCAGACAACATCATAATTAAAGGTTTCTTTCAGCCACGGGATGAGGGCTGTAGTATCAAGACCACCTGAGTATGCTAATACAACTTTTTCTTTCATAATAAATCCTCCTCGTTTTTTAACTTTATATAGAAGTTTCAATATTTTCATTTCCGAGAAACAAGTAGTTTCGGTTGACAATGGATAATATACAACATTTTTTATAAATATGCAATAGGAAATTAGAAAAAAGTAAAAAAAGTTCGCATAAATATTCGACATTAAATAGTATATAATCAATATAAAACAAATAAAATTACAAAAAAGAGATTGGATTTATAAAAAATGCATATTGCATATTATGCAAATAGGATGTATAATCTTTGTATCTTTACAAGACTGATCGAATAAAGTGAAAAGTTGATATCCAGACAGAGGATTAGAGGAGGAAAAGATTATGATAAAGGCTGGTATTATTGGAGCAACAGGTTATGCAGGAAATGAGATTGCAAGACTTTTGCTGGGACATAAAGAGGTAGAAGTGGCATGGTACGGATCCAGAAGCTACATTGATAAACAGTATGCGGATATCTATCAGAATTTTTTTCAGCTGGTAGATGCAAAATGTATGGATGATAATATGGAAGCTCTTGCAGATGAAGTAGATGTGATATTTACCGCAACTCCGCAGGGACTTTGTGCTTCTCTTGTAAATGAAGGGATTCTTTCCCGGGCAAAGGTCATTGACCTTAGTGCAGACTTCCGGATCAAGGATGTAAAAAAATATGAGAAGTGGTATGGGATCCGGCATAAATCTCCTGAGTTTATTGAGGAGGCGGTGTATGGTCTCTGTGAGATCAACAGAGAGGAGATTAAAAAGGCAAGGCTGATCGCCAACCCGGGATGTTATCCTACCTGTTCTACACTTTCTATTTACCCGCTTCTGAAGGAAGGGCTCATTGATCCTTCTACGATTATCATTGATGCAAAGTCCGGAACCTCCGGAGCAGGAAGAGGCGCGAAAGTTGATAATCTTTTCTGCGAGGTCAATGAAAATATCAAGGCATATGGGGTGGCGAGCCATCGTCACACACCGGAAATAGAAGATCAGCTGGGATATGCCTGCGGGGAAGAGGTGCTGATCAATTTTACTCCGCATCTGATCCCGATGAACAGAGGAATTCTTATTACCGCATATGCATCTCTGAAAAAAGAAGTTACCTATGAAGAAGTAAAGGCGGCATATGATAAATATTATGACAGGGAACAGTTTGTACGTGTTCTGGATAAAGATATCTGTCCGCAGACAAAGTGGGTGGAAGGAAGTAACTTTGTAGATGTAAACTTTAAGATCGATCCCAGGACCAGGAGGATCATCATGATGGGAGCTATGGATAATCTGGTAAAGGGTGCGGCAGGACAGGCCGTACAGAATATGAACCTGATGTTTGGATTCGAGGAAGCAGAAGGGCTTCGCCAGATTCCTATGGTTCCGTAATCTTTGCATAAGACAGCGGCTTTGGATGGGAAGAACGATTAAATAAGAAAGGACATTTACTATGAAGATCATAACAGGTGGTGTAACAGCAGCAAAGGGATTTCAGGCAGCTTCCACAGCAGCCGGTATCAAATATCAGAACAGAACCGATATGGCAATGGTGTATAGTGAAAAGCCGTGTAAAGCGGCGGGAACTTTTACTACGAATGTGGTGAAAGCAGCTCCTGTAAAATGGGATCAGAATATTGTATATCACCAGCCGGAGGCACAGGTGATCGTGTGCAACAGCGGAATCGCCAACGCATGCACCGGAGAGGAAGGCTTTGGATACTGCAGAGAAACGGCTAAGGCAGCAGCAGAAGCTCTTGGTGTCAGTGAGAACAGCGTACTGGTAGCCTCCACAGGGGTGATCGGCATGCAGCTTCCGATTCAGAAGCTGGCAGATGGGGTAAAAGCCATGGCTCCTGTTCTGGACGGAAGTCCGGAAGCCGGAAATCAGGCGGCAAAAGCAATCATGACAACAGATACTGTAGAAAAAGAAGTGGCAGTGGAGTTTGAAGCCGGAGGAAAAACTGTGACCATTGGTGGTATGTGCAAGGGTTCCGGAATGATCCACCCCAATATGTGCACTATGCTGGGATTTGTTACAACAGATCTTAATATTTCCAAAGAGCTTCTTCAGGAGGCATTGAGCGAAAATGTCCAGGATACTTATAACATGGTTTCCGTAGACGGAGATACCTCTACCAATGATACCGTTCTTCTTCTGGCAAACGGTATGGCAGAAAATCCGGAGATCACGGAAAAAAATGAAGATTATCAGGCTTTTTGTGAAGCACTCAATTATGTAAATACCACCCTTGCAAAAAAGATCGCAGGTGACGGTGAGGGAGCAACCGCTCTTTTTGAGGTAAAGGTCATCGGAGCGGAAAGTAAGGAACAGGCGGTTACGTTAAGTAAGTCGGTTGTGACATCTTCCCTTACAAAAGCAGCTATATACGGGCATGATGCCAACTGGGGAAGGATTCTCTGTGCCATGGGGTATTCCGGAGCACAGTTTGATCCGGAAAAAGTGGATCTTTACTTTGAAAGCAAGGCGGGAAAGATCAAGATCATTGAAAACGGTGTGGCAATCGGATACAGCGAGGAGGAAGCGACCAGGATTCTTTCGGAAGAGGCGGTGACGGCTATCGCAGATGTAAAGATGGGAACCTGTACGGCCACTGCATGGGGCTGTGATCTGACCTATGACTATGTAAAAATCAATGCAGATTATCGTTCCTGATCTTTAAAAACGGGAAATGGAGAATGAAAGAGAAAACGAGGAGGAAATAAAATGGTAAAACAAAAATATCTGGACAAGGCAGAGGTGCTTATTGAAGCGCTTCCATATATTCAGCGCTTCAACAGAAAGATCGTGGTGATCAAATATGGCGGAAGTGCCATGCTGGACGAAGAACTAAAGGCAAACGTGATCAAAGACGCGGTGCTTCTGAAGCTGGTTGGCTTTAAGCCGATCATCGTACACGGAGGCGGCAGGGAGATCAGCCGCTGGGTCGGCAAGGTGGGAATGGAACCCAGATTTGTCAACGGACTTCGGGTGACAGATAAGGAAACCATGGAGATTGCCGAAATGGTTCTTGCAAAGGTAAATAAGGAACTGGTAACCCTGGTGGAATCTCTGGGGGTAGACGCAGTAGGCATCAGTGGTAAAGACGGCGGTCTTCTGAAATGCACCAAAAAGCTGTCCGGCGGTGAGGATATCGGTTATGTGGGAGAAGTGAAAGAAGTAAATCCAAGAATTTTGCATGAACTTCTGGAGCAGGATTTTCTGCCGATTATTTTCCCGGTGGGCTTTGATGAAAATTATGATTCTTATAATATCAATGCAGATGATGCGGCCTGTGCGATCGCAGAGGCTGTTCATGCAGAAAAACTGGCGTTCCTGTCAGATATCGAGGGTGTATACAAGGATCAGAGCGATCCGGCCAGCCTGATCTCAGAACTGCATATTCATGAGGCAGAGAAACTGATTTCAGAGGGATATGTGGGAGGCGGTATGATCCCCAAACTGAAAAACTGCATTGATGCCATAGAAAACGGAGTAAACAGAGTCCATATTCTGGATGGAAGAATTCCCCACAGTCTTCTTCTGGAGATATTTACCAATAAGGGAATCGGAACTGCTATTTTAAGAGAGGACGGCGAAAAATATTACAATGAGCATGTATGAACAGATGGAACAGGCAGAAAAAAGTATTCTTCACACCTACAACCGCTTTCCGGTGATGTTTGACAGAGGAGAAGGCTGCCGGCTCTATGACACAGAGGGAAAAGAATATCTTGATTTTGCAGCAGGAATTGCGGTAAATGCGCTGGGGTATCATTATCCGGGTTATGATGAGGCGCTGGTGGAGCAGATCCATAAGCTGACTCATATTTCCAACCTTTATTATAATGAGCCTATGAGTCAGGCCGGAGAAAAACTGGTAAAAGCCAGTGGCATGAGCAAGGCGTTTTTTACCAACAGCGGCACAGAAGCCATTGAAGGCGCTCTGAAAGCAGCAAGAAAATACGGATTTAAAAAGTATAATGGTGAAAGATATGAAGTAATCGCCATGGAACATTCTTTTCATGGAAGAAGCATGGGCGCTCTTTCCGTTACCGGTACCGCTCATTACAGAGAACCTTTTGAGCCTTTGATCGGAGGAGTGAAGTTTGCGCAGTTTAATGATCTGGAAAGTGTAAGGGCGCAGATCACAGAGAAAACCTGTGCGATTCTGACGGAAACCGTACAGGGAGAAGGCGGCATCTATCCTGCAGATGAGGAATTTCTGAAGGGGCTTCGTGCACTCTGTGATGAAAATGATATTCTTCTGATCCTGGATGAGATTCAGTGCGGTATGGGGCGTACCGGAGAATATTTCGCATGGCAGGGCTATGGTGTGAAACCGGACATTATGACCTGTGCAAAAGCTCTTGGAAACGGAGTTCCGGTAGGCGCCTTTGTCCTTGGAGAAAAGGCGGCAGAAGCCTCTCTGGAACCGGGAGATCATGGAACTACTTATGGAGGAAATCCTTTTGTCTGTGCTGCGGTAAGTAAGGTTTTTGATATTTATGAGTCAGACCATATTCTGGAGCATGTACGGGAGCTTACCCCGTATCTGGAAGAGAAGCTGGACGAAATTGTGGATAAGTATACCTGCGTTTCCGCAAGACGTGGAAAAGGTTTTATGCAGGGGCTGGTGATCCAGGGAATGCCCGTAGGAAATATAGTAAAAAAAGCACTGGAAAATGGTCTTTTGGTGATCTCTGCGGGAAGCGACGTGCTGAGAATGGTTCCGCCGCTGGTGATCCGAAAAGAAGAAATTGATGAAATGATCGAAAAATTAGAAAAAAGTCTTATATAAAAAACAGATGTCCTCTGTCAGATTAGCAGGGGACATCTGTTTTTGCATAATAATAAAATTTTGTCAGCAGATCCGCCATCCATTCCGGCCTTTTGCTTTCACTTCATAAAGAGCATGATCTGCACGACGGAAGACAACATCCAGGGATTCGCCTTCACATACGGACGTAGCTCCAATAGACAAACTGACAGGGGCGTGTCCTTGCAGCTGAAGTCCGGCGATGTTGGCAAGGATGCGGTCTAATAAGTTTTCTGCGTTTTTTAAGGACTGCAGACCGCTGCAAAGGAGAACGAATTCATCACCGCCCATACGGCATACCAGGTCATCGGATCGTACAGAACTTTTTAAGATATCTGCAGTTTCTCTTAGTATGCGGTTTCCTTCCACATGTCCGTACGTATCATTGATGTTTTTGAAATAGTCGAGATCAGCAACAAAAAACCAGGTATTGTTCAGAGGATGATTTTTGTATAATTTTTGAAATGTTCGGTAATTGATCAGGTCGGTAAGACCGTCTTTTTGGGCCAGCAAAGATAAAGATTCTGCTTTCCGTTTTTCTCTTTCCAATTGTTCAGACAGAGACTTTGGATAATATTCTCCGTTTTTTTGCTCAGGATTTGGTACGGATTGGTGGAGATGAATGATTTTCCAGCCGTTTTCTGTAAGGTTATAAAGAATAGAAAAGCGGCTGTCCATATGGATACGTATATTTTTGTCATTGCTTTCCCCAAAAACAAAAATCTCTCCATAAGTAAGGATCAGATCCGGGCGAAGCTGTTTTGGCTCACACCATAAATTCTTGATCTGGAAACGAATGTTCTTACGTTCCCTTATTTCATCATCTATGGTTTGTGAAAACTCATCTTTATTCTGATAGAATTCGTGTCGTCCAGTTCCGATGATCACACAGTCTGCGTCAAAAAAATCAGATTTTATATAATTTCCGTTTTCGTCCCCTAAAAAATAGGAACGCCAAAGCTCTTCTGTTTTTTTAATAAAATCCATAGAGTCCCCCTTTTGATATATTCTAAAATTTACAAGAATGTGTACCTTCTGGTAAATTTGTTTTTAGCTGAATAAATACATCTTTTTCGATGTATAAATGATATTTTATAAAGATTTGCTTTTATGATTATGTAACTTTGGTAGAAAAAATATAAATTTTATGCTATGATAAAATTTACAAAAAGATACACATTTCTGCAATATTGGAAATTTATGATGAAATATTTCTGTCCCAAAGAGCTGCGTGATAGCGGAAGGTAGACAGTGGCATTCCACATGATCTGGCAGCAGCTGCTCCGGTAATCATTCCATGTTTCCATTGATAATAGAAATACTGGAAGTTTGAAGGCAATGGTTTCGGCGGACGGCCAAACCGTACTCCCCGGGCTTTTGCAGCAGCAATTCCTTCTGCCTGCCGCTGCCGGATGCTGGATCTTTCATTTTCTGCCACAAAAGATAAAACCTGCAGAACGATATCGCTTAAAAAAGTTCCCATAAGATCTTTTCCCCTTCGTGTATCCAGAAGAGGCATGTCCAGTACGACAATATCAATTTTCTTTTCCTTTGTAAGGATTCTCCATTGTTCCAGTATTTCTGCATAGTTGCGTCCGAGCCGGTCGATGCTTTTAATAAAAAGAAGATCGTCTTTTTTTAATTTACGCAAAAGTTTTTTATATTGCGGCCGGTTAAAATCCTTTCCGGATTGCTTATCTATAAAGATATTTTTCCGGGGGATGTGGAGTTCGGCCATGGCAAGAAGCTGGCGGTCTTCGTTTTGGTCTTTGGTGCTGACGCGGATATAGCTGTATAGTTTTTTCATGTTTTTACCTTTCGTTTTTATTTTTTATTGTATTCAAAAACCAGGATTGGAATGTAAAAAAGAATATAAAAAGTATTGACAAACAAAAAACGTTAGCATATACTAACTGATATAAAGTTTGGTAAAACTAACAAACGAAAAGTCTGGAAGAACTGCAAAAGAAAGGAGTCCTCATATGGCAGATCTTGTAGTGGCAGGAATCCTGCTGTTAACGGTAGGTGCTGCGACCGCGTATATTATAAAAGCAAAAAAGAATGGAAAAACATGTATCGGCTGTTCCTCCGGAGGCTGCTGCTCCGGTAAATGTAATGGTCATTGCAGCGGCGCAGGAAAATAAAAAACTTCATAAAGCATAGATGCATAAAAAAGAAACTTTCCGTATATGATGATAGTATGAACAAGAGGCTGGTTAAAATACCGGCCTCTTTTACTACTATATATGGAGGGATTTTTATGTGGGGATTTATAGCAGCTCTTATTTCCGGCGCATTGATGAGTATTCAGGGAGTCTTTAACACAGAGGTGACAAAGCAGACCAGCCTTTGGGTATCGACAGGATGGGTGCAGCTGTCGGCTTTTTTAGTCTGTGTGGCTGCCTGGTTTTTTACAGGGAGGGATCATATCTCAGCTTTGTGGCAGGTAGAAAACAAATATACCCTTCTGGGTGGAGTGATCGGCGCTTTTATTACGGTAACAGTTATCCAGAGTATGGGGTCCCTTGGGCCTGCCCGGGCAGCCATGCTGATCGTGGTATCTCAGCTGCTGATCGCATATGTGATTGAATTGTTTGGGCTTTTTGGTGTGGAAAAGGCTGTTTTTCAGTGGAGAAAAGCCATTGGAATGGCAGTTGCCATTGTTGGTATCGTGATCTTTAAATGGCAAAAATAAGAGTTGGGTATTGTAAAAGCAGATGGAATTCGTTAGAATAGGAATTGGTCAAGTATGAGTATCGGGGGAACAGATAAGGAGTGACCCCATATCAGTAAACTAAAAAATAATCAGAAACGGAATACTTTGAGGCTGTTGCTGATCCTTCTGACTTTTATGATTTTTCCGGGTTTATCCGGATGTGGAAAAAAAGAAGCAGAGATCCTGTTGGAGGAGGAGCAGAAGGAAAGCAGTGAGAAAGTGACTGAGATACTGGAAACGGAAAAAGAACCGGAGCCGGAGATCACACAACCGCCGCAAGATATTTTTGTAGATATCTGCGGGGCAGTGACAAAGCCTGGAGTATATCGTATGCCGCCTGACAGCAGAGTGTATGAGGCTGTGGAGGCAGCTGGAGGTCTTCTTCCTGAGGCTGCGGGAAACCGTGTCAATCAGGCTCAGCCTTTAAGTGACGGACAGCAGATTTATGTACCTACGAAGGAAGAAGCCGAAAAAGCCGGAGCGGTTCCGGCAGAAGGAGCTTTTCCTGAAATAAAGGCCGGAGAAAACAGTCCGGTATCAGAAAATGGAAAAGTGAATCTGAATACCGCAGATGCAGCAGCTCTTCAGACCCTTAGTGGCATTGGAGAGTCTAAGGCACAGGCAATCCTGGCGTACAGAGAAGAACATGGAGGATTTTCTTCCATAGAGGAATTGATGGATGTACCGGGGATAAAAGAAAATACTTTTTTAAAGATAAAAGAGAAAATTGCAGTAGAATAAGGAGAAAGTAAATGAGCAGGAAAGTGTTAGTGGTAGATGACGAAAAACTGATCGTAAAAGGAATTCGCTTTAATCTGGAACAGGACGGAATGGAAGTGGACTGCGCCTACGATGGGGAAGAGGCTGTGGAGAAGGCCAGAGAGAATCATTATGATATTATTCTTCTGGACCTGATGCTTCCGAAGATGGACGGCCTTGAGGTCTGCCAGCAGATCCGGGAGTTTTCTAATGTTCCGATTGTAATGCTTACTGCAAAAGGTGAGGATATGGACAAGATCCTTGGACTGGAATATGGTGCAGATGATTATATTACCAAGCCTTTTAATATCCTGGAGGTAAAAGCAAGAATCAAGGCGATCATGCGCCGCGCACGTTCAGAAAGTGAAGAAAAAGAGAAAGCCAAAAGTATTGAAAGCGGTGATCTGAAGCTTGACTGTGAGAGCCGTCGTGTGTTTATCGGAGGAAAAGAGATCAATCTCACGGCAAAAGAGTTTGATGTACTGGAGCTTCTGGTATTCAATCCGAATAAAGTTTACAGTCGTGAAAATCTGCTGAACATTGTGTGGGGATATGAATATCCGGGCGATGTGAGAACTGTGGACGTACATATCCGTCGTCTTCGTGAAAAAATTGAGGCAAATCCCAGTGAGCCGAAATATGTACACACGAAATGGGGCGTTGGCTACTATTTCCAGGCGTAGTCCATGAAAAAGAAAAAAAGATTTTTTAAGAGCCTGCGTTTCCGGATCATGATCATTCTGGTGATTCTGGGAATCGCGCCCAGTGTGATCGTTACGCAGATGATGCTCAGCAGTTATGAAAAACAGGCGATTACAGCCAGAACCAGTACAGTGGGGACTCAGTGCAGTATCCTCTGTGACCAGATCATCAAAGAAAATTATCTGAATGACTCCAGCTCTGAAACAGTAAACAGCAAGCTGGAGTTATTGTCTAACATTTATGGTGGAAGACTTCTGATCGTGGATCGGGATTTTCGGATCGTAAAGGATACTTACCATGTAGATGAAGGAAAAACTCTGATCTCACCTAAAATTATCCGCTGCTTTAAAAGCGGTCAGCCGACAGAGTATCAGCAGAGCGGTCAGGTTCTGGAAATTGCGATCCCTATAAAAAGTGCAGATGTTCCGCAGACGCAGGGAGCTATGCTGGTTACGATTTCCAGCGGAGAGATCACAGCGACGATGATGGATATGAAGTATCAGGGGATCCTGATCATTGCTATCATCATTATTCTTTCGCTGTTTTTTGCCTATATCCTGTCTACCATCCTTGTGAAGCCTCTGGCGCGTGTTACCAAATCCATCGAAGACCTTACAGATGGATATCAGAATGATGAGATATCGGTTCCAGACTATACGGAAACAGAACTTATCACAGATGCTTTTAATAAGATGCTGAGCCGGATGAAAACATTGGATGAATCCAGGTCGGAATTTGTTTCTAATGTGTCTCATGAGCTGAAAACACCTATGACTTCCATGAAAGTCCTGGCAGATTCTCTGGTAGGGCAGGAAGGTGTTCCGGAAGAACTCTATCAGGAGTTTATGCGTGATATTACAGCTGAGATCGACAGAGAAAACCGTATCATCACAGATCTTCTGAGTCTGGTAAAAATGGACAAAAAGACAGCAGACCTTTCGATTCAGCATATGGATATTAATCAGCTTCTTGAGGAGATCCTGAAGCGGCTTCGTCCTATTGCAGACAAAAGGAGCATTGATCTGATCCTTGACAGTTTCCGTCCTGTGGAAGCCGATGTAGATGAGATTAAATTTACATCTGCCATCAGCAACCTGGTCGAAAATGCCATCAAATATAATGTAGATGATGGGTGGGTACGTGTTTCTATTGATGCGGACCATAAATATTTCTATGTGACAGTGGCGGATTCCGGTATGGGAATACCAGAAGACTCTCTGGACAGAATCTTTGAGAGATTTTATCGGGTGGACAAATCTCATTCCAGAGAAATCGGAGGTACCGGTCTGGGGCTTGCCATTACCAGAAGTACCATTGCCATGCATCATGGCGTGATCAAAGTGTTCAGCAGGGAAGGGGAAGGGACAACCTTCTCGGTTCGTATCCCTCTGTCATATATTCCATAGGAGGTGCCGGATGAAGAGAATAATCAGCATGCTTCTTCTGGCAGTCTTTGTCTGTGTTACGGCTGCCGGATGCAGTATTGAAGTGCAGGAAAAAGAGCCGGATAAATACAGTTACTATTATTTGAACCAGTCAGAAACATCTTTGAAAAAAGAAGCTTATGAACCCAAAGAGGAAACCGGAGAAAATATGCTGAGAGAACTGATGCAGTATGTCAGCAGCAAAAAAGCTCCGGAGGATGGCCTTGCGCTTCTTCCGGAAAGTGTTGTCCTTAATTCTTATGATTTTCAGGACAGTACCCTGGTGATCGATTTTAATTCCGGATATCAGGAAATGAGCAGGGCAAGAGAAGTTCTTACAAGAGCGGGTATTGTAATGACGTTCCTTCAGATTCCGGAGATTGAAAAAGTTCGGTTTACTGTGGAAGGACAGGAACTGACAGATTCCCGCAATAATAAGATCGGGGAAATGACGAAACAAAGTTTCCTGGAGCTTTCCGGAAAGAATATGGATAGTTACCGATACGATACCTTTACCTTATATTTTACGGATAAGAGCGGGCAGAAGCTGGTAAAGGAAAAAAGGAATATCTATTATCGGAGAACACTTCCAAAAGAAAGTGTGGTCATGGAACAGCTTGCGAAAGGCCCTATGGAGGAAGGTCATTATGCGGTGATCCCTGAGTCATCTGTAGCGCTCAGTGCGATCATTGCAGACAGGATCTGTTATATTGACATGAATCGGGCATTTCAGGAGGAGGCACCTGACATAGCTGAAAATGTTCAGCTGTATGCAGTTGTAAATTCCCTTCTGGATTCCTGCGAAGCGGATAAGGTTCAGATTTCTATTGAAGGAAGTATGGAGGGCAATCTGAAGACCAGTATGCCTTTATATACATTTTATCAAAAAAACGAAGAACTTGTGCAGCAGGAAACTCCCAATTCCTGATCTTGAATCCTTAAGATTGTTTCTGCGAACAATAGCGTAAAATTCTATGAAAGGGATGACAAATGACAAGACGTCCATTATGCCTTGTGTGTCTGATCCTGATGCTGTGTATGTGGATTGCTGATCTGGCAGGAATACCGCTGGTAAGCGGTGTTCCTTTGCCGGATACAGTACAGGCTTACATCGAAAAGCATCCAAATGCTGTGATCTGCGGGGAAGTGCAGCAGTATCAGACCACAGAGTTCTCCTTTTCTGTCTGTTTAAAACAAGTCTTTCTGATCGTTCGGTCAGAAAAAATTCCCATTGAAAATGTAAAAGTATTTTTAAAGAAAGAAGAAGATCTGCCGCCTGGTACATTTGCTGTTTTTTCCGGTCGCCTGGAAGCAGTAGCAGCACCTCGAAATCCGGGAGAATTTGATTCCAGACAATACCATTCCTGCCAGCATATTTATTATTTTATGAAAAAGGCAGTGCTGAAAAAGAAAAGTTCCGGATATTCCGGATACCGCCAGAAACTGCTGGAACTGAAAGAACAGGTTCTTGAAATTCTCAGAGACGCGTCGGGAAAAGATGCTCCGATTTTTGAAGCAATGCTCCTGGGAGAAAAAACAGATCTGGACCAAGAGGTGAAAATGCGTTATCAGATGGCAGGGATGATCCATATTCTGGCGATTTCAGGTGTCTGTTTTCTGTGTTGGGTATTTCTAATAGGCGAAAGAATGGCTTTAAATGGGCGTTTGTGAGCAGTGAGTTTAGAAAAAATACATATTTTAATTGTGCTTTTACGCCTTGTTTTGCACCTGAGAGTGATTTGCAGAACTGATAGGGTAAGTGATAATAAAACTTTTTAACGAAACTAAATACAATTTGGCAAAAGATGTACAATATTTGGCGAAAACATATTATTTTACGAAAGGGACATGTATGGAAAAAAAGATTGTGGCAATCCGATATTATAATGTATGGTTCTATTTGCATGTCAATTCAGAACAGGATATGGTAAAAATCTCATATTTGACAGATAGAATTGATGCTGGAGAACAGATGGTAATGAAAGATATTTATCAATGGTGTCGGGGACATGGGATAAAATATAATTCAAAATTTGTATATAGAAAAGATTTTTCTCTGAAAGCGAATATATGGAATTTCTATTCATATATGCGTAGTAAGATAGAAATGAGCAGGACGAAAGTAGAAATATAAAAGGTAGGAATATCAGTCTTGACCACAACACTTAATGCTGCTAAAATTTAAAATAGTATGCATACAAAGGAAGTGTTTGAGTGGGTAGAGGAAAAAGTATTAATGTATATTTGATTGATGGGGAAGCTACGGGGAAAATACAGGCAAAAATATCTAATTGGAATGGAATTGCATATAAAATACCGAGAAATTTATTATCAGAATGTAAAAATTTAGAGGCATTTAATCAAAGTGGAGTATACTTCCTTTTTGGAGCTGATATGGTGTATGTGGGGCAGGCAGAAGTTCGCAAAAATGGAAAAGGAATTCATCAAAGAATTCTTGATCATGAGAATGATAAATATAGGAACTGCTGGGATGAAGTTGTAATCTTTACAAGACAAGATAATTCGCTAGGAAGAACGGACATTTCATATCTAGAAAATCGTTTTTATAATAAAGCACTAGAAGCTGGTCGATTTAAAGTGCTAAATGCCAATGAACCAACCGTAGGAACAGTGACGGCAGAAAAAGAAAGTGAATTAGAGGAATATATAGATCAATCCGAACTGGTTTTGGGTGTTTTAGGCTATAGAGTTTTTGAACCCAGAAATGATTTTATGGAAGAATTTGATAATATAGGTAATAATGAATGTGGCAAGAAGTTTACTTCAATTCCCAAACTACCGGATGATTCTGGGGGAGTAGGTGACTTTATTCTTCAAGCTATGCGTAATTTGGAGAAGGCGGGATATGTTTTTTCGGATGAACAGATGGAAAAATTGCTGAGTCCATTAGAGTGCAACAAGAAAGAATTATTTAATTTACAAAATTCTGGAATAGCTTTTTTTAAGGAATATGATCCAAGTGAAGATAAGCCGCATTACATAAATGGTATGCAAAGATACTATACACCTAAGAAAGTCATATTAAAATATGGGCGATATAGAGTGTTGTTGACGAAAGAGTGGTATGACAAGTATAATCATCGGGAACTGTTTAAAAAATGGTATGAAACTTTGGAATAGTGTTATAGAATACACCATTTTTCGAAAGAGGTAATTTCTTTTGGGTGGAGGAGCTTATGGATTGTTTGACGCCAGAGCAAAGGCATAAAAATATGGTTAATATTAAGTCTAAAAACACTTCGATTGAAGTCATTTTAAGAAAGGCCTTATGGAAAAGGGGTATTAGATATAGAAAAAATTATAAAAAATTGCTGGGGACACCAGATATTGTTCTTACTAAATACAAAATTGCAATATTTTGTGATAGTGAATTTTTTCATGGAAAAGATTGGGAAGTGTTGAAACCTCGACTAGAAAAAGGATCAAATTCAGATTTTTGGATAAAAAAGATTGGAAAAAATCGAGAACATGATGATGAAATAAATAAAAAGCTGTTATTTATGGGATGGACAGTTATAAGGTTTTGGGGAAATGATATAAAGAAAAAAACAGATGAGTGTATCAAAGTAATTGAAGAAACGATTTTTGATAATATGATTTCCGATGAAGAAATGCAAGAGCGTTAAGATTATCGATCTTGCATTTCTTTATGCCATATTAGTAATTTGAAAGATTAAGTGTGTAATTTCCTGGGATGCATACATTTGCGATGTCATCATCAAAATCTTCTAATTTACGAAGTAGTGGCCGATCATATATATTTTTAATATTTGTAGCAGGATATCCATTAGATTCTGAATATTTTCGAACTAATCTAGGGGAAAGTCCAGGGGTTTGGGAGGTCATTGCAGCAAGATTATCATATAGTGATATTGGCATATATATAGCAATGAACCCTCTCTGCTTATATTGTTTAACTCTGTCAGGTGACCATTCGGTCGGATCATCAAATAATCCGAATCCAACAACAGGGGCAGCATTTTGTCCTGTTCCGCTGACGATTAAACGTTCTTTGGCCTTGTAACTTTTAACAGATACAAAAAGATTGAAAGGTGACCCCATAATTGCAAAATCACCAATCCAATCCCAAGTCTTGGGAAGAGTATCATATCTGTTAGGGGCACCTGCTTCAAGAGCTATCTTGCAAAGGAGTTCGGTAACAGCTCCTGTAACTTTTACATCTTCTTTAAGTCCAGCTGAAACTATATCGGCATGAACTGTATCACGAGCTGCTAATATTTCATAAATATGCTCATATTGAACTTTTGCAGTTGAAGTAGCGAAACCACTTCTCCTCATGGTTTCATCAAAGATAAGTTGTGACTGGGTAATGTCAGTACGGATTTTATTTTTTACATCTCTAAAATCATCTATGAATGGCAATATAAGAACCTCCCTTACTGGTTTAATAAAGATATTGTAACATTGGTAGTAAGGAATGTATATAGAAGTTATTGTTCTAACTCAAAATTTGTGGTATTATTAGTTTTAATTTTTGGTAAAATGTGATAAAATGAGGACAGATTGACCTACTAAACAGACAAAGGAGATATTATAATGAATATGTGCGAAGCAATAAAGGCGAAGAGAAAGAATTTAGGACTGACACAGAAAGATTTTGCCGATGCACTTGGAATGGGAAGAAATGGAGACAGAACATTACGAAGATGGGAAAATGGGGAATCTACTCCATCAGTATTAGAATATAAAACAATTATACAGTTTGCAGAAAAAACACCATTTGAAGGAAATAATGAAACACCAGAATTTAAATTTATAGATTTGTTTGCTGGAATAGGAGGAATAAGGATTCCGTTTCAGGAATTAGGTGGAAAATGTGTTTTTACTTCGGAGTGGGATAAATTTGCACAAAAGACATATAGGGTAAATTTTGGAGAAGAACCAGCAGGGGATATAACGCAGATAGAAGCGTGTGATATTCCTGATTTTGATATTCTACTTGGAGGTTTCCCATGTCAGCCGTTTTCGCAAGCAGGATTGAAAAAGGGATTTTCTGATACTAGGGGGACTTTGTTTTTTGAGATTGAAAGAATCTTAAAAGAAAAAAAACCGAAAGCTTTTTTGTTGGAAAATGTGAAACAATTGAAAGGACACGATAAAGGACGAACATTAAAAGTGATTCTTGAGCATTTAGATGCATTGAATTATTATGTGAATTATGAAGTATTGCGAGCTGGAGATTTTGGGGTACCTCAGAATAGGGAACGAATATATATTGTCGGATTTAACAAAGAATACTATGATATTGTAGATAATTATGAATTTAAATTTCCTATTCCTACATATGAAAAAACAAGGCTTGGAGATATATTGGAACATGATGTTGATGAAAAATATACTATAAGCGATGCTTTGTGGGAAGGTCATCAACGAAGAAAACAAGAACATAAAAAAAAGGGAAACGGTTTTGGGTATTCATTATTTAATGCAGATTCGGAGTATACTAATACAATTAGTGCAAGATATTATAAAGATGGAAGTGAAATTTTAATCGAACAAGGTATTGGTGAAAATCCGAGAAAATTAACTCCGAGAGAATGTGCACGATTACAAGGATTTCCAGAAAAATTTATAATAACTGTATCAGATACACAAGCATATAAGCAGTTTGGAAACTCAGTTGCGGTTCCTGTGATTAGAGCTGTAGCAAAAAGAATGAGAGAGGAAATGAAGACTCTGCCAATTAAGGAGTGATTTAACTAATGAGCAGCAGCAATATTATGTTACAAGATTTAGGTAAACTTGTAGAAAAAACAAAAAATGCAGTAAAGAATAATTTTAATTATGAGGATGTTGGATTAAGTGAAGGATTTAAAAAGGCTTTTGCAGACAACATTGCTTCTGGGGGGAATACTATAGAATACTTGGAAAATACAGCTATTATTACAACCTCAGCGGGGCTGAAAATATATCTGCCAAATCAGTGGTTTGTTCTTGCAACTTATCCGGTTGAACTTATAAAAGAAATAATAAAATATAGAAGCTATACAGAACGAATAATAGATTGCAATGCAAATGCTTTTGTAGGAAGTAGTGGAAAAGTACTTGAAAAAAAGGAAATTTATAAAAATTTGAAGAGTACAGAAGAAAGTGACTTGTCAGAGCAGTTTAAGCAGCTTACGAAAACATTTTTATTAGAAGAAGGACAAGAGGAAGATATCGTTGAGAAAAATTGTGAGTTGTTATATAGATTTGTTTCTGATGACAAATGGTGGTTAGGAGGGAAAGGTATAGAACGAACAAACGATTTTTATGTTTCGCCTATACTAAGTGTTTTAAATCTTGTAAATGCAAGCCAGTCCTATGTGGCAACCATTACATATGCGTATGTAAACGATGAAAAATTATATACAGAGTTGGAAACGATTACAAATGCAGTTACAGATGAAGAAGTATTTAATCATGGGTTATTCGGAATACACATAAAAAAGGAAAATGATGCTTTGTCAGAAGAAAATCCTCACATTTGTATTGGATGGTCTGGATTAGGAGATTTATCGAATATTAGTACTCGAGAAGAATTAGCTGCTTTATATGATGCAAAAATTGAAAAGAATAACAGAGGAAAAGGACAAGATATCGGGCAGATATGGAGATTCCTATATGATATGAAAATTGGAGATTATGTAATTTTTGCTGAACATTCTGTGTTTCATATCGGTCGGGTTGAATCAGATTATTATTATGATGATAGTAACAATCCAAAACAAGACAGTGATTATACAAATAATAGAAAAGTGGTATGGCTGAGGAAAAATCTTAGTCGGAGTGAATTATCATCTAATATGCATAATTCACTAAAAACAGCTATGTCTATATGGACACTAAATGATTATAAATCTGCAGTTGTAGATTTATTAAGGGGAACGTATGTAAAGGATGGCATTACAGAGATGGAAAATGAATATACAGAGCTTGTTTTCAACACTGAATTTAAATCAAAGTATGAAAGAAATCGTATAGTATTTGGTGCTCCGGGTACCGGAAAGAGCTTTGGATTAAAGAAAGATTGTGATAATTTATTGAAGGATACAGATGGATCATATGAAAGAGTTACATTTCATCCAGATTACTCTTATTCACAGTTTGTTGGTACATATAAGCCGGTCATGGACATAGATGGAAAAAGTATAAAATATGATTTTGTTCCGGGTCCTTTTATGCGTATGTATGTAGAAGCGTTAAGAAGTGGAAGAACAGATAATCCTCAGCCGCATCTTTTGCTGATTGAAGAAATTAACAGGGCAAAGGTGGCAGCAGTATTCGGAGATGTATTCCAACTACTTGATAGGGATGATACAGGGGTAAGCGAATATGAAATTCAAGCATCTGAAGACATCAGAAGATATCTTGCAGATAAACTAGGTGGAAATCCTGATAATTATCAAAAAATACGAATTCCGAATAATATGTTCATTTGGTCTACAATGAATAGTGCTGATCAGGGTGTATTTCCAATGGATACGGCGTTTAAGAGAAGGTGGAATTTTGAGTATTTAGGTATCAATGAAAATGAAGATCAGATTTCTGGTATTGGGAAAATAAAACTGGCCGGAAGCGATGAGCCAGTTGAGTGGAATATTCTCCGCAGAGCCATTAATGCAAAAATGTCATCGGAACAGTTTAAAATTAATGAAGACAAATTAATGGGTCCATTTTTCCTTTCCAAGAAGATTATTGCATCTGATGAAAATGGAATGATTATTAATTCTGATAAATTTGTAGATGCGTTTAAAAGCAAAGTAATCATGTATCTGTATGAGGATGCAGTAAAACAAGGAAAACACAGATTTTTTGATGGATGTAATAGCAGCAAATATTCATCGGTGTGTGATGCTTTTGACAAACTGGGGATGGGTATTTTTGGATCAAACTTTAAGGAAAACTTCTATGATGAACAAAGGGATGAGATATAATGAAAGTCGTTTCACAATATGTCAGGGAACAGAAACGTTATACAAAAAATGATCTTAAAAGTAAGTTTTCTTTTGATGAAGACGGAGTGGAAAAATTTATAAAAAGCCTTAAAGCCTATGGTGTTTTGAAAAGTGTAAAAAATACCGATGATCAGCTTGCAATGTCAGATCTCATGGATGATGATGTGGAAATTACTGATGAGACGGCTGAAAGCGGAGATTGTTTGTACGTGTTTACATATGTAGGAATTATTACCTGTGGAAGTCGTGTCATCAAAGTATATCCCAAATATTTATTATCAAAGAAAGATGAAGATCTTTTGGGTGAGATGAAACAGATTCTTAAAGTATTGGAACGATATAGCCGATCGGAAGAACAGATTATCAATGTTTTTAATGGAGACGGAGAGAATAGGAGCTTTAATATTCTTGCAGTAATTCTTTTCCTTATAAACGATTACTATGAATATGGTATTTATACGAATAGTGAAGATATTGTAGAAATAAATGGAGAAGGAGATATTCTTTGGGGAAAAACGATTGATGAAAGTTTTGCACTAATAGAGGACAACCGTCCGTATTATATGGAATTGTATACGGGTAAATCTGTAGAAGATGATACCGATTATTTCAAAAGATTGCATGAGTGTGTACTTACAGAATGCTCTAGACAGCTCCAAGATGCTCAGTTGGATATACTGTTTGATATGGATAGTATAGAATTATCTGAGGAAGTATTGGATGATTTTGGGGATAGAGAATATATTCTTGAAAGAATTATCAAAGAGCTGAATCTTCAGTTTAATACCCATAGGCAAATACTGCTAAAAACATTGTATGCATATGTATCGCAGAATAGGAAGATGCTTGATGAAAATGATGGTATCAGTATGTATGGAACGACAGCATATCACGCAGTATGGGAAAAAGCATGTGCAGAAGTATTTGATAATAAACTTAATACGATACTAGGACAGTTGAACATGACAGTACCACTTGCGGAACAGTATCAAGGGAAAAAAGAAAGACATCAAAAGTTGATTGATATTATAGAAAAGCCAATATGGCAGGGTATTGATACAGAAGCTAAAGCAGCAGATACATTGATTCCTGATTTGATTAGCATTCCTTGTATAGATGGAAAAGATTGGTTTATCATATTTGATGCAAAATACTATAATATTCAACTTGAGAAGGGAAAGTCGCTTCGAGGGAATCCCAGTGTTGGGGATGTTACAAAACAGTATCTATATCAGTTGGCGTATAAAGATTTTATAGATGCACATGGGATTACGAAAGTGAGAAATTGTTTCCTAATGCCAACAGAGAATAATGAAATTGTAAAAAAGGGTATTGCAAAGATGGCTATGCTTGAAAGATTGGGATTAGAAAACATACAAATTCGACAAATTCCGGCAGGCAGATTATATGAGTTGTATTTAACGGGCAGACATATGGATATTTGTGAATTGATGTTATGATGAAGGATTGACAAAAAGAACGTATGTTCGTATAATAAAAGTATCGCTACAGAAATACCAGGCAGGGAGTTGTTAAGCAGACCAATCAATATAGTTCCGGTATTGGAGGTGTAAATTAACAATGGAGTTAGAAGAGTACATTAAAGATGCTACGGATGAGGCAATGAGTGATTACATAAAATCTGAAAAGTATAAAGAACACAAGAAACAAATTAATGATTTATTACGGAACATGAGAGAAAATCTTTCATCAGAAAAAATGATTTTACTGAATCAGCTATTGGATGCAATATCGGTATGTGATGGAGCATTTGCATCAGAAGCGTATTTGCAGGGCGTTGTTGAAGGAATTGCGTTGTGCAAAAAGAAGATTAGATCTGTTTGAAAGAAAAGCTGATGCACACCTTGATGAAGGTAGTGCATCAGCTTTTTTCTATTCACTTTTATTGCCCAGTGTTTTATTTTTTAACGCAATTCCACTTACAACACCACGAAGATAGGCGGCGGAAGCAAAATCACTATGTTGTTGTCCCAAGACATTTACTAATCTGTTTAAGGTTGAAACTTGATCCGGGGTCAATTCGGAACGCAGAGAATATAGAAGTTTTTCGATTTCTTCTCCTTGTTGCTTGTATGTTTCGGTAGTCAGGTAATCTTTCATTTCATCGTCAATGGCATCTTTAATATATTCTTCAAGCATTTTAATACCTCCAAATGCTGCTGTGATATTTGCGGGTTACGTTATGCGAATATCATACTGTCAGCATCATCGGTATCCAGACCACGAATCTGGTTACGGTGAAGATACACATTTCGGAGTCGATATGAATAATTCCGAAATGATAAGGTGGCTGACTTGGCGATAGGAATGAATAAAACTGCTTTTATATATGCGTGCAGGGAGCAGCAGGATGAGCGTCGATCCTCCTTTGTTCTGTGATATAAGAAATCATGCATGAAAGCGATTAAGCTCATTAGATGTTCATGGACTTTATCAATAAGCTCATCAATAACATTTTCTACAATTTCATATACCAGTTTATGTAAGGCATCATGGATAACTTTTATAGAAAATGTGACTTCTTCGTTTGTTTTTTTAATAATCATCCGGGATTCTTCCATACGCTAAATTCACCTCTTTTCTTTGTTGAGTCAAAAACCCTATATATTGTGACATACATTATTATAATACACAATATATAGAGTTTCAAGGGTTAATTGTTATGCAGCTAATCCAAATAATTCTAACATTCGGATTTCGACTGGTTCGTAATCAGCGGGACCATATTGTAGCCACTTATGATAATAGCACATGGAATAGTATGCTGCTTGGATGGATAGGTCAAATTTAACTGCAACATCAATATAATCGTCGCATTGTGCATAATGAATCAATGGTGGTGGCGCAATACTATATTTTGCAAAAAAGTTTGCTTCCGCTTCTGCGAGTTCGCTCTCTTGGGTATGATCTAACCGGATATGCCCAATTTCATGAAGGATTGTCCAACGTTGGCGTTCATGGCTGTTTTCATCATTATAAAAAATAACCCACATAAACATACCAGAGACTTTATCCTCTACTAACATATGAAAGCCATCCATACTGATGTTCATAGCGGTTACCAATTTTTTCCCCTTTAATTTAGAATAGGGAACTAACCGGTAATTTAGTCTTCTTGCAATTTCCATGCAGTCGATGGGGTATGCGGTTAATCCACATTCTTCATACATATCGACTACATTTTCTTTAATGTTTTCATATTGAGAGTCGCTCAGATACAAAAAATCAGTCCTTTCTTAGTCATCTGGCTCAAGAAGGGCATTAATCAGTTCGTTTCTTTGTTTCCGAGTCATCTGGGATGCGTTACGTGCAATAAGTCGGTGGATTTTGTAATACTCACTCTCAAAATCGCCAACTTCTTCTGTACCTAATAAATAGTCGGAAGTTGTGTGTAATGCGGTGGCAATATTAGCGATGACAGGACCTTTGGGGGTACGATCATTGCTGATATAGCGAGACATGGAAACTTCGGTAACACCTACTTTTTCAGCCAATTCTCTTTGAGTCAAACCATTTTTTTCTAATAGTTCAGCAATCCTACCTCCTAATGTGTTTTCATTCATCTCTTAATTACCTCTTTCTAAATTGAATTTGCATATGCTCTGCAGGGCTCTTGCGGCTCTTGCGTCTTTGGCATTTTGCAGTGTATGGCTTCTCGTTTTTTGGGAATATTGTTTGTCAGCACTTTAGTTTATTGAAAAGATATATTCAATTTGGGAGTGTGCTATTACCGTTCCCGATGGTCGTTTAGCTCCAACTGGCTTGCTCTTATGACTGGCTCATTTTGTCCTTGCACTACAGCAATCATACAAATACTTCTTGCATTCTCTTTTGTGTAGTATAATATAAAATTTTAATCATAAAAAATAAAAAAGGAACACTGAACTATTTACCAAAAATATATCATAACTTACCATTTGTGTCAATCTAAAAAGATGAAATACATGAAAAAGTAGTACTAAACCACGATTTAGCATTATGCAAAACTAAAAATAGGATTGACAATTTACCGATTGTTTAATATAATTCGGTTTATAAGATGAAGAAATGGAAGAAAAAGGAAATTATTTTTTTTACACAATACTTACCAAATGGTTAAGAAATAAAAGGAAAAATTTCCAAATAAAATCAAGAGGAGAGTGACATGATGAAAGAGAAACTGATGAGCATTCACTTACGGTGTCCGTGGTGTGAAGGAAGTGAAACATTAGCCGATGGAAAAGGAAAAGTAACGATATCAGTCCAGTGTCCTAAATGTAAACATATTTATAAAGCGGATTTAGATACTGGAAAGACTGAAAAATCAAAAGCGCAAATGCGACTCAAAAATAGAAGATAGAGCTGACTGATCGTCGGGGTTTATTATAACCACCATTAAGATCGGAGCAAGATTGTAATTTTACAGTCATGCTCCGATTTTTTTTATCACGATGTGTTTTTACTTTTTTGAAAAGCGAAACGGAGAATAAATACATAGAAAAACTTTTGCGAAAAAGTTTCAAATAGGAAATTACCCTTCCTATTTGAGTTCTATATTACAGACAGACGGAAAGGGAAGGAGGTGAAAAGCCGTGAGTGCAAACGAAAGAAGATCAGAGATCATGAGAATCATGGTCGCACGAAGACAAGAGAATATGCAGGTTTTGGCGTCTGAGCTTGGCGTTTCAGATAGAACAATCCGAAATGATATCGTAGCACTTACGGCTGAGTATCCTCTGGAAACTTATAGAGGTAACGGAGGCGGTGTCCGTATCGCCGAATGGTATCACCCACATAAAAATATTATGTCGCAAGAGCAGATTTTTGTTTTGGAACAGTTAATGGAAAAAGCAGATGATGCACAGAAGAAGGTGTTAGACCAAATGCTCCGTGAATACGGCTCGAATAAGTACCGTCCTGCTGTTTAGGACAAGCCTAGTGACGACTTGGTGGTCCGTAAGTAGAAACTGTAAATTGACATATAGAGAAGAAAGGATAAAAGAAGATGCGTAAAAAGATTGCATATATCATTCATCCATTTAGGGATGACAGGGAGAATAACGAAAAAAATATGAAGTTTGTCGCAGCCGTAGCTGTTCGTTCTGGCACAGTTCCGATTGCAACTGCTTTGTATTTTCCACATTTTTTAAATGAAGAAGATGAAGCTGAGAGATTGGAAGGCATTGATTGTGGATTAACACTTATGGAGTGCTGTGATGAGGTATGGCTGTTCGGTTTTAATATTTCTGAAGGAATGAAAATGGAACTGGACTGTGCAAGGGAATTGAAACTTCCGGTTCGTCTCTACGATATGCATATGAACCGTATCAATCTCAGGACCCTTAAAGCAGATAAGCGAGTGACACCAGAATACAGGGATGCCATTCATCGTTTAAAACTTGTACGGTAGGTACTGAAAATGTTAGGGCAGGTAAATGACTGTTACTTTCTGAAACCGGGTGACCGCTTGATGGTCATCTGGGCAAAAAGAAAACGGAAGGTAACGGTAGTGAAAGAGTATCCGTATCACATTCTTGTGGATGTTGGGATGTATAAAGAAAGTATCAACAAAATTGATGTGCTGACAAGAGACGTCAGGCTCATCCATCGATAGAAAGGATAACGATTATGAATAAAGGATTATTACAAATTGCAGAAGGTTTTGCAATGGTAGCAGAAGGTTATAGAAAAATGGCATCCGAAGGTCTGGAAATTACAAAAGATATTCAGACAGAGGAAAAGCCGGAAAAATCAAATACACCGGAGAAAAAGATTTCTATTACAGAGGTCAGGGGTGTTATGGCAGAAAAATCCCGTGCAGGAAAAACGCAGGAAATCAAACAGTTATTGAAAGAGTTCGGTGCGGATAAGTTATCGTCAGTACCGGAAGAACGGTATGAAGAACTGATGAAAAGGGCGGAGGTGCTGTAATGGGGAAACATGCGAAATACTCGCCATCCAGCGGGCATCGGTATATGAATTGTCCTCCAGCTCTTTTGTTGGAGGAACAGTTCCCGGATGAAGAAAGTCCTTATACTGCTGAAGGCACAGCAGGGCATAAGCTGGCGGAGCATCTAATAAAGAAACATTTGAAGATTCGAAGCAGAAGACCAACTTCCGATTACTATAGCGATGAACTTTTGGAAGCTGTAGATGGATATGTTCAGTATGTGATTGAACAGATAGAAGAAGCAAAGCATATCTGCTCTGATCCGGTGTTTTCTGTGGAACAGAAGGTAGATTTGAGCTTTCATGTAAAGGATTGTTTTGGTACGGCAGATATGGTGATTGTCACGGATAAAAAGGTTCATATTATCGATCTGAAACTGGGAAAAGGCGTACAGGTGGATGCTGAAAATAATACGCAGTTGATGATTTATGGTTTGGGGATGTTGGATATAGCGGAGATACTTTTTGATATTGAGACCATAGAACTTACCATCGTTCAGCCGAGAATCAGCCATTTTTCCACATGGGAAATCTCAGCAGAAGAACTGCATCAATGGGCAGAACAGGAATTTGAACCGAAAGCGAAAATGGCGTTGGACGGAGAAGGAGAGTACAAAGCCGGGGAGTGGTGTCGTTTTTGCAAGGCGAGGTTTCAATGCAGGGCAAGGGCAGAAGAGTATCTTCATTTGGCACAGATGGAATTTTCACAGCCAGCGTTACTATCAGATGAAGAAATTGCAGAAGTGTTGTCAAAAGCGGATGCACTAAAGAAGTGGGCAGAAGAAATTTACACTTATGCGCAGAACGAAGCAATCACGAATCGAAAAGAATGGCCAGGATTCAAACTGGTACTTGGAAGAAGCAACCGGAAATATACCGATGAAGAGGAAGTGGCGGAAGCTGCAAAGACAGCGGGCTATACCGATATTTACCGGACGAGTCTTATTAGCATTACAGAAATGGAAAAGCTGATGGGAAAAAAGAAATTTAATGAAATCTTGGGCAGTTATGTGTACAAGCCGGATGGAAAAGTCACATTGGTACCAGATTCAGATAAAAGAGAAGCAATTTATATTTCAACCGCAGAAGCGGATTTTAGTCAGGAGGATTAATGATTATGAGTACGAGAGTAAACAACACGAAAGTTATTATTTCAGCGAGAGCATCCTATCTTCACGCATTTGAGCCGGATTCCATCAATGGATCTGATCCGAAATATTCCGTTAGTTTGATTATCGATAAAAAAGACACGGATTTGATTGCAAAGATCAAGAAAGCAGTTGAACAGGCAAAAGAAGACGGAAAGTCAAAATGGGGAGGTAAAATCCCTGCAAATCTGAAATTACCACTTCGTGATGGAGATTTGGACAGGCCGGAAGATGAAGCCTATGCAGGAGCCTATTTTATTAATGCGAATAGCAAACAGGCACCACAGGTAGTGGATAGAAATGTGCAGCCGATTTTGGATCAGAGTGAGCTGTATTCAGGATGTTATATCCGTGCTTCCGTTACTTTTTACGCATATAACAGTAACGGAAATAAAGGAATTGCGGCAGGACTCGGAAATATTCAGAAAGTTCGTGATGGAGAGCCACTTGGTTCCAGAATGAATGCAAAGGATGAATTCGATGCAGTAGACGGTGAGGATGATTTTCTGGCTTAAGAATAAACGGGGGCGGATCTCCGTCCCCTACATAAAAGGAGACGTAAGGATGGAAATATGGAAAGACATAAAAGGGCAGGAAGGCCGGTATCAGATCAGCAGTACAGGGAGACTTAGAAGAATGCCAAGATATGTAAAAGGGAAGAGTGGCTCGCTGCGGAGACTGCCAATGCAGACATTGGAGCTCACCTATGATGAGGTAAAGAAAATCAAAAGCGGGAGGTCTTATGCATGGGTAGAACGTTAGCGATAGATATTGAAACATATTCGGATGTGGATCTGATTTCCTGCGGTGTATATAAGTACAGCAGTTCTCCCCATTTTGAAATTTTGCTGATTGCATATTCCGTAGATGATGAGGAAACGGTCTGCATTGACGTGGCGAACGGAGAAGAACCCCCGAAGGAATTTATTGAGATGTTATTTGATGATACCGTGACAAAAACAGCGTTTAATGCAAATTTTGAGAGAACCTGCTTTTCAAATTATTATCAGCATTCATTCAGACCAGAAGCGTGGAGATGTACGGCGGTACAGGCGGCCATGTTAGCCCTGCCTCTTTCATTGGAAGGAGTAGGTGCGGTTCTCGGATTGGACAAGCAGAAAATGACGGAAGGAAAAGAATTGATTAAATATTTTTGCAGCCCGTGTAAAGCCACAAAATCAAATGGAGGAAGAACAAGAAATCTGCCGAAAGATGCACCGGAAAAATGGAGACAGTTTAAAACATATTGTATTCGGGATGTTGATGTGGAAAAACAGATACGGCAGAGACTGGCTAAATTTCCTATTCCGAAAAGGGAGCAGGAAATTTACTGTCTGGATCAGAGAATCAATGACCGTGGAATTATGGTGGATCGTAATCTTGTGAATCATGCGGTTGCTTGCGATCTTTTATATAAAGAAACCGCAACAGCGAGAGCCTATGAATTAACAGGACTGGAGAATCCGAACAGCGTGTCACAGTTGAAATTTTGGCTTAAGGAAAAAGGTCTGGAGGCAGATTCTCTCGCAAAAGATACAGTAAAAGATTTGTCAATGAAAGCAGAGGGAGATGTGCAGGAAGTGTTAAAACTTAGGCTGGCAACATCTAAGACTTCTGTAAAAAAATATGAAGCGATTGACCGTTCTGTGTGTGCAGAAAATCGTGTTCATGGACTGTTACAGTTTTATGGGGCAAACCGGACAGGCAGATGGGCAGGGCGGTTGGTGCAGATTCATAATCTTCCGCAGAATCATCTGCCGGATTTGGAACTGGCGAGAGCGTTGGTATCAGAAGGAAGATATGAAGAAGTGGAACTTTTTTATGAAAGCACTCCAAATGTACTGTCGGAACTAATCAGGACTGCTTTTGTGGCAAAGCCGGGATGTAGATTTATTATCAGCGACTATTCTGCGATTGAAGCCAGAGTACTGGCATGGCTTGCAGGAGAGGAATGGAGATTACAGGTATTTGAAACACATGGAAAAATATACGAGGCTTCTGCATCAGCAATGTTTCATGTACCGATAGAAGAAATTACAAAAACCTCACCACTCAGACAGAAAGGAAAAATCAGCGAACTTGCATTGGGATATGGGGGTGCAGTTGGAGCATTGACATCGATGGGGGCTTTAAAAATGGGACTGACGGAAGAAGAACTTCCGGGACTTGTAAGTACATGGAGAAGTGCGAATCCTCATATTACAGCATTTTGGTGGGCGGTTGATGAGGCTGCGATAACGGCAGTACGGGATAAAAAACCATCCAAAGTAGGAAGGGTATCATTTGAATATAAAAGCGGGATTTTATTTGTCACGCTTCCGTCAGGACGAAAACTTTCTTATGTGAAGCCACGGATGATGCAGAATAAATTCGGCAGGGAAGGACTGACATATGAGGGAATCGGGGAATCCAAGAAATGGATGCGTTTGGAAACATATGGTCCAAAGCTAGTCGAAAATATTGTACAGGCAGCAAGCAGGGATATTTTAGCGGAAGCGATGCTTCGCTTGGAAAAGGAGGGATTTGACATTGTATGTCATGTTCATGATGAGGTGGTTTTAGAAGTGCCTGATGGGAAATCTTCCGTGGAAGAAGTGAATGAAATCATGGCAGTCAATCCAGTATGGACAGAAGGACTTCCATTAAAAGCAGCAGGATTTGAAAGTCCATTTTATAAAAAGGATTAGGAGGAGATGCAGAATGAAGATTGCGGTGTCTACGGGAAACTCCCGTATGGATAAAAAATGGAATCTGACAGAAATGGAACTTGAGGATTTTAGAGAACGGATTTCCAAGACACAACGTACTGCGGAAACAATAGAACAGTATCGGAAAATGAAGAAGTCGCAACAGGACGATATTAAAGATGTAGGCGGTTTTGTGCTTGGAAGATTAAAAGGCGGGAGAAGAAAGAAGGATTGTGTAATTTCCAGATCCGCTTTGACGTTGGATATGGATTATGCAGTTGCAGATATTGGGGATCAGTTGGAATTGTTTTTTTCATTTCAATGCTATCTGTATTCCACCCATAAACATACATCGGAAAAACCAAGACTTCGTTTGATTATTCCATTGTCCCACGAAGTATCGCCGGATGAATATATGGCTGTCAGCCGGAAGGTGGCTGAACAAATTGGAATGGAGCTGTTTGATGATACAACGTATGAACCAAGCCGATTGATGTATTGGCCATCCACATCTTCCGATGGAGAGTTTATATTTCGGGAAATTAAGGGTGAGCTTTTGAAACCAGAAGACGTATTGGCTTTATATACAGATTGGAAAGATGTCAGTTCATGGCCGGTATCTAACCGCCAAAGGATAATTGTTCAGAAAAGTCTCAAAAAACAAGAGAATCCATTGGAAAAGAGAGGCATTATTGGGGCATTCAACCGGACATTTACCATTCAGCAGGCAATTGATATTTTCATTCCAGATGTATATCAGCCGAGCGAGATGGCAGGAAGATATGATTACATTCCGGCGGATTCTTCTGCGGGAGTGGTGATTTATGATGATGTGTTTGCGTATAGTCATCATGCTACTGATCCGGCATGCGGAAAACTTATGAATGCGTTTGATGTAGTAAGGATTCATAAGTTTGGAAATTTAGATGCAAAAGTGACGGAAGAAATAGAAACTACCAAACTCCCTTCTTTTAAGGCTATGCAGGATTTTGCATCAGAAAATGAAGCGGTACGCCAGACTTTATCTAAAGAACGGGAAGAATCAGCACGGTTAGATTTTGCGGAAGAAGATTGGAAGATGCAGTTGGAGTATAACCGACAGGGAATTGTAGTGAATAATCTGAGAAATTTGTTGTTAATTTTAAATAATGACGAAAAGTTGAAATCAATTGTATTTAATCAGTTATCGGATGGAATGGAAATTAAAGGGGAAGTTCCGTGGAATCATCCGTCAAAATTTTGGAGAGATGCGGATGATGCACAGTTAATTTCCTATATTGATTTGAATTATGGAAACTTTTCTGCAAGAAATTATGACATTGCGGTTTCAAAAGTAACTGATGATCGTTCCTATCATCCCATTAAAGAATTTTTAGCGGCTTTGCCGGAGTGGGATGAAATTCCGAGAGTGGATACTTTATTGGTGGATTTTCTTGGAGCAGCCGACAATGCCTATGTTCGTGCGGTTACAAGGAAAACATTGGTGGCGGCGATAGCAAGGGTAATGAATCCGGGATGTAAGTTTGACACGATGCTCGTGTTGTCCGGACCGCAAGGGAAAGGAAAATCCACGTTGATTGCAAAACTTTGTGGAGAGTGGTTCAACGATTCCCTTCTTCTTTCAGACACAAAGGACAAGACTGCAGCAGAGAAACTACAGGGATATTGGATTTTGGAAATTGGGGAACTCGCAGGATTAAAGAAAACGGACATTGAAACGCTGAGAGGATTTTTGTCAAGACAAAACGATATTTACCGTGCCGCTTTTGGGCGCAGGGCAACTCCACATCCAAGACAATGTGTGTTTATCGGGACAACGAATGCGGACACTTATCTTAGGGATATTACGGGTAACCGAAGATTTTGGCCGGTAAAAACACCGGGAGGAACTGGAAGGGGTTCTTGGGAGATTACTAAAGATGAAGTGGAACAGATCTGGGCAGAAGCGTTGCACTACTACAAAGATGGAGAAACCATTCATCTTCCGAAAGAGCTGGAACCAATCGCAGTCCATGAACAGAAAGAAGCGATGGAACAGGATGAGAGAGAGGGAACGATCCGTGATTATTTGGATATGCTTCTGCCGGAAGGTTGGGATTCCATGACTTTGTATGAGCGCCGGAATTTTATCAATGGTTCGGAATTTGAAGGAAGCCATAAGGTGGGAGTGAATCGGAGAACCCGTGTCTGTAATATGGAAATTTGGTGTGAGTGTTTTGGAAAAGAACGCGGCAATTTGAAACGTCAGGATGCGAATGAGATTGCTGCGATTATGAGTAATATCGAGGGGTGGAAACGCCCGGAAGGAAAGCTGCGTTTTTCTATTTACGGAGTCGTGAAGGGTTATGTCCGTGAGGAAGAATAACGGCAATTTATCGGAAACAATCGGCAATATGTAGCACTTTATGGAAGTTGCCATTGCCGATGAGGTATCCGAAAAAAGAGAGGAATGGAAACATAAAAAATCTTAGAGTTTATGAGGAAAAAAGACAGAAGTTTCCTATGTTGCCGATAGTATCTTAAATAATAAAAATTATAGAATATCGCCTTGTATGTGCGTGTAAAATGCGTGTTGCGTCATATACGCGCGAAATAGGGATATTCGGAAACGGAGTAAAAATGGTATCAGAAAAAAGTATAGAACAGAAGTTGAGAACGGAGACAAAAAAGATGGGAGGCTGGGCGGTAAAGTTCAGCTCTCCCGGTTTGGATGGGATGCCCGACCGCTTGGTATTGTTCCCCGGAGGAAAGTTGGGATTTGTGGAATTGAAAGCACCGGGGAAAAAGATGAGACCGCTTCAGGAGAAGAGAAAGCGGACATTAGAAGAATTGGGATTTTTGGTATTCTGCGTGGATAGTAAGGAAATGATTGGAGGAGTGCTGCATGAAATACGAACCTTATGAATATCAATCGTATGCTTCAAGGTTTATTTTAGAACATCCTTATTGTGGATTGATTTTAGACATGGGACTTGGAAAGACAGTGATCACGCTTACCGCATTATTTGCATTGGCATTGGATTATTTTACGGCGGGAAAAATTCTTGTCATAGCACCTAAAAGGGTAGCGGAAGATACTTGGCCGAAAGAATTAAAGAAATGGGAACATCTTATAGGGATGAAAGCAAGTCTGGTAATGGGAACAAAAAAGCAGAGAGAACATGCATTGGCAGAAGCTGCCGATATTTATATTATCAATAGGGAAAATGTGGTGTGGCTGGTAGAGAATTATCGTTGGGATTTCAGTACTGTAGTAATTGATGAACTGTCTTCTTTTAAATCCAGTAAGGCTCATAGATTTAAGGCATTGAAACATGTGAGACCACAAGTTTCCCGAGTAATCGGATTGACAGGAACCCCATCTCCGAATGGCTTGTTGGATTTATGGCCACAAATGTATTTGCTGGATATGGGACAGAGACTTGGAAGATATATAGGCGGTTATAGAGAACGCTTCTTTTTACCGGACAAAAGAAATCGTGAGATTATTTATTCGTATAAACCGAAACAGGGTGCGGAAGACAAAATCTATGATCTTATTAGTGATATTTGTATTTCCATGAAGGCAGCCGATTATCTGAATATGCCGGATCGGATAGAGAATCGTGTGGAAGTGAGTATGAATGCCAAAGAAGAAAAAATGTATCAGTCATTTGAAAGAGATATGGTTCTTTCCATAGGCGAGGAAGAACTGGATGCCGTGAATGCAGCGGCACTTTCCAATAAATTATTACAGATGGCAAATGGTGCTGTTTATGGAGAAGATAAAAAAGTGATTTTCATTCATGACAGGAAATTGGATGCTTTGGAAGATTTGGTGGAAGCAGCAAATGGGAAACCGATATTGGTAGCTTACTGGTATAAGCATGATCTTGCGAGAATACAGAAGCGTTTTCCAGAAGCAAGAGTGATTGACACTTCAAGGGACATAACGGATTGGAATCATGGGGAAATTGCGATTGGATTGATTCATCCCGCATCAGCCGGACACGGACTGAATCTTCAGGAAGGAGGATGTACTATTGTGTGGTTTGGATTGACATGGTCGTTGGAATTATATCAGCAGATGAATGCCAGACTTTGGAGACAGGGGCAGAAGCATACCGTGGTTATACATCATCTGATTACAAAGGGAACACACGATGAAGATGTCATGAAAGCGTTGGAGAAGAAGGAAACTGGACAGTCCGCATTGATCCATGCAGTACGGGCGAGGATTGGAGGAATGTGACATGACAGCAGAAAGGATGTTTAAGGAATATAAGAATTTGAAGAAGGAACAGGGAATTTTACTTTTTCAGTTGGAACAATTCAGCGGGATTGAGGAATCAGATGTTATCGATTCCATGATGTTCGGTCATGCTGATGACAATGACAGGGTACAGACAAGCAATCGATCAGATAAAACCGCATCCGTTGCAATAAATTATAAAAGTGTGATGGATCGGGAAAATGATGAATGGTTTGAGTTTCTTTGGAACAGATATCAGGCAGTTGTAGAAGAACTGAAATTTTTTGAACATAGCGTTGCAAGTTTGGATGGGATTCTGCCGGAACTGGTAATGGATCTGGTACGAGGAGAGCTTACATGGGAAACAATGGAACAAAAATATAATGTAAGTCATGCCATGATTGGAAAATACAGGAAAGCAGCAATGAAGGAACTGGATTTTTTGTACGAGCTTCGTGATAAACAGACGGAAGCCTTTATTTTGGGATAAGGAGGACATAAAGAAATGTGCAGACGAGGCGAAATTTATAATGTGGATTTTGGAAATAATGAAAATTCGTATAAACAGTGTGGTGTCCGTCCAGCTCTGGTCGTGAGCAATAACAGGGCAAATGAAAACTCTCCGGTGGTAACGGTTGTACCATTGACTGCGAGGGTGTGGAAGAAAAAATATCTTCCAACCCACGTACAGATACCATTAAAAGCAAGTGTTGGATTATCAAAACCAAGCATGGCATTAGCTGAACAGGTGGAGACTTTGGATAAGAATCAATTACTGGAGAAGTTGGGAGAGGTTTACGATGAGATGGTCATGCAGCAGATTACGATTGCCCTTCAGATACAGATAGGGGTTTATGCAGAATATAATTGACGAATGTAACAGCGGGTCTATGTAGATACCGCTGTTCGTGTTATAATTAGATAAATGGGGAGGAGAAGGATGGAAGGAAAAAATTATTGGAGATTACGGCGTTTTTCATTGTTTTATAAATGCTATGCGTTTGTAGATACTGAAGAATATCTTGGAGATCAGTTATTTATTCAGCAGAAAGTTGAGGTTTCTTTTGGAAAAGAATTTGGAAAAAAGGGAAATGATTACCTGATTATTTTTTGTAAAGTAAGAAAAAAAGATGAGAAAAATTTCCTAAAGGCATTAGATGAATTGGAGAAAAAAATGCTGTTAATGGGGCATCATGACTACCCTGCTTTTTGTGAGAAGCTGAAACTTCAGATGCTGGGAGAGAAGGTGTAGAGAATATGATTTTAATTGTTGCGGTAGATGACAGGAATGGCATGACATTTAATCATCGGAGACAGAGTCAAGATAAACGATTGAGGGAACGGATACTTTCCATGACAAAAAATGGAAAGCTGTGGATGAATGCGTATTCGCATAAACAATTTGTGGATTTTGAAGCTACAGAACAGATTCAGGAAGCAGAGGACTTTTTGGCGAAAGCAGGAGAAAAGGATTACTGCTTCGTTGAAAATTTGGAGATTGAGAATTTCCGTGATAAGATTGAAAAAATAATATTGTGTAAATGGAATCGCAAGTATCCGGGAGATTTCTTCTTTACTATTGATGTGAATGATGGAAATTGGAAACTAATAGATGTGGAAGAATTTTCAGGAAGCTCTCATGAGAAAATAACGTTGGAGGTATATGAGCATGAATAAGTGGAAAAAAAGATGGATTCCGATTTTTATGGCTTTGATGCTGATGCTTAGTGGATGTGGTGCAGATGTTCAGGAAGAATCACAGCCATCGAAAGATCAGACAGTTACGGAGCAACAACAGGAAACTGTGGAACAAGAAGATTGGGAAATTATAGATGAAAGCGAACCTACAATAAATATGGGTGAAATACCGGAGTATTCTGGAAAAGCCTATGTCACGATTGCAAATAATATTCCGAACTTTACAGATTCAGAATTAAAAACGGAATCATTTGAAACATATAGTGATTTGGATTCGATGGGAAGATGCGGTATAGCCTATGCCAATATCGGTCAGGATTTAATGCCAACAGAAGACAGAGGTTCTATCGGGCAGGTCAAACCTTCTGGATGGCATACCGTAAAATACGATTGTGTAGATGGAAAGTATCTTTATAACCGTTGCCATCTGATTGGATTTCAATTAACTGCTGAGAATGCCAACACAAAGAACCTGATCACAGGAACCAGATATTTAAACGTGGAAGGGATGCTGCCATTTGAAAATATGGTGGCAGATTACATAAAAGAAACTGGAAACCATGTGCTATATCGGGTAACACCAATTTATGAAGGGGATAATCTGGTAGCGAGCGGTGTACAGATGGAAGCTAAGTCCGTGGAAGATAACGGGGAAGGAATTCTTTTTAATGTGTATTGCTACAATGTACAACCGGGTGTTTCTATTGATTACGCTACAGGGGAAAGTCAGCTTTCCAATGATGATGGTTCTTCAGAAGGAAGTACGGAAGGGAATATCGAAGCGGGAAATGAACAGACAACAGAATCTTCGTATGTGCTGAATACCAATACAAAGAAATTTCATCGACCAAGCTGTTCCAGTTTAAATCAAATGAACGAAAGTAATAAAGGAGAATTTACGGGGACTAGAGATGAATTAATCCAACAGGGATATGAACCTTGCAAAAGGTGTAATCCATAAAGAAAGAGATAGAATATGAATCAAGAAAAAGTTAAAAGAATACTTTTAGGGCAAATATGGGAATATTTGGATGGAGAAATTACAAAAGAGGAATATGAAGCTATGGCAGAGCCATTTTACTCTCAGCATTGTCATTTGATTGTAGAGACTTCTTTTTATAAGATATTTTCTGAAACAATACCTGACTGTTGTATTATAAATGTGGATGAACCGGGAAATGAAATAGAAAAGGAACGAGATTTTCGGAAGATATTGACAGAAACTTATATTCGTTTGAAAGAAGTGTTGTAATGGAAAAATCCCCCGTGCTGTATGCGCATGGCTGCAAAGCTACACGGGTGGACAGATGGCGTAACCTGTAACCATGCACGGGCGATTGTAAAGAGGGGATCATTCCCCTCCGCCATATTAGAATAGAAAACAGTATTAATTTGGTAGACTGAAAGTAGACTAAGAGTAGACTGACATTACATTTCTTTTGTGTTATTCTTAAGATGCGGAAAAAAGAAACGGGACTGAAAGCATTTGCTTTTGGTCTTTTTTTCTGTCGGAGCGTGGCTTTACATCCTTTCCCACGCTGCGTACATAAAGGAAAGGGGAAATCAGTATGCCGAGAAAGCCAATGAAACCATGCTGTCATCCCGGCTGTCCGAAATTGACAGAGGGAAGATATTGTGAAGAACATGAAGCGTTACACCGTGGAGAACGGGAGAGTGCGGCGGGACGTGGTTACAACAGTAAGTGGCAGCGGGCGAGGAAAAGATTCTTAAAGGAGCATCCGCTGTGTTGTAAATGCGAGAAAGAAGGAAAATATGTAAGAGCAACGATTGTGGATCATATTAAACCGCATCGTGGTGATCCAATCCTCTTTTGGAATGAAGAGAATTGGCAGCCTTTATGCAAACATCACCATGATGTAAAAACCATGACGGAAGATCGGTATCAGGAATATCGATATTGATTGGAAATACTAGACAAAGGTGGGGGGATTAAATCTCTACAAATTTGTTGAACATTGACCGCCGCCCCCTCAAACGTGAATTTTCGCAGAATTAAACAGGGGGGATAGGAAAAGAGGACAAGAGTTTTCGTAGAATGTGTTGTAAAACAAGCAGTTATTCGCAAAATGGGGTATGTGTATTTCGTTAAAAAGTTAGGAAAAATAGGAATTATAAGGGTTAAAATGCAGTAAAAACGGCTGCGTTTTGACCTGTTTTTATGTCTGGAAACAGGAAGGATGGTGAGAGGCATGACAGAATTACAAGCCGAACAGATTAGGAAAATGCGGACGCAGGGAGTGGGATATCGTGCCATCGCTTCCGTGGTGGGGTTGTCTCGTGACATTGTCAGGAATTTTTGTAGGGCGCATGGTATGGACGGCTATGCCTCTGCGCTTACAAAAAACATTCAGGAGCAGATGATGTTAGGAAAGGCGTGTTTGTATTGTGGAGCAGAACTGATACAACCGTCTACAGGCAGACCGAAGAAGTTTTGCTCAGATAAGTGCAGGCGGGAGTGGTGGAAAGCACACCCTGAAAAACTGCATCGGAAGGACACGGCAATTTACACCATGACTTGTGCAAGATGCGGCAAAGAATTCACAAGTTATGGAAATAAGAATAGAAAGTATTGTAGTCATGACTGTTATATAAAAGCACGATTTTGGGAGGGATTGGAAGATGGAGTTCAGAAAGCTGCGGATTAGGGATTTGATTCCGGCATCATATAATCCGAGAAAGAAACTCAAGCCGGGAGATAAGGAATTTGAAAAAATAAAAAACAGTATTACGGAGTTCGGATATGTTGAGCCGATTATTGTGAATTCAGATATGACGATTATCGGTGGACATCAGAGAGCCACGGTTCTTCAAACATTAGGGTATGATGAAATTGATTGTATTGTCATTGAAATTGATAAAACAAAAGAGAAAGCGCTGAATATTGCCCTGAATAAAATTACAGGAGAATGGAATCAGGAACTTTTAGCAGATTTGATTGAAGATTTGCAAAAATCAGATTTTGATGTTGGATTTACCGGATTTGAACCGCCGGAAATTGAGCAGTTATTTAATAAGGTTCATGATAAAAAAATCAAAGAAGATGATTTTGATGTGGATGCTGAGTTGAAGAAACCTGCCATGACAAAGCAGGGAGATGTGTGGATGCTTGGAATGCACCGACTGGTGTGTGGGGATTCCACTTTACCTGAGACTTATGAAAAACTTATGGAAGGAAAGAAAGCTAATCTTGTAGTAACTGATCCGCCATATAATGTAAATTATGAAGGAAGTGCAGGGAAAATCCAAAATGATAATTTGGAAGACGATAAATTCTATAATTTTCTGTTTGCCGCTTTCGTGAATATGGAACAGAACATGGAACGTGATGCTTCCATTTATGTGTTCCATGCGGATACTGAGGGATTAAACTTCCGCAGGGCGTTTAAAGCAGCAGGATTTTATCTTTCCGGTACATGCATTTGGAAAAAGCAGTCATTGGTTTTAGGAAGAAGTCCCTATCAATGGCAGCATGAGCCGATTTTATTTGGATGGAAGTTGGGTGGAAAGCATATGTGGTATTCAGACAGAAAGCAGTCTACCATATGGGAATATGACCGTCCGAAGAAAAATGATATGCATCCGACTATGAAACCTGTGGAACTGGTGGCATATCCAATCCGTAACTCCAGTATGAGTAATTGCATTGTCTTAGATCCATTTGGTGGAAGCGGTTCTACGATGATTGCCTGTGAACAGACAGGGCGTATTTGCAGGACGATAGAATTGGATGAAAAATATGCGGATGTGATAGTACATCGTTATATGGAATTTGTGGGAAGTGCAGAAGATGTATATGTAATACGGGATGGGAAGAAAATAAAATATTCAGAGCTAATGAAGGAAGGTGACACGCATGACGCAGTTGACCTTCCTTGATTTATGCTCAGGTATTGGCGGGTTCCGTTTAGGTTTGGAATCTGCCGGTCATAAGTGTGTGGGATATTGTGAATATGATAAATTTGCAAGAGCTTCATACGAAGCAATGTATGATACGGAAGGAGAGTGGAAAGCGGATGATGTCACAAAACTTAAACCATCCGATGTGCCAAGAGCAGACATCTGGTGCTTTGGATTCCCCTGTCAGGATATTTCAGTTGCAGGAAAGCAGCGGGGACTGGTCGGAAAAAGAAGTGGAATATATTTTAACATTATTGACCTCCTCAAAGGCAAAGAAGAAAGTGATAAGCCCACATACCTTTTTGTTGAAAACGTTAAGAACCTGCTATCAATTAATGCAGGATTCGATTTTGCCACGGTTTTGTCTGAAATGGGAGAAGCAGGGTATGACTGTCGCTGGCAGGTGCTTAACTCAAAAGACTACGGAGTTCCACAAAACAGAGAGCGCGTGTTCATTATCGCAAATCTTAGAAGCCGAGGTAGACGAGAAATATTATCTCTCAGAGGAAAAAACAAAGCAGCTCTTAATCAGATTATAGGCGGAATGCAGGGATACAGAGTATATGATTCTCAGGGAGTTTCAACTACATTGATTGGAAATGCAGGGGGAATGGGAGCGAAGACAGGACTTTATTTTATAGATCAAAGCAAAGTTGCACCGAAGATTACGGATACTGCAAGATGCTTGACCGCAAGATACACAGCGGGAATGGTAAATCATACGGCAATGAATTCTGCGGTTATGGAAGTGCATCCTGTTTTGACACCGGAGCGGATGGAAAAACGTCAGAATGGAAGACGAATGAAAGAAGATGGAGAGCCAATGTTTACGCTGACCTCCCAAGATCGCCACGGTGTGTATTTTTGTGAGAAACCCGTTAAATCCGTGAAAGTGAAAAATGCAACAAAAACTGGATATGAAGAAGCTCATCTAGGAGATGGAATTGTACTTGCATATCCGAATAGTGATACCCGCCGTGGAAGAGTCGGAAAAGGATGTTCACAGACATTAGATACAGGATGCCAGATGGGGACATTGATGAGATGTGGAAGAATCCGGAGATTGACACCAAAAGAATGCTTTCGATTGCAGGGGTTTCCGGATGAATTATACGAGCGTGCCGCTTCCGTGAATTCTGATTCACAGTTGTATAAGCAGGCGGGAAATGCCGTAACAGCGACGGTTGCGTATGCATTGGCCATGTGTCTTCCAGAAAGTCAGAAAGATGGTTAAAATGCTTGACTTTATGGGCGTTTAGAGTGATGTATGTAGTACCAAAAAAGAAGGGAGACTGCATACATGAGAATTGAAACAATCTGTGAAAACAGAAAAGAACTGGTAAAAGCGGTGGCAGAAATATTGGGAGAACCTTCAAGATATTTAGGACCACCAAGTTTTGGGTACCGGATAGGGGGGTGCAATTGTGGATCGTGATGGAAACATTGAAACAGAGGATGGCGAAATGCTTCAGAAAGAACTGCAGCGAAGGGGATTCATTGAAAACAATCAGGAAGGATTAAATTTACAGATTCCGATAGAAGGTCATACCGCTGAGAGCATACGAAATCTTATTTTTATGATTCATAGTAAACAGTATCTTTTGAAGCGGGCTGTCGGTATGGAAGTACTGCACATGAGTGAGCGTCTGATTGAGAGATTATCAGAAGAAAAAGATGCGGATATGAATAAGGTAATGGAGATTTTTGCAGAAGAAAAAGTACATTGCTTTGGGTTGGATTTTGTGGCTGATAAAATTGTTTTTAACGGATTTCCGATGGAAGCAGAAAGTACAATTTCTTTTGCGGAATTAACCTGCATGATGGCAGAACGTGCAAAAGAGATGAAGTGGATTAATCCTGCGGAGACAATTGAGGCAAATGAAAAATACTATATGCGCATCTGGCTGATTCGTCTTGGACTTGGAGGAAAGGGCGGAAAGAAAACAAGGGATCTTCTCTTGAAGAATCTGAAAGGGAATACGGCTTTTCGGACGGAAGAAGAAAAGGAACGTGCAAAAGAGCGCAACCGACAGAGAGCTGCTGAACGGAAAGCAAAACAGGAATAGTTATCTGTAAAATACACAATTTCTCTCCTGAATTTTTGTGTACATTATTGTTTGAAATGACTGGATAATATGTGCTTTTAGAGTGATATATAGACTACGAAAAAAAGCACATAGGAGGCGCATCAAAATGAAAACACAGAAGTTCGGGATTGAAATTGAATTAACTGGAATCACCAGAAAAAAAGCGGCAGATATTATCGCAGAATATTTCGGAACAGAGAAATTTTATATCGGGACGTATTATCAAACTTACGGGGCAAAAGACCGTAAAGGAAGAACGTGGAAAGCAACATTTGACTCCAGTATTATTGCACAGAGAAAAAAGGGTGGAAGAAGGGAGCCTGCCTCGGAAGAATATAAATGTGAAATTGTTAGTCCGATTTTAGAATATGAAGACTTGGAAGATTTGCAGGAAATTGTTCGTCAGCTTCGGCATAAGGGAGCATTCGCAAGTGACCAATGCGGCATTCATATCCACGTGGATGCAAGCAGATATACACCTCAGACTTTACGCAATCTAGTAAATATCATCGCTAGCAAAGAGGACATTTTATATAAAGCTTTACAAATTGATCCGGCCAGGCTTCGATGGTGTAAAAAGACAAATGAACAGTTGATTCAAACGATTAATAAAAGAAAACCCAAAACGATGGAAGAATTAAAAGACATATGGTATGAGGGGAGTCATAGAAGAAGGACAGACCATTACAACGATACCAGATACCACGATTTAAATCTTCATGCGACTTTCACAAAAGGAACGGTAGAGTTCCGATTGTTTAACAGCACTACGCATGCAGGGGAAATCAAAGCATACATACAATTCTGCCTTGCAGTCAGCCATCAGGCATTGACGCAAAAGAAAGCGAGTGCCAGAAGAACAGTTACAGACAATGAAAAATACGCATTCCGGTGTTGGATGCTCCGGTTGGGATTGAACGGGGATGAATTCAAAACCTGCAGGTTTCATTTTCTGAAACATTTGGAAGGAAATTCGGCATGGAGACATGCTGCTTGAAGGGAATAGGCACAGCCCCACCAATGGCGGTCGAGAGACCGTCTTGAGGTGGTAGGAGGGAGACCTCACTATCAACAGAGAAAGGATGAAACGAATATGAAGAAGTTGTATATTGCCTATGGCAGTAACATGGATGAGGAGCAGATGGCATTCCGATGCCCGACTGCAACTTTAGTAGGAACAGCAATCGTGGAAGGGTATAAGTTAATATTCAAAGGTTCACGAACAGGTTCGTATGCTACGATAGAACCAAAGGAGGGAAGCATCGTTCCGGTATTGGTTTGGGAAATCGGTCAAATGGATGAAAGAAGACTTGACTATTATGAAGGATATCCGAATTTTTACTATAAGAAGATGTTGGAGGTGCAAATCAAGGGGAAAATAAAAAGTGCGATGGTGTATATTATGGATGAGCAAAGGAAAATAGGAGTACCAAGTGCAGGATATTATCGGACTTTGGAACAGGCATATGAAAAGTTTGGGTTTGAGGAAGATGTTCTGAAGCAGGCTTTGAAAAATTCAATCAAGGAGGTGCAGCATGGTATTTCCGAATAGAAAAATTGTGGAGAATATTCGTAGAGAATATCCAGTCGGTACCAGAGTAGAACTTGTAAGAATGAATGATAAACAGGCACCGCCAGTTGGCATGACAGGGACCGTTCTCGGAGTGGATGACACGGCATCCCTTCTGATGCATTGGGATAATGGATCAGGACTGAATGTGATTTATGGGGAAGATTGTGTAAAAAAGATACCCATAGTCAGAACTGTTTGTTATGGAAAGACAGAGGAGTGGTATTCGAGGGAGAAAGCAGAAGAATTTTTCTTTCAGGCAATTTTGGAAAGTGAAGGGAGTGAACAGAGCCGATACATGAAGATATATAATGAGTTAAAAATGGGATTGGACTTTTGTACGGATGGAGAAGACGTCTAAAGAAAATTTGTGCAGATTGTGGTACGGATATTGCTGGATATAAACAAGAGTCGGAGGTAACATGTGTGTACAAAAAGAACAGGAGAATTATTATGGGAGAAACATACAGAGGGTATCAAATTACAATCGCTTGGAATAGTGAAACTACAGGATATGATTTTATTATTACCCCGCCGGACAATGGGAAAATAATTACAAGTGAAGATTCATATTTTTATGATTACAATGCTGTGAAAGCAGCAAAAGTAAAAATCGATGAACTTTTCAAGTAAAAACGAAAGGTGCTGAGATAAAAAAGACTTCTTCGGAGGTCTTTTTTTAGTGATGTTTTGGAAGGAGGTGAGAGCAATGGCACAGAGAGGAAGAAAACCTAAGCCTACGGCAGTAAAAGTATTGGAAGGTAATCCGGGGAAAAGAAGTCTGAATACAAACGAGCCGAAGCCTGTGAAGAAAGCACCGAGATGTCCTGCGTGGCTGGAAGATGAGGCAAAGAAGGAATGGAAGCGGATGGCAAAACAGATGGAGCAGTTGGGTATTCTGACAGAAATTGATATGGCTGCTTTTGCAGGTTACTGTCAGGCGTATGCGCGATGGAAAGAAGCGGAGGAATTTATTACTCAGCATGGAACAATCGTAAAGACACCATCCGGTTATTGGCAGCAGGTTCCACAGGTGTCCATTGCCCAGACCTATCTGAAAATCATGAATAAATTCTGTGAGCAGTTTGGACTGACACCTTCTGCAAGAAGCAGGATTGTTACGGACAATGGTGATGATAAAGAAAGCGATGCAATGGAACTTCTGCTGATAAAGGGAGGTGGTGGATAGTGTATGATCAAACAAAAGCGGATCATGCCGTAAATTTTATTAATTGTTTGAAACACACGAAAGGGCAATGGAGAGGTGTCCCGTTTGAGCTGCTTCCGTGGCAGGATAAAATCATCCGTGATATTTTTGGAACGGTAAAAGAAAATGGCTATCGTCAATATAATACTGCATATGTGGAGATTCCAAAGAAAAATGGAAAATCAGAACTGGCTGCTGCGGTGGCTCTGCTGATGACCTGTGGTGACGGAGAATGGGGGGCGGAAGTCTACGGATGTGCTTCTGACCGTCAGCAGGCTTCGATCGTATTTGATGTGGCAGTTGATATGGTGGATCAATGTCCAGCCCTGAAGAAAAGAATTAAGCCAATCATGTCTGTAAAGCGGTTAGTATATCAGCCGACAAACAGTTTCTATCAGGTACTTTCTGCTGAAGCATATACCAAGCACGGCTTGAATGTACACGCAGTAATTTTTGATGAACTTCATGCGCAGCCGAATCGGGAGTTATTCGATGTCATGACAAAGGGTTCAGGTGATGCAAGAACACAGCCATTGTATTTTTTGATTACGACCGCCGGAACGGATCGCAATTCCATTTGCTTTGAACAGCACCAAAAAGCAGAAGACATTCTTATGGGAAGAAAGATTGATCCGACTTTTTATCCCGTGATTTATGGTATTGCGGACGATGATGATTGGGGAAGCGAAGAAAGCTGGTATAAGGCAAATCCTTCTTTGGGGCATACGATTGCGTTGGAAAAGGTGCAGAATGCTTATCAGAGTGCAAAAGAAAATCCAGCAGAAGAAAATATTTTTCGGCAGCTCCGATTGAATCAATGGGTAAAACAGTCTACCAGATGGATGCCTATGGATCGGTGGGATGAATGTGACTTTGAAGTGGATCAAGATAGTCTGCTTGGAAGAGAATGTTACGCCGGACTCGACCTTTCCAGTACTTCGGACATTACAGCGTTTGTATTAGTGTTTCCGCCGAGAACGGAGGAAGAAAAATATAGCATACTGCCATTTTTTTGGATACCGGAAGAAAATTTACAACTTCGTGTGAGGAGAGATCATGTTCCTTATGACGTGTGGGAAAAGCAGGGGCAGCTTCAGATGACGGAAGGAAACGTGATTCATTATGGTTTCATTGAAAAATTCATCGAGGATTTGGGAATGAAATATCATATTTTGGAAATTGCATTTGACCGTTGGGGAGCAGTTCAGATGGTACAAAATCTTGAAGGAATGGGGTTTACTGTTGTACCTTTCGGGCAGGGATATAAAGATATGAGCCCGCCAACGAAAGAATTAATGAAGCTGACATTGGAGAAAAAACTGGCACATGGCGGTCATCCGGTTCTCAGATGGATGATGGATAATGTTTTTGTCCGTCAAGATCCGGCAGGAAATATTAAGATGGATAAGGAAAAATCTACAGAAAAAATAGATGGGGCAGTTGCAACCGTTATGGCACTTGACCGTGCGATTCGTAATGAAGGTACAACAGGAAGTGTTTATGACGAGCGCGGTATCATTTCATTTTGATAAAATAGGAGGCAGAGTATGGGATTACGGGAATTATTTGGTTTAAGGGGAGCAAGGGACAAACCGACAAATAGTTATAATTCAGGAGTATCTTTTTTATTTGGAAGAAGCACAAGCGGTATTTCCGTAAATGAAAGAACCGCCATGCAGACAACAGCAGTATATTCCTGTGTCAGAATTCTTGCAGAAGCAATAGCTTCTCTTCCCCTTCACTTGTATCGTTATACGGATAAAGGAAAAGAAAGAGTATTTGACCATCCGCTCTATCATATTCTTCACGATGAACCAAATGAAGAAATGACGTCTTTCGTATTCCGGGAAGTCTTGATGAGCCATTTACTGATATGGGGAAATGCCTATGCGCAGATAATCCGTGATGGAAGAGGGCAGGTATTAGGATTGTATCCGCTTCTTCCGGATAAAATGGAAGTTGACCGTGCGGAAAATGGAGAACTTTATTATATTTACACACGGAACACAGAAGAGAATCCAAATTTTAATGACTATGGACGGATCTATCTTCGCAGGGAAGATGTGCTGCATATACCGGGATTAGGATTTGATGGTCTAGTGGGATATTCTCCGATTGCTATGGCTAAAAATGCAGTAGGAATGACACTTGCCTGTGAAGAATACGGTGCATCATTTTTTGCAAATGGAGCGACACCGGGTGGTGTTTTGGAACATCCGGGCGTTTTAAAAGATCCCGCAAAGGTAAGGGATAGCTGGCACAAGGTGTATGGGGGTTCAAGAAATGCAGGAAAAGTGGCGGTTCTGGAAGAAGGGATGAAATATCAGCAGATAGGGATTCCACCGGAAGAAGCACAGTTCTTGGAAACAAGGAAATTTCAAATCAATGAGATTGCAAGGATGTATCGTATTCCGCCACATATGGTAGGAGACTTGGAGAAATCCAGTTTTTCTAACATAGAGCAGCAGTCTTTGGAGTTTGTGAAATACACATTAGACCCGTGGGTAGTCAGGTGGGAACAGGCTTTGCAGAAAGCATTGTTATTGCCACAGGAAAAGAATGAGTATTTTATAAAACTAAATGTGGATGGATTATTACGAGGGGATTATGCCAGCCGAATGAATGGGTATGCTGTAGGCCGGCAGAATGGATGGCTGTCAGCAAATGATATCCGGGAAATGGAAGATCAGAATCCGATTCCAGAGGAAGATGGAGGAAATTTATATCTTGTGAATGGAAGCATGACAAAGCTGGCGGATGCAGGAGCCTTTGCGGGAAAGGCAGGAGGTAATATGCCACAGGTTTAAAAGATTTATGCTCAACTGGACTTGAGCAACACTATGTTGCGTAGCGGAACAATATGCTACTGTTTGGTGACAGGAGTAAAAAGCAGAAGATCCCATGAAAGTGGAGAATTGAAGCAGAACAAGCGGAATATAATAAAAAATAGAAGGCTTTTTCTTTTGAAAGTGGAGGATAAATCCAAAATTAGATGAAAATATCAAAAATAATAAAGTGTGTTTTAAGGACGATAACCAGAAACAGAGTATCTGGTTGTGGTCCTTTTTGTGTGCTTAAAACACAGTCGTAAAAGGAGGGACAGGATGAAACGGAAGTTTTGGAACTGGGTAAGGAATGAAAATGATGAGAGCAGAACCCTGTTTCTAAACGGAGAGATTTCCGATGAAACATGGTATGGAGATGAAGTGACTCCAAAAATGTTCAAAGAAGAATTGCAAGATGGAGAAGGAGATATCACGGTATGGATCAATAGTCCGGGAGGAGATGTATTCGCGGCAGCACAGATTTATAACATGCTGATGGATTACAAAGGGAATGTGACCGTAAAAATTGATGGGCTGGCTGCTTCAGCAGCATCCGTGATTGCAATGGCGGGAACGGAGGTGCAGATGTCTCCCGTGGCAATGATGATGATTCATAATCCTGCGACCATCGCTATCGGTGATTCTTCAGAAATGAAAAAGGCAATCGATATGTTGGATGAAGTAAAGGAATCCATTATGAATGCTTATGAAATTAAAACAGGACTATCAAGATCGAGAATTTCACATTTGATGGATGCGGAAAGCTGGTTCAATGCAAAGAAAGCTGTAGAACTTGGCTTTGCAGATAAGCTCCTTTTTTCTAAAGAGGAAACCGAAGCGGAAGAAGAAAAAGAGTTGGAAATGGAAGCAGTAATGTTTTCACGAAAAGCAGTGACGAATTCGCTGATGTCAAAATTGATTTCCAAACCAGAAAAAAAGACACCCATTGAACAGTTAGAAAAGAGACTTAGTCTCTTGGCACATTAAAAGAGGAGGATTTTTAATATGAATCAGATTTTAGCATTAAGAGAGAAAAGAGCAAAAGCGTGGGAGGCAGCAAAGGCATTTTTAGAATCTAAACGAGGAACGGACGGGTTGCTTTCAGCAGAAGATACGGCCACTTATGACCGTATGGAAGCGGATGTGGTTAATCTTGGAAAAGAGATCGAGCGTTTAGAAAGACAGGCAGCTATTGATGCAGAACTGAATAAGCCTACTAGTCATCCGATTACAAATCAGCCGGGGAAAGGTAATGGTGGAGAAGAAAAAACAGGAAGAGCCTCAGCGGCTTATAAAACTGCATTTTGGAATGCGATGAGAAAGAAAAATTATCTTGATATTCAGAACGCTCTTCAGGTTGGAACAGATTCAGAAGGAGGTTATTTGGTTCCCGATGAATATGAAAGAACTCTGGTGGAAGCGTTGGAAGAAGAAAACTTTTTCCGCAGTCTGGCAACCGTGATTCAGACCTCTAGCGGAGATCGTAAAATTCCTATCGTGGCATCCAAAGGAGAAGCAAAGTGGATTGATGAAGAAGCGGCATATCCAGAATCTGATGACAGCTTTGGACAGATTTCCATTAGTGCATATAAGGTTGCGACCATGATTAAAGTTTCGGATGAGTTGTTAAACGATAACGTGTTTAATTTGGAAGCCTATATTTCTAAAGAATTCGGACGAAGAATCGGAACGAAGGAAGAAGAAGCATTTTTTACCGGAGATGGCAAGGGAAAACCGACAGGAATCTTTAATGCTACAGGCGGAGCTTCTGATGGAGTCACGACCGCAGGCGCAAGCATTACGTTTGACGATGTTATGGATTTATTTTACTCTCTGCGTTCCCCATATCGTAAAAAAGCGGTATGGATGCTCAATGACAGCACCGTAAAAGCGTTGCGTAAATTAAAAGATGGGAACGGGAATTATATTTGGCAGCCGTCCGTGCAGGCAGGAGTGCCGGACATGATTTTGAACCGACCATATTTTACGTCTTCATTTGTACCGGAAATTGCAGCCGGACAGAAGATTATGGCATTTGGGGATTTTTCCTATTACTGGATTGCGGACAGGCAGGGACGTTCCTTTAAACGCCTGAATGAGTTATTTGCGGCAACCGGACAGGTTGGTTTTCTTGCAAGCCAGAGGGTAGACGGAAAATTAATTCTTCCAGAAGCAGTAAAAACGATGAAACTGAAAGAAGCGAGATAGGAAGGAGGGGTGTCTGCATGCTGATTACACTAGAAGAAGCGAAAGAATATTTGAAGGTGGAATATGAGGATGAAGACACCCTGATTCAAACGCTGATCGATTCTTCCGAAATACTGTGTAGAGATATTATACGGCGTGATATTCTGCCGGAGGATGCTGCCGTAAAAACTGCTGTATTATATGCGGTTGGTGTGATGTTTGAAAACCGTGGCACGAATGAAGAAACGGAAAAAATGATTCCTACATTGAAAAATATTCTTTCTTCCAATCGTGAGGAGGTGTTCTGATGGATATTGGTTCAATGCGACAACGGATTATTCTTCAAAAGCATATATTACACACAGACGAAATCGGAAACCATCAGTCCCAGTGGGAGAAATTTTATTCATGTTTTGCTTATGTAAATCTTGCGTCTGGAAAAGAAAATGTTACGGATATAGAAACGCTATCGGAAGATACATTGGTGTTTATATTACGCTGGTGTGAAAAATTGAGAGAAATCAATAAAAAACAATATCGGATTTTGTTTGAAAATGAGGTTTATAACATCATTTGTGTGGATGATGTGCAGTTTACGCATAAAAAATTAAAACTGACAGCAGTTCGGGAGATACGAGGTGGAAAGAATGAGCAGACGGGTGACATCTAATCAATTGGCATCAGAGATCATGAATGCTTTGAAAGAGTACAAAGAAGTGACGGATGATGTTGTAAAGCAGGCGGTCAATACAGTTTCTGAAGAAACAAAGAAAATGGTACAATCTGCTTCCCCCACAGATAGTGGCGGGTACAAGAAAGGGTGGACTGCGAAAAAGATGAAAGATTCTGCAAGTAAAACAGAGGTTGTCGTTTATAATCGCAGCAAACCCGGACTAACTCATTTATTGGAGAAAGGCCATGCAAAGCGAGGAGGGGGCAGGGTAGAAGCAAAAGTGCATATTGCACCAGCGGAATCCTATGCCATATTACAGCTTGAAGATAAGATCGTGAAAGGATTGAAATAATGGAACTAAAAAATATTATGAAGTTATTAGGTGGTCTTGGAATTCCTATCGCATATCATCACTTTGCAGAAGGAGAATCTCCAGAACCGCCATTTTTAATTTATTTGACTCCGGGAAGCCATAATTTCTCAGCAGATGGAATGGTGTACTTTAAAGTAAAGCAGTTAGATGTGGAATTGTACACGGATAAAAAAGATATTGCACTTGAAGAAGAATTGGAGAAGATTTTGGATGCACAGGGGATTTTCTATAACAAGACAGAAACATATATCAAATCAGAAAAACTGTATGAAGTGTTGTATGAATTGGAGGTATAGCAATGGGAAATAAAGTAAAATTCAACTTGAAAAATGTTCATGCTGCAAAACTGACAGAAAAGGAAGAAGGGGGAAGTACAAAATTTGAATATGGCGAACCAAAGGCTATTCCGGGAGCTGTCAGTATCAGTCTGGACGCAGAAGGAGAATCCAGTCCGTTTTATGCAGATGGAATCGTATATTTCCGTTCTGTGACAAACAATGGTTATAGCGGAGACTTAGAAATGGCGTTGATTCCAGAATGGTTTAGAACAGAAATCTTGCAGGAAAAACTGGATGCAAAGGGAGTGTTGGTAGAGAACAGTTCCGTTGCAGAAAGTGTAAAATTTGCCTTGTTATTTGAATTTGATGGGGATATTAATGCGATTAGGCACGTTCTTTATAATTGCAGTGCTTCACGACCATCTATTGAATCTGAAACAAAAGAAGATACAATTGAACCGGGAACGGAAACCTTGTCTATTACGGCAGATCCACGGTCTGACGGATTGGTAAAAGCACGAACAGGCGATACTACAGATGAGACCACCTATAAAGAATGGTATAAAACGGTGTACACACCAACGGAAGAAGGAGGCGGAATGGCATGATTAAAAGAGAAATAGAAATATGCGGAAAAAAGATTCCTTTTCGTTCTTCAGCAACAATTCCCCGATTATACAGGGCAAAATTCAAAAGAGATATTTTTAAAGATTTGAGTAAATTAGAAAAATCGTATGTTGGAACACAAAAAGATGGCGCAGAATTTCAGATTGATGATCTGGAAATTTTTGAAAATGTGGCGTATATCATGGCATATCATGCGGATAACAGTATACCTTCTACAATAGAAGAATGGCTTGATCAGTTTGATATGTTTTCTATTTATGAAGTACTGCCACAAATTTTGGAATTATGGGGAGACAATGTGGCTACGGATATCAAAGCAAAAAAAGGCTTGGCAGAAGTGAGCGGGAGATGACAACACCCCTGTTCCTTCTGCGATGTACGGAAATAGGAATTTCTATTGTGGATTTAGATTTTTTGACGATTGGTTTGGTGATTGATATGTGGACAGAAAGAGCCAATGATAGTGTGAAATATAAGCGCTTGGCCAGTCAGGAAGACTTCGATAAGTTTTAGAGAATTATTGAATTCATAGTTTTTTCTTGATATACTTTTTATGAAAAACTATGAATTCAATTGTAATTACAAATTATATAGGAGCGAGATGGAGTGGGAATTTTTCTATAGACAATTAAAAGCAGGAAAGAATATTGACGAAACTTGTTTTTATTTTAGTGATGACGAAGACGAGAGGGAGCACATATTAGGATATTTACCGCAATTTGAAAAACCTTATTGGATTGGATATTGTGACGTAGAAGATGGATGTGAATTTGCAACAGCAAAAGAACTGGTAGACGCATGTGTTTTTAATGGAAAATCTTTGAAAGAACGTTGGGATAAAGTTATTATATATAGTATAGAGGGAATAGATTTGCAAGATTGGTTGGAAGTGTGTGAACATTGTTATTGAAAAAAGAGGGATATATGCTAAATTTAAGTAGAATTCATGATTATTCATTTGAGAATTATAGAAAGATAAAATCGGTGAAGAGATGTGGATGCTTCTATTGTAATCGCATTTTTGATGCGGAAAAAATTCATGAATGGATAGATGATGAAAATGGACAGACGGCTGTATGTCCATTTTGTGGAATTGATTCGGTAATACCTGAAACGGTGAATAATGAGTATAAGTTAACAAAAGAATTACTTCAAGAACTGAATAGGCGTTTTCTTTAGAAACAGTCGATGAACTAAAAATCAAAAAAAATATGAATTGGTTCAGTTAAGAAAATGGATTTTATGATTTGGATGCAAATTAATTTATTTTAGGTGAAATAGGAGAGGTCAGAGTGCTTAAAAGAGAGGAAATTTTAAAGTATGGTTTAACATTTTCAGACGTATATGTAGATACTCCATTTCATGATCCAAACTGGGTATTGCTAAGGTATGAAAAAAATAAAAGAGCTTTTGCATGGACTTATGAAAGGGAAGGACATATATGGGTAAATGTAAAGGTAGATCCGGAATGGCGAGATTTTTGGAGAAATACATATTCCTCAGTAATTCCGGCATATCATCAAAATAAAGAACACTGGAATTCTATTATATTAGATGGGACAATACCGGATACTGATATTAAACGCATGATTGCGGAAAGTTATGATTTGATATGTAAAAAGAAATAAATAAAATAGTGGGATGGCATCGGTTCAGAAAAAGAATCGGTGCTTTTTTCATGCTCGGAGAAATCCGGGCTTTCTTTATGTCTTTTTGGGAGGAGGTGCAGACATGGGAAACAGGATTAAGGGAATCACAGTTGAAATCGGAGGAGATACCACAGGTCTTGATAAAGCATTACGTGGTGTGAATTCTTCAATCAACAAGACACAGTCTGCCCTCAATGATGTAAATAAATTGTTGAAACTCGATCCATCAAATACTGTATTGGTGGCTCAGAAGCAGCAGTTACTTTCGCAAGCGGTCAGTCAGACAAGTGACAAATTGGAAGCATTGGAATCTGCACAGGAGCAGGTTACGGCAGCTTTTCAAAGGGGGGATATAGGTCAGGACAAATATCAGGCATTTCAAAGAGAGATAGAGGAAACACGAGGAAAGCTGAATCAGTATAAAAATGATTTATCCTCTCTCCAAACGGAACAAGACCGTCTTTCTTCCAATACGGCAAGATTGGAAAAATTATTTTCTTCGACAGGAACACAAGTGGATGATTATGCAGATGTTCTTGGAAGTAAATTAGTATCTGCGATTAAAAATGGAACTGCCAATTCAGATCAAATGAAGACAGCCATCGAGAAAATTGGAAAGTCTGCAACAGGCGGGAAAGCAGATATCCGTCAATTGACCGATGCGTTAGATACGGTTGATGATGGAGAAGCTATCCGTAATCTGATTGAAGAATTAAAGCAGGCAGGGGATGCAGCTCAGGATACTGCCGAGGATGTGGGGCAGATTGCGGAAAATACAAAAGGTGCTGCCTTGATGCAGACAGCAGATCAGCTTTCTGCTGTAGGAGATAAAATTCAGGACATCGGAACAAAAGCAATGGATGCTTATTCGGAAACAGAGAACGCGGTCACAAAAGTAAATGCGTATTTTGGAGAAACCGGACAGGCAGCAGAAGAATCGGCCAATGTTATTAAATCTGTGTATTCGGATGGCGTTGGAGAAAGCATGGACAGCGTGGCAGATGCCGTCCTTATGGTAAAAAAGAACTTGGGTGATCTGAGTGAAACAGACCTTACTAATTTGACACAGCAGGCCATTACATTGGACGAATTGTATGGAATTGATATGAATGAAACGCTTCGTGGTGTGAATTCCTTAATGCAGCAGTATGGTTTAACCGCACAGGAAGCGATGGATTATATCGTAGTTGGCACACAGAATGGCTTGGATAAAACGAATGAGTTAGGAGATAACCTGAGTGAATATGCAGGAAAGTTTTCTCAGGCGGGATATTCGGCATCGGAGTATTTCCAATTGCTGGACAATGGCTTGAAGAATGGTGCGTATAATCTTGACAAGGTAAACGATGCCATCAATGAAGTGACTACCCGTCTTGTGGATGGAACAATTGGAGAGTCCATAGGTTCTTTTTCTACAAAAACACAGGAATTATTTACTTCATGGCAGAATGGAGGGGCAACACAGAAGCAGGTCATTGATTCTATTGTGGCAGATATCGGAAACTGTACGAATCAACAGGAAGCGTTAAACCTTGCTGCTTTAGCATTTGGAACAATGGCGGAAGATGGAAACTTAAAATTCATTACTTCCCTGACTTCTGTAGGAAGCACCTATGACAGTGTAAAAGGATCTGCACAGGGGATGTTCGATGCGACAACAACACCGATGCAGCAGATGGAGTCCAATACAAGAAAATTACAGCAGGCATTAGTACCGTTAGGAGAAAAACTGGCGGAATTGGCAAATGCAATCCTTCCACCATTGGTATCCGTGATTACCATGATTGGAGGATGGTTTGAGAGATTACCGGGACCGGTTCAAAATTTCGTCATTATTTTAGGGGCATTGCTGGCGGCATTCACAGCCCTTACTCCGGTTATTGCAGCTATTTCCGTGGCGATGGGGGCTTTGAATATTTCTATGCTTCCAATTATTGCGGTCATTGCAGCGGTGGCAGCAGCGATTGCCGGAATTATTGCGATTATACAAAATTGGGGTGCGATTACACAATGGTTCGGAGAGCTGTGGAATACCATCTGTACCGGAATTGGTGCAATGGTAGATTCCCTAAAAGCATGGTTTTCAAATTTGTGGACGCACTTGCAGTCTGTATGGGAAGGAATATGTAATGTGGTACAGACGGCGGTCATGCTGCTTGGTTCTATTATTCAGGGTGCGGTGGATATTATAACGTTACCGTTCCAGATGATTTGGGAGAACTGTAAAGGAATTGTTTCTTCCGTATGGGAGGGCATTAAATCTGTTGTGTCATCTGCAATCCATGCAGTTTCCAGTACAATCTCATCTGTGATGGGAGCGATAAAAAATGTGATTTCTACAGTATGGAATGCAATAAGCAGTAAGGTCTTATCTGTTTTAAATACCATAAAAACTACGGTATCAACAGTATTTAATGCTGTGAAATCCGTGGCATCATCGATATGGAATGGAATCAAATCCGTAATTTCTTCGGTGGTGGATGGCATAAAAAGTAAGGTCAGTTCCGTATTCAATGGCGTGAAAAGCACGGTTACTTCTATCTTCAACGGGATTAAAAGTACAGCTACTTCCGTTTGGAATGGAATCAAAGATGCGATTATAAAACCAGTGGAAGCGGCAAAAAATGCGGTGAAGGGAATCATAGATAAAATTACAGGATTCTTTTCCGGTATGAAACTGGAACTTCCTAAAATCAAGCTGCCACATTTTAAGATTTCAGGAAAGTTGTCACTTTCGCCTCCGAGTGTACCGCATCTTTCCATTGATTGGTATAAGGAAGGTGGTATTTTAACCAAGCCTACTGTTTTTGGGATGAATGGAAGCAGCTTAATGGCAGGAGGAGAAGCAGGTAAGGAAGCGGTTCTTCCATTGAAAGGGTTTTATGATCAGTTAGAGCATATTTTATCAAGCCGGATGAATACGGGAAAAATGGAGCAGTATCTTGCCGTAATCGCCAATAACAGCAGTAAGGGCATTTATTTGGAAGATGGAACATTGGTGGGACATCTGCTTCCGGCTATTGACAGTCGTTTGGGACAGGCACAGAAGTTGAACAGGAGGTTGAGTTTATGATCCCTGATGTGAAATTAAATGGAAAATCTGTTCGTGAGATGGGATGGATTCGGGAAAATATTGATTTTCCGACACCACAGTCCCAAACGAATACAATCGTTGTTCCGGGAAGAAATTCTCCAATCCGATATACAGAAGCGTTAGGAAGGGTATCGTATCAGCCACGGAGTTTTACCATTGTTTTGTCAATGCTAGGTACCAGAAAGCAATATGATCAGAAGGTTTCCGAACTTGTGAATCAATATGCTGGAAAGCTGATTAAGGTAATCCGTTCTGAAGAAACCGATGTATATGCACTTGGGACTGTAGAGTTTGTCCCTGTATATGATCCGCTGCTTAGAAAAGGCACAATCACGTTGGAGTGTACGGATGGAGATTCCTATTTTTACCATGTGAAGGAAAGCGAAGTCGTGATTTCTGGAAGTGGCACGGTTACACTTCAAAACGATTTTATGCCTGTGGTTCCGGTAGTGATCACCACAGGGGAGACCGCATTTTCTTGGAGAATAGGAGAAGATACCTATGAAAAATCCGTAAGTGCCGGAACATGGGAGTTCCCGGAAATGGAACTTGGAGCAGGGGAAAACCGCCTGAGTGTTAAGGGAGAGGGTGTCACAACATTCCGCTATCGGGAGGGGAGATTATGAAATTATTTCGTGTTTATGTGGATGGAAAGTTGTTCTACCATCCACATTTTTCTCGTCTTGCCATCACTCAGGCACAGGTAAAAGAAGATGCAGAAAACATTGACAGTTTGATATTGTCTGCACCTTATAACCATCCGTATCTGAAGGATATGAAACCGATGTCTTCTGAAATCGTGTGTAAAAAAGGAGAGAATACTGTATTTGAAGGCAGGGCGCTGGATGACGGGATTGATTTTTATAATACCCATACATGGACTTGTGAATCAGCACTTGCGTATCTGAAAGATTCCATGCAGCCGCCGTATTCATATAAAGGAAATTTAAAGGGGCTTTTGGAACTGTTTCTGACAGAGCATAACAAGCGGGTAGAAAAAAAGAAACAGTTTCATATAGGAAATGTGACTGTGAAGGATAACAATGATTATATTTCTTATAGCAGCTCTGAATATTCCATAACGTTGGACGCAATACAGGAGAAACTGATGAAAACGCATGGCGGTTACTTACAGGTACGATATACACGAGAAGGGAAAATGTTGGATTATCTAGAAGATTTCACAGCCTTTTCTTTACAAAAAGTGGAGTATGGGAAGAATCTTTTAGATGTAAAAATTACTCAGGACCATACGGAGAGAATCACGGTTTTGATTCCACTTGGAGCAAAAATTAAAGAAATGGATGAAGACGGGAATGAAGTGGAAACTGGAAAAAGAGTGACCATTACAGGCGTAAATGAAGGAGTAGAGTATGTTTATGATGAAAAAGCATTAAAAGAGATAGGGTGGATTTGGACAGTAGAAGTTTGGGATGACGTAACCGAGCCGGGGAATCTTCTTAGAAAAGCGAAAAGCCGGGTGGCAGAATTGGCAAAAGGTATCACAAGCATGGAACTTTCCATTGTGGATGAATCGGATGCAGGTGTTGATATTATGGATATTCATGCCAGACAATACGTGGACTGTTTATCTCCGCCGCATGGAATTGATGGAAGATACCTTTGCGTGAGTAAAACAAGGGATTATCTGAACCCATCGGGAAACACCATCACAATCGGTGCGTCCAGCATAACGCTGACTTCCTTATCAGCGAAACAACATGGGAATCTGAATACATTGGAAAAAGATATCATGGATCAAGATTCCAAATTGGAAGATATGTCGGGGAAAGTAGAAGAAATACAATCTTCAAAGATGTATCGGACAGAACTATTGGTGGAGGGAGTAAATATTTTCAAAGACCGGGGACAGAAAAGCACCATAAGGTGCCGGGTATATTCTTGGGATAAAGAGATAACGGATACATTGGATGCGTCTGCATTCTGTTGGCATCGTAACTCTGGAAATGAGGAAACAGATGCGGATTGGGATCGGCTTCATGCAGGAAGGAAATCGATTGTAATCACGACAGAAGATGTGCAGGATAATGCATCCTTTTATTGTGAGATTAAGATTTAGGAGGAATTTTATATGGCTACAATTTTAACTTCCAGTCAGCAGACATTCGTTGACATTACAGATCAAAGAAAACTATCAGCGTATATCACGTCCAATCTGCCGAAGACGCAGAGTGAAAATCCAAACGTGCTGCCACATACCTATGCTCCAAGCTGGGCGGTTACGAATCTGAAGTTAACTCCTGTTATTTTTCTGGATCAGACGAATCTTTCATTAGGTGCGTCAGGATTATCTATTAATTGGAAACGAAAAGATGGAACAGGGGCGGAAAGTGCATTGATCGCAGGAGAAACCGTGGCAGGAGGAATCCTTACCGTAAATAAGGATAATCTTGCTACGTCATCTTCGGGGATGATCACTTACATTTGTTATATCAGTTACTACGATTCAGAAACAAAAAACACCGTTAACATTTCTTCAGATATTACCTATACGCTGGTTAAGAATGCACAAAATGCTAAGTTGGCATCCGTGACGGCAGATACCCATGTATTTAAATATGATGCGGGTTCTTCTTTAGTAGGGGCGGCACAGGCTACGCTTACCGCACAGGTACAGGGAGTGTCTATCAGCAAATGGCAGTATAAAAATAGTTCTGGAAACTGGGTGGATTATCCGACTACTTCTGATAATGGCAGTATTACTGGTGGAACGTTGGTGGTTAAACCGACACATTCCGTTTTCTTTAATAATGTAGCTCAGATTAAATTATTGACAGATGATGTGGATGTTTATGATACGGTAACCATTACGAAAATTTATGATGGAGAAAAAGGTGATCCGGGTGCTGCTGGCGGTGATGGAAAAGGTGGCCTTTCGGTTATTTTAGGAAATGAAACACAGTCCATTGCTTGTACAGCAAATGGAGCTGTAGCGGCGGAAGTGCTTGTAAACATTCCTTTTACCGGATATGTCGGAATTGAACAGACTCCCTGTACATGTACGGTAGGAACATTGCCGGATGGTGTTACGGTGAAAACAAACACGGCAGCCACGGCAACGATAGCTGGTAAGCTGTCCCTTTTGTTTGCGGCAAATGCAACATTGGGCGGAGCCTCTGTATTAAATGGAACGATAGAATTAACTTTTACAATTTCAGGGAAAAAGGTAATAAAACAGTTTTCGTGGTCAAAATCCAATAAAGGAAATGCAGGAGCGAGTGCAGTCGTGTTTTCTGTATATGCACCAAATGGAACTGTGGTGCTAAATCAGTCGGGGACATTACTTCTTTCAACATCTGCCTATAGCGGTTCGACAGCAATTACAAGTGCTACCTATCAGTGGGCAAAATATGTAGGAGGCACATGGAATAATATCAGCGGTGCGACATCTTCTTCCCTTACCGTATCGGGAGCGGATATTGTCAACATTCAATCTTACCGTTGTACGATGACGTATGGCGGAAAAAGCTATGCGGATGTGATAACCGTGGAAGATAAGTCAGATCCCTATGTGTCAGAAATGCTGTCCATCGGAGGATTTACGGTAAAGAATAATTTAGGCGGAGTTGTTCCATATGTGATTGTGCGGACGAATCAGAAAGAAGTGGATGCTCTGCTTGGAAACATTGGGGAAGCTGCTCCGTCAAGTCCAAAATCAGGAGATTTCTGGTACAAGGTGGATCATACTGCCCAAAGTGTTGTTTTAATGAAGTATGATGGCGCAGAGTGGAAAAATGCTACGGAAAAGCAGACTCTGACCTATACATGGTATATGCAGGATAAAGATGGAAAAGAGATTACTTTTGAAAAGAGTGGAAAAGTGATCTATTTATCCGCAAAGGATATTGACAGTCTTGTAACCCTGCAATGTGACGTGTCCAAAGGATAGGAGGTGGCCTAATGGCATTATTGACAACGTGCCAAGCCAGTTTCCAGAGCATGAAAGACTATGAGGATGTCAAGGATGATGTGGAGTCGTTAAAAGAGAATATCCGTGAGTGTTATTCTGAAATCAGTAAAACTTCGGAACAGATTCAGCATACAGTCAGGGAAACGTATCTTACGAAATCCGAATTGGAAACAATCCAGAAAGACTTTCAGGCAAGCATTACACAGAACAGTTCAGAAATTCGAATGGACTTCACAAAGATAACAAATGAAATCATTAATAATGTTTCTGCCAATCAAACACTTTTGGAAGAATACATTCGTTTCAAGGGAGCATTGATTGAATTAGGAAAAGTCGGGAATGCATTTACAGCGGAATTATCCAATGAAGAACTCTCATTTAAGGAGAATGGGCAGAAAATTGCTTATATTTCCAATCAGATTCTCGTCATAACCAATGCAGAAATCCGAAACAAACTGTCTCTGGGCAATGAAGTCCGGGGATGGTTTGATTTTATACCGAGAAGCACAGGAAATTTGTCAATCAAATGGCGTGATCCGTCTTAGAAAGAAGGTGAGAAAGTTGGCATCCAGTGGAAGTTTTTCGGGATCTATTCGTGATGGACATTATGCGGTGCGAGTAGATTGGACGCAGACGAAGAATGTGTCGGAGAATACATCTACAATTACCTGCAGGATTTATCTTGTTAATGACTGGTCATTGTCGATTAACAGCAGAAATAACAATACGATGACGATTGATGGAAAGGCGCAGAATTTCACATCCCCTTCCATCGGTTCAACAGGAACACATTTGTTGGGAACGGTATCTCAGAAAGTCATGCATGGAAGTGACGGTGGGAAGGCAATTTCCATGAGTGTTGTGTTTAAGATTCAGGCAACATTATCAGGAACTTTTTACGATTCTATTACGGCAAATACAACCGTAACTTTGGATTCCATTCCAAGAGCATCTTCCGTGACGGCTTCAAATGCGGAGTTGGGGAAGGCGTCCGTGATACAAATCTCTCGTGCATCTTCCTCATTTACCCATACACTGACATATGCTTTTGGCAGTGCGACAGGGACGATTGTTTCAAAAACAGCGTCCACCTCAGTTTCATGGAACACGCCACTTTCATTGGCAAATCAGATACCAAAAGCGGTTACGGGAACCTGTACGATTACCTGCACGACCTATAACGGAAGCACAAATATTGGAAGTAAGACATGTACATTGACGTTGAGCGTTCCGGCCTCCATTAAGCCATCTATTACCAGTCTGACTGCAGCGAGGGTGGATGGAGAAGTGCCATCTGCATGGGGCATTTATGTACAGACAAAATCAAAAGCAACCTTAAAAATCAATGGTGCAGCAGGTAGCTACGGATCGAGTATTACTGCATATTCCATAACAGGCGGAGGTTATACCAGCACGGCATCCAGCTTTACAACAGGGTTTCTGAATACGGAAGGTACGATCACATTCTCTGCTGTTGTTACGGATTCTAGGGGAAGAACTTCAGATGAGAAGACAGTATCGATTACGGTAGTTCCCTATTCGCCTCCGTCTTTTATCAATTCAACATCGCAAAGATGTTTGAGTAATGGGGCGGTCAATGAGGACGGGACTTATGTACGAAGCGTGATAAATTTTAAATTTGCATCATGTGGGGGAAAGAATACTGCATCTGGAACAATTCATTATAAAAGAACAACAGCAGAGTCATGGATAGCAGCAGGGGCATTTGTATCAGGAGTGGCTGTTGTTTTTGGCGGGGGAAATATTTCTACAGAATATTCCTTTGATGTTCGTTATACACTGAAAGATACGTTTTCTTCTGTTTCAATACAAGAGATCATTTCTACAGCAGCAGTAGTAATGGATTTTAAACGTGGCGGCAAAGGAGTAGCTGTTGGTAAAGTTGCAGAGGATGAAAATGTGTTTGAAGTGTCAGAAGACTGGGATGTGCGGGTTTATGGAAAACTTCTTAAGGATTATATCCAACAGTTTGCGAAAACAATCTATCCGGTTGGAAGTATTTATATGAGTGTGGTTAATACAAATCCGAGCCAATTTTTTGGTGGAACTTGGGTGGCATGGGGAGCAGGAAGAGTCCCTGTAGGTATCAACACTGGTGATGGGAATTTTAATACTGTGGAAAAAACAGGCGGTTCTTCTGTGGTAACACTTACTGCAAATCAAATGCCCTCCCACACGCATACTTTTACAGGAAACGCCACAACAACAGGAAGTGCCGGAGGTCATACACACAACATTGGACGTGATACAGACGGAGGTGCAGGGAGCAGCAGATATACTGTGCATGGAAGCGGTGTATCGGGAGCAGATGCAACAGCACCGACAAGCAATGCCGGAAGTCATACGCATTCCCTGACACCAAAGGGGACGATCGCAAGTACAGGTGGCGGTGCTTCCCATTCGAATTTACAGCCATATATTGTCTGCTATATGTGGAAACGTACAGCATAAGGAAATGACAGCCGACAGGCTGTTTTTTTAATACCCGAAAGGGAGAAAGAGAGGGAAAGACTATGAAACAATTCGTAACAACCATGCAATGTGTTTTTGCAGCAATGGGAGGAGCAATCGGAGCAGTTCTTGGAGGCTTTGATGGATTTTTGTATGCCCTGATTGTCTTTGTGGTAGTGGATTACATCACGGGACTTATGGCAGCAGTCATCAATAAAGAAGTTTCCAGTGAGGTTGGTTTTCACGGAATCGTGAAAAAAGTCGTGATTTTTTGTTTGGTAGCAGTCGGCCATATCGTGGACACACAGATTATTTGTGATGGAAGCGTTGTCCGTACAGCAGTAATTTTCTTCTATTTATCTAATGAAGGAATTTCTATTTTGGAAAATGCGACAAGAATCGGTCTTCCGGTACCACAGAAGCTGAAGAATGTGTTGGAACAGTTAAAAGAGGATGACGAAGAGCACCGTGAGTAGACGGTGCTTTTTTCGGGAAATGGAGGAATCTATGAAGTTAGTACAGAGTATCATGACTAAAAATCCATGCTATACAGCAGGAAGAAAGATTACAGTAAAAGGATTAATGCTGCATTCCGTGGGATGTCCGCAGCCGAATGCATCGGTGTTTATTAAAAATTGGAATACGCCATCTTATGGAACAGCCTGCGTACATGGCTTTATTGACGGAAATGATGGTACGGTATATCAGACGCTTCCGTGGAATCATAGGGGATGGCATTGTGCATCTGGTCCAAAAGGAAGCGGAAATAATACCCATATCGGTGTAGAAATGTGTGAGCCTGCCAGTATCCGTTACACAGGAGGTTCCAGCTTTACCTGTTTGAATCTGTCGGCGGCAAGGGCTTCGGTGAAGAAAACCTATGAAGCGGCAGTAGATCTGTTTGCATATCTTTGTAAACTTTATGGTCTCAACCCAACTGCCGATGGCGTAATTATCAGCCATAGGGAAGGGCATACCAGAGGTATTGCGTCAAATCACGGAGATCCGGAACACTTATGGAATGGTCTTGGAATGGGATATACCATGAATACTTTCCGTAAAGATGTAAAGGAAAGGATGCAGGGAGGAACTGTAAAACCGGATGAAACAAAGGAAATGTATCGTGTCCGTAAGTCTTGGGGAGATGCCGCTTCACAAAAAGGAGCATTTCATGAACTGGAAAATGCGAAGAAGTGTGCAGATGCGAATAAAGGATATGCCGTGTTTAATGAATCTGGAAAACAGGTTTATCCAAAAGCTGATTTTTCGCCATATCTAGTGGAAGTTACCGCAACGGATTTAAATATCCGTAAAGGTCCGGGAACAAATTATGGAAAAACTGGGAAATTTACGGGAAAAGGAGTTTTTACTATTACTGAAGAACGAGCTGGTACAGGCTCCAATAAAGGATGGGGAAAACTGAAATCCAGTGCAGGCTGGATTTCACTTGATTATGTAAAGAGATTATAAAATTCTGCCGGGCGGTAAAATGCTGTCCGGCAGAATTTTTTTACGTTATTTTCCATCATAGAAAACAAACGGTATCGAAAAAAAGACTTGCTATTCTTGGGGGTTAGAGTGATATATAGACTACCAAAAAAGAAGGGAGGAGACCAGTATGCAAATTGAAGTTAGAAAAGCTGATATGGGAAAAGAGAAAAAACGTTTAAAAGTCTGTGCATATGCGAGAGTATCCACGGAAGCATCTGAGCAAGAAAATTCATTGGAAAATCAAGTGTCTCATTATACAGAGATGATTCAGTCCAATCCAGCTTATGAGTTCGCAGGCGTTTATGCAGATTTTGGAATTTCCGGTTTTAAGGAAAGCCGCCCTCAGTTTCAGAAAATGATGCAGGATGCGAAAAATGGAAAGATTGATTTGATTATTACGAAATCCGTATCACGGTTTGCCAGAAATACCGCAATCGTTCTGAAGGCTTCCAGAGAGCTGAAGGAACGAAATGTCGGTATTTTTTTTGAACTACAAAACATCAATACACTTACGGAAGCGGGAGAATTGCTGCTTACCATATTGGCAGCATTTGCACAAGCAGAAAGTGAATCTGCAAGTGAGAGTTCCAAGATGGCTTATTTACACCGCATTGAGAATGGCGAAGTCGTAGCTTATTTGGAAAGATCTTATGGATATGAAAAAGATGAAAATGGAGAATATCGGGCAAAAGAACCAGAAGCGTCCGTTATCAGGGAAATTTACGATTTGGTAATTCAGGGCGTGAACTGCACGAACATTGCAAGAGTATTGAATGCGAGAAATATTCAGACCGTTCAGGGGGCAGAGTGGACAGCGAGTACCGTTTTCCGCATTGTGGAAAATGAAATTTACAAGGGTGATGTTCTGATGCAGAAAACTTTTATAGATGGGAAAAGACACCAAGTGCAGAATCGCGGAGAAAAAGCCATGTACTATGCAAAAGATAATCATCCGCCGATTGTATCGGAAAAAACATGGGAAAAAGCACAGCGGAAGCTGGAAGACATGAGGGCAGAAAGAGCCGAACACTCTGTGATTCAGGAATTCACGGAAGAAAATTATCCTTACATGAATCATATTTTTTGTGCAAAATGTGGATGGCCTTTGAAGCCACGGGTGTACAGTCATGGGCATCGGCTTTCTTGGGATTGCTCCGGACAGAAGAGAGGGACAAAAAAATTCTGTACAGGCATTCACGTTTTGGATAACGATTTACGGAAAATGGAGATTGAAGGAAACAGATATTTTTCAGAAACCGTAGATAAGTATGGAGAGGTACATTTAAAGCATGTAGGTGAGAGAACATGGAAGAATAAGCATAAAAAGAAAAAATTCAATCACAAAGAGCTATATCCAGAATTAAATGAGGAAAATTATCCGTACTATAAACGATTGTATTGTGCAAGATGCGGAAGTAGGCTCGGACGGTATATTTCACATGGAACAGTAAGATGGATATGTTCGAGCTATAAAAGAAAGGGGCAGGCAAAATGTCCGGGAGTCCGTATTCCCGATGAAATTATAAAGGGATGGAATCTGCCTGATGGCAAAATATATATTATGGGAAAGGAAGATAAAAATGGCGAGAAGCATTACAGTTATACCAGCGAGTCAGCCTTATAGAGTGGGTGGCAGGACTCAGCAGAAAACGAGAAACCTTCGGGTAGCGGCATATTGCAGGGTTTCTACAGATCAGGAAGAACAGCTGAACAGTTTTGAAAATCAAGTGGAGTATTACACAAAATATATTCAGGATAATCCATTGTATCAGATGGCAGGCATTTATGCGGATGAGGGAATTTCCGGCACAAATACCAAAAAGCGTGAGGAATTTAAACGTATGATTCGTGACTGTGAAGAAGGGAAAATCGACTTGGTCATTACAAAATCCATATCAAGATTTGCTCGTAACACGCAGGATTGTTTGGAATATAGCAGAAGGTTAAAGAATCTTGGAATCGGAATATTTTTTGAAAAAGAGCACATCAACACTTTAGATGCATCAGGAGAATTATTGTTTACCATATTATCTTCGCTGGCTCAGGACGAATCAAGAAATATTTCGGAGAACTGTAAATGGGGAATACGAAGCAAGTTTAAAAAGGGAATTCCGCAGGTGGATTGTACAAAATTTCTCGGATATGATAAAGGCGATGATGGGAAGCTGATTGTAAATAAGGAACAGGCAAAAATAGTGAAGCGAATTTATCGGGAGTTTTTGAATGGCTATAATCCGGCTGCTATTGCAAAAATGCTGATGGAGGATCATATCAAGACTGGTACAGGCAGGGAAGAATGGAGAAGTGCATCTGTAAGGGCGATTCTGAAAAATGAAAAATATATGGGTGATGCCCTTTTGCAAAAAACTTATACAGCAGATTTCCTTACCAAGAAAGTAAAAAAGAATCATGGGGAAGTGGAGCAGTTTTATGTAAAAGAGAGCCACGAAGCAATCATTCCAAAAGAACAATGGGAAGCGGCACAACTTGAATTGGAAAGAAGGGATTCCTACATGCAGGAATTGGGCTTGACTTTCTATGGATATGGCTCGGAGGTCAATCCGTTTTCTTGCAGGGTAGTCTGTGGAAAGTGTGGTGCAGTTTGTGGAAAGAAAAGTTGGAAAAGCAGGGGAGTAGAGTTTTGGCAATGTAATAACAGAAGTAAAAATCATGGAGTGAAAGGATGTGCCAGTGAGAATCTCCCGCATGAAAACTTACTTAAGGGTTTTATTACGGCGTGGAACCAGATTGTTGCGGAAAGAGAACAATATCTTCCCAAATGGGAGAAAAACAAGAAAGACGGAAATCCATTAGAAAGACTTCGTGCGGAACAAATGATAGGATTGACGTTGCAACCGCCTCTTACAAAGATGCTGCCAGAACTTGGACAGATGGTTTTGGAAAGGGTAATTGTACAGGGAAAAGAAATAATGGTGATTCGATTTTTGGATGGCACGGAGATTAAGGTAAAGATATAGGCTCTGAGGTTATTCCAACAGAGCCATATTTTCTTCAGTTTCTTCTGTAAAAATTGCGAGCTGTCCATCAACCATATCATCTTCGAATACATCGGTATTTTCTGATGTTTCAATATCCGCCTTTTTTCCTCGTGGAGTTTTATGAGCGTAGAGGGTATCCATGCGGAGAGGGTGTTTTGATTTTTTGTTATAGGCAATCAGAATCGCTTCTGCAAATCCAAGAGATCCTCCACGGCGTTCTCTTGCCTGACGTCCGATTTCACGGACAGAAACACGACCAACCCTTTCTTTGAAAGTGGTATCACTCATTTTATCTCCGAAAGCATTATCTAACCTTGCGACTGCGTTCAGCATATTGGAACTGAAGGACATAGGTGCGCCTTCCCAAGTGGCCACGCATAAGCGGAGTACACGGTCAAGAGTATGGAAACCATATTTGTCATATATATTTACCAAAGTTGATACCGCACAGATTCCGCCGGGGTGAGAAGAGGATGTGATAGATAAATCATAGGATTCCACTAAATCCTTGATAATCAATTCTTTTTCGCTTCCAGCCTCGATGTTAGCCATGAAGATTTCATAAGGCAGCAGAGGCTTTACATATTTCATCTGGTTAGCAAAGATATCTGCTTCCTGAGTATAATTTAAATCATCATAGATCATACACCAGACAGGAGTTTCACGGGAACCGGATACCAATGCCACGATTTCAATAGTATGCTGTCCATTAAACACATAATTAATGCCATTCCTACGGCTTACCTTTACAGGATTGATTTGATACAGATCGAAGTTTGCAGCTGCTTTTTCAACATGGCGCAAAGATAGGTTTCTTTGATAATTTTGGTCTGAAACAAGGTTTTTGATAGGTATCTGTTCAAAATGAACGTTTGGGACATATCTTTGTAATTCTTCAATATTTTCTTCCATAATCATACTTCCTCCAAAATCTTTGTAATTTTATCAATTACAGTCATTAGATTACTCAGTTGTACTTTTAAACGCTTTTTTCCTTCTTTAGAAGAACGTTGGAAATCAGTCACATTCATTACCCGTTCGATGGAACTGCACCAAGAAGGAATTGTGAGAGAAAGACTGGAAAGCTCGGCATCGGGATCAAATTTTGGCATTTGCTTGATGACGGGTTTCGGTTCTACGCTTTTTTCCTTTTGGGTTGGAGCAACAACTTTTCTCCATTGAAGTTCACGCTTCATATCAGGATAGCTTAGATGTTCAATGCCTTTTTCAATCATGTAATCATATAATTTTTTGAGTTCATAATGAGGCAGTCGGGAAAGTTCAATAATATTGGCGTGAGAAATGCGAAGCTTACCGGAACGGATTCGTTCTACCATTTGGGGAGTTTTCTCACAAATATTATCCAATGCACGACTATATTCATTGTATTTGTACACGGAAGCAGGAGATGTGTTGCATTCAGATGCTATCTGTGTTGCGGAAATATGCCTGCAAGGAATTTTCTTTTCTATATGATATGTATGACTGCCTTTTCCGGTAGTGGAATTTTCAGATGAAAGACGGGCAGTAATCGCTTTTACGGCATCGTATTTCTTCCCAATCACATATTTGCGGTTGGCTTCTGTAAGGTCTTCACGTTTAAGTTGCTGTGTGCAGATCCATGAGACTGCATCCTCCCGGCTTAAAAAATACATGCGTTTGATACGAAATTTGATTCCTCGTTTATGACAGATTTGATATGCTTCAACTCCATCCACAATCAATCCATTCCAAGTGTAAATCGGCTCACTGTATGCGTGGGAGCTTATTTTTCGTTCCAGTGATTTATGTTCGCGATCTTCTAATGGCTGAATGAGATTCGTAAATTCCGGATCAAATTTAAGGGTATAGTTATTATAGCTGCTCATAATGTTTGTTCACTCCATTCAGTATTCTGTTGCATAGAAGGGGACGTTTCCGACATGGAAAACTGTATAACTCCTGCTTTGGAATTAAATTGCCCATATAAGCGGAAAATATTTCCATATTCCCACCCACAGTCTACAGTCATCATGGTTTGTAATAAATCTTTACAGTATAATTCATAACTGTATCCTGTTTCAAAACGATATTTTCTAACTTTATGTGCGAGATAATCCCGTTTATCGCCAGCCTTTATTGCTATCATTTTGGAATTGGGATTAATCAGTAGTTGAATATAATCAGGATCGCCGAGAAGCCGTAGTGTATTACGATGAATACGAATAAGACTCTTTTTTAAATCAATACTCAGGATGGGTTGACATAGATTTTCTCGACTCATCATCTAGCACCTCACTTTCGTTTGGGACTGGTATCTGCTCCTGCATAGGAGACTGTGTTTTCTTTTTTTCATGGACATCAAATACTGCATATCCATCAAAAATATTGATCTGCAGGGCATTTTGATGCTCTTCGACAGGAACTCCGAATTGATTCTGCCACTCAGAAGGATAGCTTGCAGTTCGAGATACTCTTGGCTTTTCTCCCTCTTTGGAAGTGCGCATGAATATTTCCGGGGTTGTCAGGTCAAAAATGAATAATACTTCATCACCGGATCGGATGAGTTTTCCTAAAAGTTTGTAACGATAGTTAGGATTCCAGTTCATCAAAGAGATAACTTTTGCAAAGAATATCCGGCAGGTGATCTGTTTTGGATTTTTCTTTTTTCCTGCGGAACACCAACGAAAAGAGTCTTTTTCTTCTTCACGGCATGGCCTTACAGCAAGCTTTTTTTCTTCTGGGTTTACGAGTATCTGCACATATTCTACAGAAGGAAGTTTTTTTATACAGGCCATATTTACAGATACTTTGTAATTGTTAAATGTAAAGGAAGGCTCAAATGTATGGGCGAAAAATTCGCCACGGACAACTTGATATCCATCAAAGCTGAAATCCATGTCTTCAATGATGTCGGATTGTCCATCCTTTCCCGGTGTGATAGTTACTGGCAGGGGATTTTGAGGTTTGCTCATATCTTCGGGAATATTTTGTGCCAGTTTCCATGTGTTTACAGGTGTGTCAGTCATTACGATTCTCCTTTATTTCTTCCATAATTTCCACGATTCCTTTCGTGAGATCCGCTTTGGGCGTGGTATGCAGTTCTGATTCCTTATAGGGCTGTCCTTCAGAGGTGGTTTGCCAATTCTTATTATTTGTAAAAGCAGCCAGTTCCCGTGCATGAGTTTGACTATAATAATTGTTTCCAAAGCTATTCATCCATTCTGCCGGATAACCGAGGATAGTTTTGGGGGTGGAGGAAGCTTCTGTTGATTTATTAGGGGAATCTTTGTCCGTTGTTGCAGGTGCTTCATTCGGAATGCGTACTTCGGTTTCTTTCATATTAAAAATCAGGACATTTTCAGATCCCTTTTGATGTGCCACTCCGAGAACACGGTATTTGCAGTTTGGATTCCAGCCAAACAATTCGTAAAGTGTAGGTAGGAAGGCTGCTCCATATATATAGCGAGGAACGAGAACTCCATTTCGCAGGCGCGCCCATTGGACTTTATTTCGATTATCTTCAAGTGTGCAAGGCCGTACAGCGAGAAGGTAGGAACTTGGATGTATCAGCAGTTCTACGGTTTTAATTTCCCCAAATTTTCTGAGTGCTTCCGTACTAAAATTGAGTTTTTCATAAGATAGAGTCGCTGATATTTTTCCAGTAGTTTCAAAAAACTGACCATGTGCGATTTCATATCCTCTTAAGTCAAAAGAACCAAGTTGCGCAGTAATAGGGATTGTATCCGAAAGCGTGATTTCTGAATCGGGAATACTGGATGAAGCAGCACGATAATCATCTGGTTTGAATCCGGCCCAACGGGGGTTAACCGTGATGAATCCTTTTAGTGCTCCGTCTGGAATCACATGAAGTTCAGGAAGCAAGGCTTTGTTTCCGTATTTAGCATTACTGATCAGTTTTTGAACTGCAATGAAATCATCTCGTGAAATAATGGCTTCATGATGTTCACGTTTTCTATATTGATTACGGTCTTGATTGTTTTTTCGGGATTTATGATCAAGATAATTTGGTGTCCATGTTTTACGGGCAAGCACATCACCACAATGTCTTTCGTTTTGTAAAATCTGGAGAACAGAACCGGAAGACCATACTTCATTATTCTTTTTTGTTTTACAACCAAGTTCCGTAAGCGTATCGGCAATTTCCTGACAGGTATTTCCGTTCAAATACATATAAAAAATCAGCTTTACGATTTTCGCCTCGTGTTCATTAATTTTTAATTCTCCGTTTTCGTCTTGATCATATCCAAGCAAAGGGGGTGTCAGGAATATTCCTCGGCGAAAACGCATCTCAATAGAGGCATTCATGATTTCACTTTTTGTATGACTTTCCTCTTGTGCAAGGGTAGACATGAAGGAAAGAATCATTTCGCTTTTGGGATCAAGGGTATTTAAATGTTCGGTTTCAAAAAATACACCGACCGGAGGACGGAGAGAAAGAAGCTCTCGGACATAACCGATACAGTCCACAACATTACGAGCAAATCGAGATACACTTTTTGTGAGTATAAGATCAATTTTGCCATCTTCGCAGTCTTGTACCATCTGCTTGAAGGCTTCTCTATGTTGCAGAGATGTACCGGAAATTCCTTCATCGGCATATATTTTCACAAGATTCCAGTTGGGGTTACGATCTACCACGTCTTGATAATGATTTTTTTGAAGCTCGTATGAGGATGTCTGCCGAGGATCGTCAGTGGAAACTCTAGCATAAACTGCTACTCTTAACATGGAAGATGTTTTAAATATATCCGGTTTTGGGAGCGCAGGAATGACATCAAGCTCATCGGGATTTATTCCTTTATAACGTTCACGAATAAGGGCTTTTTGTTGTTCGATTGTTTCAGTTCTTTCTTCATATTCTTTCATAGGTTATCATTCCTTGTATTGCGATTTATTTTCATTATAATTTTTTTGTGAGAAAAAGACATAAACCACCAGTTAATTGAATAACGGATGGTTTATATAAAGTGAAATGGATTTGTGATTCAATTATAGGTCTTTTAAATTGCTGTCCTTTAGAAGTATTTTTTCAATTAAAGACCAATCATTGCTCCGAAGAATATCTTTTACCGCAGAAAGAATCAGGAAGATGAAACGCTTTTCGTTTTTGGAACAGTCTGCCATAAGCAGATCAATATCTGTTTGATATTCTGTAGGATTGTAAAGCAGATTTCCATAGAGCAATTCATCCAACGTAATTCCCAGTGCATTGCAGATTTTGACAAGAGATTCTAAACTGGGTTTCCGCTTGGCATTTTCAATGTAGCTGATATAAACAGAAGATAAATCTGCCAGTTCAGCTAATTCTTCCGCAGAGATTCCTTGCTGATTTCGGATTTCTTTGATGCGGATACCAATTAATGGATAGTTTATAGGCATGTTATCACCTCCTTTCGCCGTTTGAGCAAGTTCTATTTGGAAATCTGCTCCCGGCTTTTAAAGGTGAATTGTACAAAAGTACATACTACACTAAAGAGGAGTATAGCACATGTTAAAAATAACGAGAAGATGTCGGAATAAAGGGAATTTCGTCGATGGATTTTTATTGCGGAATTTGTCTTCAAATGGTATTATCGTAGCGAAAGGGAGGTGGAATAATTGTCAGAATATGAAGAAGAAATGCTTTTGAAAGAGCTTCAAAAATGTGGATTACATTTAAGAAAGTTAAAGGAGAAGTTATACCGCTACTGCGAAAAAAGAGTCTTTGTAAAAGGTTCGACAATTTTAAAGATGTATGCTAAAATTGAAGAAACTCAAAGAGAGTATAACAGACTGGATAATCGTCTGATAGAACTGGAGAATGCACAATAGCATCTTATTTTTTTGCCTGTATAGTCAAGTGCAGTTGAGTAAATACTAAAGAAATATGGTTCTAATAAATCTTTCGATTTACGTTTAAAATGAAAGTAACGTATATCGGAAGAGAGGTGTATTTACTTGTGTGCAGAGGACTACATAGCTGATCGTCTTGTTGATTTATGTGAAAAGCGTGGATTGACAAAGTATCGTCTTGCTCAACTGACCGGAATGTCCCAAACTGCAATTGGAAGCATAATATCAAAAGAGAGTATTCCGACCATACCAACTCTTGAAAAGTTATGCAGTGCCTTCGGCATTACATTAGCGCAGTTTTTTTCGAATGAGGAGAGTCATCCAAATTTGACAGAGACTCAAAGAGAAATCCTTATGATATGGGATTCGTTGGATGTTGAGGAACGGAAGGTATTCATGACAATGATTCGTGGACTGAAGAAATAAGAGGGACAGTTCTAAGAAAATATTGGACTGTTTCTTTTTTTATACGAAAGCGAAACAGGATAGCGATTATTGAATTAAGAAGAACGATATACTTATGAACTATCCATATAATTTTTTTTGTACCAATACTAATCTATAAGTTAGTAAAATACTAAACTATTACGGTTCTAATCAAACCTCTGATAACGGGATAAAATAAATACATCTAGTATCAGAGGAGAGGTGTAGATTACTTGCTTACAGAAGACTATGTTGCATTGAGGATTATTGAGTTGTGTGAAAAGCATAAAATTTCAAGATACCGTCTCTCTCAATTGACTGGAATGTCACAGACAGCATTGGGGAAAATTGTTTCAAAAGAAAGTATCCCAACGATTCCAACTATAGAAAAGATATGTGATGCATTTGGAATTACGCTGGCACAGTTTTTTACCAAAGACGGAATCCGCCCTGACTTATCAGCAGGTCAACTGGAACTGGTAGAAACTTGGGAGTATTTGGATGATAAAGAGAGGGAGATATTACTTACCTTCGTGCGGAGTTTACAGAAAAAGTAGGACAGTTCATAAGTGAAAACACTATGGGCTGTTCTTTTTTTGCCCTGAAAGGTAGGAGTTTATGAAAAAATTAGTAATTCCGTTACTATTGGCATCAATGTGTGTGTTGTCTGGATGTACAGAAAAAGCAACCCAATCCGATTTTAAGGATAGAGTTCTTTCTGAAAGCATAGAAGAAAAAGATTATAGTATTCAGGTTGATTCTGAATTAAAAGGAGACTGTTACATTTGTGGTGACAATGAAAATAGTTTAATGCCATATTTCAGAAAAAGTGGAATGATAGGATTGGTGTGCCTTAATACAATGGATATTAGCAATTTGGATACGAGAGCTTATTCTGATGACGGTACAGAAGTTCTGGAGAACGGTACAATGGGGATTATGACAAGTGGACATGGTGATGGAGAGTGTATGTTCCATATTTCTGGTATGCCGGGACGAGGGATATTCGAAGCAAGTGTTACTTATGACGATGGTAGTGGATTGGACTTTGATAAGGCAAAGCAATTTCTATGTGGTCCTATGTCAAGATTTAGTACAAGTTAAAATGAGAAATTTCTCCCCACTTTAACCTGCCAGAAGCTCCGCCTCAGTGTGCGTTCTTTCATACACTCGTTCGAATTCGTTTGGCGACATATAGTTGCAATGGCTATGAATTCGTTTCGTATTGTAGAAAGCTTCCAGATATTCAAAAATCAACTGGTATGCCTGCTTATAATCACGAATTTTAAAGCGATTGAGCCATTCACGTTTGATAACAGAATGAAAGGATTCAATGCATGCATTATCCCACGGAAAAGCTTTCTTCGAGTAGCTACGCTGCATATTTTCGGTTGCTTTTTTATATTCTTTTGCAACATATTGGCTGCCACGATCCGAATGGATAATTAATGGTTGATCAATATTTCGGCGAGCTTTGGCTTTGTTTATAGTATCAATCGCGCAGGATACTTCCAGTGTTTCTGAAAGTGTCCAGGCTATGATTTTTCTGGAAAATAAATCCATAATACTGGTCAGATAGACAAATCCGTCTATTGTCCAGATGTAGGTGATATCCGAACACCAGACAGCATTCGGGCGGTCAGGATTAAACTGTTCATCAAGGATATTTTGTAATTCTGTGCTGAAATCAGAATCTTTTGTGGTGATGGTCCATGGTTTGCTCCACTGAGCACGGATCCCCATTTGGCGCATATATGTACCAACGGTTCTTTCCGAAATGACTTCACCCGTTTTTCGAAGTTCTACAGTGATTTTTGGAGCACCGTAGTTCTGCTTGGAATCATCATAAATATCCTGTATTTTTGCTTTTACAGCTTCACGACGTTTTTCTGCATCAGAAGGTACGTGGTGGAGCCATGCAAGATACCCTGAGCGAGAGACACCTAAAAATTTCAACATTCCGGAGACGGAAACCCGGCGTCCAGCCTTTTTGGCAGCTTCCGTCTTCTCAGACACTTCGAGATAAATGGCTTCCGTCATTTTCCCAGAATGTTGATTGCTTTTTTTAACACATCAAGTGCATCTTGGGCATCACGTAATTCACGTCTGAGACGGGCAATTTCCTTCTGCTCATCAGATGCATAATTACCAGAACCACGAACAGGAATATCACCTGATTCCCGGAAGTCTTTCAGCCACTTTGTTAATGTACTGTAGCCGATGCCAAGATTTTCAGCACATCCACGTACTCCGAGATCTTTGTGATCCTGATAGTACTGGATTGCATCAAGTTTAAATTGTTTGTCATGTTGCTTTGCCATATGAGATCCTCCTTCAGCATGTTTCTATTGTACCATGCTTATGTGTATTTGGAATTTCTCATTTTGGCTTGTACTATTTATATTCTAGCACCAATGTCAAAAATGTTTAGACAAAGTGTGTGAGATGTACAAAGAAGAAATGGAGTGGAGTGATGAGAATGGCCGACTTCCTGAAGTATTTATTGTGGATTTCGCAACAAATGAATTATATGCGATAGGTAACCATAGGGTAGGATTTTGGATCAGAGATTTTTGGATTAGAGTAGATCACAAAGAAAATGAAGAAGAAATTATGGCTATCTATGCACCGGAAGGAAAGATGGAATAAAGCGTTTACCCCCTTATCCCCCTTTTGAAAGTGGGGTAAGGGGGTAAAATTCTTTCTATATAAAAGAGTTTCTTTATAATGTGTACCGAGAGTGAGGTTAAACGGGGCTGCATATCAGTATTCTTGGAATGGGTCTTTTTTCCCTGATGAAAAAAATGAGATTGGGAAATGGAACGGCTGGTTTTTTATCCCTTATGGTAATGCTCCAGTATGGGATATTTACCGGAGGGAGTGTTTCTTCTATGAGAGCGGTATGTATGTTTGTGCTTTCGGTGGGCGCGAAGATTCTGGGAAGGACCTATGATATCCTTACTGCGCTGGCGGTATCCGCAATTTTGCTTCTTCTGGATTCCCCTGCGTATTTATACAGCAGCAGCTTTTTGCTGTCTTTTGGGGCAGTGGTGGGCGTGGCTTTTGTGCTGCCCTGCCTGACAAAAATCATGAGGATACGAAGCCGGGTGGGCAAAGCTCTGGCAGGGTCTGCAGCGGTACAGCTCTCTACACTTCCGATTATGCTGACATCCTTTGGCGAGGTTTCCGTTGCCGGTATTTTTTTGAACCTGGCAGTACTTCCTACGGTAGGCGGGGTATTGCTCAGCGGGTTATGCTGCAGCATAGTTGGCTTTATAAACCGGGAGGCTGCAGCTGTGGCTGTTGTTCCCGGAAGAGTGCTTCTATGGTTTTATGAGGAACTGGGTATGCTGGCAGGAAAACTGCCTTTCTGTACCTGGATTGGAGGAAAACCGGAAGTCTGGCAGTGGGTGATGTATTATGGGCTGATGACCCTGGGGATATTCTGGGGACTGCGGATAAGGGAAAAAAAGAAGAGAACCGGAAGGATTTTTTTATGCAGTATTGTGATATTGGCCGGAATCCTTATCCTTTCCTGGCATCCTCAAAACAAGCTTCGTATTACCTGTCTGGATATCGGCCAGGGAGATGGGATTGTTCTGGAACTGCCGGAAAAAGGAGTATTTCTTATGGATTGCGGAAGCAGCAATAAGAAAAACACAGCAGCATACCAGCTTCTTCCATATTTAAAAAGCAGAGGAATATCCTATATAGACGGAATCTTTGTCTCGCATACAGATATTGATCATATCAGCGGTATACAGGAACTTTTGGAGTATATGGCGCAGGGACTGACTTCAGTAAAAGCAGGAACATTAATGCTGCCACGGTGGAGAGAAAAGCCGGAAGCTTATCAGCTCCTTGAAAACCTGGCAAAAAAAGCAGAAGTCCAGGTGCTCCATATTGAAAATGGAGATGTTTTTTCCAGTGGAAAAGTAAAATTTCGAATCCTTGCTCCTTTGAAGAATACTTCGGGAGAGAATGTAAATGAGGACGGCATGGTAATAGAAGTAGAGTACGGAGAGTTTCAGGGGCTTTTTACCGGCGATATTGGCATGAATACAGAGAAAAAACTGCTGCCAGAGTTTTCGGATGTGGACTTTTTAAAGACAGCCCATCATGGATCAAGATATTCCACCTGCCAGGAGTTTCTGGATCGGGTAAAGCCGGAACTGGCAGTTATATCCTGCTCCGACTCCAATACCTATGGACATCCCTCGCCGGAAACTACTCTTCGGATGAAAAAGAACGGGATAAAAGTAGAATATACCATGAAAAACGGTGCCGTCATTTTGTATACAGACGGAATCCACATATGGACAGAAGGCTTTATAAAAGAACAGGATGGGCAGAAGATAGCGAACAAGTAGTTTGAACGGCAGCGAAACAGGCGGAAGGGAGAAGCAAGAGCAGGGGAATTGTCTTGCGGGAGGCAATGAATCTTTGTATAATAGAAAAATAAAAAGAAACGACAAAGGGAGTTTGAACTTGAAAAGCTTACAGGAAGATTTAAAAACAGGAAATTTTAAAACAGCATATCTTTTATATGGAGAGGAAGCTTATCTTAGACAGCAGTATAAGGATAAGCTGTTAAAAGCTTTCAATCCAGATGGGGATACAATGAATTTCAGCCGGTATGAGGGAAAAGGGATCGAGGTAAGAGAGATGATCGATCTCTGCGAGACGTTGCCTTTTTTTGCGGATCACAGGGTGATTCTTGTGGAAAACTCCGGCTTTTTTAAAAATAAATGTGAAGAACTTGCTGATTATATGAAAACACTTCCTGACTATGTAAGGATGATTTTTGTAGAGGAAGAAGTAGATAAGCGAAGCAGGATGTATAAGTCGGTAAAAAGTATGGGGCGGGTAACAGAATTTGCCCGCCAGGATGAAAAATCTCTGATGCGCTGGGCTGCCGGAATCCTTGGAAGAGAAGGACGTAAGATCAAAACTTCTGATATGGAGCTTTTTCTTACAAAAACCGGTACAGATATGGGGAATATCCGCATGGAACTGGAAAAACTGATTACTTATACAGAAGGCAGAGACATTGTGACTGCTCAGGATATTGAGGCAGTCTGTACAACACAAACAGCAAATAAGATTTTTGATATGGTACGTGCTGTAACAGAAAAAAATCAAAAGCGAGCTTTGGACCTCTACTACGACCTTTTGACTTTGAAGGAACCTCCGATGAGAATCCTGTTTCTCCTTGCAAAACAGTTCCATCAGCTTTTTCTGGCAAAAAAAATGGCTGAGGAAGGAGTGGCTCAGCCAGAGATTGCCTCCCGCCTGGGCGTTCCTTCTTTTGTGGCCAGAAATATCGCAGCCTGTGCCCGATCTTATAGTTCGGAAGAACTTCATAGAGCAGAAGAAGATTTTGTTGATGCAGAAGAAGCGGTAAAAACCGGACGGCTTCAGGATGTACTCAGTGTGGAACTGCTGATCGTGAAATATAGTTCCGCCAGATAAATTCCGGTATTTTTTGTCTCCTCAACTTTACTCTTATCATTACAGGTGTCTTGACACCTGTTAAGTCTGGTGGTATACTTGCAAAAAAATGTTAAGAATATGAGGAGAAAACATGAAAGAACATTATGACGTGATCGTTGTGGGAACAGGCGCCGCAGGTCTGTACTGTGCCCTGAATCTTCCGGATAGGAAGAAGATCCTGATGATCACTAAAAAAGAAGCAGATCAGTCGGATTCTTTTCTGGCTCAGGGTGGAATCTGCATGCTTCGGGGAGAGGCTGACTACGATGATTATTTTGAGGATACCATGCGTGCCGGTCATTATGAGAATAATAAAAAAGCGGTAGACTTAATGATTCGAAGTTCTAACAGTATTATTCGCGATCTTCTTATGAGAAATGTGGACTTTGAACGAAGTGAGGAAGGAGATCTTCTGTTTACCAGAGAAGGGGCACATTCCCAGCCCAGAATTCTTTTTCATAAGGATATTACAGGGAAAGAAATCACTTCCAGACTTCTTGAGCAGGCGCAGAAAAGAGAAAATATAGAAATTTGTGAATATATGACTATGGTGGATCTGATTTCTCAGGATAATATCTGCGGTGGTGTGGTGGTCATGGATGAGCAGGATGAAATCTATGATATTCGTGCGCCTTATGTAGTCCTGGCCTGTGGAGGGCTTGGCGGACTTTATAAAAATTCCACCAATTTTCCTCATATTACAGGAGATGCGCTTGGGATTGCCATGAAACACCAGGTTGCCCTGGAGCATCTGGATTACATACAGATCCATCCGACTACCCTTTATTCCAAAAAGCCGGGCAGGAGATTTTTGATTTCAGAATCTGTACGGGGGGAAGGGGCACATCTTTGTGACAAAAACGGACAGCGTTTTACCAATGAGCTGCAGCCCAGAGATCTTCTGAGTCAGGCGATTTTTGACCAGATGGAAAAGCAGGACACAGAATATGTGTGGGAGGATATGCGTCCGTTGGGGGAGGATACCATCATGAGACACTTTCCGAATATCTTCAGACGTTGTCTGGAAGAAGGCTATGATGTGCGGAAAGAACCGATTCCGGTAGTTCCTGCTCAGCACTATTTTATGGGAGGCATCCGGGTGGATCTGGGAAGCAGAACCTCCATGGAGGGGCTTTATGCCTGTGGAGAGACAAGCTGCAACGGGGTTCACGGAAAAAATCGTCTGGCAAGTAATTCTCTTCTGGAATCTCTGGTATTTGCAAGAAGAGCAGCGGATGATATATTATTTGGGAAGAAACCGGAGCTATGCCGTGCAGGCGCTATTGACCGGAAATGTTATGAAGACCGGGAATCTCTGATGGCAGGCTATCGGAAAAACGTATTAAATGAAATCGAAAGGATGAAAAACAGTCATGAATGAGATTACAATGAAAATGCAGGCAGATGAGCTGATCATGATGGCTCTGAGAGAAGATATTACAAGTGAGGACGTTTCTACCAACGCTGTAATGCCGGAGGCACAGCAGGGAACAGTAGATCTGATTGCCAAGGAGGACGGAGTGATCGCCGGACTTCAGGTTTATGCAAGAGTATTTACCCTTCTTGATGATAAGACTGAAATTGAATTTTTCTGTAAGGATGGAGATCAGGTAAAGAACGGACAGCTTCTGGCAAAAGTAAACGGAGACATCCGTGTGCTTCTTTCCGGTGAGCGGGTAGCGCTTAATTATCTTCAGAGAATGAGCGGGATCGCTACTTATACAAGAGAAGTGGCAGGACTTCTGGAAGGCAGCAGCCTGACTCTTCTGGATACAAGAAAGACAACACCAAACTGTCGTGTATTTGAAAAGTATGCCGTACGCGTAGGCGGAGGCTGTAACCATCGTTATAATCTTTCAGACGGAGTACTTTTGAAGGATAATCATATTGGAGCTGCCGGAAGCGTAGCAAAGGCTGTGGCTATGGCAAAGGCATACGCACCTTTTGTACGGAAGATCGAGATCGAGGTGGAATCTCTGGAGCAGGTAAAAGAGGCCGTAGAAGCAGGCGCAGACATCATCATGCTGGATAATATGACACCAGAACAGATGAAGGAGGCAGTTGCCCTTATTGACGGAAGAGCAGAGACAGAGTGCTCTGGAAATGTGACAAAAGAGAACATCGCAAAGATCCGTGACGTTGGTGTGGATTATGTTTCCAGCGGTGCACTGACCCATTCGGCACCGATCCTTGATATTTCCATGAAAAATCTTCACGCAGTCTGAGAGGAGGCATATCATGAACACCTCTGAGAGGAGAAAGGAGATCCTGCGGATCCTTCAGGGAACGGAAATCCCGGTTGCGGCCAGAGAGCTTGCGGCAAAATTCGGGGTAAGCCGTCAGGTGATCGTTCAGGATATGGCGGTGATCCGCGCGTCTACACCGGGCATCCTTTCCACTACAAAGGGATATGCCATCCAGCAGGACACCAGTTTTACCAGAGAATTTAAGGTACGTCACAGACAGGAGCAGGCAGCAGAAGAATTGAACCTGATCGTAGACTGTGGCGGGCATGTAAAAAATATCAGTATCAGTCACCGAGTATATGGTCGTGTATCTGCAGAAATGGATATCCGGTCCAGACATGATGTGACAGAGTTTGTAGAGGCTTTAAACAGCAGTCATTCTACAGTCCTGAGCAACGCTACTTCAGGTTATCATTATCATCTTGTGGAGGCATCCAGCCAGGACCGTCTGGATCTGATCGGACAGCAGCTTGAAAAAGCGGGGTTTCTGGCGCCTTTGCAGCCATGGGAAAAGAAAGAAAAAGAGGAGAACAAATTATGAAGATTGCAGAGATACAGGAGGAGATCCTCCGTCTGAAAAAGGAAAAGAATATCTGTATCCTGGCACATGCCTATCAGGGACATGAGATCCTGGAGGTGGCTGATTACACAGGAGATTCTTATGGATTAAGCGTGCAGGCTTCCAAAAGTGACTGTGAAGGTATCCTCATGTGCGGCGTGCGGTTTATGGCGGAGACATGTAAGATCTTAAGCCCGGATAAAAAAGTATGGCTTCCGAATTCTGCAGCAGGATGTCCTATGGCTGAACAGCTTACAATAGATGAACTGAGAGAACTGAAAAAGCAATATCCAGGTTATGCGGTTGTGGCTTATATCAACACAACGTCGGAACTGAAAACAGAGTGTGATGTGTGCGTGACCTCTGCTTCCGCAGTGGAGATCTGCCGCCGTCTGGATCATGACAAGATTCTTTTTATTCCGGATCCTAATCTGGGACATTTTGTGGCAGAGCAGATCCCGGAAAAGACGTTTGCTTTTTATAATGGAGGATGTCCGCGTCATGCGGCAGTTACCGGAGATGAGGCGGAAAAGGCAAAAGCGGCTCATCCGGGAGCCCTTCTTCTGGTACATCCGGAGTGCCGTCCGGAGGTTGTAAAACACGCAGATTATATCGGTTCAACTACTGGAATCATGGCTTATGTAGAAAAATCAGAGGCAGAGGAATTTATTATCGGAACAGAGAACAGTATTGTGGAGCATCTGCAGTTTTCCTACCCGGAAAAAAGATTTTATCCTCTTTCCGTATCTCTGACCTGTATGGATATGAAGGTTACGACGCTGATGGATATTTATAACTGTCTGAAGGGACAGGGAGGAGAAGAAATCCAGCTTCCTCAGAATGTGATGGATGGGGCAGAAAAATGTATCAGAAGAATGGTTGAGCTGGGGTGATCAGCAAAATAGAAAAAAGACAGTCACATGACGGTTGTGACTGTCTTTTTTAATTATAAGCTTATAATTAAAAACAAGTTCGTTTTCTATTAGCCGATGTTGTTAACGGCTTTTGTCAAACGGGAAACTTTTCTTGCACAGTTGTTTTTGTGGTAAACACCCTTGGATGTTGCTTTGCTGATAGTAGCGATTGCTTCGTTGAGCGCTACCTGTGCAGCAGCCTTATCGTTGTTCTGAACTGCAGCTTCTACCTTTTTGATGGAAGTTTTAACAGCAGAGCGGATAGACTTGTTTCTCGCAGCTTTAGTTCTGTTTACTAAAATTCTTTTCTTTGCGGATTTAATGTTAGCCAATGTGATACACCTCCATTTCGAGTTTTTGATGATCTGTTCCAGAAACAGACACGGGCGCTTCTGTGAACATGCTTATATATTTTATTACACATATCTTTGAATGTCAATACATAATTCCTATAAAAAAGACAAATCCTACATAAAAAGACAATCCGGAGGAGAAAAGAATGTTGGGTAACAGCAGAATCAGAACGGACCTGGCACTGGAAGCTACAGAAAGCTTTGCAGAACGGGACACGGAGCTTCGAGGTGTGGAGATTCAGGAAGATTATAACGAAGAAAAGGACATCCGTACAACGATAGTAAAAATCACCACAGAAAATGGAGCGAAGGCCATGGGACGTCCTCAGGGAAATTATATTACCATAGAAGCACCTGATCTGTCAGCTTCCGATGAAGATTATCACAGGGAAATATCAGAGGAAATCGCAAAGCACCTCCATCGGCTGATTGATCTGGATCGGGAGACTTCGGTTCTTGTAGTGGGACTGGGGAACCAGGGAATCACCGCCGATTCACTGGGCCCCCTTGTGATCGATAATCTTCGTATGACGCGGCATATCATTCGGGAATATGGGCTGAAAAGCAGTGGGAAGGAAATTCTGCACCGGGTCAGCGGGATCATACCCGGGGTAATGGCACAGACAGGAATGGAAACTTCAGAGATTATCCAGGGAGTGACGGCAGAAACAAAACCGGATGTAGTCATTGCAGTAGATGCTCTGGCTGCCCGCAGTGTCCGAAGGCTGAACCGGACGGTTCAGATCACAGATACAGGGATTCATCCCGGTTCCGGCGTGGGAAATCACAGAAACGGACTTACAGAAGAGAATCTTCAGGTAAAGGTAATCGGTATAGGAGTTCCTACAGTAGTGGATGCGGCAACGATCGTTCATGATTCCATGGCTCACCTTTTGGACGCCCTGGAAGAACAGGAACAGAAAGAATTTCTGGAGGAAATGATATCGCCGAATCTGTACAGCATGTTTGTTACGCCGAAAGATGTGGACGAGACAGTGAAATACCTGAGCTTTACCATATCAGAAGGGCTGAATATAGCATTTTCCTAAAGGATGGTCATAATCATTGTTCTTGTGTCATAGGATACTTTGAAAGAGGTGATCCTATGACAAAGCTCCAGAAAGCATGCTGTATTATTATGAGTTTATGTTTTTGGGCAGTTCTGGCTGTAATGCCAGGCCCCTTTTTTATGAGAGGAAATGCATACAGGCAGTTTCCTCTTTATTGTTTTCTGGAGAAAAAAGCCAGAAGTGTTCCAGAGAGAGAAGATCCGGAAACCTATGAGAAACTGATGGAAGGGAATGCTGCATATCTGGCAAAACAGATGGAGAAAGAAAACAGGAACCTGGATATCGTGGCAGAAAATCAGGACAGGCTATTACAGGAACAAGAAGATACCGTTTCTCCGGCGGAAAGTACAGGGAAACCGGAAACCACGGCAATTCCTTCAATCACAAAAGCACCTGAAATCACAAAAGCACCTGAGATTACAGAAACGCCTGAGATTACAAAAGCACCTGAGATTACAGAAACGCCTGAGATTACAGAAGCTCCTGAGATTACAAAAGCGCCTGCAATTTCAGCAGTACCGGAAGAAGCCGCAGCGGCGCTGGCTCAGATCCAGCCGGCTCCGGTGATCGATCTGTCACCGGAGATTCTTGCGGATTATGATTATCTTTTGAATCATTTTTTTATTGTAGATGAGAGTACTGCCACAAACGCAGAACAGCTGAATGCAGAAAAATTTTTGGCAAAGGATCTTACCATAGCAAAGGATTCTGCTCATCCTCAGATTCTCATTTATCACAGTCATACGCAGGAAGCGTTTGTAGATTCCAGAGAAGGAGAAATCACAGATACCATTGTTGGAGTAGGCGACTATCTGGAAAAAATCCTTACCGATACTTATGGCTACCAGGTGATTCATATAACAGAGCCGTTTGACATGGCGGGAGGAACGCTTGACCGCAGTGCGGCTTATGATTACGCGCGTCCTTATATAGAGCAGGTTCTTGCAGAAAATCCTTCCATAGAAGTAGTTATTGATCTTCACAGAGATGGTGTTCCGGAGGATCGCCATCTGGTAACTACAATCAATGGAAAACCGACTGCCCAGATCATGTTTTATAATGGACTTAGCTATACACGCTCCAAAGGCAATGTCGATTATCTGCCGAATCCCTACATAGAAGATAACCTTGCGTTTTCTTTTCAGATGGAATATCAGGCGGCACAATATTATCCGGATTTTTACAGAGGCATCTATCTGTCCGGGCTGAGATACAATCTGCATTTAAAAAAAAGAGCAGTCCTTTTGGAAGCAGGAGCTCAGACAAATACAGTGCAGGAGGTAAAAAATGCAATGGAACCTTTTGCAGATATACTGGATTGGGTATTGAGAGGAGGGCGGTAGTGAAAAAATGATATCACAAAATTTATAAATCAGGAAAATGCAAAAGATGAGACAAAGTACACAAAAAATATTGACAAACAATAGAAAAAATGGTATTTTTAGATAAATAATAAATAAAGTTTATTAATTAATGTGCAAGGAGGGAACAAATGAAAAAAACAAGAGTTATATTACTTGGAACAGGATTTATTGCTCATATTCATATGGAAAGCTACTTGCGTTTTGTTCATGAGGCAGAGATTGTGGCTGTTTATGGAAGAGATTTGGAAAAAGCCAGAGAATTTGCACGCCAATATAAAATTCCAGCAGCTTATAATAATGTAGATGAGCTTTTGGAAAAAGAAGACGCAGAAGTTGTGGACATTTGTCTCCCCAATTATTTGCACCATGAAATGTGTTTAAAAGCAGCACTTTCCATGAAACATGTAATTGTTGAGAAGCCTCTTGCGATGACCTTGGAGCAAGCGGATGAAATGATTCAGGTATGCAAAAACCGCGGACGAAAACTTATGTATGCGGAAGAATTATGTTTTGCTCCTAAATACGAGAGGGTTCGTGAAATGATAAATGCAGGAGCGGTGGGAGATCTGTATATGTTAAAGCAGGCAGAAAAACATGATGGTCCTCACAGTCCCTGGTTTTATAACAAAGAAACCTCCGGTGGCGGTGTGATGATGGATATGGGATGTCATGCACTGGCATGGTTTCGATGGATGACTGGAAAAGCTGATGCAGTCAGTGTGTATTCAGATATGAAAACGGTATTTCATAAAGAGATAACAGACTGTGATGACAATACACTTACTATCGTAGAGTTTGATAATGGTGTTGTAGGAATGGCAGAAGACAGTTGGGCAAAACCTGGCGGAATGGATGACAGGATAGAAGTGTATGGAAACAAAGGCGTCTCCTATGCGGATTTGTTCAGAGGAAATTCTGCATTGACATATAGTAAAGATGGTTATGGATATGCAATGGAAAAGGCTGGTTCTACTCAGGGCTGGACGTTTACTATTTTTGAGGAAGCCTTTAATCAAGGATATCCTCAGGAGCTTGCTCATTTTATAGAGTGTGTCAGAGAAGACAAAACACCTCTGGTTACTGGCGAGGATGGGCGAGCGGTACTTGAAATGATATATGCAGCTTATATATCTGCCGGAACAGGTAAAAAAATAAAGCTTCCACTGGAGAATCCGCCGAAGGTAAAATATCCCATCCAGCTTCTTTTAGGAGAATAAGGGAATATGGAGATTTGGCTAAAAATATAAAATGGAGATAGGGTATAGATGTTATTAGGGCAGCCAAGATTGCTAAAAAATTTAAATACGGACATTGTGCGGGATTTAATTTATAGATCAGGACCCATTTCAAAACCCGAAATTGCAGAACAGACAGCTCTAAGTCTTCCAACCGTTACGAAACGGGTCAATATCCTTTTGAAAGAAGGATGGATCAGGGAAACCGGAAGAAGCGGTGAGGGTGTAGGACGTAAAGCAGTAAAATATGAGGCGGATCGTTCTCATAACACGATTTTGCTTTTATATGAATCAGGGGGTTTTTCAGCGGCTCTTGTGGATCTTACAGGGGAGATCCGGTATGAAAAAAGATACGTCTATCAGAAAGAATGTGAACAAAACCATTTGGATTTTCTATGTGCATGTATAGGAGAGTTGATTGAAAAGGTAGAAGGCACTGTCCTTTCTATTGGTATTACAGTTCCAGGTGTAGTGAGAAGCAGTGGACTTATTAAACATATTCCAGAGATTCCGGAGTGGGAAAAATATAATCTCCAGGAAGAATTGCAGAAACGGTTTGGAATTGATGTGCTGGTGGAAAACGACACCAGAATGATGACTCTTGGATATTATGAAAGCAGACTTCAGGGACAGTATTCGGACATGGTATATATTTATGCGGAGGATGCGTTAAGTGCCGGCATTATTATAGATGGAAGACTTCACAGAGGGAAAGAAAGTTTTGCCGGAGAGCTTGGATTTTTGATTTTTCATGATGATCTGAACAGCAGTCATGAACCAGTAAATGGCCGTGGAGACTTTGAAAACTGTGTAATGGAACTTCAGCAGGAAATCCAGAGAAAGCCTGGCAATAAGAAATTGTTGGAAGATTATTATGATCTTATTGCAAAAGGTATTGTTAGTGTAGGCTGTATTACAGCTCCTGAGATTGTAGTGATCCAGGGAAAATATATTGATAAAGAGGCTCTTGAAATAATAGAAGAAAGGATTCGTCCATATTTTCCAAAGGATGTACTTCCCAGACTGCAGATCAATACAGACAGTACCTGCTGTGCTCAGGGAATGATACAGGAGTGCGTAAGGCACTCTATTGAAAAAAGTGCAAAACTGGGAAATGTGACGATACGGATAAATCCAGATGACTGAAATGGGGGATCATGAAGATGAAAAGAATCATAGGAGTAAATTCTAACTGCTATCATGGATATTCCATTGAGGAAGCAGTCAGAGGTGCTGCAGCGGCAGGATTTCATTATATAGAACTGACAGCTACCAAAGGCTGGACAGAGCATGTATTTCCGGATCAGTCGTTTCACAGACTTTTGGAGGTGAAAAAACTTCTGAAAGAGTATAATATGATTCCATTTGCCATGAGTGGACACTGCAATCTTATGGATAGAGAACGGATGGAGGATTTTATTGAAAATATCAAGTTGGCCGCTTTTTTTGGATGTGACTATATTGTTTCCTCTATAGGAGAAGCTCATCTGAAAGATCAGGCAGTAGCTTCCAATGAGACGGTTGCAAAACATATTTCTGATTTTATTCCCTATTTAGAGGAGTATGATATGACTCTTGTTTTGGAGGTACATGGGGAACACGGAAATGGAAATGTTTTGAAAGAAATTGTAAATCTTGTAGGACATCCAAGAGTAAAGATCAATTATGATACGGCTAATGCAATTTTTTATGGTGGGGTTCATGTTGCAGACGATTTGAAAAATTGTGCAGATCAGGTGGCATATATGCATCTGAAGGATAAAGCCGGGCAGCAGAAGGAATGGAATTTTCCGGCTCTGGGAGAGGGAGAGATTGACTTTTCAGAGATTTTTGGAATTCTTAAGGAAACTGAAAATATATGTCCTTTTTCTGTAGAAATCGAATTTACAGAAAAAGGACCGAAAGATCTGAAAGAGATTGATGAAGCAGTGAAGAAATCTGCACTTTATCTTCAGAAAGCAGGGTTCGAATTGTAAAAAGAAAGTTCGTATAAAAAGGAGAAGGAAATGAAGAAGTTAAGAGTTGGGGTTGTAGGAATCGGTTTTATTGGAACTGCACATGTAGAAGCACTACGAAGACTGGGGTATATAGATGTTGTTGCTGTGGCAGATGCAGGAGGCGGAGCTGCAAAAGCAGAGACTCTTTATGTGGAGCATGGATATGATGATTATCGGGAGATGATTCAGAAAGAGAATCTGGATGCAGTTCATATTTGTACACCAAACCATACTCATTTTGAAATGGCAATGTATGCGATGGAACATGGACTAAGCGTTATGTTAGAAAAGCCATTCACTATGACAGTGGAAGAAGCAGAGAAATTGTGTTCATATGCAAGAGAACATCATATTGTTACAGGTGTTAATCATTCTTTACGTATGAATCCACAGGTCCAGCAGATGAAGGCTATGGTAAGAAGTGGAGAAGTTGGAGATATTTACGCAGTAACAGGCAGCTATCTGCAGGATTGGTTGTTTCTGGAGAGCGACTGGAGCTGGAGACTGGATCCAAAAATGTCAGGAAAGACAAGAGCATTTTCTGATATAGGCACGCACTGGATTGATATGGTTGAGGATATAACAGGTCAGAGAGCTGTGGAGCTTCTTGCTGAATTCGAAATTATGCATAAGACCAGAAAGAAACCCTTGAAAGAGGTTGCAACTTTTTCCGGAATGGCTCTTCGCCCAGAAGATTATGAGGACGTTCCGATTGAAACGGAGGACTGGTGCAGTATTCTGTTCCGTTTTGAAAATGGAGCAATTGGAAGTGTGAATGTCAGCCAGGTAACAGCAGGGCGTAAGAACCAGCAGATCATTTCTATCAGCGGAAGTAAATGTGCTCTTCATTGGGACAGCGAAGATTCTCAGGAACTCTGGATCGGACGACGGGAAACATTTAATCAGAAGGCACCGAAAGATCCTTCTATTTTATCAAAGGAAGCATGTGGTGTAATTGGATACCCAGGAGGTCATGTAGAGGGATTTCCAGATACATTTAAAGCTCAGTTTGATAAATTTTATCATGCAGTGATAAATAAGGATACGTCAAAAAAAGATTTTGCCGGATTTGAGGATGGTCTGAGAGAGATGATTCTAAATGAAAAAGTTTATGAATCTGCACAGAAACGTGTTTGGGTAAAAATCTGAATAAAGAGGGGACGAAAACTATGATGAAGCTTGGTTTACATACAGCAATTCTTGCTGATTATACATTTGAGCAGGTGGTGGACTTTGCGGCCGAGACAGGATTTCAGTCTCTTGAAGTATGCTGTTGGCCCAGAGAAAAGGCATCTCGTAGATATGCAGGAGTATCGCACATCGATGTAGATGGAATGACAGAGGAGAGCGCAAAGAAATATCTGGATTATGCTGAAGAAAAGGGAATTGAGATAGCAGCGCTGGCTTATTTTCCAAATCCACTGTCAGATGATGCAGAGACAGCAGAGAAGTCCAGAGAGCATTTGAAAAAGGTTATTGAAGCTGCGGCGCTGATGAAGGTAAATCTGGTTACTACATTTATCGGAAAAGATAAAACAAAAACAGTAGAAGAAAATCTGAATCTGATGGAAGAAGTATGGCCGCCCATTCTTCAATATGCACACGAACAAGGTGTGAGGATAGCCATTGAAAACTGTCCGATGTATTTTACAAAGGATGAGTGGCCGGGAGGCAATAATCTGGCCGTTAGTCCGCAGGTATGGCGCAGAATGTTTGCTATGGGATCGAATATTGGTTTATGTTTTGATCCGTCCCATATGATTCTGCAGGGAATGAATGTATGGAAGCCTGTGGTGGATTTTGCAGATCGTATTTTTCATATTCACTTTAAAGATCTTCAGATCGATCAGGAAAAAGTGGAGGAATACGGAAGATTTTCTTATCCTGGACTTTGGCATACTCCAAAGCTTCCTGGTTATGGAGATGTGGATTTTTCAAAGCTGATTACTCGGCTGCACGAAATTGGATATAGAGGCTCCGCTTGTCTGGAATGTGAAGATCGTGCATTTGAGGGGTCTATAGAAGATACCCTTGCAGGAATAGCCATAGCATATAGATATCTTCACACTTTGATGTAGGTGGTGGGCTATGATACGTGTGGGAATTGTCGGTACAGGCGGTATGGGCACTGTGCATTATACAAATTATCAATATATAGAAGAATGCCAGGTTGCAGCAGTCTGTGGAAATAGTGAAAAAGCTGAAAAATGGGGAGTGACTGGTTATTCCGATCTTACAGAAATGATACAAAGTGAATGCCTGGATCTTGTAGATATCTGTACTCCTACATTTCTTCACTATACACAGGCAAAAGAGGCATTGAAATACTGCAGTGTGATCTGTGAAAAACCTTTGGCTCTTACCAGAGCAGAGGGAGAAGAACTGTTCCATACTGCAAAAAAATATGGTCATCATTTGTATGTGGGACAGGTACTTCGGTTTTTTCCAGAATATAAAGTGTTAAAACAGGTCATTGAAGAACAGGCTTGTGGGAAAATGCTGGACGGCTATTTTTGGAGATTGTCTGCAAAACCAAAATGGACAAGCGGAGGATGGCTGACAGATAAAACAAAAAGTGGGCTTCTTCCATTTGATCTTCATATTCATGATCTGGATTTTCTGGTCAGTATTTTGGGACTTCCTGAAAATCAACGTTGTACCAGCGCCTGGTCAGAAAAAGATGGTATGGCACAGCAATATCGATTTTTCTATGAATTTGATCATAATGGACAGAAAATTAACATTTGCGCAGAAGCTGCATGGTTTAATGGAGAATATCCATGGTCTGCAGGCTACCGTGTATGCTTTGAGCATGGCGTTCTGGAAGCCAGAGAGGGAAAAGCAACTCTTTATCAGGAGGGAACGGATCCTAAGGTGTTAGATACATCAGAAAAGCGTAAAATTCCAACAGGCATCAATATTCCTCCAACTGGAGTTTATCTTGAAGAACTGGAACATTTTATAAGATGTTTTCAAAAAGATAAAGATTCGGATATGATCAGACATGAACAGGTATTAGGGGTCTTGGAATACCTGGAGAAAGTAAACGAGAAACTATAAGCGAGGATGCTTTAGTTATAAAACGTACATGTGAAAGGAGAATTAACATGAAAAAAAGATTGGCAATGGTATTGGCACTGGGGTTAGCAGCAGGATCTCTTTCTGGCACAGCCGTAACTGTTTCAGCAGCAGAAGAGACCAGTGAGTACGTGATTGGTGTACTGGCACCAGAAGTAACCCATGGATGGGTTGCAGCAGTAGCATATCATGCAGAAAAACGCTGTGAGGAATTAAAAGAAGAAGGAAAAATCAAAGATTTTATTATTGCAACAAGTGGAAACGCAGAAGATATGACAGCAGACCTTGATGACCTTCTTACCCAGAATGTAGATGCAATTGTTGCATATCCGCAGTGGGACGGCATGGAAGCTCCGCTTCAGAAAATTCTTGATGCAGATATTCCATTGGTATGCTTTGACCTTGAATTCGATCTTGAAGGTTATTATCTGGTAACTGGCGATAATAAGGATATGGGTGTACAGGGAGCAAATTATATCCTTGATAAGATCGGCCCGGATGGAACAGTTATCGCTTTGACAGTGCCGACAGCAGGATCTGTAAACGATCTTCGTATGGAAGGATTTTATGAGCAGATGGAAAAAATTGACCAGAACTGGGAAGTGATCGAGTATGCAACAGAGTTTACTCGTGAAGCTGGTCTTGCTGATTTTGCAGATGTTCTTGTTAATAATCCGGAAATTGATGCAGTATACTCCCTTGACGATGAGACATCCATTGGTGTTCTGCAGGCGATTCAGGAAGCTGGAAGAGATGATATTAAAGTTATCACAGGCGGTGGCGGATGCCAGGAATATTTTAATATGATGCCGGAATATGAGAATATTAATGTGGCTTCTGCTACTTATTCTCCTGCAATGGTTGAAACTGCTGTAGATGAAGCAGTTCAGCTTCTGAATGGTGAAACAGTAGAAGAGAAATTGATCATCCCGACAACAATTGTAGATAAAGAAAATTATGAAGAATTTCTTGATCCATCTTCTCCATACTGATAAGTATGATGAAATTTGGAAGGGCTGCCGTATATACGGCAGCCTTGTTTGAAAGGAAAGCTGGAGGTCAGATATGAATCTGAAGATGAAAGGGATTACAAAATCTTTTGGCGCAAACAATGTACTGCAGGGAATTGATTTTTCGCTTTCCGGTGGTGAGATCTGCGCGCTGTTAGGTGAAAATGGAGCAGGAAAATCCACACTTATGAATATACTTGGTGGTGTTCTGCAGGCGGATCAGGGAACGATTTCCATTGATGACAGGCTGGTTGAATTTGCGACTCCGCTGGATTCCTTGAATGCAGGTGTTGGATTTATTCATCAGGAACTGAACCTGATCAATGATCTTGCTGTATACGAAAATATGTTTATCAGCAGAGAAATTAAAAAGAAAAATGGTCTTCTGGACATTGATGCAATGTGTGAGGAGACGAAAAAAGTATTTGAACGAATAGAAGTAGATATTGATCCGAAAACAATGGTCAGAGATTTGGATGCATCTTATAAACAGATTGTAGAAATTGCACGTGCACTGATGATGAATGCCAGGCTGATCATTATGGATGAACCGACTACATCACTGACAGAGCCAGAGATTGAGCATGTGTTTACTATGATGCGGACTCTGAAAAAACAAGGAGTAGGGATTGTGTTCATCTCACATAAATTACGTGAGGTTATGGAATTTTGTGATCGTTATACTGTTCTGCGGGACGGTCAGATGGTGGCTCATGGAAATGTGTGTGATACCAGTATTAATGAACTGGCAAAGTTTATGGTAGGTCATGAAGTAAGAACAGAATCTCTTCGTCAGCAACGAGAATATGGAGAAGAGATATTAAGACTGGAAAATCTGTCGCTGGATAAGAAATTTAAAAATATTTCTTTGGCAGTACACAAAGGGGAAATCCTTGGTGTGACGGGACTTCTGGGTGACGGAAGAACAGAAGTGTTCCAAACAGTATTTGGGTGTATGCCGGAATACAGTGGACGGATATTTGTGGAAGGACAGGAATGTAAAATTTCCAGTGTGCAGCAGGCTATGAATCAGGGAATTGGATATGTTCCCAGAGACCGTAAAGAAAATGGAATTATAAAGGATATGAATATTATGGAAAACGCGTCGATTGCAGTACTTCCTAAAATGACGCGTTATGGAATTATAGACAAGATCAGGCAAAAGAAAGAATTTAACGGGTTTGTAGAAAGTCTTAGAATTAAGTTAAGAAAAAGTACAGATTTAATCGGAAGTCTTTCTGGAGGAAATCAGCAAAAAGTAGTACTGGCGAAATGGCTGATGGCAAATCCTAAGGTATTGATTCTGGATAATCCTACTCAGGGAGTGGATGTAGGGGCAAAAGAAGATATCTACAATATTATATTGGAGCTTGCAAAACAAGGGATTGCAGTTGTAATTCTCTCCAGTGAGGCGCAGGAGATTATCCGAATCTGCAACAGAGCAGTGGTTATGTATCACGGTACGATTCAGGACGAGCTTCATGGAGATGAGATGAAAGAAGAAACCATTATGAGGCTTGCAACCGGCGGGCACAAATAATCAGGAGGGAAAGTAATGAACGGTAAAGAAAAACAAAACAAAAATGTCCTGAGCTGGCTGGTGAGTCAGTGGAAAAATAATTCCTTATTCAGCATTGGACTGGTATTGCTTTTTATGGTCATTCTTCAGACTTTGGCATTAAATTATTCTGCCTGTGAAAGTTTTGGTGAATGTGTAGAACTCTGGATCAGAAATTTTACGAATGTGTTGAGAAATAATGCAGGTATTGGAATCATTTCTCTTGGCATGACATTTGTTATTATTTCTGGAGGTATTGATCTTGCTGTGGGATCTACACTTGTAGCAGTTGGTGCGGTTATGATGGTGATTATGGATGCAAATACCATTGGAACGCTTTCAAGATTTGGCATTACCGGAGTACCAGCATATCTAATTGCAATCGTAGCAGGAATTCTTGTTGGACTTGTTCTGGGAGGATTTACAGGATCGCTTGTATCGTGGGGGATGATTCCACCATTTATTGTTACACTAGGAACTCAGAAAATCTTTCGTTCTGTTACCCAGCATTTTATGCAGAGTGTGAATCCAAAAGTTCCTGCACCATTCTGCAAGCTTGCAAATGCAGAGATAGGAGGTTATATGATACTTCCTATCATATACTGGATCATTACAGCAGTTATTCTTTACATTGTAGCACAGAAAACAGTATTTGGACGTCAGGTATACGCAGTTGGAAGTAATGAACGTACAGCGAAACTTTCTGGTGTGAATGTAAATAAAGTGAAATGCAAAGTTTATATCCTTATGGGATTTCTTGTGGCTTTGACAGCAACTCTTACAATCGCTCGTATCGGTTCTATGGATTATGCCAATGCAGGTGCGGGATACGAATTGGATGCCATTGCATCTGTAGTAGTTGGAGGTACAAGTTTTTCCGGAGGAAAAGGAAGTATTCAGGGAACAGTCATGGGTGTTATGACTATCGCAATCATGAATAATCTTTTGAATCTATGGGGGGTTCCGCCGTTTTTACGTGAGGCATTCAAAGGAGCAATCATTATCATAGCAGTTTTGCTTCAGAAAAAAGAAAAAGCCTGATCAGAATCAGTATGCAGAGGGGGTGCGTAATGAAAAACTGGTGTTTGGGAATTGATATAGGAGGCACCTCAGTAAAATTTGGATTATTTGACATGGAAGGAATACTTCTGAAAAAGTGGAGTATTCCAACACGAATACAGGAAAAAGGAAAAAATATTCTGAAAGACATTGCCGTTTCTCTGGAAAAGAATTTTACGATATGGGGACTTGGACGCGAACAGATTGTTGGAGCGGGAATAGGTGTGCCAGGTCTGGTAATAGAAGATGGAACTGTTTTGCATGCAGAAAATCTGGGATGGGGCAGGAAAGCGGTTGCCAGAGAAATGAAAAATCTTACTGGGATCCAGGTAAAAGTAGAAAACGATGCCAATCTGGCTGCTTTGGGAGAAATATGGAAGGGAAGTGGGAAAAATTGTCACAGCATGCTTTTTGTTACATTAGGAACAGGAATTGGATGCGGTATAGTGATCAATGATAAAATACTTTCTGGGGTATCAGGTGCGGCAGGAGAGATAGGCCATATGCATGTGGAAGACCATATGACAAAACAGTGCAATTGTGGAAAATACGGATGCCTGGAACAGTTTGCCTCAGCTACGGGTATTTGCTGGATGGGACAACGGGCGCTGGAAGAGTCTGCAGAAGATTCTATTCTACGAGGACAGGAAATGTCTGCACGCATTGTATTTGATGCAGTCCGTAAACAGGATTCTCTGGCAGTTCAGATTGTGGAAAAGTTTGGATACTATCTTGGAAAGGCTTTGGCGGCAAGTGCCTGTATTATAAATCCTGAGCGAATCGTTATTGGTGGAGGGGTATCAATGGCAGGAAATATTATTTTGGATTATGTTGAAAAGTATTACCATAAATATGCCTATCCTCCATGTGAAAATATAGAATTCAGGCTGGCTTCATTGGGAAGTGAGGCAGGGATTTATGGTGGAGCAAGACTAATCTATCAGGAAAAAAACAAAGATATGGAATAAGATAAAACAAAAGGTTTATCTACAATGACAGGAGACAGACAGGTCAGAGGCACTGTGCCTTTGGGAGTTTGTCTCCTTTTTTGTCCACAGCAGACAGGAGTTTGTCGAAAGTTTTTTGGATAAAATAAAAAAACGGGCTTGAAAGCTGGAACATACGTTTGTATAATGAAAACAGATAGGAAAAACATTTTGAAAACAGTGCTGGGACATAGGGAAACCCGATAGGATGTATGGACTTAAGACAGATACCTATGCTATAATGAGGCACGAATGCCACGAAAACATGGCTGCTGTGACGGAGGGAACAGCAGCAAAACATACAGTAAATAAGAGGAGGAAGACTGCGGAATGACAGATCAGAGCAAGATTCGAAATTTCTGCATTATTGCACATATCGACCACGGGAAGTCTACACTGGCTGACCGTATTATTGAAAAAACAGGGCTTCTGACCCAGAGGGAGATGCAGTCCCAGATTCTGGATAATATGGATCTGGAGCGTGAGCGTGGGATCACGATCAAGTCTCAGGCGGTTCGTATTGTATATAGAGCAAAAGATGGGGAAGAATATATTTTTAATCTGATCGATACCCCGGGACATGTGGATTTTAACTACGAGGTATCCAGAAGCCTTGCTGCCTGTGACGGTGCAATCCTTGTTGTAGATGCGGCACAGGGTATTGAAGCACAGACTCTGGCAAATGTATATCTGGCGTTGGAGCATAATCTTGATGTACTTCCTGTGATCAATAAGATTGATCTCCCAAGTGCAGAGCCGGATCGTGTAATTAATGAGATCGAGGATGTGATTGGACTGGAAGCACAGGATGCCCCACAGATCTCTGCTAAGACAGGCTTGAACATTGAGGATGTACTGGAACAGATCGTGGAAAAGATCCCGGCTCCGCACGGGGATCCGGATGCCCCGCTGAAGGCTCTGATCTTTGACTCCGTTTATGACTCCTATAAAGGAGTGATTGTATTCTGCAGGCTGATGGACGGAAGGGTAACAAAAGGAACGACCGTTAAGATGATGGCAACTGGTTTTACTGCAGAAGTAGTAGAAGTAGGATACTTTGGAGCGGGACGTTTTATTCCCTGTGACGAGTTGAGCGCAGGTATGGTAGGATACTTTACCGCAAGTATTAAAAATGTCAGTGATACTCGTGTGGGTGATACGGTGACGGATGTGGCAAATTCGTGTGCAGAAGCCCTTCCGGGTTATAAGAAAGTACAGCCCATGGTTTATTGTGGACTTTATCCGGCAGACGGAGCGAAATATGGAGATCTTCGTGATGCTCTGGAGAAGCTTCAGCTGAACGATGCTTCCCTTTTCTATGAACCGGAGACATCAGTAGCTCTTGGATTTGGTTTCCGCTGTGGATTTCTGGGGCTTCTCCATCTGGAGATCATTCAGGAAAGACTGGAGAGAGAATATAACCTTGATCTTGTAACCACGGCGCCGGGTGTTATTTATAAAGTATATAAGACCAACGGAGATATGATCGAGCTTACGAATCCTTCCAATCTGCCGGATCCTTCGGAAATTGAATATATGGAAGAGCCTATGGTCAATGCCGAGATTATGGTGACCACAGAATTTATCGGCGCTATTATGGATCTCTGTCAGGAACGCCGCGGACAGTATATTGGTATGGATTATATGGAAGAAACTCGTGCTCTTCTGAAATATAAGCTTCCGCTTAATGAGATTATTTATGACTTTTTTGATGCTCTTAAATCACGCTCCAGGGGTTATGCTTCACTGGATTATGATCTTTGCGGCTATGAACGCAGTGAGCTTGTGAAATTGGATATCCTTGTAAATAAGGAAGAAGTGGATGCTCTTTCCTTTATTGTACATGCGGAAACAGCCTATGAAAGAGGAAGGAAAATGTGTGAGAAGCTGAAAGAGGAAATCCCCAGACAGCTTTTTGAAATTCCCATTCAGGCAGCAGTCGGAAGCAAGATCATTGCCAGAGAGACTGTCAGAGCTATGCGTAAGGATGTGCTTGCTAAGTGCTATGGCGGTGATATCAGCCGTAAGAAGAAACTTCTTGAAAAACAGAAGGAAGGTAAAAAACGTATGCGTCAGGTAGGAAACGTAGAGATTCCGCAGAAAGCGTTTATGAGTGTTCTTAAACTTGATGAAAAGTAAGCAGTCCCTGATGGATAAAGAGGGTATTAAAAAATGAAAAAAATTACAGCAAAAAAAATAACAGTCCTTTCCGTTCTGATGTTTTGTGCTTTTTTGTCCGGCTGTGGCTGTGGAAAGAAGAAAAAAGATCCGGCAGCAGAGCAGGTTTTGAAGATCAGTATCACACCAGAGCCTTCTCCTACCCCAAAGCCGGAAGAAGTAAACCAGGATGCTGTAGTGACAAATGGAAATATCACGATGGTAAATGAATATCTGACAAAGCAGGGAAGTTCAAATGAGGAATAAAAAAAGAATCCCTTTGGAACTATATGTCCATATCCCTTTCTGTGTGAGAAAATGTGAATACTGCGATTTTCTTTCCGGACCGGCAGGGAAGGAAACACAGAAATCGTATGTGCAGGCTCTTTTGAAAGAAATACAGGGAAGCGGGGATGCTTCTGACCGGGAAGTTGTTTCGGTATTTATTGGAGGCGGAACCCCTTCGCTGCTGGATGCATCAGATATCAGTGATATCATGAAGGAACTGAAAGAAAAATTCGTTTTTTCGGATGATGCGGAGGTTACGATCGAAGCAAATCCGGGAACTCTGACTCTGCAGAAGCTGAAGTCTTACAGAGAATCCGGAATCAACAGACTGAGCCTGGGACTTCAGTCTGCAGATAATGAGGAACTCCGTATGCTGGGACGAATCCATACGTTTGAGGAATTTCTGGAGAGCTATGAATTTGCCCGCAAAGCAGGTTTTGATAATATCAATGTGGATCTTATATTTGCAGTTCCGGGCCAGACCAGAAAAGGCTGGGAGTATAATCTCAGAACAGTGGCGGAACTGAAACCGGAGCATATTTCTGCTTATAGTCTGATTATAGAAGAAGGAACTCCCTTTGCAGAAAAAGAGCTGGATCTTCCGGATGAGGACACAGAATATGAAATGTATGAGGATACCTCCAGGATTTTAAAAGAGTATGGATACAGCCAGTATGAGATATCGAATTATGCCAGGGACGGATATGCATGCAGACATAATTCCGGATATTGGAAGCGGACAGAATATCTGGGACTGGGGCTGGGTGCAGCTTCGTTGATGCCCTGGAAAGACTGCAGAGCCGGATTTCGGTTTCATAATACGGAGAATATGCAGGAATATCTGCAGTGGAGCGGCTGTCCGGAAAAAATACGGAAAAATGAAACGATGTTGTCTGTGAAGGAACAGGAGGAGGAATTTATGTTCCTGGGACTTCGGATGACGGAAGGCGTATCAGAAGCCGGATTTTATAAAAACTTTGCGGCTTCTATGGGTGAGGTCTATGGAGAAGTACTGGAAAAATACAGATCCATGGGATTTATGGAAAAAAATAAGGATTTCTGGCGCTTTACCCGTCAGGGCATCCATGTGAGCAACCAGATTCTGGCAGATTTTCTGCAGGATTGATATACAGGAAAGAAAATGGAGGAATAAATGGCTGAACATAACACCGGAAAAAAGTTTATCAAAATCCGTGGAGCAAATGTAAATAATCTGAAAAACCTGAGTGTAGATATTCCAAGAGATGAGTTTGTAGTTCTTACAGGTGTCAGCGGATCAGGTAAATCTTCTCTGGCATTTGATACAATCTATGCAGAGGGACAGAGACGTTATATGGAATCCCTTTCTTCTTATGCGAGACAGTTCCTTGGTCAGATGGAAAAACCGGATGTGGAGATGATCGAAGGACTTCCTCCTGCAATTTCTATTGATCAGAAATCTACCAATCGAAATCCTCGCTCCACCGTAGGTACGGTAACAGAAATTTATGATTATATGCGTTTGCTGTATGCCCGGATCGGAATTCCACATTGTCCGAAATGCGGCAAGGAGATTAAAAAGCAGACCGTAGATCAAATGGTGGACCATATCATGTCTCTCCCGGAACGTACAAGGATACAGCTGCTGGCGCCTGTGGTCAGAGGACGTAAGGGAACGCATGCGAAGCTTCTTGACCATGCAAAAAGAAGCGGCTATGTTCGTGTGCAGATAGACGGAAGTTTGTATGAATTATCTGAAGAAATCAAACTGGACAAAAACATCAAACATAATATCGAAATCATTGTTGACCGTCTGGTGGTAAAGCCGGGGATCGAGAAGAGGCTGGCGGATTCTATTGAGACGGTCCTTGATCTTGCAGACGGTCTTTTGATGGTTGATACAATGGACGGAAATGTTCTGACCTTCAGCCAGAGTTTTTCCTGTCCGGATTGTCAGATTAGTATTGATGAGATTGAACCGCGAAGCTTTTCTTTTAATAATCCCTTTGGCGCCTGCCCGGATTGTTTTGGTCTGGGGTATAAAATGGAATTTGATGAGGATCTGATGATACCAGACAAATCTTTGAGTATCCAGCAGGGCGCTATTGCGGTAATCGGATGGCAGTCCTGTACAGATAAAGGGAGTTTTACCAGAGCGATTCTGGATGCGCTTGCAAAAGAATATCAGTTTAGTCTGGACACGCCTTTTCAGGATTATCCGCAGAAGGTTAAGGATGTGCTGCTTCATGGAACAGACGGTCATTCTGTAAAGGTGTATTATAAAGGACAGAGAGGCGAGGGTGTCTATGACGTGGCGTTTCCTGGACTGATCAAAAATGTGGAACAGAGATACCGGGAAACTGGATCAGATGCCATGAAACAGGAATATGAATCTTTTATGCGGATCACACCGTGTAAAACATGTAAAGGACAGCGTTTGAAAAAGGAAGCGCTGGCTGTTACCGTAGGGGATAAAAATATTTATGAGCTGACAGCCCTTTCTATAGAAAATCTGAAAAAATTTCTTGAAGAATTGAAGCTGACAGAACAGCAGGAACTGATCGGCAGGCAGATTCTGAAAGAAATTCGTGCAAGAGTAGGATTTCTTGCAGAGGTAGGATTGGATTACCTTTCTCTTGGAAGAGCAACCTCTACGCTTTCCGGTGGAGAAGCGCAGAGAATCCGTCTTGCCACGCAGATAGGTTCTGGTCTGGTAGGAGTAGCCTATATCCTGGACGAGCCAAGTATTGGACTGCATCAGAGAGACAATGACAAACTGCTGAAGGCGCTGATGCGCCTGAGAGATCTTGGAAACAGCCTGATTGTTGTGGAACATGATGAAGATACCATGCGTGCGGCAGACTGTGTGGTGGATATCGGGCCGGGAGCCGGAGAACATGGTGGAAAACTGGTTGCCATGGGAACCGCAGAGGATCTGATGAAAAATGAAAGTTCCATTACAGGTGCTTATCTTAGCGGCAAATACAGCATTCCTGTACCATCTGAGAGAAAGAAGCCTTCGGGATGGCTGAAGATCCGCGGTGCTTCGGAAAACAATCTGAAGAATGTAAATGTGGATATTCCGCTGGGGATCATGACTTGTATTACAGGTGTCAGCGGATCGGGAAAAAGCTCCCTGATCAATGAAGTTCTTTATAAAACGCTGGCAAGGGATCTGAATCGTGCAAGGATCATTCCGGGAAAGCATAAAGAGATACTTGGAATGGATGCGCTTGATAAAGTGATCAGTATTGATCAGTCGCCAATAGGCAGAACGCCCAGATCCAATCCTGCCACATATACCGGTGTTTTCGATCAGATACGAGATCTTTTTGCCTCTACTGCAGATGCAAAGGCACGAGGATATAAAAAAGGCCGGTTCAGTTTTAATGTAAAAGGCGGACGATGTGAGGCCTGCAGCGGCGACGGAATCATCAAGATCGAAATGCATTTTTTATCAGACGTTTATGTTCCGTGCGAAGTATGTAAGGGAAAACGATATAATCGTGAAACGCTTGAGGTAAAATATAAAGATAAGAATATTTATGATGTGCTGAATATGACAGTGGAAGAAGCGCTTACATTTTTTGAAAACATTCCTTCTATCCGCAGAAAGATCCAGACGCTTTACGATGTAGGACTTTCCTATATCCGTCTGGGACAGCCTTCCACAGAGCTTTCCGGCGGAGAAGCACAGCGTATCAAGCTCGCCTCAGAACTGAGCCGGAGAAGTACCGGAAAGACGATTTATATTCTGGACGAACCCACAACCGGTCTTCATTTTGCAGACGTCCATAAGCTGGTGGATATTTTGAAAAGACTGGCAGAGGGCGGCAATACGGTGGTTGTGATCGAACACAATCTTGACGTGATAAAAACGGCGGATTACATCATAGATATGGGGCCGGAAGGAGGAGACAGAGGAGGTACTGTCATCGCCAGAGGAACACCGGAAGAGATTGCAAAGGTACCGGAATCCTATACCGGTCAGTATGTGGCAAAATATCTGAATTAAGACAAAGAACAGGAAAATAGATTTTTCTGCAGAATCAGGATGGCAGAAGACGGTCAGAAAGGAGGGCATTATGCCTGTAAGTGACATTGGTATCGATCTGGGAACAAAAAATTGTCTGGTTTATTCAACCGGGAAAGGACTTGTGCTCCAGGAACCTTCTATAGTGATATACGATAAAGATACAGAAAAGATCAGAGCCATAGGTGAAGAGGCCCGTCAGATGGCTGGTCATGTGACTTCCAATATGGAAGTGATTCGTCCGATTCGACAGGGTGTGATCGTTGATTTTAATGTAACAGAAAAAATGCTGAAATATTTTATCACTAAGGCGATGGGAAGCAGAGCTTTTCGCAAACCGCGTATCAGCATCTGTGTCCCGAGCGGGATTACGGAAATTGAGAGAAAAGCAGTAGAAGAGGTTACGTATCAGGCAGGTGCCCGTCAGGTATTTCTGGTAGATGAGCCTATTGCGGGAGCTATCGGTTCTGGTGTAGATGTGACAAAGCCTTTTGGAAATCTGATCGTGGATATTGGAGGCGGTACAACGGATGTTGCGGTGATCTCTCTTGGAGGAGTGGTTGTTTCTGCTTCCGTAAAAGTTGCAGGAGATGCTTTTGACCAGGCAATCCTGGAGTATGTCCGAAAGACACATAGTCTTTTTATCGGTGAGGATATGGCGGAAGAGATTAAGATCAAGATCGGAACAGCTGTGGAGGAGGCCAACCCTCAGGTGCTGGAGGTAAAAGGCAGGAATATTATGACCGGACTTCCCAAGCAGGTAAAACTGACTTCTGAGGAGGTGCGGGCAGCTCTTAGAGATGCCACCGGACAGATTGTGGAAACGGTACATGGAGTTCTGGAAAAAACTCCTCCGGAGCTGGCAGCTGATATTGTGGATCGGGGAATCGTCCTGACCGGAGGAGGGGCTCTTCTAAGAGGTATGGACGTGTTGATAGAACAGAAGACAGGCGTAAATACACTGACCGTACAGAATGCCATGAATGTGGTTGCAGTGGGGACGGGAAAATATGCCGAGATCATGGCAAGAATGGATGAGTAGTGATATGAGTGAATGCGTGACCGGATACATTGACCATATTATCTTCAGAAATGAGGACAATGGATATACGGTCTTTGTGATGAAAGGGGTAAAAGGAGAAGAGGAACTGACCTGTGTGGGGAATTTTCCTGTGATCAGTCAGGGGGCTACCATAGAAGCATCGGGAAGTTATATCAACCATCATGTATATGGGAAGCAGTTCCAGATTACTTCTTTTGCAGAAAAAATGCCGGAGGATGCGCTGGCGATGGAGAGATATCTTGGCTCCGGCGCTATCAAAGGCATTGGAGCAGCTCTTGCGGCAAGAATCGTCCGTCATTTTGGAGAGGATACACTGAGAGTTGTAGAGGAAGAACCGGAACGTCTGGCAGAGGTAAAAGGGATCAGTGAAAAAAAAGCCCGGGAGATCGCTGCGCAGACAGCCGAAAAGGCAGACATGCGTAAAGCAATGATGTTTCTGCAGAAGTATGGGATTTCGTTAAATCTGGGAGCGAAAATATACCAGAAGTATGGGGATTCTGTATATAGTGTCCTGCAGGAAAATCCTTATCGTCTGGCAGACGATATCAGTGGAGTGGGATTTAAGATCGCAGATGAAATCGCAGGAAGAATCGGTATCCATACAGATTCGGATTACAGAATCCGAAGCGGGATGATGTATACTCTTTTACAGGCATCAGGAGAAGGACATGTATATCTTCCGCAGGAAGAATTGTTTGGACGGGCATCGGTGCTTCTGGGAGTAGACCCTTCGTATATGGAAAAGCACCTGATGGATCTTGCAATGGAAAGAAAGGTTGTCCTGAAAGAAGATGGAGAATCTGTACTGGTATATCCCAGCCGTTTTTATTATCTGGAACTGAATACAGCCAGGATGCTGAAAGAATTGAATATCCTCTGCCCGGAGGATGAAGGATTTGTTCAGCGGCGGATCAGCCAGATCGAAAAGGAAACAGGGACGATCCTGGATGAAATGCAGAAAAAGGCAGTGACCGAGGCCGCCAGCCACGGTCTGTTTATTTTAACGGGAGGTCCGGGAACCGGAAAGACGACGACGATCAATGCGATTATTCGTTTTTTTGAAGGAGAGGGCGTGGAACTTCGCCTGGCGGCGCCTACAGGTCGCGCGGCTAAGCGAATGACAGAAACTACCGGTTATGAAGCGCAGACGATTCATCGGCTTTTGGAACTGAATGGACTTCCGGAGGAAGAAAGAGAAGGACAGGCAGTTCATTTTGAAAGAAATGCAGAAAATCCTCTTGATGCAGATGTGATCATTATAGATGAAATGTCTATGGTAGATATTCATTTAATGCATTCGCTTCTCCTCGCAGTAACTGCTGGCACACGACTGATCCTTGTAGGAGACGAAAATCAGCTGCCCAGTGTAGGGCCGGGGAATGTTCTTCGTGATATTATCCGAAGCGGAGAATTTTCGGTGGTTGAATTAAAGAAGATTTTTCGCCAGGCATCAGAAAGTGATATTGTAGTCAATGCCCATAAGATCAACAGAGGAGAACAGGTTACTCTCAGTAATAAAAGCAGAGATTTCTTTTTCCTGAAAAGACAGGATGCGGATATCATCATCCGGGTGGTGATTGCTCTGATCCAGGAAAAACTGCCCAGATATGTGGAGGCAAAACCGTTTGATATCCAGGTGCTGACTCCTATGAGGAAGGGACTTCTGGGGGTGGAACGTCTGAATCAGATCCTGCAGCGGTATCTGAACCCTCCGGATTCCTCTAAAAAGGAAAAAGAACTGGGACAGGGACTTTTCCGTGAGGGAGACAAGGTGATGCAGATCCGGAACAACTATCAGCTGGAATGGGAAATCCGAGGCAGATATGGAATACCTGTTGATAAAGGCGTTGGTGTCTTTAATGGAGATACCGGGATTTTGAAATCGATCAATGACTTTTCAGAGACGGCAGAAGTGGAGTTTGAAGATGGACGCTGTGCGGAGTATTCTTTTAAGCAACTGGAAGAACTGGAACTTGCCTATGCAGTGACCATACATAAATCCCAGGGTTCGGAATATCCGGCAGTGGTGATTCCGCTTTTGTCAGGACCAAGGATGCTTCTGAACAGAAATCTGCTTTATACCGCGGTTACCAGGGCGCGGAAATGTGTGACTCTGGTAGGAAGCGAGGAGACATTTCGTGAAATGATCAATAATGAAAAGCAGCAGAGACGCTATAGTTCTCTTGACGTGCGCCTGAAAGAAGAACTGTAGGATCCTTTTTCATCGGGGAGAAAGGATGAGGGATGAAAAAAATCATCCGCATATTTTTAAATATTTTGTATCCCAGGCATTGCCCGGTATGTCACGGAATCCTGAAAGATCAGGAAAGTCTTGTCTGTCCGGAATGTGAGAATGGTTTTAACAGAGTAGGCAGCCATTATTGTCTGAAATGTGGCAAACCGGTAAAAGCCCAGGAAGAATACTGCGCGGCATGTCGTGGACATAAGCGGGCCTTTGACAGAAACAGATCGGTGTTTCTTTATGATGGAAAACTCCGACAGTCATTGGTAAGATACAAATATTATGGAGCCAGGGAATACGGGGATTTTTATGCAGAATCCGTCTGCAGATTTATTGGTGATGAAATCCGCAGATGGGATCCGGATGTGCTGATCCCGATACCTCTTACTGTTGCAAAGCAGCGAATGAGAGGGTTTAATCAGGCAGGATACATGGCGGAACGGATTGGCACAAAACTTGAAATACCGGTGTCTCACGATCTTTTAAAAAAGATCCATGAGACCAGATCACAGAAAAAACTGAATGCAGCACAGAGAAAACAGAATTTGAGAAACGCTTTTTGTGTAAAAGAAGATCTCCATGGATACACGGTGCTTGTGATCGATGATGTATATACAACCGGAAGCACAATGGAAGCTGCAGCTTTATGCCTGAAAGCGGCAGGCGCAGAAAAGGTCTACTGTATCACTTTGTGTACCGGACAAGGATGAGAAAAACCATAAAAATACTTTTCATGCATAGTGATATATGATACAATTAAAGTACTGTGAATACTTGTGTCTGTTTATGAGAAAAGAATCACAGCAGAGATTTCAGACAGATTGTCTGGAAATGTATGTTTGATTGAGGAGCAGATTATGATCAACGAAGAAAAGGTAAAGATAATGACAAAAATTGCCATGTATGAGCAGGGCAAGGGCAGGAAATACCTTCCGGTCAGCAAATATTACAGAAGTGATTACATTGGGCTTGCACTGATCAAGAACTTCTTTCTTGTAACCATTGGGTATATCATGGCCATTGCAGCTGTGGCGGTTTATTTTGGCGAATATCTGATGGAGAATCTTCACAAAATGGATCTTGTCTCTTTGGGGATCTACATAATCATCGGATATGTGGCTGCACTTGTAGGATATTCTATTCTGACATATATACAGTATTCTGTGAAATATTTTAAAGCGAAAAAAAGTGTGAAAGAATATTATACGCAGCTTACAGAACTGAGTAAAATATATACACGGGAAGAAAAAAGAAGCGCTGGCAGAGGAACAGCAGGAGGGAATCGTAAATGACAGCATTATTGGAATTTAAACAGAAGGTCAAAAGTCTGTATTCAAAATATGAAATGTATCTGCAGCCGCTGATAAAATTTGTTTTGGCGCTTGTATATTTTATCTGGATCAACTCCAATATGGGATATATGACAGCTCTCGACAATATTTTTGTTGTTCTGATCCTGTCCCTGATATGTTCCATACTTCCGTCGGGAATGATGCTTTTTACCGGGTATGTACTGATGACTGCTCACAGTTATGTGCTGGGGATTGATGTGGCAGCTTTTATGCTGGTGCTGATCCTGTTTATGCTGATCATGTTTCTCAGATTCAGCTCAGGGCAGAATATCGTAATGGTGCTGACACCTCTGGCATGTGCATTTGACCTTCCGGTACTCCTTCCTATAGGGTGCGGACTTCTGGGCAGTGCACTTTCTGCACTTCCGGCAGCAGGCGGAGTGATTATTTATTATTTTATAAGATTTATCAGAACGCAGTCACAGATCCTTCAGAATTCAGATGCGCAGATCCTTGACAGGATTACTATTCTGGCAGACGGTCTGATGAAAAACGGAGAAATGTGGCTGACTCTGGTTGCCTTTGTGGTAGTTATCCTGGCAGTGAATCTGATCAGAACAAGAACTTTTGATTATGCATGGCATACAGCCATTGTAGCAGGCGGCGTGATCTATGTTGTACTTATGCTTGCCGGAAGCAGTATGATGGGAATTTCCATTTCAGTTGTTCCGATGATCATTTTTGCTGTTGTAGCAGTACTGCTCGGACTTGTGTTGGAGTTTTTTGCTTACGGTGGAGATTATACCCGTACAGAAAGACTTGAATATGAAGACGATGAGTATTATTATTATGTGAAGGCAGTTCCCAAGGCTCTGGTGACAACCTCTGAAAGAAGTATCAAAAAGATCAACGCAGAACCGGCAAGGGAAGACAGAAAACAGAATGAACGCGTGGTGAAATATAATGAGCCACTTTTCCAGGGAGAAGAGCCTCCCAGAAAAAGAAAAAAAGAAAGTCCGGTACAGATGGAAGAAACAGTGATCCGGAAACCTATCGTAGATGATGTGGATTTTGAGAAAAAACTGGAGGAATCACTGAAAGATCTGTAATGCAGGAGTCAACTGCAGTCTGAGGACGCATCGGATAGAAAGGAGCGGCTATGCAGAACATCGTAAGCATATTGAACGGCCATCTTTCCCGTATCAATATGCCAAGTGTCAATATCATTGATGTAATAGAGATTCTCTTGATCTCTGTCTTTGTATACCAGTTTATGGTGTGGATTAAATATACCCGTGCCTATACTCTTCTGAAGGGTCTTCTGGTTATTGGCGCTTTTCTGCTGATTGCCTATATTTTTAAGATGAATACGATCCTGTGGATCGTATCGAAACTGGCCAGTGCCTTGATCACAGCAGTTATCGTCATTTTCCAGCCTGAACTTCGCAAGGTGGTGGAACAGCTTGGACAAAAACGGATAATGGCTTCGATCATTCCTTTTGACGTAGGGAAAGAAGTGCAGGAACGTTTTAACGACAGGACGATCAATGAGCTGATCAAGGCCTGTTATGATATGGGAGAAGCAAAGACTGGAGCTTTGATCGTAATCGAACAGACCAATCATCTGGATGAATATGTGCGTACAGGAATTACTGTAGACGCAGTTCTTTCCAGTCAGCTTCTGATCAATATTTTTGAACATAATACACCGCTTCATGACGGAGCGGTAGTGATGAGAGGAAACCGCATCGTTGCAGCGACTTGCTACCTGCCTCTGTCAGACAACATGGAATTGAGCAAGCAGCTGGGGACCAGACATCGCGCAGGTGTGGGAATCAGTGAAGTTTCAGATTCTGTGACGATTATTGTTTCAGAAGAGACCGGACAGGTTTCTGTGGCACAGGATGGAATACTGGTGAGGGATATTACTTCTTCCCAGTTAAAAGAAATTCTTAAGAAAGCGCAGAATAAAACTATTATTGACAATAATCGACTGAGACAGTTTTTTAAGGGGAGGTCAAAGCATGAAGGAAAAACTGACAAATAATCTCTCTCTGAAGATTCTCTCTCTGATCGTGGCAATTCTTGTATGGCTTTTGGTCATTAACGTAGATAATCCTATCGTGACACGATCTTTTGTTGTTACAGATGTTCAGCTCCTGAATGAAGCGTATATTGATGCAGACGGCAAGATGTGTATGAGAGATGATGAACAGGAACCTATCCGGGTAACAGTAAAAGCCCAGAGGAAGGTTCTGGATGACCTGTCTGTGATGGATATACGGGCTGTGGCAGATCTGCAGCAGGCCGTCAGTCTGGATACAAATCCGGTGATGGTGCCTATTTCGGTTACAATAGGCAGGATTCCATCAGAGAATATCCAGGTCAATCCTCAGAATCTCAGTCTTCATATAGAAGATAAAGAAACCCAGGAGTTTGTAGTCAATGTAGCGGTCGGAAATGATTCGAAACCGGAAAAAGGGTATGAGATCGGAACCCTGGAATCAAGCCCTGAGAAAATCAGGATTACAGGACCGACTTCTCTGATTAATAAAATAGATAAGGTAACAGCATCTATTGATGTGAATGGGGCAACTTCTGACGTGGTGAAGGAAAGAGAAGTAACAGTCATAGATAAAAACGGAGAAGAATTCAGTGCTCAGGATATGAGTTATCTGAATGTTTCAAAGGTTTATGTGACAGCACGCCTGTGGAAGGTGCGCACCGATGTCAAGATCAGTGCAGAGTGTTCTGGAACACCGGCAGATGGTTACCAGGTGGAAAGTGTTACCACGACTCCGAATGTGATCAGTGTATCGGGCAGTGATGAAGCTCTGGCTGCTTTGGCAGAGCAGGGAAACATTGTTTCCATACCAGCTGAGGTTATTGACATTTCAGGGAAATCCAAGGATTATGAGGAAAAGGTGAAGATTTCTGATTATCTGCCAGAAGGATTGAAACTGATAAACGACTCCAGTGCAGATGTATTTGTACATGTGAACATCCTTCCTGAAGGAAGCACGGTATGTGAAATTCCTACGAAGAATATCAAGGTTGAGGATATGCCGGATGGAATGCAGGTGACATTTGATGCTGCACAGATAGAAGTACGCGTAAAGAAAACAGAAGAAGATCTGGAGAATCTGAATGAAAAAGAAATCAAAGCATCCATCAATCTGAAAGATACAGAAGAGGGTGTTTATGAGATTCCTGTAGATATCAGTATTCCGAATGGTTATGAACTGGTAGATGAGGTTACGGCAGATATTGAGGTTTCCAAAATTTCGAAAGCGGAAGAAAACAGTTAAACAGGAGAAAAAATATGGTCAGTCAGAAGATTACGATCAACAATCCGTCAGGATTGCACTTGCGTCCTGCCGGTACTTTGTGTAATATAGCAATTAAATACCAGTCTCTGATTACTTTTTCATATGATGGAGGGACTGCGAATGCCAAAAGTGTTCTCAGTGTGCTCGGTGCATGTGTGAAATGCGGAGACGAGATCGAACTTGTCTGTGAAGGTACAGATGAGGCAGAAGCAATGAAAGCTATGATTGCTGCTATCAACAGCGGTCTTGGTGAATAAATAAAAGCAACAAGTGGTGTGGAAAAGAAATAAGGAGGAAGTACGTTGAAAAAACGAGTAGTGGCAGTTTTGTTAAGCCTGACAATGTGTTCAGCAATGGTTGCAGAAACCGGAGCTGCGGCAATCGCAGAGCCTTCTGCAGCAGTGGTATCTGAGGATGTATTTTCAGATGAAGCATCAGAAATTACAGATGATCAGAATGGGAACGGTGAGGTACAGACAGAAGAGCCTGAGGGAACAGATGGAGGCAGTATAACAATTGAGGATCCAAATGCAGGAGAAGTTCCTGATGATGGGAATTCTGATCATGCAGACGGTGGAATTACAGATAACAACACAGTCGTAACTCCGGATACAGAGACTCCTCAGACAGATTTTGAGGATCCGGAAGTGGAATTGGACGGACTGTTTAGTTCCGGAGAAAATATGACGGAAACAGAACAGCAGGCTCCGATTCTGGAAGAGGAAAATACAGATGCTGTTGCAGCTTCTTTTGAGTCCGCAGATGAAGCAGCTCATACGGCAACTCTTTTGTATACCCGTTGGGAGGATTTTCAGGAAAAGGGCTGGAAGTTAAGAAAACTTCCAAAAGAAAAAGCAGTACAGGAAACTCCTGTAGAAAACGCAGGAACTGTTGAGCAGCCGACTCTGGATACAGAGACCGTGGAGCCGGAAGAGGCAATTGTTGATGTTGCTGACGAAGCAGCAGAAGAGGCTGTTGTTTCCAAGACAATGGAAACAGAGACATCTTCCCAGGTCCCGGATGTAGAGACCATGGATATTTCTGATGAAGCAGCAGAAACGCCAGTGACAATTCCTGAGACAGAGGTACAGCAGGAAGTTCAGACAGAGGAAACACAGACAGAGCAGGTTGGTGCGACTGTAGAATATTATAAAAATACTCTGGTAGAGATCACAACGGTAGATAGTAAGGGACAGCAGCTTTCTAAGGGAACCTACTTCTTTAATAAATATGGATATATGGTACGAGGCAGGGTAAAACTTAGTAAAGAAATGGATGGTTACGCACAGCGCTGTGACGGAGCCTACAGTGATGGAGAGTATTATTTCCTTGAATCTTATAAGGCAAAAGTAACCAATCCAAATACTCCGGCTGGTAATAAACTTACTCCATACAACTCTGAAGTTGGACAAATGCAAAAAGAATTTTGGGTTTGCTATGGTATGCATGAAAATGCAAGATACCGTTATTATGGAGCAAAGGGCCGCTATCAGGCAAAAAAGACAGGCGCGTATAAAATATTCGAAGACAAAGACGCTCTTTATCTGCTGAACCAATACGGTGCCCTTTTGAAAGGGAAACTGGTAAAAGCAGCGGATGGTTACTACTATTATTCCAATAAATACGGTCAGGTTTATACAGATAAACTGATCAAGAGAGGCGGCTACAGATATTATTTCACTTCCAGTGGAAAGCGTGCAACATGGAAAAACTGTTGGGTACGTCTGGGCGCAAACACCAACAACCGTTATTATTATTTTGGAAGTGTTCCAGGACGTGTCCAGGAGAAAAAAGGTATCCAGAAAGTTACAGTTAATGGTAAATTTGTAGGCTGGTTCCTGTTCACCTCCGGAGGAAACAATGTTCAGAACTACTGGTCTAAGGACAGATATTTCCTTCCTGACGGACGTATGGCCAGCGGTGTAACAAAGGTTGGAAAGAATTATTACTTCTTTGAACGTTCCTCTACTACAAAATATCGCGGAAACAGATATAAAGGAACCTGGATCAAGTACAATAATAAATATTATTATGCAGCAAGCAACGGTGTTCTGGCAGCCAATGGATGGAGAACCATCAAAGGCGGAAGATATTACTTCGAGAACTGTACCGCAGTGACAAATAGAACAATGAAAGATCCATCCACAGGTAAATGGGGATGGCTGGATTCACGCGGAAGATATGCAACAGAATGGATCATTATGGATGATGCCAAAAACCGCGCTCGCTATATGGACCCAACTACAGGACGTGTATTAAAGAACACTACAAAGACAATCAATGGCGTAAATTATCGTTTTGATAAATACGGTAACCGTGTCAATGACAGAACAAGTGAGTTCAGACAGAGTTCCTATTATCTGGAATGTGATCGAGTCAATGGTGTTATGACTATTTACACAAATTCCAAGAAGAATGTTCCGATTAAGACCGTTCGTGTATCTGTCGGACTTCCAGGCACTGCGACACCACTGATGACAAATGAGCGTATTGACCGTGCAGACCGCTGGCAGCTTTTGATGGGACCATCCTGGGGACAGTATGGAACTCATGTAAGAGGAGGAATTTATATCCATTCTGTGGCAAGTGGACAGAGACATGGAAATAATCTTCCGGCAGGAGAATATCTGAAACTTGGAAATCCAGCTTCCCACGGATGTATCCGCTGCTGTGTTGCAGATGCAAAATGGATCTGGGAAAACTGTAATGGATCTAAGATCACAGTCTTTGACGGAAAGTATAATGCCAATGAAACCTTTAAGGGACCTCTTGGAAGAAATCCGCTGACACCACTGAGAGGAAGCGGAACCTTCGATCCTACAGATCCGGAATATAAGTAATGATAAAAAAGGAGGCTGTTACAGAACTGTTCCGAAGAGAGAAAATTTATATCGATCGGAAGGGACAGGAAGAGTGACAGCCTCTTCTTAGGAGGAAAAAATAATATGAGAACATATCTGGTAACAGGCGGAGCAGGATTTATAGGATCCAACTATATCCACTACATGTTTCAGAAATATGACAATGAGATCCGCATCATCAATGTGGATAAGCTGACCTATGCAGGAAATCTGGAAAACCTGAAGGATATTGAAAACAGAGACAACTATACCTTTGTAAAGGCGGATATCTGTGACAGCGAAGCTATCATGAAGATTTTTGATGAAAATGACATTGATCGTGTTGTTCATTTTGCAGCAGAGAGTCATGTGGACAGAAGTATTCGCAATCCGGAAGTGTTTGTAAAAACAAACGTGCTGGGAACACTGGTTATGCTCAATGCAGCAAAAGCTGCATGGGAACTTCCTGACGGAACCTTTAAACCAGATAAAAAATTCCTTCATGTTTCTACGGATGAGGTATATGGATCTCTTGAGGATGAGGGTGGCTTTTTCTATGAGACTACCCCTTATGATCCGCATAGTCCGTATTCTGCAAGTAAGGCCTCTTCTGATATGCTGGTAAAATCTTATATGGATACTTACAAATTCCCGGCAAATATTACAAACTGCAGCAATAACTATGGACCATATCAGTTCCCGGAGAAGCTCATTCCGCTGATTATCAATAATGCACTTCAGGGTAAGAAGCTTCCGGTATACGGAGATGGAAAGAATGTTCGTGACTGGCTGTATGTTATGGATCATGCCAAGGGAATTGATATGGTTCAGGAAAAGGGACGCCTTTTTGAAACTTACAATATTGGCGGACATAATGAAAAACAGAACATCCAGATTATCCATATTATTCTGGATACTCTTCAGGAAATGCTTCCGGAAGGAGATCCCAGAAGAGAACTTGTCAGTGAGAATCTGATCACTTATGTAGAAGATCGTAAGGGACATGACCGCCGATATGCCATTGCTCCTGATAAGATCAAAGAAGAGGTTGGCTGGTATCCGGAAACTTGTTTTGAAGATGGAATCCGTCTGACGATCAAATGGTTTTTCGAAAATGAGGATTGGATGAAAAACGTGACAAGCGGGGACTATCAGAAATATTACGAGGATATGTATAAAACAAAATGATTTTTCCGAAAGAGATTGTCAGGTGAATTCTGGAAATTCTTCCAGAAAGTTATATGCTGCAGTTCGTGAGGTGACTCCGGGACTGCAGCATTGTTTTTTGGGAAAGAGTACATTTTGTACAAATTTTCCTGATAAAGAAATGTTTCGCGAGGATGTGCTCAGATGCATGCCGGATCAGGTCAGACAGACTGTAAAAACTTATGGAAAGCCCGACAATAAAATGATAAAATATAAGACAGAACAGAAATGAGGGTGTTAAGAATGAAGAAGATTGTGATCATCGGGGCAAATGATTTTCAGAGACCTTTAATACAAAAAGCGAAAGAAATGGGATATGAAACGCATGTGTTTGCCTGGAGAGAAGGAGCCACAGGCGCAGAAGATGCAGATTTCTTTTATGAGATCAGTATCACAGAAAAAGATCAGATCCTGGATGTCTGCAGAAAGATCCAGCCGGATGCAGTGGCAACGATCGGATCAGATCTTGCAAATATTACAGTGCAGTATCTGTCAGAAAAATTAGGACTTCCTGGAAACAGCAGCGAATGCATTCAGAATTCTACGAATAAAGCTTCTATGCGTCTTGCTTTTCAGAAAGCCGGCATTCCGGTACCATTTTTTGAAACGGTGGGAGAGGGCGAGTCTGCTCATCCCCAGTCATACCCTGTGATTGTGAAGCCTACAGATCGTTCCGGAAGCAGAGCGATTACCAAGGTATATAAAGAGGAAGATCTGCCGGGCGCTGTTTTTAGTGCTGTAAGTCAGTCTTTTGAAAAAAAGGCAATTGTAGAAGAATATATAGAAGGCGCAGAGTATAGTGTAGAGACCATAAGCTATGAAGGGCATCATACTTGTCTGGCGATTACCAAAAAATTCACCACAGGAAGCCCTCATTATATAGAAGTGGCGCATATACAACCAGCGCCTTTGACAGAAGCTGTGGAATGCAGAGTAAAAGAAACCGTCTTTAAAGCACTGGATGCACTGGGAATCGCATATGGAGCCGGTCACAGCGAACTGCGGATCAGCAAAACAGGAGAAATCCGTATTATTGAAATTGGCTCCCGTATGGGAGGAGACTGTATTGGTTCTGATCTGGTCCCTCTTTCTACCGGGCAGGATTTTGTAGGAATGGTAGTAGATACGGCATCTGGAAAACCACCGGTATTAAAAGCGCCAGACAGACATGTGGCGGCTATTCGTTTTCTTATGAATGAGAACGATCAGAAGCTGCTTGCTGAACTGCAGGAAAAACATCCGGATAAGCTGCGCAAAGTGGTGATAGAAGGCACAGTAAAAAAAGCAAACATTGTGGACAGTGGAAGCCGACCGGGATTCTTTATCCTGCAGGCAGATTCCCACGAAGAAATGGAAGAGCTTCTCCATCATGGACCATGGGAAAATCCTCTGAAAGAACTTCCGGAAACACCGGTACAGAAACTGAGATTTTCCGGAGGAGAAATCAGCTGGAAGGCACCGGAGATTCCGGGCTGGCAGATATCATCAGCACATATCCCCTGCAATCATTTTTATATGAAGAGAGACGATCTCCTGCCATTTTCTTTTGGTGGAAATAAAGTTCGCTTTGCTCAGAAATTTCTGGAAGATATGAAAAGAGAGCTTTGTGACAGTATGATCATTTATGGAAATTATCATTCCAATCTTTGCCGGATATTGGCAACTCTCTGTCATGAACTGGGAATGCCTTGCTATATGGTCCATAATACAGAAGATATAAAAGAGCACAAAGAGACTCAGAACAGCCGGGTGATCCGGGCCATGGGAGTAAGAGAGATTCCCTGTGGAAAAACCGGAATTGCGAATGCTGTGCAGCTGGCGATGGATGAGCTGACAGAAAAAGGATATCGCCCTTATTATATTTATGGAAATACAAAAGGCCAGGGACGGGAATGGGTTCCCATGGAGGCTTATGCGGAGGCATACGAGGAAATCTGCCGTCAGGAAGAAAAAAAGGGGCTTCATTTTGATTATATATTTCTGGCATCCAGCACCAATGCGACTCAGGCCGGACTGCTTGCAGGAAGCCTGAAAGCAGGAGATAACAGAAAGATCATCGGTATCTCTGTTTCCAGAAATGAAAAAAGAGGAAAAGAGGTCATTGCCTCTGATCTTAAGGTGTATGCGGATAAATTTGGACATAGTTTCCCGGAAGCTCTGGAAGATCATATTTATTTTACAGATGAATATCTGGGAGACGGATATGGACGCTATTCTTCTAAAACAGCGGATATCATCAGGAAAATATACGGCGAAGAGGGAATACCTCTTGATATGACCTATACAGGAAAGGCTTTTTATGGTATGGTAAGATATCTGGAAGAACACCAGATTCATGATAAAAATATTCTGTTTCTCCATACAGGAGGAACCCCTTTATTTTTTGATTTCCTGGAGGAGAATGATCTTTGACTATGAAAAAATTAATGATTCTTGGCGCCAGTTATTCTCAGCTTCCTCTTTATCAGGAAGCAAAAAAACTGGGTATTTCTACAGTAGCTGCCAGCATTCCGGGAGACTGGCCGGGATTTCAGGCGGCAGACGAATATACGTACACGGATATATCAGATCCTGCGGCTGTATATGAGGCGGCAGAAAAGTTCCATGTAGATGGTATCGCTACCTGCTGTCTGGATACCGGAGTAAGAGCTCTGGGTTATGCATGTGAGCAGCTCGGACTGAAAGGACTGAGCGCGGAAGCGGCAGAAATCAGCAGCAATAAGTTTAAGATGAAGGAAGCTTTTATGGCAGGCGGAGTAAACTGCGCCCGTCATATCTGTATCCGAAACAGGAAAGAGCTTGCTGAGGCTCTGGAATGTCTGGAATTTCCTGTAGTCCTTAAGGCAGTAGACCTGATGGGAAGCCGAGGGATTTTTCGGTGCGATACAAAGGAAGAAGCATTTGAGCGGTATGAAGACACGATGAAAGCTACCGGAAAAGATTACTGTCTGGCAGAAGAATTTATTGAAGGAGAAACCCTTGGCTGTGAGGCTATGATCTCCAACGGGAAGCTTCTTTACTGCCTTCCTAATAACATTGATGCTTTCCAAAGTTATGTGCCGACACCGGTAGGACATTCTGTTCCTTACAGAAAACAGGAGATGCTGGGAGAGAAGGTGAAGCATCAGGTGATGCTTGCCATTCAGGCGGTAGGGCTTGATAATTGTGCAGTGAACTGTGACCTGATTGAAAAAGATGGAAAGATTTATGTGATTGAAATCACCGGAAGGGCAGGTGCGACCTGTTTGCCGGAAACTGTTGGCTTGTATTACGGCATCAATTATTATGAGGCGATTGTGCGGCTTGCCATGGATATGGAACCGGAAAAGCTGTTTGAAGGTCATATCCCGCGTCAGTCCAGCCTTTCCAAGATACTGACCTCAGACAGAAGCGGTATTGTAAAAGAAATCCATAATACAAATGTGCCTGCAGAGGATATTGTGGATCTCTCTTTTAATATTCAGCCGGGAGATCAGGTGAACCGTTACGAAAATGGAAGAGACCGAATTGGTCAGGTGATCCTGACCGGAAAAGATCTGGATGCCTGCGAAACGCGTCTGGGCGATATTTTGTCGAAAATTAACATTGAATTTACAGTATGATTGTGAGAGAATAACATGAGAAATGACCATGACTCAAAAAAAAGTACATATCTGCTGCTTCATATCAGCCTTTTGTTCAGTTCTTTAAGCGGCGTCTGTTCCAAGCTGGCCTCCGGATATGCAGATCATATTTTTTCACTGCAGTTTATTTTCTGGTTTGGACTGGTATTTGTGATCATGTTCGGTTATGCAGTGATCTGGCAGCAAATCCTGAAACGCATGCCTTTGACAGTGGCATATGCGAACCGTCCTGTGACGCTGATATGGGGGATCATCTGGGGAGCGCTGATCTTTGGTGAAAAGATTACCTGGAATATGATTGCCGGAGCAGTGGTTATCTTTGCCGGAATCTGTCTGGTAACATCAGAAAATTTTGAGAAGGGCGGTGAGAAGCATTGAGCAGTTTTCAGATATCGGTATGTATTATGCTTTTATCTGTATTTATCTCATCCGTTTCCCAGATCATTCTGAAAAAAGCAGCAAACAAAATATATGACAGTCCGCTGAAGGAGTATCTGAATCCCATGGTGATCGGAGCCTACGGCCTTTTTTTCTGCTCTGTGATCCTTACTATGCTGGCACTGCGGAATCTGCCGCTTTCTATGTCGCCGATTCTGGAATCTACAGGATATATTTTTGTTTCGGTAATGGGATATTTCTTTTTGAAAGAAAGATTCAGCAAAAGGAAACTTATGGGATTTGCCCTGATCCTTGCAGGAATCTTTATATTTAACCTATAGAAACGAGGGAGAAAAGATGCTGGTATCGATTGTCATACCGTGCTACAATTCAGAGCACACCATCGGAAAGGTGGTAGAGCTTGCAATAGAAGAATTTGAGAAACTGAAAGATTATGAGTGTGAGTTTGTGCTTGTAAACGACTATTCCAGAGATGATACCTGGAAGTCTATTCATGCACTGGCCGGGAAATATCCGAATGTAAAAGGAATTAATCTTGCGAAAAATTTTGGGCAGCATAATGCCATTATGGCAGGAATGAACTATGCTGAGGGAGATCTGATCCTGGGAATGGATGACGATATGCAGAATCATCCTTCCCAGATTCCGCAGTTTCTGGATAAAATGGAAGAAGGCTATGACATTGTGTTCGGTGTGTTTAAGCAAAGGAAATTTTCCTGGTTTAAAAACCTGACAGGCGCAGTGAGCCGTTTTCTTTTGTGGCATCTTCTGGATCGTCCAAAGGATATTCAGATGAGCAGTTTCTGGTGCTGCAGGAAATATGTAAGAGATGAAGTTGTAAAATATGACGGTTACAATACCTTTCTCCAGGTACTGTTTTTCCGTACCACACATAATATCGCAAACATAGAGATCGAGCATTTTGAACGAGAAGTGGGAACCTCCAATTATAATTTCAGAAGAGGACTGAAGCTCTTTATGTCCTGTCTGAACTTTACAGTGATTCCTCTTCGACTTGCGACATTTTTTGGAACGTTGTTTTCCGCAGCGGGTTTCATTGGCGCGGTGGTTGTTTTTATCCGTAAACTTTTGAATCCGTCTGTGACCATTGGCTGGTCTTCCCTGATGTGTGCGATGCTGGTATTGTTTGGCATCTGTTTTCTGATGCTGGGAATTGTCGGAGAATATCTGGGCAAGCTGATGCTGAATGTGAACAAAACACCCCAGTATGTGATACGGGACAAGGAGAATGTTTCTGAAACCGCTGATAATAAGGAAGAAGAAAAACAGGGAAATAAAGAATGATAGATTTTAACAGACCTGCTCTTGTAGGGAAAGAACTGAACTATATCAAAGATGCCGTAGACCAGGGAATGCTCTGTGGAGACGGTAAATATACAAAACTCTGCTCTCAGTGGATGAAGGACAGATTTCAGGCTTCTCAGGTGTTTCTGACAACATCCTGTACACATGCACTGGAGATGGCGGCTTTCCTTTGTGATATTCAGCCGGGAGATGAGGTGATCATGCCTTCCTATACCTTTGTATCTACGGCTGATGCTTTTGTACTCCGGGGGGCAAGGATCGTGTTTGTAGATATCCGGCCGGATACTATGAATATAGATGAAAAACTGATCGAAGGGGCTATTACAGAGAAAACAAAGGCTGTGGTACCGGTCCACTATGCAGGGGTATCCTGTGAAATGGACAAGATCATGGAACTGGCAAAAAAATATAATCTGAAAGTAGTTGAAGATGCTGCGCAAGGTGTGGAGGCTTATTACCACGGAAAAGCGCTGGGAACAATTGGAGATTTTGGATGCTACAGTTTCCATGAAACAAAGAATTATACTATGGGAGAGGGCGGCGCTCTTGTATTCCAGAAAAATGAATATCAGGAAAAGGCAGAGATTCTCAGAGAAAAGGGAACGGACAGGAGTAAATTTTTCCGAGGACAGGTAGATAAATACCGATGGATCGACTATGGTTCTTCTTATCTTCCAAGTGAAATGAATGCGGCCTATCTGTATGCCCAGCTGGAAGAGGCAGAGAAAATCAATGGTAAGCGTCATCAGATTTATGATTATTATAATGAAGGACTGAAGGTTCTGGAGGAACAGGAAAAAATCCAGAGACCTGTTGTGCCGGATGGATGCAGGCATAATGCACATATGTATTACATCAAGGTAAAAGATCTTGAAACAAGAAGCCGGCTGATCTCCTACCTGAAAGAAAACGGAATCTGTACAGCTTTTCATTATGTACCGCTGCACAGTTCACCGGCAGGAGAGAAATTTGGAAGGTTTTTTGGAGAAGATGTTTATACTACAAAAGAGAGCGAACGTCTTCTTCGCCTGCCTATGTTTTATAATCTGTCTATGTCTGATGTGGAATATATTACAGACAAGATACTTGCGTTTGAGTTTTGACGGAGGAGAGAAGAATGAGAAAAAATTTTGCTGGTGCGGTAGCCTTGGGACTGATATCCCTGATCCTGCCGGCATCGACAGTACAGGCAGTAACTGTAAACTTTGGAACACCGGCAGCGGTAGCAACAGATAATATCCAGGGATGGCCAAAAGGACCGGATACGGTTTCTGAGACAGCGGTGCTTATTGATGCAGACACAGGCGCCGTGCTCTATGATAAGGGAATGGACGAATACAGATATCCTGCCAGCACGACAAAGATCATGACGGTGCTTACGGCCATTGAAAACAGTTCTCCAAGAGATGTCGTTACATTTACAGAAACCGGAGTCAGGGATGTGACCTGGGACAGTTCCAATATTGGAATGAAACTGGGAGAAACAATGACCATGAAAGACTGCTGGTTTGCAGCTATCATTCAGTCGGCCAATGAAGTCTGTGCCCAGATGGCAGAGTATGTCGGCGGTACAGAAGCACAATTCATCGAAATGATGAATCAGAAGGCAAAGGAGATCGGATGCAGAAATACGCATTTTGCGAATGCCAGCGGACTTCCGGATGCAGAACACTATACGACAGCCCATGACCTGGCAAAGATTATGCGGGCAGGTCTTAGGAATCACAGATTCCGTCAGGTGCTCAGCAAAGTAAGCTATACGATTCCGGCAACCAATCTCAGTGAGCCAAGAGGCATGCATACGCATATGCCATTGATGGCAAAGGAATCCAATCTTTATTATGAGGGCTGTATCGGAGGTAAGACCGGAAATACAAATGACGCCGGACATACACTGGTAGCGGCGGCAGAAAGAAATGGACGGACTTATATTGCGGTAACGCTTCGCGCACCGGATCTTGGCGCTAACTGCACAGATACGATTGCTCTTTTTGATTATGCATTCAATAATTTTGATACATTAACATTAAATGGAAAAAATATGACAGTGCCAAAGGGAGTAACGCTGGATGATCTGTCAGTAAAAACAAAAGAAAAAAATGGCCAGATCATGAATCAGTTTTATTACAGCAACCAATTTGTCGGTTATGTAATGACGCCTAAGTTTTCCCCTACTCCGCAGGTGACACAGCCTGCGTCCGCAGAGGATGCTGCCCAGTCAGGAAACGTATCAGCGGCAGACGTTCTTTCCGAGGATGAGAGTAACTTATCAAGTACTTCAAAATTTTTGCTGGGGATTATGGCGGTCATGGCGGTGATCCTGGTGATCTTAATGACAGCACTTCACTTTAAAGAGAAAAAAATGTACAGATCCAGACGATAAGGAGGAGAAAATATGAAGGGAATTATTTTAGCAGGCGGTTCAGGAACCAGATTATATCCATTGACAAAGGCAATCTCCAAGCAGATCATGCCGGTATATGATAAACCTATGATTTATTATCCGCTTTCCACCCTGATGCTGGCAGGAATCCGTGAGATTCTGATCATTTCCACACCAAGAGATCTTCCGGTATTCCAGGAGCTTCTTGGAGGCGGAAAACAGCTGGGAATGAGATTTGAGTATGCGGTGCAGGAGCAGCCGAGAGGACTGGCAGATGCTTTTATCATCGGAGAAGAATTTATTGGAAAAGATGCAGTAGCGCTTGTTCTTGGCGATAATATCTTTTATGGACAGAGCTTTTCCAGAGTTCTCCAGAATGCATATCAGAGAACAGAGGAAGAGAAGGGAGCTACCATTTTTGGCTACTATGTAAGAGACCCGAGAGAGTATGGAGTGGTGGAGTTTGACGAAAACGGAAAAGCTCTTTCCATCGAAGAAAAACCGGAGCATCCGAAGTCCAATTACGCAGTTCCGGGACTTTATTTCTATGACAATGATGTAGTGGAGATCGCAAAAAATGTAAAACCGTCTGCAAGAGGCGAGATCGAGATCACCAGCATCAATAACGAATACCTGAACAGAGGTACCCTTAAGGTAGAAACTCTGGGAAGAGGCTTTGCATGGCTTGACACCGGAAATCATGATTCTCTTCTTGATGCGGCTGACTTTGTTTCTGCCTTCCAGAAACGTCAGGGACTTTATATTTCCTGTATCGAGGAAATTGCGTACAAACGTGGATTTATCACAAAAGAGCAGCTTGTGGAACTGGCACAGCCCCTTCTGAAAACTGCTTATGGAAAATATATGATCGAAGTAGCGGAGGGATTATAAAATGGGAAAAATCACAGTAGAAACCTGTCATATTGAAGGACTGAAGGTGATTACACCTGCAGTATTCGGAGACGAGCGCGGATACTTTATGGAGACTTATAATTATAATGACTATAAAGCGGCAGGAATCGATCAGGAGTTTGTCCAGGACAATCAGTCCAGCTCCAGAAAAGGAGTTTTAAGAGGGCTTCACTTCCAGATTAATTATCCGCAGGATAAGCTGGTCCGTGTAGTCAGCGGCGAGGTGTTTGATGTTGCTGTGGATCTGAGAGAGGGCTCTCCGACTTATGGACAGTGGTATGGCGTTCTGCTTTCTGCAGAGAATAAAAAACAGTTCTTTATTCCGAAGAACTTTGCACATGGTTTTCTGGTGCTTTCTGATTCCGCAGAATTTGCCTATAAATGTACAGACTTCTATCATCCGAATGATGAGGGCGGTCTGGCATACAATGATCCGGACATTGCAGTTGAGTGGCCGATCCCTGAGGGAATGGAGCTGATCATGTCTGAAAAAGATCAGAAGTGGGGAAGCTTTCAGGAATATTCCGCAAACAGGAGCAAAAAGGATTGAAAAAAGAAACCTGGCTGCCAGGGGAGCTTTACCGGAACAGAAGGTTAGTATTCTCTCTGGCAAAAAACGACTTTAAAACAAAATATGCAGGTTCCTATTTCGGAACCATCTGGGCATTTATCCAGCCCATTGTGACCATCTGTGTCTACTGGTTTGTATTCGGACTTGCCCTGAGAGGCGGAGCAGACAGAGGCGTTCCCTTTGTGCTGTGGCTGGTGGCAGGTCTGGTACCCTGGTTTTTCTTTCAGGACGGACTGGTAGGCGGCACCAACGCACTTCTGGAGTACAATTATCTGGTAAAAAAGGTGGTTTTTAATATCCGGATCCTTCCGGTGGTAAAAGTGATCTCAGCCGCTTTTGTACACTGCTTTTTTGTGCTGATCGTGCTTGTGATCTACACCTGTATGGGGTATCCTCCCACCTGGTATGCGCTGCAGCTGATCTATTACAGCTTCTGTATTTTTATGCTGATCCTTGCAGTAACTTATTTTTCCAGCGCGGTGGTGGTATTCTTCCGGGATCTCAGCCAGATCATCAACATTGGCCTGCAGGTAGGCGTGTGGGTGACCCCGATCATGTGGAATTTCGGTGATCTTGGTCTTGAGGGGATCCTGACAAAAATCCTGAAACTGAATCCTGTGTTTTATGTGGTGCAGGGATACCGTGATTCCCTGATCGACCATATCGGAATCTGGCAGCATCCATGGCTGACCCTGTATTTCTGGGCAGTGACCATTTTGCTGTTTGTTCTGGGAACGCGGCTGTTTAAGAAACTTCAGGTACACTTTGCAGATGTCATATAAATGGAGAGTAAGATGAGTGAAATTGCAATTCAGGTAAAACATCTGGATAAGATGTATAAATTATATAACAAACCTTCAGACAGGCTCCGGGAAACCCTGGGGCTTAAGGTGCCTGTAAGGGAACATTATGCCCTCAGGGATGTAAACTTTCAGGTGGAGAGGGGAGAGACGGTAGGGATCATCGGAACCAATGGTTCCGGAAAATCCACGATCTTAAAGATCATTACCGGAGTTCTGAACCCCACAGCCGGAGAAGTGACTGTAAACGGCAGGATCTCAGCCCTTTTGGAACTGGGAGCCGGCTTTAACATGGAATATACCGGGATTGAAAACGTATATCTCAACGGAACAATGATGGGATTTTCCAGAGAAGAGGTGGATGCAAGGCTTCAGGATATTCTGGATTTTGCGGATATCGGAGACTTTGTTTATCAGCCGGTGAAATCCTATTCCAGCGGTATGTTTGTCCGTCTGGCTTTTGCGGTAGCCATTAACATTGATCCGGAGATTCTGATCGTAGATGAGGCTCTGTCTGTAGGCGACGTATTTTTCCAGGCAAAATGCTACCGTAAATTTGAGGAGTTCAAAAAAATGGGACGTACCATTCTTTTTGTCAGTCATGATCTCAGCAGCATTTCCCGTTATTGCGACAGGGTCATCCTCCTTAACAAAGGGGTAAAAATGGAGGAAGGTTCTCCCAAGCAGATGGTGGATATGTACAAACAGCTTCTGGTGGGGCAGGATCCTGCAAAAGCAGACGAAAATAAAGAAACACAGAAGGAAAACTGGAGCGAACAGTTCCAGGTGAACCCCAATATGCTGGAATATGGCAGCAAACTGGCAGAGATTGTGGATTTTGCAGTGCTGGATGAGAAAGGGCTGTGTACAAATACCATTGAAAAAGGAAGCTCCTTCCAGATCAAAATGAAGGTTGTTTTTCATGAGAATATCCAGGAGCCGATCATGGCTTATACCTTTAAGGATATTAAAGGAACGGAAATTACAGGAACCAACACTCTTTTTGAAAAAATGGCTGTGGAACATTCCGAAGCAGGCGATACCTGCACAGTGACCTTCCGGCAGGATATGTTTCTTCAGGGAGGAGAATATCTTCTTTCTTTTGGATGTACCGGTTATAAGGACGGGGAGTTTACTGTTTTCCACAGACTGTATGATGCATGTAACATTACGGTGGTTTCCAATAAAAACACCGTTGGTTTTTATGATATGAACTCAAAAGTAGAGATTCACTACGGAGAAAAAGTATGAAAGAAAAGATCGGACAGGTGACCCTGGATGATACCTGTTATCCAGGGCAAGATTTATACAGTGACGGAAGTGTAGAGGATGAAATGCTGGAGATTGCCAGAAACTACCCGGAGGAGGAATGGAACCGGGTGATCGCTGAGCGGAAAAGCTGGCCTATCCTTTACCATTTTTCTCATGTAAGAGAAAATATTTTAAGCTGGCTTTCTTTTACCGGACAGGAAAGTGTGCTGGAGATTGGTTCCGGCTGCGGAGCGATTACAGGCGCCCTTTGCAAAAAAGCAAAAAAGGTCACCTGTATCGAGCTTTCAAAAAAAAGAAGTGAGATCAATGCCTGGAGACACAGAGACTGTGAGAACCTGACGATTCTTATGGGTAATTTCCAGGAGATCGAGCCTGCGCTGACGGAGAAGTATGACTACATTACTCTGATCGGCGTTTTTGAGTATGGGGAAAATTATATCCGGAGCGAAACTCCTTATGTGGATTTCCTCAGAACCATTGCCCGCCATCTGAAGCCGGAAGGAAAGATCATTCTTGCCATTGAAAACCGTTTCGGACTGAAATACTGGGCAGGCTGTACCGAGGATCATTTTGGCACCCTATTTGAGGGACTGGAAGGATATCCTTCCACAAAAGGCGTTAAGACCTTTACAAAAAAGGAACTGACGACGATTCTGGAAAAAGCGGGAAACCTCAAGGCAAGCTGGTATTATCCATTCCCGGATTACAAGCTTCCCACGACCATATATTCCGACAGCCGTCTTCCTCTGAAGGGAGAACTGAACCGGATGGAGACCAATTTTGACAGACTGAGACTTCAGCTGTTTCAGGAATCCTCCGTATACGACTCCCTTCTGGATAACAATATGTTTCCGGAATTTTCCAATTCGTTCCTTCTTCTGATCGGAAGAGAGGAAATCAGACCGGAGGTGGTCTATTCCAAATTTTCCAATGAAAGAGATCAGAAGTTTGCTCTTCGGACTGATATCTGCGAGCCGGGACGGTATGAGAGATATGTGCGGAAGCTTCCGGTAGTGCCAAAGGCAGAGGAGCATGTAAAGAATCTGGAACGGATCCAGAGAGAACTGAATGCGATTTACGAAAAAGAAGGCATTGAGCTGAATAACTGCCGGTTTGAGCAGGGGGCGGCAAAGCTGGAATATCTGGAAGGCGTAACTCTGGAGGAAAAACTGGATATGCTTCTGGAGCAGGGAAAATTCCAGGAACTGGAAGAGCTGTTTTTCTTTTATCTGAAAAAGATCCGCAGTCTTCACTGTAAGGAGAAATTCAGAAAGACACCGGAATTTATCCAGGTATTTGGAGACGCGCCTCTTGAAGGAGAATATGATGCTTCCGGCATGTCCAATATTGATCTTGTTCCGGCAAACCTTCTGATCCAGAGGGACAGACAGGTAGTTATTGATTATGAATGGACCTTCCGTTTTCCGATCCCGGCGGATTTTATCCAGTACCGGATGATCCATTATTATCTGGAAAGCGACGGCAAGCGCCATGTTCTGAAGAACCGGGATTTTTATGGAAAAGCCGGGATCACCGCAAAGGATCTGGAGATCTACGGGGAAATGGAACGAAATTTCCAGAATTACATGAAAGGAGAGCATGTTCCTCTTCTGGAGCTTTATGAAGAGGTTTCCCCGGGTAAAGTAGAGATCCTGCCGTATTATGAACAGATGCGGATCGCAGGAGCAGAAAGAAGACTTCAGGTATTCTTTGACCGGGGAGAAGGCTTCCGTGAGGAGGATTCAGCCGTTTATCCGATGAGCAGGGAAGGACTGGACCTGGAGATCAGAATTCCCGAAGGCGTACACAGACTGCGCCTGGATCCGGGAGAAGCGGCGGGAGGACTGATCCTGAAAGAGCTTTCCTATGAGGACGGAACACCGGCAGATTTTACGGCCAATGGATTTCCTATGGGAGAAGGCGCATATTACTTTGGCGGAGGCGATCCTCAGTTTATAACCGGAGATGTTTCCGGGAAAACAAAGCTGTGCATCCGGATCCGGACTATGAAAGAACAGGATGCCCGAGAAGATTTCTGGAAGAACTTTTCCAGAGTATCTGCCGAAAAGGATGCGGAAATCCGCAGACTGAATGAAAAGATTACCCAGATGGAAAATACAAAGGTCTGGAAATTATATAGAAGCATTAAGAAAAAGTAGAATGAGGTAAAACATGGAAGAATTGCGCTTCAGTGTGGACGAAGAAAAATATGATGACAGGCACGGGCAGGTTCTGAGCCTTACAGGCTGGTATGTGCCGGCAGACGGACAGGCTGCGGAATTCCGGCTTCTGGGAGACGGGGAGGAGATCGCGGTTCCATCTCCGGAAAGATATCCCAGACCGGATGTGGCTCAGGCTCTGGAACGTGATCTGGGAGAGTTTCTTCCGGGATTTACAGTATGTATCCCGGAGGCGGACAAACTTGCAGAAAAATATCATACAGTGGAGCTGATCCTCACTGACGGTGCAGAGATTCATTCTGTCTGGAAAAAATCCGGAGAAGAGCTGGGAGTCTTTTTGAAAGAATGTCTGCTGGAATACCATATGGACCGGGTGGAGATTCTGTATGATACCATGCTGGAGATCCAGGGCTGGGTGATGGATCAGAGAGGCGATGCACTGGCAGAGCTTCTCAATGAGGACGAAACTCCGGTCCCCTGCCGGATGAGCCGGGGAAGAAGACCGGATGTAGTGGAACGGAGAGGGCTTGACGAAGAATATAAAAACCGGGAGATCGGATTCCGTATTTCTGCTACGCTGGATGAGATCTCAGGGAAAAAAGTGATTCTCCGGTTTACAGGAACTTCTGTCAGGAAAGAGCATGAGATCGATGTGCAGAAGCTTCTGAAGGATGGGCAACCAAAAGGCATATGGAACCGTCTTTTCCACCGTTCCGAAGAAAAGACAGGAGATTATGAGCAGTGGCTGAAGCGCCACAGTGTCAGCCGTTCCCGGATGTGGAAACAGAAACATGAGAATTTTGAAAAAAAGCCTCTGATCAGTATTGTGATCCCGTTATACAATACGCCGCTTCCCTATCTGAAAGAACTGATCGAATCTGTGAGAAAGCAGACTTACGGAAACTGGCAGCTGTGTCTGGCTGACGGAAGCCCGGATGATAAGGTATATGATTTTCTGAAAAAAAATTACAGGCATGAGGTTCGGATCAGCTATAAAAAACTAAAGGAAAACGGAGGGATCTCCGTGAACACCAATAAGGCCATAGAGCTTGCAAGAGGGGAATACCTGATGCTCTGTGACCATGACGATACACTGGAGCCGGACGCACTTTATGAAATCGTAAAGGCGATCAATGACCATGAACAGGCAGATGTGATCTATACAGATGAGGATAAGGTCAGCATGGATGGCCGACACTATTTTGATCCTCATTTTAAATCAGACTTTAATCTGTTCCGGTTAAGAGAAAACAACTATATCTGCCATATTTTTGCAGTAAAAAGGCAGGTGGCGGAAAAAGCCGGATACTTCCGTAAGGAATTTGACGGGGCGCAGGACTTTGACTTTATTTTCCGCTGCTGTGAAAATGCCGCCGGAGTCATCCATATTCCAAGAGTGCTTTATCACTGGCGCTGCCATATGGATTCCACAGCTGCGGATCCGGAAAGCAAGGCATATGCATTTGAGGCAGGGAGAAAAGCTGTGGAGGAGCATTACCGGAGAATGGGAATTCCTGCAAAGGTGGAGATGACCAGTCGGCCGGGCTGGTACCGGAGCCGGGTGGAACTTCAGGGAAGACCGATGATCTCTGTGATCATTCCCAATAAGGATCATATTGACGATCTGGAGCTTTGTCTTTCGTCTCTGACAGAACGCAGCACCTATGATAATTATGAGGTTCTGATCGTAGAAAACAACAGCGAGGAGCCTTCTACCTTTGCCTATTACGAAAAGCTTCCGCAGCGTTTTCCGAAGGTGAGAGTCCTTACCTGGGAAAAAGAATTCAATTATTCTTCTATTAATAATTTTGCGGCAGAGCAGGCAGGAGGAGAGTATCTGCTGTTTCTGAATAATGATGTGGAAATTCTGACACCTGACTGGATGGAGGAAATGCTGCAGATCTGTCAGCAGAAGGAGGTTTCCATAGTAGGAGCCAAGCTCTATTATCCGGATGATACCATCCAGCATGCAGGCGTTGTCATGGGGCTGGGCGGGATCGCCGGGCATATCATGTGCCGTGCGTCCAGAGAGGATGCAGGATATTTTGGAAGAATGATCAGTGTGCAGGAGATCAGCGCAGTGACAGCAGCCTGCATGATGATGAAAGCAGAAGATTTCCGGATGGTGGAGGGCTTTGACGAGACCTTCCGGGTTGCGTTTAACGATATCGATCTCTGCATGAAGGCAGGAGCCCTTGGCAAAAAAGTGGTGTTTACCCCTTATGCAGAACTGTATCATTATGAATCGAAATCCAGAGGTCTGGAGGACACACCGGAAAAACAGTTCCGTTTTGAAAAGGAAATAAAAAGATTTCAGGAAAAATGGGGAGATCAGCTGAAAAAAGGCGATCCATATTACAGTCCCAATCTGTCTGCAACAGAAGGAGACTGCTCCCTGAGAGAAAACTGAGAAACGAGGTTGGATATGTCAAGAGAGATTTTTGAGGTAACAAAGGACCGGTTCCATCTGAAGGATCCCTGTCAGTATATCCTGCAGGGAACCTGGCCTAAGGAAGCAAAGATGCGAGCCTGTCTGGATGATTCTGAGATAAAGTCGGAGATCCAGAAGCTGGAGGTGGTCAGTGCCCTGGAACGCTTTAAGGATCCGGACCTGATGCGGGGAGAGAGGATCACTGCCGCAGTGCAGCTTCCGGAATCTCTGGAAGGGCATCAGAGGCTGTCTGTCTATGCAGATATGCCGGATAAAACCATGTGCTGGTTTTCTGTTTCTGTAAAGGAACTGGAAAAACGCCGTGGCAAGCCTCAGTTTTTTATCGAGGAAGAAAAGGTTCAGCAGGGATTCTTACGGATTCGTGGCTGGGCCGTTGCCAACGAGCCGGTACAGATCCAGATTTTTGATGAAAATAAACAGAAGCTCCATGCCGAGATCCTTCGTACGCAGAGAGTGGATGTGGAACAGATGTATGAGGAAATGGATCACGAGGATAAAACGGGATTTTTTGCAGAGCTGACCAACCTTACGGGAAAGCTGGTCTATGTGGTATTTTATGCAGGGGAGAAAAAATCTGTGCACATTGCCCATCTGAATCCGGCTGTGATATTCCGTAAAAAAATCCAGAAATATGCAAAAAAAGGGCTGCGCTACTGGAAGAGCCAGGGAAGTGCGGCTATGGCAGGAAAGATCATTTCCAAGATCAAGACAGCGTCTACCAGGGAGATTCCTTATCAGAAATGGATTCTTCATCATCTGCCGGGGAATAAAGAACTGGAAAAGCAGAGAAAAACAGTTTTTGACTATCAGCCAAAGATCTCAATTGTGATTCCTTTGTATAAGACACCGGAAAAATATCTCCGTCAACTGGTAGATACGGTAAAAGCTCAGACCTATACCAACTGGGAGCTTTGTCTTTCTGACGGAAGCGGAGAAAATTCTCCTATCCGGAAGCTTCTGGAAAGCCTGGAGGCTTCGGATGAACGAATCCGGGTGATCCATAATGAAAAACAGCTGCAGATCTCAGAGAATACCAATGCTGCAATTCAGGCTGCAACCGGGGAGTATATCGCCTTTGCCGATCATGACGATGAACTGACGCCAAACGCTCTGTTTGAGTGCGTGAAGGCTCTTAATGAGAAAAAGCAGACAAGGATCCTTTATTCAGACGAGGACAAAATGTCCATGGACGGACACAAGTTTTTCCAGCCGCATTTCAAGCCGGACTACAATCCGGATCTGCTTTGTACGGTCAATTATATCTGCCACCTTTTTGTGGTGGACAAAAACGTGATCCGGGAAGTGGGAATGCTTCGCAGTGAATTTGACGGAGCGCAGGATTATGATTTTATTTTCCGCTGTATTGAGGCGGTGAAGCCGGAAGAAATCTGTCATATTCCAAAGATCCTTTATCACTGGCGCTGTCATGAGGATTCTACAGCTGAAAATCCGGAAAGTAAGACATATGCTTTTGAGGCAGGAAAACGTGCCATTGAGGAGCATTATAAGAGAACCGGGATCCAGGCGGAGGTTCTCCAGGGTGAGTTTCTTGGACTTTACCGTACCAGATTTATCCGGGATCATGATCCGCTGATTTCCATTATCATTCCCAATAAGGATCACACAGAGGACCTGAAGCGGTGTATGGATTCCATCGATCAGAAATCCACCTACCGGAATTACGAGTATATTATTGTGGAAAACAACAGTACAGAAGAGGAAACCTTCCGGTTCTACAAAAAACTGGAGGCTGAAAATCCAAAGGCCCATGTGGTGTACTGGGACAAAGAGTTTAACTATTCTGCGATCAATAATTATGGAGCCACTTTTGCAAAGGGCGAATATATCCTTCTTCTGAATAACGATACAGAGATCATCAATGAAGACTGTCTGGAGCAGCTTCTGGGCTATTGTATGAGAAGTGATGTAGGAGCGGTAGGCGCAAGAATGTACTACGAGGACGATACCATCCAGCATGCAGGTGTTGTGATCGGTTTCGGAGGAATTGCAGGTCACTGCTTTGTACTGCAGCCAAGAGGAACCACAGGCTACTGCCACAGAATCATCTGTGCGCAGGATTACAGCGCAGTGACGGCAGCCTGCATGATGGTGAAGCGTTCCGCTTTTGACGAGGTGGGCGGCCTTACAGAAGAACTGGCAGTTGCGTTTAATGACATTGATTTCTGCATGAAACTGAGAAGCGCAGGCTATCTGATCGTATACAATCCTTATGCGGAACTGTATCACTATGAATCCAAATCCAGAGGTCTGGAAGATACACCGGAAAAGGTTGCAAGATTCAATAAGGAAATTCAGATTTTTGAAAGACGCTGGCCGGATATCATGAGGGATGGCGATCCCTATTATAATCCGAATCTGACTTTGAAGAGCCAGGATTTTTCACTGAAAAGGATATAAGGAGGACTTAATCAATGAAGGTATTAGTCACAGGAGTAAAGGGACAGCTTGGTCATGATGTGATGAATGAGCTGGCGAAACGGGGCTATGAAGGTGTTGGCGTAGATGTGGATGAAATGGACATCACAGACGAAGCGGCAGTGCGCAGAGTCATGGAAGAAGTCCGCCCGGACAAAATGGTGCACTGTGCAGCCTGGACTGCAGTGGATGCAGCAGAGGATCAGGTGGAAATGTGCCGTAAGGTCAATACTCTGGGAACAGAAAACATTGCAAAAATGTGCGGGGAACTGGATATTCCCATGATCTACCTCAGCACCGATTATGTGTTTGACGGAGAAGGCACCCGTCCCTGGGAGCCGGACGATCCGGTGGTAAAGCCTCTGAATGTTTACGGTCAGACAAAGTATGAAGGAGAACTGGCAGTAGAAAAATATACGGATAAGTATTATATTGTCCGTATTGCCTGGGTATTTGGCGTGAATGGCAAAAACTTTATCAAGACTATGCTGAATCTTGGAAAGACTCATGATACCCTGACTGTGGTAGATGACCAGATCGGAACGCCTACCTATACTTATGATCTTGCAAAACTTCTTGTGGATATGCTGGAAAAAGAAGAGTATGGGAAATACCATGCGACAAATGAAGGCGGTTATATTTCCTGGTGTGATTTTGCAAAGGAAATCTTCCGTCAGGCCGGGATGGACGTAAAAGTAACTCCGGTAAGCTCAGATCAGTATCCGGCAAAGGCAAAACGTCCTTCCAACAGCCGTATGGAAAAGAATAAGCTGACTCAGCATGGATTTGAGCGTCTGCCTTCCTGGCAGGATGCCCTTTCCCGTTATCTGAAGGAGATCATGTAAGAGAAGATGAATACACAAAAAGCAAAAAAAGCGGTGGATAAACCCACCGCTTTTCATAAATGGTGTGGAAAAGAGAATGAAAATATCAGATTTGCCGTATATTTACTGGGATTGATGCTCCTCAGTACCTGTTTTATGTTCGATGATTATCTTTTTGGAGATCAGCTGATGATCTTTCAGGATATCGGAAGTGACACCTGGCAGCAGTATATTATGAATTATTCGGCGATTGTCAACGATATCCGGGATGGAAGCTTCAGCCTGTGGGATTTTTCCAACGGATTTGGGGTCAATCTGTTTAACTTCAACCTGTTTGATCCTTTTCTGATGCTCCTGTACGGTCTGGGAGTGATACTGGGGCCTGCACATATGCTTCTGTATATCAATGTGATTCAGATTCTGAAAATGCTGGCAGCGGGATTGGCGTTTTATTTGTTTTTATCCCAGTTTTCTCTCAGCAGTCAGGCAAAACTGGTGACTTCCTATGTGTATGGATTCAGTGGTTTTCTCCTGGTGTGGGGACAACATTATCAGTTTGGTACGGCAGTGATTTATCTTCCCCTGCTTCTTCTTTTTTGCGAAAGACATGTGCAGAAGAAAAAAGGGCGGGGATTTTTCCCGGTGATGGTTTTTTTGTGCGGGATCTACAGCGTGTATTTTACCTATATGTGTCTTGCGGCAACAGGACTTTACCTTTTGTTCCGGATCCTGATGCTGGACGGACTTACACCTGCGCAGAGGATCCGGCGATTCTTTACAGGCTGCGGTGAAATGCTTCTTGGCATAGGAATGAGTATGGCGGTTTTTCTGCCTATGGCAGAGGTGCTTCTGAACGTGTCCTCCAGACTGGACAGCAGCGGGGTGGGATTTATGGACTGGCTGCAGCAGTGCTTCACACCCTATAGCGGGAAATTTTATGATTCTCTGGTGAAGCATCTGTTTTCCAGCAATCTGCAGAATGGATTTGGTATGGCAAAAGGACCTCAGCAGTATGTAATGAATTATTATGAGGATCCTGTTCTGTTCTGCTCCGGGCTGGCTGTTTTTCTGGATATCCAGTTTCTTGTGATTCTGAGAAAGACGGAGATGACCCGAAGAGCAAAGACAGTCCTGTACAGCGCTGCGGCGCTGATTCTGGCAGGTATGCTCCTTCCTGTTGGAGGAACGGTTTTTAATTACTTTACAAAGCCCACGCAGAGATATACCTTTGTACTGATACCGGTTTTTCTTCTCCTTATGGCATGGATGTGGGATTACCTGAAAAAAGGCGGTCGCCTCAGTATCCTTCTGATCGTTGTTGTGACTGGATTTATGGGACGGGCATATCTGGAAGGCTGGCAGCAGGCTGGATTTCCGGAATATAAAAGAAATATACTGATCCTGACAGCTACGGGGATTCTTACGGTTATCTGTCTGATCGCACTGGATTTTGTAAAAAAACAGCAGATCCGAAATCTGGTAATGGGAATTCTTACTGTGGCACTGGCTGTGCAGGTGATGTCAGAAGGAAGTACAAATTTCCAGGCCAGAGTTACCCTGAAAAAAACAGATACACCGGCAGAGCTTATGGCACAGGAAATGGAACAGTATGAGGCTGACAGACATTCCGAAAATAAAGCCGTCAGATATCGGGCAGAAATGAATAAGCCTCAGGATTTTTTCAGGGAAATGTATCGGGCGGATATTCCGCAGGTGCTGGATTATCTGGAAGAAAAGGACGGAAGCTTTTTCCGGGTGGAAAAGGATTATATTTCCGGAACAGTAGCCATGGATGCCTCTGCTCAGGGATATAACGGGATATCCTCCTATAACTCTGTTATGAACGGCTACATAAAGGAATTTGTGGAGACCTGCTGTCCGGAGCTGTTTTTTGCAGATCAAAATCATTATACCTTCTGGAACAATGTAGAAGATGAACAGCTGGCAGCTTTTCTGGGAATCCGTTATCTGATCTCCGGTCAGAAGGTGCCGGAGGAAGGCTGGAAGGTACTGGATCAGGTAGGAGGGCTGTATGTCCATGAAAATCAGCTGGAAACCGGAACGGCTCACTTTTATACCGATGCGGTAACAGAGGAAAGTTTAAAGGAATTGTGTACAGAAGACACAAGAGACGAGTTTCTTCAGAATGTGATCTCTCTGCCGGAAGAAGAGGATTCTGAAACAGGAGTGAAGATTTCCCGGGAAACATCTCCGAAAGAACTTCAGACAGCCTCTGAGATTCCGCAGCTTCTCAGCCAGGAGGACAAAAATGCCATGGAAGATTCAGAAATCATCCTGAATCGCCCGGAAAAAGATTCCCATATTACCGGATCCATCCATGCAGAGACAGACGGATATGGAATGTTTATGATTCCATACGAAAAAGGATGGAGTCTGACCATTGATGGAAAAGAAACAGAACTCCTTCGCGGAGACATTGGATTTCTGGCCTGTGAGATCCCGGAAGGCGATCACACACTGGAGCTGAATTTTCAGGCGCCGGGATTAAAGGCAGGAGTACTTGCCAGCTGTTTGTTTTGGATTTTGTTCGGAGTGTCCAGAATGGCGGGCAGATTTTGGGAAAGAAAGCAGAAATAATGCCGATATCGGTGATTCGCTATCTATGGGGTGTTCCATTATCGGAGAAACTGCAATAGAATGGAGAAAAAGATGATTGTTTTAATAACAGGTGCATCACACACAGGTAAGACTGTGCTTGCTCAAAAGCTGCTCGAAAAGTATAAATATCCGTATTTATCAATAGACCATCTGAAAATGGGTCTGATTCGCAGCGGCTATACTAAGCTCACGCCCCAAGATGACGATAAGCTCACCGAGTATCTGTGGCCTATGGTTCGTGAAATAATTAAAACCGCCATAGAGAATAAACAAAATCTCATTGTTGAAGGGTGTTATATCCCTTTTGATTGGGCAAATGACTTTGCAAAAGAATATCTTGATAATATCAGATACTTTTGCCTTGTAATGAGCGAAAATTATATTAAAAAGCATTTCAACAATATCAAGAAATATGCAAGTGTAATAGAAAGTCGCTTAGACGATGAATGGTGTACTATGGAAAGCGTTTTAGAAGATAATGCACAAGTTTTGGAACTTGCAAAAAAGCATAATGTAAAATATCTGCTTATCGATGATAAGTACGAGATAGAGATTGATTTGTAGTAGCAAATTCTGTTTTTACAGAACGAATGAAATTTGAGTAGGCAGGAAAGTTTTTGGCATAATGGATATGCAATTTACGGAATGAGCAGGGAGGGAATGACTGAAGACCGGTCATTCTCTTTTTTTGACTATATTTACTAAATAAAATTATATTTTTATGATATATTGTTGACACTAGATATACTGTGTAGTACACTGTATATAAAGGAGGCATAGTAGATGAATATTGATGACTGGAAATCACAGGTAAAAAGAGGAACACTTGAATTTTGTATTTTGCTTTTGATAAAGAAACAACCGTCTTATGGTTATGAGATTATCAGCACATTGGATCAGTATCCCATCATTGCCGCGAAAGAAAATACAATTTATCCGCTGCTGCGCCGATTGTTGAAAGAGGAATATATTTCTTCCTGCTGGCAGGAGGGAACAGAGGGATTGCCGCCAAGAAAGTATTATTCACTTACAGCCAAAGGAGAAGAATACATTGCCGCAATGTCTGTGGAGTGGGACAATTTACTGAATGCGATCAACGAAATTAAAGGAGAAAAGGCATGAAAAAAATATTAGATAATTATCTTGAAAAAATGGAAAAATGTCTGAGACCGGTTCCTGTTTCAGAACGGATTGATATTATCAATGAGATAAAAAGTGAAATGCAGGAATTGCAGAACAATGGAGTTTCTGATGAAATGATTATTGAAAGACTGGGAAATCCCAAAGACCTGGCAAAAGCGTATCTTGGAGATCTGATATCCAGGGAAAAAGGATTCAGCTGGAACAGAGTCCTGATCATTTGCGCTTTTTGCAGTCTGGTAGGATTTTCGGGAATGGTTGTGATTCCCTGTCTGGGAGTGATTGCACCTACATTTATAGTCTGCGGCGCTGTCTGCCCGTGTCTGGGACTGATCAAGCTGATCAATCAGATCTTCCATCTTGGACTGCCCTTCGCAGATCATATTGGGATATTTGTAAGTGAATCTTTCACACTGAATCCCCTGGTGGAATTTATCCTTATCCTTCTCATCGGAGTTCTGCTGTTTCTTGCAGGAATTGCTGCGTGGAGGCTTCTTGTTTTCTACTGTAAAAAGGTGAGCGGAACAGCAAAGAGAATTTTCGTATAAAAAACAGCAAGTTTGTGGGGCGGAATATAAATTTGCTGTCTGGAAAATATAATGCAGGAGTGGATTCTTCTGGTTCAGAAGAATCCACTCCTGCATGTCATTTACAGACACAAAATCATATTCCGTGGTCTGTCATAAACAGATATTTATTTCAAAAATTTGTTAATCAGGTACACCAGAAGGGTCAGGATGACGATAACAGTAAAGATACTCAGCATCCCTTTCCACATAACCTCAAGTGCCTGCATGATAAGCTCTGTATTCATACGGATTTCCCCCTTCCATTAGAGAATGCTTGCAACAACGTTCAGGATAACGCCGCCGGCAACAACAGATGCGATCTGACCGGAAACGTTGGTTCCTGTTGCCTGCATGATGAGAACATTGCTTGGATCTTCCTTAAGTGCCATTTTCTGTACGACACGGGCAGCCATAGGGAATGCGGAGATTCCGGCAGCACCGATCATAGGATTGATCTTTTCTTTGGAGAAAAGATTCATAAGTTTTGCAAAAAGCACACCTGCAGCAGTATCAAAGATAAATGCACAGAGACCAATAAGCATGATCAGAAGAGTTTCCTTATTTACAAAGGTATCGGCTTTCATACTGAATGCAATGGTGATTCCCAGAAGAAGGGAAACCAGGTTGGACAGAATGTTCTGGGCTGCATCAGACAGATTATTCAGTACGCCGCATTCACGAAGCAGGTTACCAAACATCAGGAAGCCTACCAGGGATACGGACATTGGCGCAACCAGTCCGGCGATGAAAGTAACCACGATCGGGAAAATGATCTTCGCTTTTTTGGAAACAGTTGCCGGTTTGTATTCCATATGGATGCAGCGCTCTTTTTTGGTTGTGAGCAGCTTGATGACCATAGGCTGGATGATCGGCACCAGAGCCATGTACGAGTAGGCGACTACCGCGATGGGCCCGATATAATTGGAGCCAAGAACCTGAGATACCAGAATGGAAGTCGGGCCGTCGGCAGCTCCGATGATACCAATGGAAGCAGCGTCTTTTAAGTCGAAACCAAGACAGCATGCAACAACGATAGCTGCGAAGATACCAAACTGAGCGGCAGCTCCGAACAGGAACAGCTTTGGATTGGAAAGCAGAGGTCCGAAGTCGATCATTGCGCCGATTCCGATGAACAGAAGAAGCGGCATTGCCTCGGAAGCTTCGATTCCTACATTAAAAAGCCATTCGATGATACCGTTTGTTTCTCCGATTCCTTCAAGTGTCTGGTTCAGTACACCGGAAGCGGGAAGGTTTACAAGGATCGCTCCGAATCCCAGCGGCAGGAGCAGTACCGGTTCCAGATCTTTATTGATAGCGAGCCAGATAAGAACGGCTCCGATCACATACATGACGATCTGCTGGGGGGTGATAGATGTGATGCCGGAAATTAAAAAGTCCATACAGATTCCTCCTAATTATTTTCACGGGATGGTCTGTCTGACTGTCAGTGGGTTTCCAGTAAAAAAGACCTGTGTTCCACAAGAAAGGAACACAGGTCTTGTCGTATACCAGAATCAAAAAGGTATAGATTAAGCCAGAGCCAGAGGCTCATGCTGTTGACTTAATCGCACCGGACAGTGCTGACTACTCCCCTATATCAAGTGTATTGTACAGTATGAGGAGGTGGTTTTCAAGATTTATTTTTAAAAGTTTTAGAGAAAATTTATGCTTTTTTATGATTTTGCAATTTTTACAATCATAAAGATCAGGAACAAAAGAACCAGAGCTCCGCCGCCTGCGATCAGATAATAGGGGATTTCCGTGTGAGCCTGAGAGAAATCCTGTGCAGCCTGGAGATTTTTCTGACTTTCATCGATCAGCGTGGTATCCTGTTCCTGAACAGCTGCCATAACAGAGGTTCCTACGGGAGATTCTCCAAAGAAATACTGACGGGTATACTGTCCGTTTTCCATGGAGCCATCTTTGGTGGTAAGGCTGTCGATAGATGCCCCGACAGGGACATAGACATTGCCGCCGGAGATCATGTTGAAATCCGTGTCTCCCAGAGAAAGCATCTGAAAATTATCAAATCCATAGTTTAAAAGCGCTCCTGCCTCGGCTGCTGTAGTGCCGGAAGCACCCTGCAGGACAACCGCGATCAGTGTTACTCCGTTTTTTTCTGCGCCACAGACAAGTGTACTTCCGGAAGCTTCGGTATACCCTTCCCGTCCTCCGATACAAAACTGATAATAGGCAGGATCTGCAGCGTTAATCATGGCAAATTTGTTTGTCAGAACACGTTCGCCGCCAGAAACATTGGTGGCAGTGATCGTATAGGAAAGTGTTCCGGAAATCGTGCGGAAGGTTTCATTTTCCATGGCAGCCTGCATGATCAGAGTCATATCGTGAGCTGTGGTATGCTGATTTTCGTCCGGAAGGCCGGTTGGGTTGGTAAATACCGTATTGGTACAGCCAAGCTCCGCTGCTTTTGCATTCATCATCTGGACAAAGCCATCTACAGAACCTCCCAGGTGTTCAGCTACCTGAAGGGCAATGTCATTGGCAGAGGCCAGCATAATGGCATACAGGCACTGCTCCATGGAAAAAACTTCATCCAGCTGTGCTGAAATATTGGCGCCGCCGTCCGTGACACCGGAAACACCGGTGGCCGTCATAGTCACCTGATCCGTGAGCTGGCTGTTTTCCAATGCAAGGAGAGTTGTCATTACTTTGACCGTACTTCCGGGAAAAAGCTGCTGATCCATGTTTTTGGCATAGATGACGGTATCTGTGGATTCTTCCATGACTACGGCTGCCGTAGAGGTGATATCATTTCCCTGAGGCCAGCCGGAAATGGAATTTGTGGTGATACCGGAGGCTGCTTCAGCTGCCTGGACAGGTGTCTGGAAAATCAGAGAAAAAACTGTGCCAAGAGTCAGAAGCCCGACGAATAAGTTCTTTATTTTCATAAATTTTACTCCTGTAAAGAATGTATATTTAAAGTTTTACAAAACTTATCATATCCCATTTTACACGGTAATTCAATACTTTTGTAAGGGGTGCTTTACTGATACACACGTTCAGCCTTGCAAAACTCAGGACAGAATGATAAAATAAACCCGGATTCTATGGAAAAAAACACGCAAAACAGGCGATAAACTGAGGTTTGACAATGAATAAAAAAGAAAAGGCAGGCCGGATCCAGTGGAACCGGATGCTGAAAAAATTAAACCCATATACAATAAAGAAAGGATTCCGTTATCTGAAGCACTATGGACCGAAGGAGTTCTGGATTCGTCTTCATGAAAGATTTGAGCCGGAAGAAGTTCCCTATGGTCCCTGGTATGAAGCTTATGTACCAGACGAGGCAGAACTGGAAAAACAGAGAAAACATCATTTTTCTTATGAGCCTCTGATCAGTGTGGCAGTTCCGGCTTTTCGCACTCCTGAGACATTTCTGATACAGATGATCGAGTCTCTTCTGGATCAGACATATGGCAACTGGGAGCTTTGCATTGCGAATGGAAGTCCGGAGGACACAGTGATGAAAGGTGTCCTGGACGAATATATGAAAAAAGATTCCCGTATTCGTGTCAGTGAACTTTCTGAAAATAAAGGAATTGCCGGAAATACAAATGCGGCTCTTGAAATGGCGAGAGGAGAATTTGTAGGATTGTTGGATCATGACGATCTTCTTGCGCCCAATGCTCTTTATGAAGTGGCTCGTGCACTGGATTCTGACAGAACACTGGATGCGGTGTATACGGATGAAGATAAGGTGACTACAGAGCTGGACGAGCATTTTCAGCCACATCTGAAACCGGATTTTAACCTGGATCTTTTGCGGTCTAACAACTATATCTGTCATTTTTTTGTGGTAAGATGTTCTGTGGTGGAAAAAGCCGGAGGATTCCGGCAGGAATTTGACGGTGCCCAGGATCATGATTTTATCTTTCGATGTGTGGAAACAGCCGGAAAAGTGGGACATATTCCAGAAATCCTGTATCACTGGCGTACGCACAAGGCATCTACAGCAGATAATCCTGCCAGCAAAATGTACGCTTTTGATGCCGGAAAAAGAGCGATTGAAGCTCATCTGGAACGGACGGGTACAGCGGGAGTGGTCACCCACACACCGGATCTGGGATTTTTCCGGGTAAAGTATCCGGTTCAGGGAAGTCCTCTTGTTTCAATCATTATTCCGAATAAGGATGAAAAAGAAACTTTAAAAACTTGTATTGAATCTATTCGAGAAAAGACAGAATACGATAATTACGAGATCATCATAGTAGAAAATAACAGTACTACAGAAGAAATCTTTCAATATTATAAGGAACTGTCGCAGGATCCGCGGATCCGTCTGCTCCGCTGGAAAAAAGAATTTAACTATTCAGCTATCAACAATTATGGAGTGAGTCATGCCAAAGGCGAATACCTGTTGTTTTTGAATAATGATGTGAAAGTTATCACACCAGGGTGGATCAAAGAAATGCTTGGTGTCTGCCAGCGTCCGGAAGTGGGAGCGGTAGGTGTGAAGCTGATCTATCCGGATAATACGATCCAGCATGCTGGATGTGTGATCGGCATTGGTGGTATTGCAGGACATATGTTTGTAGACATGCCGGCAAACAGAACCGGATATCTTCACAAGGCATCCATTCTTCAGGATATGAGTGCCGTGACGGCAGCCTGTATGATGATGAAAAAAACAGCATTTGAAGAAGCCGGAGGTTTTACAGAAAAGCTTTCTGTTGCGTTTAATGACGTTGATCTTTGCCTGAAGGTCAGAAAAAATGAAAAACTGATCGTTTATGATCCCTATGTGCAGCTTTATCACATGGAGTCAAAGACAAGAGGAGCAGAAGACAGTACAGAAAAGGTACGGCGCTTTCAGGAAGAGATTGAATATATGCGCTGCCAGTGGATCGATATTCTGAAAAAAGGAGATCCTTATTATAATAAGAATCTGTCTCTGACAAAATGGAATTATTCGCTTCGGCCTCTTCCGGGAATGGGCAGGAAGCAATAAGGAGGATATATGGAAGTATCGGTGATTATACCGAATTTTAATGGGATTGCTTTTCTGGACAGTGTGCTGGGAAGTCTGGAAGGGCAGACTGCAAGAAATTTTGAGGTTATTTTTGTGGATAATGGCTCTACAGATGGAAGCTGTTCTTTTGTGGCAGGCAGTTATCCCTGGGTTCATATCATAGAGCTTACAGAAAATTTTGGCTTCTGCAGAGCGGTCAATGAAGGGATCCGTGCGGCAAAAGCGCCATACGTACTGCTTTTGAATAACGATACAGAGGTTGCGGAAGATTTTGTAGAGCAGATGCTTGCCGCTATCCGAAGGCATAAGGATGCTTTTTCCTGTGCGGCCCGTATGGTGCAGTACCATGACAGAGACAAAATCGATGATGCCGGAAATTATTACTGTGCGCTGGGCTGGTCCTTTGCAAGAGGAAAAGGCAAAGATATCCACATTTACGAAAAAGAAGAGAAGATCTTTGCTGCCTGCGGAGGCGCTGCTATTTACAGAAAAAAGATCATTGAGAAAATTGGATATTTTGATGAAGAGCATTTTGCTTATCTGGAAGATACGGATATTGGATATCGCGCAAGAATCTACGGATATGAGAACTGGTATGCGCCAAAGGCAATCGTCTACCATGTGGGAAGCGGAACCAGCGGATCCCGCTACAACCAGTTTAAAACCAGATATTCTTCCAGGAATAATGTGTATCTGATATACAAAAATATGCCATTTCTGCAGATCCTTTTAAATCTGCCTTTTTTGCTCCTTGGATTTGGAATAAAATTTTTGTTCTTTGCTGTCAAGGGAATGGGAAAAGAGTATCTGGCAGGTATCAAAAACGGATTTTCTATCAGTTTTAAAGGGAAAAAAGTGCCGTTTTCTTTCAAAAATCTGCCGAATTACTGCAGAATCCAGCTGGAATTATGGATAAATATATTCCGCAGACTGGCAGCGTAAAGTCGTTCTTACAGGGATTTAAGCTGTTATTATAAAATAATTTGTAAGAAATCATTGATTTTGAAAACCAAGTATTATAAGATAGACATAACTATTCAGAAATTACAGACAGACACAATGAAACGGATCGAGGTGTCATAGATTCATGCAGGATAATCAGAAGACCTTTAGCCGGCGCATGATGCTGATGGATATATTCGTCTTGGTGGTTTCCTATATAATTGCATGGTATTTGCGTTTTATGGGACCATTTGCGTATTCAGCAGAAAAAGGACTGAGTTTTTCCCAGTATATGCTTGCGCTGGTATTTATTGTTCCGGGATATATGCTTCTTTATCAGGCATTCACCTTATATGAGCCGCTGCATATGCAGGGGCGCAGACTTATGCTTGCAAACATCATTAAGGCGAATGTGCTGGGAATGCTGGCTTTTGTATTTCTTTTGTATATGATGAAAGAGGGGCATTATTCCCGATTAACAGTATATATTTTTTGCGGAGTAAATATTGTTCTGGAGTGGAGTGCCAGAATGGCAGTCTTTCTTTTTCTTCAGAATATGCGCAAGAAAGGCCTTAACCAGAGACAGATGATACTGGTAGGCTACAGCCGGGCGGCAGAGGAATATATAGACAGGATTCAGGTGAATCCCCAGTGGGGGTATGTAGTCAGAGGAATCCTGGATGACAATGTGCCGGCGGGCACAATGTATAAAGGAATCAAGGTGATCGGCAGAATCGCCAATCTTACGGTGATCCTTCCGGCCAACCGATTGGATGAGATTGCTATTACGCTGGGGCTGAGTGAATATTATCGTCTGGAAGAAATTGTTGCCATGTGCGAGAAATCCGGTGTGCATACGAAATTTATCCCGGATTATAATAAGATCATTCCGACGAAACCATACACAGAGGATATCCTGGGGCTTCCGGTGATCAATATACGATATGTTCCTTTGAACAATACATTTAACGCCATGGTAAAGCGCTTGATGGATATTTTCGGGTCTATTGCCGCTATTATTGTTTCTTCCCCGGTGATGGTCCTGATGTGTATCCTGATCAAGGCGACTTCTCCGGGACCGCTGATCTATAAGCAGGAACGTGTGGGACTTCACAATAAGACCTTCTGGATGTACAAATTCCGTTCGATGGAGATTCAGCCGGAGGCAGAAGAAAAAAAGGCATGGACGGTAAAAAATGACCCCCGTGTAACAGGGATCGGCAAGTTCATGCGCAGAACAAGCATTGACGAGCTTCCACAGCTTTTTAATATTCTCAGAGGAGATATGAGCCTGGTAGGTCCAAGACCGGAACGGCCTTTCTTTGTAGAAAAATTCAGGGAAGAGATTCCCAGATATATGGTAAAACATCAGGTTCGTCCGGGACTGACTGGATGGGCGCAGGTAAATGGATATCGTGGAGATACATCCATTAAAAAACGTATTGACTGTGACCTTTATTATATTGAAAACTGGAGCATTGGATTTGACATCAAGATCCTGTTCCTGACAATTTTTAAAGGTTTCATAAATAAAAACGCATATTAAAAGATAAGGGGAAAGAAGATGGCAAAACCAAGATCAAAGACAAAGAAGATACTGTTTGCAGTAGAGATTATTGTACTCCTCCTGTTTATTGGTGGTCTTTATGTTTACGGACAGCTGAATTCCAAGATGGATAAGATCCAGCAGCCGGCGGCAGATACCAGCCAGATTCAGGTGAATCAGGAAGTACAGGAATCTATTGAAGCGGAGACTTCCAAACTTACCGGTTTTACAACCTATGCGCTGTTCGGAATTGACCACAGAGATAAAAGTGCAGTGGGCGGAATGAACAGCGATACCATGATCATTGCAAGTGTCAACAATGATACCAAAGAAGTAAAACTGGCTTCTGTATACAGAGATACACTTCTTAATGTTTATGGAGAAACCTATTCAAAAGCCAATGCTGCATATGCCAAGAGTCCGGCGGAAGCAGTTAATATGCTGAACAGAAACCTGGATTTGAATATTACAGACTATGCAACCGTAAACTTTAATGCTCTGGCTTCCATTGTAGATGCTCTTGGCGGTCTGGATATTGATATGTCCTATGCAGAGATTGAACACATGAATAACTATTGTGTGGAAACATCTGCAGATATCGACAAAGATTACACACCTATCGAGAAGCCGGAGAGACCGGAAGATATTGAAAAGATTGATTACCGTTATCATCTGAATGGTGTACAGGTTACTGCTTACTGCCGTATCCGTTACACTGCAAGTCTGGATATGGGACGTACAGAAAGACAGCGTAAAGTAATCCAGCTGATCGTTCAGAAAGCGAAAAAAGCAGGACTTCCGACGATCTTTAAGATTATGGACGAAGTATTCCCTATGGTAGAGACATCTGTGGACAAGACAGAAATCCTTCAGCTTCTTCCTACTATGATCGGATACAGCATGAATGATACCGTAGGTTTCCCCACAGCGTTTAAATTTTCAAATGTAAAGGGAAGTGTTATCGTTCCTACCGCAGAGGGAACTTCTGATGTAGATCTGGTATCTAATGTTGTTGCGCTTCATAAATTCCTTTATGGAGATGAGGCATATGTACCATCCAGTACGGTTCAGGATATCAGCGATAAGATCGCAGAAATCGTCAGTGGACTGGGTGCATTGGAAGATACACAGGTTATTACACCAGAAACAGAAAATACGACAAATGATACCATTATCTTCGAAAACAACGGGGATGGCTGGTCAGACAATACTGGAGACTATGTAGATCCGGGAACCGGAGACAGCAGCGGTGGAAGCGGAGACGGAAACTGGACAGATCCGGGAATCGGTGATGGAAGTGGAGACGGTTCCGGCGGCGGAGACTGGGAAGACCCGGGAACAGGTGACGGAAGTGGAGACGGCTCCGGCGGCGGAGACTGGGAAGATCCGGGAACAGGTGACGGAAGTGGAGACGGTTCCGGCGGCGGAGACTGGACAGATCCGGGAACAGGCGATGGAAGCGGAGACGGTTCCGACGGCGGAGACTGGACAGATCCTGGCATTGAGGACGGCGGCGCAGTAGAAGGCGGAGACGGAAGCACCGATGCAGGCGGCGCAGTAGAAGGCGGAGACAGCGGCGCAGATGTAGCCGGAGAAGCGGCATAATAAAGAATTATTTTAAGGGAATTTCTTCAAAAGAGAAATTCCCTTTTTAAAAGAAAGGGATAAAATGGATACAAAAAAAATTGATGTGATCATTCCGGTATATCGTCCCGGGGAAGAATTTTCAAAACTTCTGGAACGTCTGGAAGTGCAGGATTATCCGATCAGCAGGATTATTATTATGCACACGGAAGAGGGAGCCTGGAAGGAACAATGGGAAAAGGATCATCCGATACTGGAAGTCCATCATATAAAAAAACAGGAATTTGATCATGGCGGCACCAGAAAAAGAGCATCTGAGTTATCAGACGGAGAAATCATGGTTTTTATGACGCAGGACGCGCTTCCGGCAGATACGCATTTGATCGGTCAGCTGGTAAAGGCACTGACTGCACGGGATGACATCGGAGCGGCATATGCCCGTCAGCTTCCCACGCCATCCTGCAGTTTTGTGGAGTCTTATACAAGAGCATTTAATTATCCGGAAAAATCCTCTGTAAAAACAGAAAAGGATCTTCCAACCTATGGAATCAAAACATTTTTCTGCTCAAATGTGTGTGCAGCATACAGAAAAGATGTTTACAAAGATCTGGGCGGTTTTGTTGAAAAAACCATTTTCAATGAAGACATGATTTATGCGGCAGGACTGATTCGAAAAGGGTTTGGGATTGCTTACGCAGCTGATGCCAGGGTGATCCATTCGCACAATTATAACTGCAGCCAGCAGTTTCACAGGAATTTTGATCTGGGTGTATCCCAGACGGAGTACCATGAAATTTTTGATTCTGTACCTTCGGAAGGAGAAGGGATACGTCTGGTCAAAAAAACATTTGCTCATCTTTTGAAATCTGGAAAATGGTATATGATTCCTGGTTTTGTTTTGCAGAGCGGATGTAAATATGCAGGATATCTGGCAGGAAAGCGCTATAAAAAACTTCCAAGAAAACTTCTTCTCTGGTGCACCATGAACAAGTCTTACTGGAATGCATGATGTTTTGTCAGGGATGCTGTGAATGGAAAAATAGTTATCCTACTGGTGGTTTTTCGAACACGGTTTTTTAAAGGAGTTGTCACATTTTGAACACAATTCCCTGTTACACTTGATTCATAAATGAAAAGTAAATGACAACGGAGAGGAGCAAAACCATGGATCATGATAAGAATTGGGGACAGGATGCTCCGCAGGATCAGGATAAAAGGAACGTGAGAGAGGTATATCCGAAGCCGGTTCCGCATTATGACCATTATCAGATGCATCGCAATACTGCAGAACCGGAGCAGAAGCCCCCGCAGAAAAAAAATAAAAGAAAAAATACAGCAGGAAAAAAGATTGCAGGCACGATTGCTTTGGCAGTTATCTTTGGGGTAACTGCAAGTGCTGTATTTCAGGCATCTAATTTTGCTGCACAAAAATATCTGGGAACAGAGAAGAATATCGAAACCACGCCGCCCATATCGCAGACGGAACTGACGGTTTCAGAAACATCGTCTTATTCCTCTGGCAGCAATGCCGGAAGCGCAGGGTCAGTGGCAGAGGTTGCCGCAGCAGCCATGCCGTCTGTAGTCGCCATCACTTCAGTGAGCATTCAGGAGATTCCAAGCTTTTTTGGTATGTATACGTTCGGGTCTTACGGTACTCAGCAGTTTTCCAGTGAAAGCAGCGGATCCGGTATCATTGTGGGAGAAAATGGCGATGAACTTCTGATCGCCACCAATAATCATGTTGTAGAGAATGCGACTACTTTAAGTGTCTGCTTTATTGGTGATGATGTAGTGGATGCAGAGGAAGAACTGCAGAGTGTGAACCATGACGATATTAACGTAGAGGATGCGGTAAGTGCAAAGATCAAAGGAACAGATGCTCCGAATGATCTGGCTGTAGTAGCTGTTCAAAAATCGGATATTCCGGAGGACACGCTTTCTGAGATTAAGATCGCACAAATTGGAGATTCAGACGGACTGCAGGTTGGAGAGCAGGTAGTTGCTATTGGAAATGCACTGGGCTATGGCCAGTCTGTTACTTCCGGATGGGTCAGCGCTCTTGACAGGAGTATTGCTGCGGAAGATGTAACTACCTCCGGACTGATTCAGACGGATGCGGCCATCAACCCTGGAAACAGCGGAGGAGCTCTTTTGAATATGCAGGGCGAACTGATCGGCATCAACTCTGCAAAGTATGCAGATAATGCAGTAGAAGGAATGGGATATGCCATTCCGGTTTCCACAGCGCAGCCGATTCTGGAAAAGCTTATGAACCGTCAGACAAGAGATAAGGTGGCTGAGGAAGAAGCTGGATATCTGGGGCTTCAGGCTGGGGATATGACGGCAGAAGCACTGGAGATGTATGATATGCCAGAAGGAGCTTTTGTTATAGAAGCGATAGATGGAGACCCGGCTGCCAATGCGGGAATCCGCAGAGGTGATGTGATCGTGGAAATGGACGGACAGACAGTGACAGGAGGAACCGATCTGATTGAGAAACTTACTTATTATTCTGCAGGAGAAACGGTGGAAATGATCATATCCCGCCCGGTCAACGGAGAATATGTGGAGCAGAGTGTGGAAGTGACACTGGGATCCCGATAGGGTAGAGCAGGGGTTGATTTTATAAAATCTTTAGTTTACAGGTGCAATGGTTATGATATAATGGACGCATAGGCTGGATGATTCTGAGACAAGACGGCAGCTTGTGCGTTTTGTATTTTATGAAATGACAGGAATCAGCCGGATACAGAAATTGTACAGCATGACAGAACGGAAAGGAGTTTATATGAGCGATAAATACGAAGATGAAGTGACTTTAGAGGAAGATTGTGAGGATCAGGAAGACCATAAGCACGAACCTGAGAAATTCTGTACTCTTTGCCGGAGATCCGAACGGCAGGCAGGAAGGATGATCGATCTTCCAAATAATATACATATCTGCTCTGACTGTATGCAGAAGAGCTTTGATACTATGAATACCCAGATGAACAATGGAAATTTTAACTACAGTGATCTTTTTAATATGCCGGGAGTAAGCATGATCGATCTGGGAAGTTTCCAGAATCAGATGAATCAGCCGAAAAAAGCACCAAAAAAGAAAAAAGAGGCGAAACCGGTTCTGGATCTGAAAAAGATTCCGGCTCCCCATAAGATCAAGGCTACCCTTGACGAGTATGTCATAGGTCAGGAACATGCCAAAAAAGTGATGTCTGTTGCGGTTTATAACCATTATAAAAGAGTTGCCACAGACACTATGGATGAAATCGATATCGAAAAGTCAAACATGCTGATGATCGGACCGACTGGAAGCGGAAAGACCTATCTGGTAAAAACTCTTGCCAAACTTCTGGACGTGCCCCTTGCAATTGCAGATGCCACTTCTCTTACAGAGGCCGGCTATATCGGAGATGATATCGAAAGTGTAGTTTCCAAGCTTCTTGCGGCTGCGGATAATGATGTGGAAAAAGCAGAACATGGAATCATTTTTATTGATGAGATCGATAAGATCGCGAAGAAGAAAAATACAAATCAGAGAGATGTCAGCGGAGAAGCGGTACAGCAGGGAATGCTGAAGCTTCTTGAGGGAAGCGATGTGGAGGTTCCGGTGGGAGCCAATAGTAAGAACGCTATGGTACCACTGACAACAGTCAACACAAGAAATATTCTTTTTATCTGCGGAGGCGCATTCCCGGATCTGGAGAGCATCATCAAAGAACGCCTGAATAAACAGGCTTCAATTGGATTCTATGCAGATTTGAAGGATAAGTATGATAATGATCCGCATCTTCTTGAAAAAGTAACCGTAGATGACATCCGTAATTTTGGTATGATTCCAGAATTTATCGGACGTCTTCCTATTATTTTTACACTGGAGGGACTCTCTGAGAATATGCTGGTGAAGATCCTTAAAGAGCCAAAGAATGCTATTCTGAAGCAGTATCAGAAGCTTTTGGCGCTGGATGAGGTCAAGCTGGAATTTGACGAAGGTGCGCTTCATGCCATTGCCGCTAAAGCTATGGAGAAAAAGACCGGCGCAAGAGCTCTGAGGGCTATTTTGGAAGAATATATGCTGGATATTATGTATGAAATTCCGAAAGATGACAGCATCGGTCAGGTGGTGATCACCAGAGAGTATATTGAGGGAAACGGAGGCCCCAGGATCCTTTTAAGAGGTCAGGAGGTTCCGCTTCTGGAAACGGTACAGTAGATCAGCTCAGAAAGAAGGGTATCTGTTATGGCAAAAGAATTTTTTCAGGAATTTGGTGAAGCATTTACAAAAACTATGCGTGATATCGGAGGACGCGCAGAATCTTTTTACAGCGAGCAGAAGCTGAGAAATAAGATTTCCGGTGAGGAAAAACAGATTCGTAAGATTATGGAAGAACTGGGAAAAATCATATATAGACGTTACAAGGATAATGTCCCTCTGGAAGACATGCAGAGACGTCTCTGTGAACAGATCGACCAGCGTATGGAGCGCATCAGCCAGTATAAAGAGGAGATTGCCGGGGTGAAATCCAGAAAAATCTGTCCTTCCTGTGGCGCTGCTGTAGATGTGGAGATGGCTTTTTGTCCTCATTGCGGAGCCGCCTGTACCGTAAAAGAAAAAGAAGAACAGGCAGGAGAGGTAGTTGCAGAGGAACCGGAAACAGTGCCGGAGGAAAAACTGACAGAGGAACCGGAAACAGTGCCGGAGGAAAAGCTGACAGAGGAACCGGAAACAATGCCGGAGGAAAAGCTGACAGAGGAACCGGAAACAGTGCCGGAAGAAGCGCTGACAGAGAAACCGGAAACAGTACCGGAACAGGACAACGGGTCCGGATCAGCTGAAAATCAGAAAACAGAGTAACATCAGGGGGAGAGGGAAATGGGAGAGAAAAAATATTACAAAAAAAGTACAGGGGGCAGGCTGGTCAGATGCATGCTTCTTGTAATGCTGGCATTTGTCTTGACAACCGGATCTGCAACAGTGGTATCTGCAGCGACAGAGGTATCTGCAGTTTCCAAAAAGAAAACAAAGATCCGTCTGGAAGGTAAAAGTGGCCGTTATATCATTGATACAGGATATAATTGGTGGCTGAAAGAAAAAAACGGAAAGAAAGTTACAGGTTTTCAGTATATTAAGGTTCCAAAAGGTAACAGACTGAAATCCGGTTATTACATGTTTGACAGTAAGGGCTGCCTGTGCAAGAAAAAGCAGTTCCATAAACTGAACAAAACCATTTCAGGAAAAACATTTAAAGGAACCTATTATTTTGGAGATACCAATGGAAGACTGTACAGAAAATCTGGATGGAAAGTAATAAACGGACAGAAATATTTACTTTCTCCTTATGGAAGACGCTATGAAAACTGCTGGAGATACGGATATTATCTGCAGTCTAATGGAACCATTGCCAGAAGCAGAAGACTTCCGGATGGTACCTGGGTAGACTGCAACGGCCGAAGATGCACCGAGGCAGATATGACGCTGAACGGGCTGAAAAAGAAACTGGGCAGTATGGTAAACGGGTATAGCGGTTCCTGGTCTGTGTATGTGAAGAATCTGGAAAATGGAGCAGTGATCAATATAAATGATACTGCCATGTATCCGGCAAGTACAATAAAGGCTTTTGTTATGGCATCTACATTCGATCAGATCAAAAAAGGAGAGCTTAAATATAATTCTACAATCAAAAGCCTTCTTAACAGTATGATCACAGTAAGCGATAATGAAGCGTATAACCAGCTGGTAAGATATAACAGCAGATCCAGAAGCTTTGTCAGCGGAACAAAGACGGTGAATCAGTATCTTAGGAAAAATGGCTATACAAAAACCGGCTGTCACAGCAGTCTTCATCCTTCCGCATCGGCATTTACAAGCGATGGACAGAGAAACATTGCTTCAGCAAAAGACTGCGGTGTTCTTTTGGAACGTATTTATCGTGGAACCTGTGTCTCTTCAAAATATTCCAGAGAGATGAAGAATCTTCTTCTGAGACAGACGCGCAGGTGGAAGATCCCGGCAGGAATTCCGGCAGGTGTCCGTGTTGCCAATAAAACAGGCGAGACATCCAGTGTGCAGCATGATATGGCGATTGTCTATGGCAAAAAGACAGATTATATCATCTGTGTATTTTCGACTACTGGAAATGAAGGGTATGCAGTTCCGAGAATACAGAACATCTCCAGAACTGTTTACAATTATTTGAATAAGTAAGAACAGGGGATAAGCGAATGCACTTTTCCGCAGGACAAAAAAATAAAAGAGGAACGCTGCTGGCGGCCGTAGGACTGAATATTCTGGTCGTGACAGTAATGGTACTGACTATGCGGCCTTCCTTTGAAACAAATGACGATATTGTGTTTGCAGAACTTGGAAGCGGGATTCGGGGAGTGAAGGATCCCCATCTTGTATTCCAGAATTATATTCTTGGAATGGTCTATCGTGTTTTATATCAGATTACAGGACGGCTGCCCTGGTATACGATTGTTCAGTATGCTGTGCTGCTGGCGGCTTTCAGTGCAGTGACTTATGTGCTTATGAACAGGCTGGAAGGAAATTCCGGCCTGTATTTGTCTGTACTTTTGCTCTGTGTATTTGGATATGAATGCTACATCCATGTTCAGTTTACGAAAACAGCCGGGATTGCAGCAGCGGCAGCAGTTTTTCTTCTGTTTCATGTGATCGTTTCAGAAACGTTCTGTATCTGGGAGTTTTTGGCAGGGATTCTGCTGGGACTTGCAGGCTTTTTGTATCGGGAAGATCAGTTCTTTGCGAGCGCTGCTTTGATGGCAGGAATTGGTGTTTATTTTCTGCTGACTCTGAAAAAGTATTTCTCTCAAAAATGGAGAAAATATCTGGGAATCTGTGTGGGATGCTTTGGTTTTTTGCTTTTGGCTGTGTTTGCCGCAGACAGAATCGATGCATTTATGTATCGTGATTCTCAGTGGCAGGAATACCAGGAATTTAATCGCATGAGATCCAGACTTTTGGATTATGGATTTCCGGATTATCATACAAACAGAGAATTGTATCAGGAACTGGGAATCAGCGAAGAGGCCCTTCAGCTATATAAAACCTGGAATTTTAATGATCCTGAAAAATTTACTGTAGAAGTGATGGAAAAGCTGGTGGAGCAGAAGCCGGACAGAAAAATTTCCGGAAGTCAGGTACTGCGCTTTCTGAAACGATTTCCGGGAGATGCAGCAAAGCTTCCGGCATTTTATACAGCGCTGCTGTTCCTGATAATATGGCTGATCTTTGGAAAGAAGCGTATGGCTGAAATTATGACGATTCTGGCAGAAATTTTGATGCTGTATATGCTTTACTTCTATCTTTATTTTCAGGGAAGATATATGGTGAACAGGGTAGATGTGGGACTGTGGTTCAGCGTGTGCCTTACTATGTTGTGGCTCCTGGGAGAGTCGCTTGGAGAAAAGACGGAAATTTCCAAATATGGGGGGGTGCTTTTGTGTATAACAGGAATCCTCGTCAGTCAGAGTTTCTGGCATACGGATTACAGAACTGCTACTGCAGAAATTCCCAAAGCACGGGTCAGTCAGAGAGCGGTGCTGGAAACCATTGGAACGGACAAAGAACATGTTTATCTGGCGAAAAGCGGAACGGTATCAGAAATTGTATGTTACGGACCTTTTGACCGTATGCCGGAAAATCTTCTGGATAACCTTTACTGGTTTGGCGGATGGGAGTGCCGCACGCCGGGATTTGTAAAAGAAATGGAAGAGCATGGGATTGTAAACCCGTATAAAGATATGATAGGAAACGACAAGGTATATCTGATTGATGACAACATAGAATTGACGATAGAATATATTCATCAGAATTATGATGAAAAAGCAGAGGCTGTATTTGTCAGGACTCTGGGAAATGTAGATCTGTATCAGATTGTAACTGCCGGATAGCCTGCTCACCTGCGCTGCTTATTGGGAATTGAATAATTATTCAGTATGGCATTGCATTTCCTCACGGGACAAGGTATGATAGAAAGGCATATATTTTGAGGAGAGAGGAAAGACAATGGAAAAAAAGAGAGGAAGTTTTACTGACAAGCTGGGCTTTGTCCTGGCGGCAGCAGGCTCTGCAGTAGGGCTTGGCAACTTATGGAGGTTTCCGTACCTTGCGGCAAAGCATGGAGGCGGTATTTTTCTGCTGATTTACCTGATACTTGCGGTTACATTTGGATTTGCCCTTATGATCACGGAAATCGCTCTTGGACGAAAAACAAGGCTGAGCGCCGTAGGCGCATATTCCGCGCTGGACAAAAGATTCAAAGCCCTGGGCTATCTGTCCAGTGTGATCCCATTTCTCATCACACCTTACTACTGTGTGATCGGCGGCTGGGTTCTGAAATATCTGGTGGTATTCCTTACCGGTCAGGTATCCAGTGCAGCTACGGACGAGTTTTTTACAGGTTATATCGCACAGCCGGCGGCTCCGGTTATTTTCTTTGTTATTTATGTAACAGTTGGAATGGTAGCGGTGCTTCTTGGTGTGGAAGGCGGTATTGAGAAAGCAAGTAAGTTTATGATGCCGGTTCTGGTGGTGATGACGATTTTTATTTCTGCATTCAGCCTGATGCAGCCGGGTGCAATGGAAGGACTTCGTTATTATCTGCTTCCTGATTTTTCGAGATTCAGCGCAACCACGGTGATGGCAGCCATGGGACAGCTGTTTTATTCTATGTCTCTTGCCATGGGAATTATGATCACCTATGGTTCCTATATGAAAAAAGAGACAAATCTGGAAAAATCTGTCCGTCAGATTGAGATTTTTGATACGGGAATTGCTTTTATGGCAGGTCTTATGATCATTCCGGCAGTGTTTGCCTTTTCCGGCGGAAGCGAAGAAGCTCTTGGCAAAGGTCCGAGCCTGATGTTTATTACCCTTCCAAAGGTATTTGACAACATGAAATTCGGCACTCTGGTAGGAGCTGTTTTCTTCCTGCTGGTATTATTTGCCGCACTGACTTCATCGATTTCCCTGACAGAAACTCTGGTTTCTATCGTGGTAGATAAGTTTAAATTCAGCAGAAAAAAAGCCTGTGGAGTTGTTTATGCATGGCTTCTTGCTCTGGGAATTCCGGTTTCTCTGGGATTTGGAATCTGGAGCTTCATCAAACCTCTGGGAATGAGCCTTCTTGATTTCTTTGACTTTACCAGCAACAGTGTGCTGATGCCGATCGCTGCGATTGGTACCTGTATTTTTGTTGGATATGTGATCAAACCCAGGACTCTTATTGAAGAGGTGGAAGTAAACGGTAAATTTAAGATGAAGAAGTTCTATTCTGTCATGATCAAGTATATTGCACCTGTATGTCTGGTGGCAATCCTGATCTTTGCGGTAATGGAAGCACTGGGTATGATTACGGTATAATGGTGTTTTCAATACCCGAAAATAAGGTAAAATAAAAAAAATTCAAATTTTTGAAAAAAATTTAAAAATCCTATTGACTTTTGCTCTAACATGCGGTATTATAATCAAGCAGTCGCGAGAGAGCGGCTGGTCAATAGGAAATGCAGGAGTGGCGGAATTGGCAGACGCGCAGGCTTCAGGTGCCTGTGGTCGCAAGATCGTGTGGGTTCAAGTCCCATCTCCTGCATTATTTTTTTACAAAAAAACAAGAACGGGAAGTCTTTTAACAGGGCTTCCCGTTCTTGCTTTTTGAAGAATCTGTTTTGTGAGACAGGAGATTGTTATTTTCTGAAAATTCCATAAGAATTATTTTAAGCAAAACATAATTTTTTTTAGTGTCAGTATATGTTGAAAAACAGAATCTGTTGTGATACAATCTTGAAGATTTAGGATAAAACAAGAGAAAGGGAGATTGTATGAAAGCATTTCTGATATTAGAAGACGGCCATGTGTTTACAGGAACCAGTATTGGTGCAGCAAGAGAAGTAATCAGTGAGATCGTTTTTAACACGTCTATGACCGGATATCTGGAAGTGATGACTGATCCTTCCTATGCGGGACAGGCTGTGTGTATGACTTATCCGCTGATTGGAAACTATGGAATCTGTTATGAGGATCAGGAGTCCAGAAAGCCGTGGATAGATGGCTTTATTGTCCGCGAATTATCACGTATCCCAAGCAACTTCAGAAGCGTTGATACTATTCAGCATTTTCTTGAAAAGTATGATATTCCGGGAATTTCCGGCATCGACACAAGAGCGCTCACAAAAATTCTTCGTGAAAAAGGTACCATGAATGGTATGATCACGGTCGACGAAAACTACGATTTAGATGCAATTATCCCCCATTTAAAAGCATATACAACCGGAAAGGTAGTCGAAAAGGTTACCTGCCGTGAAAAAGAAGTCCTTCCGGGAAAAGGCCCAAAAGTGGCTTTGATGGATTTTGGTGCAAAGCGTAATATTGCCCGTTCCCTGAATGAAAGAGGCTGTCAGGTGACCGTGTATCCGGCGCTGACTCCTGCTGAGGAGATTCTGAAAGATCAGCCGGACGGCATTATGCTCAGCAATGGCCCCGGGGATCCTAAGGACTGCACTTCCATTATAGAAGAAGTCCGTAAATTATATGAGTCTGACGTACCTATTTTTGCCATCTGCCTTGGGCATCAGCTTATGGCACTTGCAACAGGCGGAGATACGCATAAGATGAAATACGGACACAGAGGAGGAAACCATCCGGTGAAGGATCTTTCCACCGGAAGAGTTTATATTTCTTCTCAGAACCATGGATATGTAGTAGATGCCGAACAGCTGGAAAAAAGAAATATTGCGAAACCTGCTTTTGTCAACGTAAACGATGGCACCAATGAAGGTATGGCTTATGTGGGCAAAAACATTTTTACCGTGCAGTTCCATCCGGAAGCCTGCCCGGGACCGCAGGATTCCAGTTACCTGTTTGACCGGTTTATGGAAATGATGGGAGGAAACAGATAATGCCGAGAAATAAAGATATTCATAAAGTTCTTGTGATTGGTTCCGGCCCGATCATCATCGGTCAGGCGGCAGAGTTCGATTACGCAGGTACACAGGCCTGCCGTTCTCTGAAAGAGGAAGGCATGGAGGTTGTACTTCTGAATTCCAACCCGGCCACGATCATGACAGACAAAGACATTGCTGATAAGGTATATATTGAACCTCTGACAGTAGAGGTGGTAGAACAGCTGATTTTGAAAGAAAAACCGGACAGCGTACTTCCGACACTTGGCGGTCAGGCAGGCCTGAACCTTGCTATGGAGCTGGAGGAAAAAGGTTTCCTGAAGGAACACAATGTACGTCTGATCGGTACAACCGCAGAGACCATTAAAAAAGCGGAGGACCGTCAGGAATTTAAAGATACTATGGAAAAGATCGGTGAGCCGGTGGCTGCATCCAAGGTGGTGACTACCGTAGAAGACGGTCTTGCATTTACCAATACCATTGGATATCCGGTTGTTCTTCGCCCTGCCTATACACTGGGAGGAAGCGGCGGCGGTATCGCCAACAATGAATATGAACTGAGAGAAATCCTGGAAAATGGTCTCCGTCTTTCCCGTGTAGGAGAGGTTCTGGTAGAACGCTGTATTGCAGGCTGGAAAGAAATTGAGTATGAGGTAATGCGCGACAGTGCAGGAAACTGCATCACGGTCTGCAACATGGAAAATATTGACCCGGTGGGTGTGCATACAGGTGACTCCATTGTAGTTGCCCCGTCTCAGACACTTGGAGACAAGGAATACCAGATGCTCCGTACTTCGGCCTTGAACATCATTACAGAGCTGGGCATCACAGGCGGATGTAACGTGCAGTATGCGCTTCATCCGGAAAGCTTTGAATACTGTGTAATCGAGGTAAATCCCCGTGTCAGCCGTTCTTCTGCGCTGGCAAGTAAAGCTACCGGATATCCCATTGCCAAGGTTGCTGCCAAGATCGCTCTGGGTTATACTCTGGATGAGATTCCAAATGCGATTACCGGAAAGACCTATGCAAGCTTTGAGCCGATGCTGGATTACTGCGTAGTAAAGATCCCGCGTCTTCCATTTGATAAATTTATCACAGCAAAGAGAACTCTTACCACACAGATGAAAGCGACCGGAGAGGTTATGAGCATCTGCCATAACTTTGAGGGTGCCCTGATGAAAGCAATCCGTTCTCTGGAGCAGCATGTGGACAGCCTGATGTCTTATGATTTTACAGGACTGGATGAGGATGAACTGATCAAGGAACTTGCTGTTGTAGATGACCGTCGTATCTGGAAGATCGCAGAAGCGATCCGGAGAGATATTTCCAAAGAATATATCCATCGTATCACAAAGATCGACCGCTGGTTTATTGATAAGATCGCAATCCTTGTAGAAATGGAGCAGGCACTGAAAACCCAGCCTCTTACCGGGGAACTTCTTCTTGAGGCAAAACGTCTGGAATTCCCGGATTATGTGATCGGTAATCTCTGCGGAAGAACCGAGGCAGAGATCAAGGCTCTCCGCGAGGGTTATAATATTCGTGCTGCTTATAAGATGGTAGATACCTGTGCAGCAGAGTTTGCAGCGGCAACTCCTTATTATTATTCTGTTTACGGTGGACCGGAGACAGAGAATGAAGCAGTTGCCACACCGGATAAGAAAAAAGTTCTTGTTCTTGGTTCCGGCCCGATCCGTATCGGTCAGGGTATCGAGTTCGACTTCTGCTCTGTACACTGCACCTGGGCATTTGAAAAAGAGGGTTATGAAACCATTATTATCAACAACAACCCGGAGACGGTAAGTACAGATTTTGACATTGCAGATAAACTGTATTTTGAGCCTCTGACTCCGGAGGATGTAGAAAACATCGTTCGTATTGAAAAACCGGACGGCGCTGTAGTGCAGTTCGGTGGTCAGACAGCCATTAAGCTGACGGAAGCACTGATGAAAATGGGTGTTAAGATCCTTGGAACATCTGCAGAAAATGTAGATGCTGCAGAGGACCGCGAGCTCTTTGATGGTATTCTGGAACAGTGTCAGATCCCGCGTCCAAAGGGAGATACCGTATTCACAGCAGAAGAGGCAAAAGAAGTTGCCAACAGACTGGGTTATCCGGTTCTGGTACGTCCGTCCTATGTTCTTGGCGGTCAGGGTATGCGGATCGCAGTCAGTGATGAGGATGTGGAAGAATATATCGGAATCATCAACCAGATTGCACAGGATCATCCGATCCTGGTAGATAAATATCTCATGGGCAAAGAGATCGAAGTAGATGCGGTATGTGATGGAGAGGATATCCTGATTCCTGGTATCATGGAGCATATTGAGCGTGCAGGTATCCATTCCGGTGACAGTATTTCTGTATATCCGGCGCAGACCATCAGTGAAAAAGCAAAAGAAACGATTGCAGAATATACACGCCGTCTGGCAAAAGCGCTTCATGTAGTGGGAATGATCAACATCCAGTTTATCGTCTGCGGCGAGGAAGTGTATGTGATCGAGGTGAATCCCCGTTCCAGCCGTACGGTTCCTTATATCAGCAAAGTAACCGGTATTCCGATCGTTCCGCTGGCAACGAAAGTGATTCTGGGCTACAAACTGAAAGACATGGGCTATGAACCGGGACTTCAGCCGGAAGCAAAACACATTGCCATCAAGATGCCGGTGTTCTCCTTTGAGAAGATCCGCGGTGCAGACATCAGTCTTGGACCGGAAATGAAATCTACAGGTGAGTGTCTTGGTATTGCAGAAACCTTTAACGAGGCTCTTTATAAGGCATTTATCGGTGCAGGAATCAAGCTTCCGAAGCACCGCAATATGATCATCACAGTAAAAGAAGAGGATCATCAGGAGGTTGTTCCGATCGCAAGAAGATTCGAGGCTCTGGGCTATCGTATCTATGCTACCAGAGGAACGGCAAAAGTCCTGAAAGAAAACGGCATTAAGGCAATCCGTACCAATAAGCTGGAGCAGCCGGCGCCGAACCTTATGGACCTGATTCTTGGTCATAAGATTGATGTGATCATTGATACTCCGCCTCAGGGTGTGGAACATCAGAAAGACGGATTTGTGATCCGCAGAAATGCAATTGAGACAGGAGTCAACGTACTGACCAGTCTGGATACAGCAGAAGCTCTGGTAACCAGTCTGGAAAATACAGATCTGAATCATCTGAGCCTGATCGATATTGCTACGATTGATAATAGATAAATAAGTTACCGGGGGAATTGCAGGAAAAGCAGCTCCTCCGGTTTTTATATATTAAAATCGGACTTGTATCCTTTGTTCTTTACGGAAAAGTAAATTTGTAATATACTTATGGTAGTCTAAAGAAAGAAAGGAAATAAAAATGAATATTATTGAATTTTTAAAAGCAGTGTTCCTTGGTATTGTAGAGGGAATCACAGAATGGCTTCCCATCAGCAGTACCGGACATATGATACTTGTTGACGAATTCATTAAGCTGAATGTTTCACCTGAGTTTAAGAAATTTTTCCTGGTAGTCATACAGCTGGGAGCGATACTTGCTGTTGTGGTACTTTACTGGAATAAGCTGTGGCCTTTTTATATCCGTCCTGTTTCTAAAAGAGCACGGATGGCTATTGCAAAGCAGCCGGCTGCAGTACGAGGGCTTATGACTTTTGTAGAAAAGTTCTGTGACAAGGATAAATGGATTCTCTGGTTTAAGATTCTGGTTGCCTGTATTCCGACCATTGTGATCGCCCTGCCCTTTAATGATATAATAGAAGAGAAGTTTAATAACTATGTAGTGGTGGCCATTGCGTTGATCGTTTATGGTGTAATCTTTATTTTTATTGAAAATTATAACAAAAAAAGACGTCCTGTCTGCAGATCACTTCAGGATATGAGCTTTAAAACTGCTTTTCTGATTGGAGTGTTCCAGGTTCTTTCAGTGATTCCGGGAACTTCCAGATCGGGATCTACCATTATTGGAGGTATCCTGGTGGGAACATCCAGAACAGTTGCGGCAGAATTTACGTTTTTCCTGGCAATTCCGGTAATGTTTGGCGCAAGCCTTCTGAAACTGGTGAAATTTGGATTTGTATTTACTGCAAGTGAGGTTATGATCCTGGTTACGGGGATGGTAGTTGCATTTATCGTATCGATACTGACAATCAAATTTCTTATGGGATATATCAAGAAGCATGATTTCAAAGCATTTGGATGGTATAGGATCGTACTTGGCATTCTGGTGCTGGGATACTTCTTCGGAAAAAATCTTTTGGCATAAAAATAAAAATGTTTTTCGGGGGAAAAACAGGCTGACTGGAATTAGAGAACAGCAGAAGAAAATGGAGGTACATACTTATGGGGAAATATGTAATGGCAATGGATCAGGGGACAACCAGTTCCCGCTGTATTCTCTTTGACAAGGCAGGTAATATCTGCAGTCTGGCTCAGAAGGAATTTGCCCAGTATTATCCGAAGCCGGGATGGGTAGAGCATGATCCGCATGAGATCTGGTCATCTCAGATGGCAGTGGCGATTGAAGCGATGGGACGTATCGGAGCGGATGCAGGAGATATTTCGGCTATTGGTATTACAAATCAGAGAGAGACTACGATTGTCTGGGATAAAAGAACAGGAAATCCGATATATCCGGCGATTGTCTGGCAGTGCCGCCGTACAGCGGACATGATCGAGGAATTGAAAAAAGACGGATTTGCAGATAAGATCAGAGAAAAAACAGGACTGATCCCGGATGCGTATTTTTCCGGAACCAAGATCAAATGGATTCTGGATTATGTGGATGGAGCACGAGAAGCAGCTGAAAGAGGAGAACTCCTTTTTGGAACCGTAGATACCTGGCTGATCTGGAAGCTTACCAAGGGTCAGGTCCATGTTACAGATTATACAAACGCTTCCCGTACAATGTTATTTGATATCTATAAAAGACAATGGGATGAAGAAATTCTGGAGAGGCTTCAGATTCCCCGCTCTATGCTTCCGGAGGTAAAACCAAGCAGCTGTATTTACGGATATACCAATGAGAATCTGATTGGTGGAAGGATCCCTATTTCCGGTGCGGCAGGAGATCAGCAGTCAGCGCTTTTTGGACAGTGCTGTTTCCATGCCGGAGATGTGAAGAATACTTATGGAACAGGCTGTTTTCTTCTGATGCATACAGGAGATAAGGCGGTAAGCTCGGAAAATGGGCTTCTGACCACGATTGCGGTAAATCCGGACGGAACTCCGGGTTATGCGCTGGAGGGCAGTGTGTTTGTGGCAGGTGCAGCAATCCAGTGGCTGAGAGATGAGGTAAAGATTTTGGACAGCGCGCCGGAATCAGAACTTTATTGTCTTTCTGTCCCGGATACCAATGGCGTTTATGTGGTTCCGGCTTTTACAGGGCTTGGAGCACCCTACTGGGATCAATATGCCAGAGGCGCGATCCTGGGACTTACCAGAGGCGCTGGAAAGGCACATCTGATTCGTGCAACGGTAGAATCTCTTGCATATCAGGTGACAGATGTGATCCATGCTATGGAACGAGATTCGCAAATGAAATTAAATGCTCTCCGTGTAGATGGCGGAGCAAGTGCAAATAATTTTCTGATGCAGTTCCAATCAGATCTTTTAGATGCACAGGTAGTACGTCCAAGCTGTATCGAGACCACTGCTTTGGGAGCTGCTTATCTGGCAGGACTTGCAGTGGGATTCTGGAAAGATGCAGATGAGATACAGAAAAACTGGAAGCAGGAAAGGGTATTTTCTCCGTCCGTTACGGAAGAAAAAAGAAAAAAACTTTTGAAAGGATGGAAAAAAGCAGTTGCCTGTATCTTCCAGTGGGCAAAAGACGAAATATGATTTTAAGGGAGCCTGTGATGGCAGGTTCGGAAAGGCAGGTTGAATTAACGTGAAAAATTCTATGAAAATGTTATTGACAGTAAGTACAGCAGTGGCTTTGACTTTTTCTGGCTGTGGAAAGTCATCTGAGACGGAGCCGAAACCGGCAGCACCTACTGCGGCGCCTACAGCAGCACCTACTGCAGTTCCGGCAACGGCAACGCCGGCTCCTACATCAACACCGGCACCACGTTCGATCGGAGAGAAAAATTCAAAGTCAAAGTATGTATATCTGACGAATAATCTGGGTACAAGGATCAGAGAGTTCTATTTGATGGTATCCGGCAGTGATGATTGGGGAGAAAACCTGATTCCCACGGAAACTTCTATAAAGAAATCAGAACAGATACAGCTGTTTTATACACCGGAAGAAGATATCATGGGAAATGAGTCGGATCTGGCAGATGAGGACAGTAAGTTCCTTTATGATATGAAGATTGTAACAGCTGACGGAGATATTTTTGAAATATACAGTATAGAGTTGGCGGATATGGAAAAGGCCGTACTGACTTATGACCAGGAAACTTCGACAGCGTATCTTCGCTATATGAGTCTGTCTGACAAAAAAGAGAAAGATACAAAAGAGAATTCTCAGCAGACAGGAACAACGGATGACTATTCAGAAGAAGATGACTCTGATGATGAAAGTTATAATAGCGGAAGTTCGGACGACGGAAGCTATGATAGTGGAAGCTCTGATGATGGAAGTTCTGATAGTGGAAACTCTGATAGTGGAAGTGGTGACAGCGGAAACAGTGACAGCGGAAATACAGATGACGGAAGTGGTAATGACGGAAGTGGCGATGACGGAAGCGCGGATGATGGAAGCACAGATGATGGAAGCGGCGATGACGGAAGCTATGATGACGGAAATTACGACGACGGCGGAAGTGACAGTATGGTAGATGCCGGCGGCGGAAGTGATGATGGCTATTACGATACTGCAGAATAAGAATCATAAAAATTAAGGTTTAATAAAAGTTCGTATGTTTATGTGATCGTAAAAATGATACATAGAGCATACGAACTTTTTTTGCTGAAAGGAGTCATATATATATGATTTCTCCTGTACGGTCGGAATTGCATCCCAGTTGAAGATCCAAGACGGTTTTAAATTCCCTGGAACGTACGATTTCAGTTAACGCAGCAAAACCGGGTTTTTCCATGGAATCTCTTTCCATAACAAGAAGCATCGGAATCTTTTTTATTGGTACAAAGTCCAGATCTGTCAGCTGAAATGCAATGGAACCTGCTCCGAAGGCAGTATCTGCCTGTCCATTGATTACAGCATTTGCAGTAGAAAGATCAGATACGTGTTCTTTCTGGTAACCTTTGATCTTGTTTGGAGAAATCTGTGCCTCTTTCAGAAGGATATCCAGATACATTCTTCCTGTACTGCCTTTTTCTCTGTTGGCAAGAATTATATCCGGATGAGTCAGATCACAGATCGAAAGGATTTTTCGAGGATTTCCTTTCTGTACATAAAATCCAAGATCATACTCGTAAAGGATAACTGCAGCAGCGGAAGTCCCTGGAAGAAGCATTTCTATCTGCTCGGGAAGGATCCCGGCGGTGGTGGCGTGGACTTTTTTAAAGTAAAGAGAATAAAGTCCGTTGTAAGTATTCAGATGGGAGTGCAGCACTGGAAGACCGGAAGGATGCACAGCCATCTGTCTGATCAGATATTCCAGAGCCGAGGATGCCTGTCCACTGATGATAAGTCCGTTGGAATAAAGAAGGTAGTCCCGTTTTAGAAGGGAGCTTTCCGGAGGAACATCAGAAAAATGAGAGGAGATGTCCTGCTGAGAGGAGCTTCCTTCATGAAGATACCGGGAAAGCTGTTCTTCGCTGATCCTCAGCTGTTTGCCGATTTTGGAAGATTCCAGTTCGCCTCGTTTGATCAGCTCATAGACGGTTGTTTTTTTGATTTTCAGTCGGTCTGCTACCTCCTGAGCGGTATATAATTTATTCATCAATTCCTACCATAACATTAGTAGCCTTGATCACTGCATAGGCATCAGAGCCGACTTCAAGACCAAGCTCCTCTACTGCTGTGCAGGAAATGGTCGCAACAATGATATTTCCACCGCCGATATCAATAGAAACAATGGAATTTACAGCTCCGTTATTGATACTGATGACTTTTCCTTTTAACTGATTTCTTGCACTTAATTTCATGATTTTTCTCCTTATTTTTTGTAATTTTTGGAAAAAATATAATTATTTCTTTCTTCACTATATCATAGATGAAATAAATTGACAAGAATTGTATTCTGATATAAAATGAATAAAACAAAATAAAACAGAACTAAAATAAACAATGGAGAAGGGAAATGAAGAAAAAACTGGCGGTTATTGCACTTGCAGGAATCATGACAACAGGACTTACAGCAGGAAATGTACAGGCTGCAGAACCAGGCGGAGAACTTTATGTGTTTATTGCAGCCAGCCTTGCCAATTCAATGGAGGAAATTCAGAAGGATTTTAACCAGAAATATCCGGATGTGGAAATTTTTTATAATGCGGACAGTTCCGGTACTCTTCAGACGCAGATCGAGGAAGGATCCAGATGCGATATCTTTTTTTCGGCAGCAACGAAACAGATGGATGCGCTTGTGGAAGAAAAGCTTGCGAAGGAAGATTCTGTTGTAGATCTTCTGGAAAATAAGGTAGTGCTGATCAAGCTGAAGGATGCTGAAACGAAGGTGACAGGTTTTGAGAATATCACTGAAGCTGAAAATATGGCTCTTGCAGGGGAAGATGTTCCTGTGGGACAGTATGCCAGAGAAATTTTTACCAATCTTGGAATCATGGATCAGGTAGAAAAAATGGAGATCAATGAGGGCAAAAATGTAACGGAGGTTCTGGCAGCAATTACACAGGGAAGCAATGAGGTCGGGGTCGTATATGCCACAGATGCGGCTTCTGTTGCCGATCAGGTGGATATCATTGCGGAGGCTCCGGCAGAAGCTCTTGAAACTCCGGTTTTATATCCGGTGGGACTTACAGAAGATCAGGAGGCGTCTTCGGCAGAACAGGAGGCGGCAGAAGTGTTTCTTGAGTATCTCCAGACAGAAGAGGCTATGAAAGTTTTTGAGGAGTATGGATTCAGCCCGTACACTGAGGAAAAGGAAGAGGCTGCCGCAGAGGAAAATACAGAAGAGGAAGCAGCGGAATAAACGGAGAAAACTATGAGTGAGTTTATACAGGAGATCAACTGGTCTCCTCTGTGGATTTCCCTGAAAACAGGCGCGGTGGCTACGACCATCGCGTTCTTTCTGGGAATCTGGTGTGCCAGAAAAATCATGAAAATGAAACCGGTATCCAGGGCAGTGCTGGATGGTATTTTAACAATGCCTCTGGTACTGCCTCCGACAGTTGCCGGTTTTTTTCTGCTGATCATTTTTAGTCTCAGGAGACCCTTTGGAAAATTTCTTCTGGAGAATTTTGATTTTAAGATTGTGCAGACCTGGAAGGGCTGCGTGGTAGCGGCTGCGGTGATTGCTTTTCCTTTGATGTACCGGAATGCCAGAGCTGCCTTTGAACAGGTGGATGTAAATCTGATCCATGCAGGACAGACCCTTGGAATGAGTGACCGGAAGATCTTCTGGAAAGTGATCATGCCCACTGCGGCTCCGGGAATCGCATCGGGTACAGTTCTGGCTTTTGCCAGAGCCATTGGTGAATACGGAGCTACATCTATGCTTGCAGGAAACATTCTGGGCAAGACCAGAACGGTTTCCGTTGCCATTGCCGCAGAGACGGCGGCGGGAAATTATGATGTGGCCGGTTTCTGGGTGGTGGTGATTGTAGCCCTGTCCTTTGTGATCGTGGCCCTGATCAACATCGTATCCGGAAGAGGAATGAAGAGCAGAAGATGGATCTAATAAAAGTACAGAAGGAAAGAATATGTCGATTCATGTCAATATAGAAAAGAAGTTTAAGGGATTTTCCCTGAAGGTAAAATTTGATACAGAAAGTGCATCGACCGGTATTCTGGGAGCTTCCGGAAGCGGAAAGAGCATGACGCTCCGCTGTATCGCCGGAATTGAGACACCGGATCGGGGAGAGATACTGGTTAATGGAAAAACACTTTTTGATTCAGAGAAAAAGATCAATCTGAAGCCCCAGGAGCGCCATGTGGGATATCTGTTCCAGAATTATGCGCTTTTTCCGACCATGACGGTTTATGAAAATATAAGCTGTGGTTTTCGTGGCGAAAAGAAACTCCGGGATGAAAAGGTCCGGGATTTTATCAGCAGATATCATCTGGAAGGACTGGAAAAACGTGTTCCTTCTCAGCTCTCCGGAGGACAGCAGCAGAGAGTGGCACTGGCAAGAATGATGATCGGCGAGCCGGAGGTGATTCTGTTGGACGAGCCTTTTTCGGCTTTGGACGGGTTCCTGAAAGATGTACTCCAGAGAGATATGCAGGATTTTCTGCAGGAATATCAGGGAGATATGCTTATGGTCACGCACAGTCGCGACGAGGCCTTCCGTTTCTGCAGGGAGCTTATGCTTCTGAAAGAGGGAAAGACACTGACATTTGGAAAGACCAGGGATCTTTTTGAGCAGCCGGGGCTTGTAGAGGCAGCCCGGCTTACGGGGTGCAAGAACTTTTCCAGAATTGAAAAACTGGGTTCACGATATCTTTTTGCCCTGGACTGGGGAATTTCACTTAGGACGGAGAAGGAAATCCCTGAAGAAGCTTCTTATGTGGCAATCCGTGGACACTGGATTCAGGGAAGGGATACAGACGGAGAAAACTGTATTCCGTTCCAGCCGGCAGAATATGTGGAAAATACATTTGAGCATCAGTATCTTGTTCAGACACCCGAAATGGATAAGGACACTGTTTTGTGGTGGATGCGTCCAAGAAACAGCTTCCGGGAGACAGAAGAGAGGCTGTTACCGGAGTATCTGTATCTGCCTCCGGAGCATCTGATGCTGCTGAAATAATTAAGATTATTGAATCTTCATGTAGTATATTTTTCTTTATAATTTGAGATACTTGATTTATAATATAAACATAAAAAGCTGCAGGGGCGGGAGGCTGCAGATAATAACTTTACAAAAGACAAGAATTTCCGGAATTTTTCGGAATAACATATACAGTCTGACAACATTCCTCGAAATACATAAGACAAAACCTGAAAGATAGCAATGAGAATTACATAAAGAAAGGGAAGTCTTATGGAAAACAGCACTATTTTTGATGATGTGTTCCGGACAATGCTGGAAAAGATGCCGAAGCTGGTAATTCCGCTGATCAATGAAGTCTTTGGTACTGCCTATCCGGAAGACATCGAGATCATACAAAAGAGAAATGAACATCAGACACAAAACGGCAGGGTGATCACAGACTCTCATCTGCTGATTGCAGACCGGATCTACCATATAGAATGTCAGAGTACGGACGATTCCACTATGGTGATCCGGATGATCGAATATGATTTTGCAATCAGTCTGGAAAATGTGCAGAAGGAAAATGGCAGATATCGGATGTATTTTCCACAGTCATGCGTCCTGTACCTGCGTGGTACAAAAAAGATGGATATGATATCTATGGAACTTGTGATGCCAAATGGAAATACGGCAGAATATACGGTTCCCATCGTTCAGGTACAGAATTTTACCTGTGATGAAATGTTACGGAAACATCTGTTGTTTTTATTGCCGTATCATGTAATGAGATATGAAAAAGAAAAAGATCTGGATACAGACAGCAAAAAGCGGAAAGAATTTTTGGATGAGTATAGAAAAATTGAAAAGTATCTGGAAATGAAATTTCTCGACCATGGAAACGAAAAATCATACCGGGATATGATCGAACTGATAATCCGGATTGCAGATTATGTGTTCAGGGACAGAGAAGAAATAAAGAAAGGATTTGGTGATGTAATGGGCGGAAAGGTATTGGAACTGGAATCCGATAAACTGATTCAGCGAGGTATCGAACAGGGTATCGAACAGGGTATCGAACAAGGCATCGAACAAGGCATTGCCATGGAACGAAAGAAAACAGAAGCCGCAGAAGCAGAGATCCGGCGGCTGAAGAAACTTCTGGAGGAACGAAATAACAAACAGTGATCGTAAGTGTTAAAATGCTAAAAGGAGCTGTCACATCAAAGTGTGACAGCTCCTTTTAGCTGCATATGGAACCGCTTCTGATTCAGGTCTCAGTTCCGTCCGTTTTTGTGATAGGTTACATAGCCGCTTACCAGCATGGCAAGTTTAAAGGTCAGGGCATCTTCGAAGGTGCGCAGATCCAGACCGAATTTTTTCTGGATTTTTTCAAAACGGTATACCAGAGTGTTTCTGTGAACATAAAGCTGTCTGGAGGTTTCGGAAAGATTCAGGTTATTCTCAAAGAAAGTGCGGATGATAGCAAGGGTTTCGCTGTCGATGGAATCCAGAGATTCATCTCCAAAGACCTCCTGGATGAACATTTCGCATACAGATACCGGAAGCTGATAGATCAGTCTTCCGATACCCAGTTTCCGATAGCTGAACACGTTTCTTTCGGAATAGAAGATCTTGCCGATCTCCATGGCAGTTCTGGCTTCCTTGTAGGCATTGGAAAGCTGAAGAAGGTCATCGGCAGTGTTGCTGTAGGAAACCCAGGCCTGGGTCATAGCCTCGGCGCCAAGCATATCTACCAGCATATGGGCGATATCCTCCAGATCTTCGTCGGTTTCTGTGGAAGAAAGCTCGCGGATCACGATGATTCCCGAATCATCTACAGAGGTAATAAAATCCCTGGTTCGGGCGGAAAAAATATTTCGTATGGTGGCAAGCGCGTGCTCGTCTCTCTGGCGGCGGGTTTCTACCAGAAAGACAGCTCGTCTTGCGGTAGAAGAAATATGAAGTTTTTTTGCCCGGTTAAAGGCTTCCACTTCCCCGTAGGTTCCCAGAAGGAGCTTTTGCATAAAGACATTCTTGTCATTTTTTTCTGCATAGGCTTCCAGAAGACTCTGTACCTGGCAGACTGCAAGCTGGCTGATGGTGGAAACGCTTTCGCCGCTTCCCCAAACAACCAGGATATAGGCCGGTTTTTCTTTGTACATGACCTTGCAGAGGCATCGGCTGGCATTTGCCATGATCAGGGCGTTTCCGCTGCGGAATTCTTCCAGCTTTGCCTCGGAAGGGAGAGTGCGGGAGCAGGTAGTTACAAATATCTCGTTTTCGCTGGTGAGAAGACAGAAATCCAGTCCGCTGATATTTTTCCAGTCATCCATATATTTTTGTAAAGTCCGCTGTATTGACATGAGATTATCCCCTTTCTACTGCCTGTGTATGGCTGTTTTATCATTCCGGTATCTGAGAAGAACCTGTTTTTTTCAGTGCTTCCGGAGCTGCTCCGGTGGAATGGCGCTCTATCAGCTGCGCATGGATCAGAATCGATCCGATAGATACCTGATTCAAAATGCTGTCCATGGCATAAAAACCGCATTTTCCCAGAACGGTACGATCCTGACGTACGGTAGTCAGCGGAGGAGAAGTATAGGCGCACAAAGGCAGATCGTCAAATCCGATGATACTGATATCTCCGGGAACACGGTATCCTAACTGCTGACACTGAACAATGGCAGCGTTGGCAATCTGATCGTGGCTGCAGATCATGGCAGTCATTCCCATGTTCAGAAGCCGTGGAAGGTGTTTTTCGATACATTTTGTCACATAATAGGAAGCCCCTGTATAGTCCGGCTCCGCTTTCAGGCCGTTTTGCTTCATAGCCTGGAAAAATGCTTTGTGTCGTACCTGCATGATATAAGATCCCAGGGCGCTGCTTAAATAACCGATCTTTTTGTGCCCGAGCTTTTTCAGATGGGATACAGCAAGAGCCATTCCTTCGTTGTTGTCAATCCCGATGGAAGCAATGAAGGGATTGGCGGGAATATAGTTATCATAAAGAACGGTAGGAGTATGACTGGTCCGAAAATCCGTCATCCAGGGATCGCTGAGAGAAAAGCCAAGGACAAAAGCCCCTGCATAATCATTTTGCAGCATAAAAACATCATAGGGTGTTTTTTTCTGAAATTTTTCAGTTACGGGGATCACATCAACTACATACCCGGCAGGCTCTGCCATCTGGCGGAAACCAATGACAAAATCGTAACCGAACTGATGAGGCTCCTCGTATTCCATATTTTCTATGATGATGCAAAAACGTTTTGCATCATTTTTTTGTCTCCGCAGGCGGGTATACCCCATTTCCACGGCGGTATCCAAAATAGTTTTTCGTAAAGTTTCGCTGATGTCGGGGGCGTTATTGATGGCTTTGGAAACAGTTCCCTTGGAAACGCCCAGTCTGTCAGCAATGTCCTGTATAGTAGCCATATATATGCCTTTCTTGATATGTGCAGAAGGTAAGTTTATGCCGCAGCTGTATACGGTCATAGGAATGTTTCTTCTATTATATCGAAATGCGGAGGAAAATGCAATTATTTTGCCTGTTTTTGTTTCGCGAAATTGAAAAGAAAAAATAAATAATGTGAAAAATACACAAAAAATGATACTGAAAAATGGTTAAAACAGAGAAAAAATTCTGGTATATTGACGTTTTTTCAGGTGTGAGGTATATTACAGCTATCGAAACAATACGAAACAAATAAGGAGAAAGAAAAATGGGAAAGAGAAGAGCAGCGCTTCTGATGGCAGGTGTTCTTGCAGTAACCGGTCTTGCCGGATGCGGCGGAGCAGAAAGTCAGGATTCAGGAGCAAAGGAAAAGGTGCGTCTGATGGTGTGGTCTCCTTCGGAGGATCAGTCCAAAGACAGCGGCCAGTGGCTTCAGAATACCTGTGAGGATTTTGCGGAGCTTCATCCGGAATGGGACATCACCTTTGTGTATGGAATCGTAGATGAGGCAACAGCGGCAAATCAGGTGGCACAGGATCCGGAGGCAAGTGCAGATGTATTTATGTATGCCAACGATACACTGACCATCATGACAGATGCCAATGCACTGGCAAAATTTGGTGGAAAGTATCGGGAAGAGATTGAAACGACCAACTCTCCGGAGGTTCTGGAATCTCTGGTAAAGGACGGCGATCTTTACGGCGTTCCGTTTACCAATTCCTGGTATCTCCCTTCCTTCTATATTGGAAATGGCTGTACCCTCTTTGGAGATGGAACAGATGAATCCAAGGGAGTGGATTTTAGCGGAGAAAAAGCAGCAGAGGTAACCGATTATCTGATCGATCTGGCTGCAAATCCGAATTTTGAAATTGATGCAGACGGTTCCGGCCTTGCAGGACTCCGCGATGGAAGCATCAATGCTATTTTCTCCGGTTCCTGGGATGCCAATGCCGTAAAGGAAGCCCTTGGTGATAATATGGGGGCTGCGGCTCTTCCGACTTATACCCTGAATGGTCAGGAAAAACAGATGACAGCTTATGCCGGATCCAAGGCCATAGGAGTGAACCCCTACAGCAAAAACATGGTAGCGGCAGTAGAGCTTGCTGTTTATCTGGGCTCTGCAGATGCATAGAAAACACATTACGAACTGAGAAATGTGATCCCCTGTAACACAGAGCTTCTTGAAGAAAAAAGCATTGCTGCAGATCCGCTTGTTTCAGCACAGAATGATACCTTTAACCGGACTTCCATTCTTCAGCCTTTTGTTGCAAAGATGAACAACTGCTGGGTTCCGGTGGAAAATATGGGAAAAGGTATCCGTAACGGAAGCGTGACTCATGAAAATTCCGCACAGCAGACGGAGGATATGAATGAGGCGATGAACAGCGACGGTATTTAAAAGAAGGGGATAGGAAAATGTTGAAATTAATGAAAAAGGAAGACGGGTTTTCCACACCATATACCTGCATGAACGCTATAAAAAAAGGCGGGATTGAGACAAAACTTTCCATGGTACTGATGGGATTCGGAAACTTTGTCCACAAACAGAAGATCAAAGGTCTTTTATATCTGGCAGTAGAAGCTGCATATCTTGTATTTATGCTGATGAACGGCATCGGCTTTCTGAGTATGCTGGGCTCTCTGGGCAGCGTTCCGCAGAAAGAAGTCTGGGATGAGGCAAATCAGGTTTATGTGTACACACAGGGCGATCAGTCGGTACTGATCCTGCTCTACGGAGTGGCAACGGTCCTTCTGACACTGCTTATGATCTGGGTTTGGAGAGGCACTCTTAAAAGCGCCTACAAAGCAGAATGTCTGGACAAAAACGGACAGCATGTGAATACTTTTGCAGAAGATCTGAAATCTCTGCTTCATGAGAATCTTCACAGACTTCTGATGACTCCGCCTATGGCAGCCATTTGTATTTTTACAATTCTGCCGCTGATCTTTATGATCTGTATGGCATTTACCAATTACAGTAAGATCGGAAATCATCTGATGCTGTTTGACTGGGTCGGGCTGGAAAACTTCAAGGCCTTGTTTGACTCCAACAGTATTCTGGGAAGCACCTTCTGGTCTGTGCTTGGATGGACCCTGATCTGGGCATTCTTTGCTACCTTCAGTAACTATATCTTCGGTATGATCCTTGCGATGGTAATCAATCGTAAGGATACAAAAGCCAAGGGATTCTGGAGATTCTGCTTTGTGCTTTCCTGCGCGGTGCCGATGTTCGTATCTCTTCTGATCATGCGTACCATGCTTCAGCCAAACGGTGCGGTTAACGTTCTTCTCAGAAATCTGGGATGGATCGGAGCAGATGCAAGCCTTCCGTTTTTTACAGATCCTACCTGGGCAAGGGTGACGGTTATTGTGATCAATATCTGGGTTGGTGTTCCTTACACACTGCTTCAGCTTACCGGTGTTCTGCAGAATATTCCGGAAGAGCTTTATGAGGCGGCAAAAGTGGACGGAGCCAATGCAGTACAGCGATTTTTCAAGATCACACTTCCATATATGCTGTATGTGACAACACCGTACCTGATCGTGACCTTTACCGGAAACGTGAATAACTTTAATATCATTTATCTTCTTTCAGTCGGAGACCCGGTTACCGATCTGGCATCTACCGCAGGAAAGACAGACCTTCTGGTCACATGGCTTTATAAGCTGACCATTGATAAACAGTATTACAATATCGGTGCCGTAATCGGTATTCTGACCTTTATCATCCTGGCGGTGGGAGCGCTTCTTACCTATCGCAACAGTAAGTCCTATAAAGAAGGGGGAATTTAAAGATGGCAGCAGCAAAAATGAAATCAGCAAAAACAAAAAGGCTGATCAACAATACGATCGTACATGTTGTTCTGGCAATCCTGGCGGTCATCTGGGTATTCCCCATTATCTGGGTGGTGCTTACCAGCTTCCGTGCAGAGAAAGGATCCTATGTATCTACCTTCCTTCCGCAGAGCTATACGCTGGATAACTATATCAAGCTGTTTACAGATATATCAATTCTGAACTTCCCGAAGATGTTCATGAATACACTGATCATTGCGATTTTTTCCTGCCTGATCGCCACCTTTTACACACTGGCAGTTTCCTACTGCCTGTCCAGACTGAAATTCAAGCTTCGTAAGCCATATATGAACATGGCTATGATACTGGGACTTTTCCCGGGATTTATGTCCATGGTGGCTGTGTACTTTATCTTAAAGGCTGCAGGTCTTACGGAAGGAAACATGATCCGCGTGGCTCTGATCCTGTGTTACTCCGGAGGAGCGGGGCTGGGCTTCCAGATAGCCAAAGGATTTTTTGACACCATTCCCTACGCTGTGGATGAGGCGGCAATTCTGGATGGATGCACCAAGTGGCAGGTATTTACAAAAGTAACACTGCCATTAAGTAAACCGATCATTGTTTATACCGTGCTTACCGCATTTATGGCACCGTGGCTGGACTTTATTTTTGCAAAAGTCATCTGCCGTGCAAACTCAGATCAGTATACCATTGCCATTGGCCTCTGGAAGATGCTGGAAAAAGAATATATTGACAGCTGGTACACCAGCTTTGCAGCAGGAGCAGTACTGATCTCGATTCCGATTGCGATCTTGTTCCTGTGTATGCAGAAATATTATGTGGATGGAGTATCCGGCGCGGTAAAAGGCTGATAAAAAGAGGAGAAGAATGAGAACAAGACAGGAATTCAAGAGACTATACAATTCTTCTGAATTTAAAGAAAAATATCTGTATGAGAAAAATGACCTGGGGGCTGTATGCACAGAGGAGGGAACTTCCTTCCTTCTGTGGAGCCCTTTGGCAGAGGAGGTAAAGCTCCGTCTTTATAAAGACGGAGAAGCATCTCCCTGTCAGCAGGTCATTTTTATGAAAAAAGAAGAAAAAGGAATCTGGGCATATCGCACAGAGCAGAAGCTCCATGGTGTATATTACGATTACGAGATCACCATGGAAGGAGAAAAAATAATTACCGGAGATCCGTACGCAAAGGCCTGCGGGGTCAATGGCATCCGCAGCATGGCAGTTGATCTGAAAAAAACAGATCCGGAAGGCTGGGAAAAGGATGTTCCGCCCGGACACACGCCGGAGAATGTGATCTATGAGCTGCATGTAAAGGAATTTTCATGGGATTCTGCCGGCGGTTTTTCCAATGAAAACCGCGGAAGATACAGAGCCTTTACCCAGGAACATACTACGCTTCATAACGACGGGATCCATCCTACGGGACTGGATTATCTGAAAGAACTGGGAGTCACTCATGTACAGATCATGCCTGCTTATGATTATGGCTCTGTGGATGAAAAAAACGAGAAAGAATTTAACTGGGGATATGATCCGGTAAATTATAATGTGCCGGAGGGAGCTTATTCTTCCGATCCGGCGCATGGAGAGGTAAGAATCCGGGAATTTAAGGAAATGATCCAGGCTCTTCACAGGAATGGATTCCGTGTGATTATGGATGTGGTATATAATCACATGTATTCTCTGGACAACAGCCTGAACCGGACAGTACCCTGGTATTATTTTCGTACCGATGAAGATGGGAAAATTTCAGATGGCTCTGCCTGCGGCAATGATGTGGCAAGCGAACGCCCTATGTGCAGCAGATATATTCTGGAATCTGTTCTGTATTGGACCAGAGAATACCATATTGACGGATTCCGCTTTGATCTGATGGGGCTTCTGGACACAGATCTGATGAACCGGATACGAAAAGAACTGGACGACTGTTACGGAGAAGGGGAGATCCTGGTTTATGGAGAACCCTGGGCGGCAGACGATACGGCAATGGAACTGCCTGCTCTTCCGGCACTGAAAAAGAACATTTCTCTTTTGGACAAAAATGTGGGAATCTTTTGTGACGATACCAGAGACGCCATCAAAGGCCATGTGTTTGAAGCGGAGATCCCGGGATTTGTCAATGGCGGGAAGGATCTGGAAGAAAAAATCCTGAAAAGTGTCACTGCCTGGTGCGGTGAAAAAGGTGCAAAAGCTCCCAGCCAGATCATTACCTATGTGTCTGCCCACGATAACTGGACATTGTGGGACAAGCTTGCCAAATCCGTAAAAGAAGAAACAGAACGTCTCCGTATCAATCGTATGGCAGCGGCCCTGTATATGACCTGTCAGGGAAATCTGTTCTTCCTTTCCGGAGAGGAGTTTGCCCGGACAAAAGACGGACATGTGAATACTTATAATGCTTCCATAGAGCTGAACCGGCTGGACTGGCAGCGGGCATATGAATATGAGGGACTGAGAACGTATTATCGGGGGCTGATCGCCCTCAGGAAACAGTTTCCCGGACTGTGCGACAAGTCGGAGAATGCACATCTCCGGATATCCGGTCAGTGGAAACAGAAGGGAGCTGTGGGATTTCTGGTGGATAACCGGGACAAAAACAGTTCTTCTCCGTGGAAAAAGCTGTATCTTATTTATAACAGTACAGAAAAAACGGTGACGAAACAGCTTCCGGATGGCTCCTGGGAGATCCTCCTGGATGGTGAAAGCAGCTTTTTGTGGAAAAATCCTGAAAAAACAGACAGAGCAGAAGCAGCTCCGGTCAGCGTGCTGGTGCTGGGACAGAGGTAGAAGATTATTATGAAATGGATTTATGGAAAAAATGATTTTAAAACTCCGGAAAGAGGTCAGGAAAACTGTTACCTTCTTACCAATGGTCTGGGAGGATTTTCCTCCCTCACCATTACCGGCGGAGCGGCCCGGAACGACCATGCGGTTCTGATGGCTTGTGTACAGGCGCCAAATCACAGATATCATATGGTTCATCGTCTTAAAGAGGAACTCCTTATTGGACAGGAAAACAGGATTCTTTCCTCTCAGGAATTTGCGGACGGACACAGGGAGGAAGGGTATCATTATCTTTCCGCTTTTGTTTTTGAGGATGGTCCGATATGGAAATACCATGTGAGCGGAGTAGAAATCCGTAAGGAACTGGGAATGAAGCAGGGAGAAAACACGGTAGCGGTCCGGTATCTGATCCGAAACAGAAGCAGGCAGCAGGCAGAGCTTCTGGTCACACCTTTTTTCCAGTTCTGCAAAAAAGGAACTCAACCGGAAAAGACGCAGAAATTTACCAGGACGGAGGGAGCCATCTGTTCCAATGGAAAGACTCTGTATTTTCATACCAATGGTAAACTCCGTGAGATGGAAGAAGTCTGGGAGACCTATTATTACAGCTATGATGCCTGTGACGGAAGAGACGAAACAGGAACGGCAAAAGCGGATCATCAGATTTCAGTTGCTGTCAGACCAGGCGGCGAAGCGGTTCTGGAGCTTGTATATTCTATGGAGAATGCAGAACAGGATGCAGAAAGTCTGATCTGGGAAATGCGTGAATATCGTAAGAAACTGGAAAAAACTGCAGGGCTGGTACATCCTCTTGCCTGTGAGCTGGTAAAAAGTGCAGATCAGTTTGTGTCAGCAAGAGAATCCACAGGCGGAAAGACTATTCTTGCAGGCTATCCGTTTTTTGAGGACTGGGGAAGAGACACCATGATCTCCCTTCCGGGGATCTGCATTTCTACCGGCCAGTATGAAACAGCCAGGGAAATTCTCAGAACCTTTGCAGTCCATGAAAGAAAGGGACTGATGCCGAATCTTTTTCCGGAAGGAGGAAATGAGCCTCTTTATAATACGGTAGATGCAGCATTGCTTTTTGTAAACTGCGTGTATCTGTATTACAAGGCCTCCGGCGATATAGAGTTTGTCAGGGAAATGTATCCGGTGATGGAACAGATCCTGGAGCATTACCGCAAAGGAACCGATTACGGAATCCATATGGACAAAGATGGCCTGATCATGGCCGGAGAGGGTCTGTGGCAGTTAACCTGGATGGATGTCCGTGTGGGAGAAATTCTTCCAACACCCCGGCACGGAAAACCGGTAGAGATCAATGCCTACTGGTATAATGCACTGTGTATTATGGATGCATTTGCAGAGCTTATGGAAAAAGAAGTGGTTTATACACAGTTGAAAGAGCAGGTAAGAGAAGCTTTTGTGGATAAATTCTGGATGGAGAAAAAACATTGTTTAAAAGATCTTGTTTCCGGTACAAAAGCAGACGAGCAGATCCGCTGCAATCAGATCTGGGCAGTTTCTCTTCCCTTTACCATGCTGGATCCGGAAAAAGAGAGACAGGTGGTGGAGACGGTATTTGAAAAGCTTTATACGCCTTATGGTCTCCGTACACTGGAAAAGGAGGACCCGGAATTTCATCCGTTCTATCAGGGCAGAATGGAGGAAAGAGATATGGCGTACCATCAGGGAACGGTATGGACGTTCCCACTGGGAGCCTATTATCTTGCTTATCTGAAAGTAAACGGATTCAGCGGCGAGGCGGAGGACATTGTCCGGGATCAGCTGGAGGTTATGGAAAGCGCTATGCGGGAGGGCTGTATCGGCCAGCTTCCGGAAATCTATGACGGGCTGGATCCGGACAGATCCAAAGGCTGTTTTGCACAGGCATGGAGTACCGGGGAAATCCTGCGGGTATATGAAGCGCTGGAAAAGGGGGACTTATGAAAGAATCTGGGATTTTGATGCCGTTGTCTTCTCTTCCTTCCGGCTCCGGAATCGGAGAAATGGGAGCGGAGACACTGGAGTTTATTGAGCAGCTGAAAAAAGCAGGAGTAAAGATCTGGCAGATCCTGCCTCTGAATCCTGCGGGGTTTGGAAATTCTCCCTATCAGCCATATTCTTCCTGTGCGGGAGACGAGGCTTATATCAGTCTGGAAAAGCTGTTTATGCAGGGATTGATAAAAAACAGACCGGAAAAGTACCGGGAAACAGAGAAAAGTGTGGATTTTGACGGAGTGAGAGCCTGGAAAGAGCCGTATCTCCGTGAAGCCTTTGGAAACTTTCAGGAGACAGAGGAATACAGAAGCTTTGCAGAGCAGTCCTGGGTTTATGAGTATGGTATATTTCGCGCGATGAAAAAGAAAAACCAGAACCGCTGCTGGAATGAGTGGAGTGAAGAAGAAAAAAGCTGGCCGGAAACAAGACAGCAGGTTCCGGACTCGATAGAGGAAGAAGCTCGTTATCAGATGTTTCTTCAGTATGTGTTTTTCTGTCAGTGGATGGAGATCAAAAAAGCAGCCAATGGATCCGGAATCCGGATCATGGGGGATGTACCTTTTTATGTCGGGATTGATTCTGCTGATGTATGGGCAGGCAGAAAAAAATTCCTGCTGGATCAGGATGGAAGACCGATATTTATTGCAGGAGTACCTCCGGACTATTTCAGCGCCACCGGACAGAGATGGGGAAATCCCATTTATGACTGGGAATATCTGAAGAAAAACCGATACCAGTTCTGGGTGGATCGGATCGGCTACAGCAGTCGATTATTTGATATGATCCGTATTGACCATTTTCGCGCGTTTGACACCTTTTGGAAGATTCCGGCCTCCTGCCCTACAGCGATTGACGGACAGTGGGTCGAGGCTCCCGGCTATGAGGTGCTGGATATTCTTACAAGTGCACTTCCGGAGGTGGAACTGGTGGCAGAGGATCTGGGGGATCTGAGACCTGAAGTTCTGACTTTGAAGGAACATTATCATCTGAAAGGAATGAAGGTCCTGGAATTTGTGATGGATACTTCAGGAAAGTATGCCAGAGATACATTTCCGGACAGCGAAAACATGATCATCTACACAGGAACTCATGACAACAGTACGCTGATGGAGTGGTATTGGAGTATGAGTACAGCATCCAGAAGAAAACTGCGCCGTTTCCTTTCCCGTCAGGGAATCCGGAATGGTTCCGTGAAGGAACGGCTTCTGGAATATGTGTGGAGAAGCAGAGCAAAATATGCAATTATTCCCATGGCGGATATTCTTGGCCTGGGAAAAGATGCGCGGATCAATACTCCGGGTACAGTAGGAAGCCCCAACTGGCAGTGGCGATTGCCGGATATGGACAGAATCGGAAAGGGCCTTTCCAGATATACAGATCAGATGAGAGAAAGGAAATAGCAGATGGAATTTACCGGTGTTTACCATAAGACTTCGGAACAGATGAGCTATCCTAAAAATCAGAGGGAGCTTATTATCAACATAAAAACAGGCTATGATGTCAGACGGGTCTTTATCCATTACGGGGATCCTTTTGAGGCAGGCATACTGGGCGGAAACGAAAAATGGACAGGTAAAAGGGAGGAGATCTGTTTCAGAAAAAATCTGGAGCATCAGATCTGGTGGACGACAACCCTGACCCCTCCCTATAAGAGATGCAAATATTATTTTGAACTGCAGACGGAAAAAGAAGTCTGGTATTATTTCGAGGATGGTTTCCTGACAGAGGAGCAGCTTCATATGGACGGCAGGATGATGCAGTGCTTTATCGTACCCTGGATGAATCCGGCAGATATCAATGTTACGCCGGACTGGGTAAACGATACGGTCTGGTATCAGATTTTTCCGGATCGTTTCTGCAATGGAACACCGGAAAAAAATACGGAGGAGATCCTTGCCTGGAGAAGCGGGCCGGTTACAAATGCCCAGCGCTTCGGCGGGAATCTTGCCGGGATCCGGCAGCGCCTGGACTACCTCCAGGATCTGGGGATCAATGGAATCTACCTGAATCCGATCCTGAAAGCCGAATCCAACCATAAATACGATACCACAGATTATGAAAAGATCGATCCGGCTTTCGGAGATGAGAAGGAATTTGCTCTTCTGGTAAAAGAAGCTCATGAACATGGAATACATGTTATGGTGGACGCAGTGTTCAATCACTGCGGAAGAAAATTTGCTCCATGGGTGGACGTGCTGGAAAAGGGAAAAGATTCTCCGTATGCTGACTGGTTTATGATCAATGACTGGACAGAGCTTCGCCGAAAGGCCGATACCAGAGACGGAAGGTTTTATTCTTTTGCTTTTGCAGACGGAATGCCCAAGCTGAGCCGGAGGTCTACCTTCTGGGAGAAATCTGGCACGATGCCAGTCAGTGGCTGGCAGGGGACGAGTATGATTCTGTGATGAACTATCCTCTTATGAGCGGTATCCATGACTTTTTTATTGATAAAAAAAGAACCGGTAAAGACTTTGAATATATGATCAACCGCTGTTATACTATGTATATGCAGCAGTGCAACAATGTACTTTTTAATCTTCTGGATTCCCATGATACAGAGCGGCTTATGAACCGTTTTCATGATCTGGATATTTTTTATCAGCAGCTTGCCCTGCTTTTTACCATGCCGGGAAGTCCCTGCATTTATTATGGGACGGAGATTGCTATGGAAGGCGGTTTTGATCCGGACTGCAGAAGGTGCATGCCCTGGGAAGAACTGGATAAGGAGGAGAATCAGGGCAGGATTCGCGAAATAAAAAAACTGATCGCTCTCCGAAGATCGGATCCGGCATGCAGAAGTCCGTATTTCCATTTTCCGGGAAAGCATGCAGAAACCCGGTGTGTGGAATATGTGAAGCTGGATGATCAGGGAAACAGGATCCAGGTGATCCTGAACTGTACGGAAAATATGGTCGATATTCCGGAGGAAGGGGAAATCCTTTTTTCCAGAGGCTATAAAAACAGTACATTGTACAAAAACGGTACTTTGATACGAAGAATTTAACAGGAGGACATGTTGATGAATCAGAAAAAATGGTGGCAGGATTCTGTTGTATATCAGATTTATCCCAGAAGTTTTCAGGACAGCAACGGGGACGGAATCGGAGATATCCGGGGAATCATCAAAAGACTGGATTATTTGGAGGAACTGGGCATAGATGCCGTGTGGCTGTCTCCGGTGTGCCGGTCCCCTCAGGATGATAACGGGTATGATATTTCCGATTATCAGGATATCGATCCTATGTTTGGAAGCCTGGAGGATATGGAAGAGCTGATCGCAGAAGCGAAAAAAAGAAATATCAGAATCATTATGGATCTTGTATTGAATCATTCTTCTGATGAACACCGCTGGTTCCGGGAAGCCAGGAAAGACAAAAATAATCCCTTCCATGACTATTATGTATGGCGCGACGGGGAAGAGGGCGTATATCCCAATGATATGAAATCGTTATTTGGCGGTCCGGCATGGGAGTGGGTTCCGGAATTAAAACAGTATTATTTTCACCAGTTTTCTGTGAAACAGCCAGATCTGAACTGGGAAAATCCGGCTGTCCGCAGAGAAATTTATGATATGATCCTGTGGTGGATGGATAAAGGAGTGGGCGGTTTTCGTCTGGATGTCATCGATCAGATCGCCAAGGATCCCGAGCGTAAAATTACGAACAACGGACCAAGACTGCATGAATTTATTCGGGAATTAAGCCGGGAAACTTTTCAGAAGGGAGACCTGATCACAGTAGGAGAGGCCTGGGGCGCTGATATTGAAAGAGCGAAGCTTTACAGCAACCCTGATGGAAGTGAGTTTTCCATGGTGTTCCAGTTTGAGCATATGATGCTGGATCAGGAACCGGGAAAAGAAAAATGGGATCTCAGTCCCCTGCCGTTTGTGAAACTGAAAAAATGCCTTGCGAAATGGCAGCAGGAGCTTCATGAATGTGGATGGAACAGCCTTTTCTGGGATAACCATGATCTTCCGAGAATCGTATCCCGCTGGGGAAATGACAGGGAATATCGTGCAGAATCTGCAAAAATGCTGGCAACGATCCTCCATGGAATGGAAGGCACTCCTTATATTTATCAGGGAGAAGAGCTGGGTATGACCAATGTCCGTTTTGACAGCATTGAAGAGTATCAGGACATAGAAACTCTGAATATGTATCAGGAAAGAATGGAAAAAGGCTATGACAGACAGGATATCATGGAATCCATATATGCCAAAGGCCGGGATAATGCAAGAACACCCATGCAGTGGGACGGAAGCCGGAATGCCGGATTTACGGAAGGTACACCATGGATCGGTGTAAATTCCAACTATACGGAGATCAATGCAGAACAGCAGCTTCAGGATAAAGACTCTGTATTCCGTTATTACCAGAAGCTGATCCGTCTCCGCAAAGAGCAGGAGATATTTGTAAAAGGAGATTTTACTCTGCTTCTTCCAGAGGATGAAAGTATTTTTGCCTATGTAAGGGAATATCAGGGACAGAAGCTCCTGGTTGCGGCAAACTTTACAGATCAGGAGGTTTCCTTTGAGATTTCAGGACAGTGGAAAGAAGCAAAGACACTGATCCATAATTATAAAGAAGAAGCTTCAGGAAGAAAACTGCGGCCGTATGAAGCCTTCATAAAATTACTTTAAATTAATGGTTGTGAGGGTGGGGGAAAGATTTTTCTCTTTGTATCTGATTGTAGGTTATCAGTCAAAAAAAATCCTTTCGGATATTTCCGGCCTTCGGCCGACTGCCAGCCGCAGGCTGGCTAGCAGGGCTGCGCCCTGCGGTTCCCCCTCCCCGGGAACGGAAAATCTCCAGGAATATGAATTTGCTGTCTGGAAAATGTAATGCAGGAATGGATTCTTCTGGTTCAGAAGCATCCATTCCTGCATATCCTTTACAGACACAAAATCATATTTCGCCTTATCTCCACAAACAGAAATTTTTTGATTTCAAAGAGTTGTTTATTTTGCTTGAAACAAACGCTTTTTTCTGGTAAAATTTTACCATATTAAACAAAGGAAGGTGCAAGCCTGTGAGTCAAAAAATCCCTATTGAGACTTCTGCCAGACATATTCATCTGTCTCAGGAGGATTTTCAAATATTATTTGGGGCAGAGGCCCAGATGCATTATACGAAAGAACTGAGTCAGCCCGGACAATATGCCTGTCAGGAAAGGCTGACTGTAACCGGACCGAAGGGAAATTTCGAGCATGTGATCGTTTTGGGACCATATCGGTCTGCTACGCAGGTGGAAATTTCTGTAACAGATGCCAGAAAGCTGGGAATTCCCGGTGTGATCCGTCAGTCCGGCGATATTGCAGGGACTCCGGGATGTATACTTACCGGTCCCTGCGGGCAGGTGGAATTGAAAGAGGGTGTGATCGTGGCAAAAAGGCATATCCACATGACACCCAGTGATGCGATCCGCTGCCATGTATCTGATAACGAAAATGTATTTGTGATTACCAGCAGCTATGAGCGTTCGCTGATCTTTTCGGACGTGGTGGTTCGGGTGAGTCCGTCGTTTCGTCTGGCTATGCATGTGGATACAGACGAGGCCAATGCTTTTGCAAACGAAAAGGATCCCAGTGGTGTGATCCTGAAGCTGTTTGGAGGAAGCACCTACAATCTGCAGTCCTGGGCAGAGGAACTGCAGCAGGGGATTTACCGCTAAAAGAAAAATCTGGAATAAGAATCTTGCGGAGAGATTCTGTTCCGGATTTTTTTATGTAAAACAGCATATAAAAACACCCCTGAGAAAACTCAGGGGTGAAATCATTTGAGTATTAGTTTGTGATAACCAGTTCAGTTTCTTTGTCGAAGAAGTGAGCTTTTTCCATATCGAAATCAAAGCTGATCGGATCACCGGTTTTTGCGGTTGTACGAGGATCAACGCGGGCTGTGATCTGAGTTCCGTTTACATCGAAATACAGGAATACTTCAGCACCAAGAAGCTCGTAAACTTTAACTACGGAAGACATAGCGCCGTTAGCGGAATCAGTAACATCCTCAGGACGGATACCCATAACAACTGTTTTGCCTACATAACCATTGTCTTTCAGAACTTTAGCTTTAGCTGCCGGAATCACAACCTCATCAGAACCGATCTTAGCAACAAGGTCTGCACCGTTTTCTTTAATTTCAGCATCCAGGAAGTTCATCTGCGGGGATCCCATGAATCCTGCTACGAACAGGTTGCCTGGTTTCTGATACAGATTCTGCGGAGTGTCTACCTGCTGAACAACACCATCTTTCATAACAACGATTCTGGTACCAAGAGTCATAGCCTCGGTCTGGTCATGTGTTACATAGATGATAGTAGCGCCCAGTCTCTGATGGATTTTGGAGATCTCGATACGCATCTGTACACGAAGTTTTGCATCCAGGTTGGAAAGAGGCTCGTCCATAAGGAATACCTTAGGATTACGAACGATAGCACGACCCATGGCAACACGCTGTCTCTGACCACCGGAAAGAGCTTTCGGCTTACGATCAAGAAGTTTTTCAAGGTCGAGGATTCTTGCTGCTTCACGAACCTGCTGGTCAATCTGATCCTTCGGAACTTTACGAAGCTTCAGACCAAATGCCATGTTATCATAAACAGTCATATGAGGATACAGAGCGTAGTTCTGGAATACCATTGCGATATCACGATCCTTCGGCTCTACATCGTTCATAACTTTATCGCCAATTTTAAGAGTACCGCTGGAAATTTCTTCCAGTCCGGCGATCATACGAAGTGTAGTAGATTTACCACATCCGGATGGTCCTACGAAAATGATGAATTCTTTGTCTTCGATCTCAAGGTTGAAATCCTTAACAGCCTCGAAACCATTTGGATAAGTTTTGTTAATGTGAGATAATGATAAACTTGCCATTGAAATTTCCCTCCAGGTAATATTTGTATGAAATAGTTTTTGCTCTTGTTTTGAACTGTACTCAGTATAACCAAAAGCAGGGGTATCTTCCAGAGAAGAATCGTACAAAGATTTCGCAGGTTTGTTGACAGATTGACGAAAAGACGAAGTTTCTTGTGCAGGCTGTCGGTTTCTGACTGACGACGTATTTATACCGGTTCCATGATGAGACGACGCTCGTTCAGGAACATGCCCTGAAGGTTTTCTGCATGGAAACGTCTCTGGAACAGATCACACTTGCAAAGAAAAAGATAATAAATATTCAGGCCGCAGTCGTTCAGGGTTTCAAAATTCCCCTGTCCTTTGGCAATGATCAGATCTGCATCATAAAGAAGATCACGAGCCTCCGAAGTGATTCCGGGGATCCATGTACCGCCGACATTGCTGCCGTTTCCGATTACCCTTACTAAATCGGTAAGGCCGATTTCTTCTGCATCCTCCATGGTAGCATCGTTTACTACCGGATATCCGCGGACAATTACTGTGATGTCCAGATCCGGATATTTTTCTTTCAAAATCTTTACGGCCAGTTTGTCGAGAACGACTTCTCCACAGTTGTCAGTAAGATAGACAAGCTTTTTAGCAGAGGAAAGATCCCGGAGAAAATTTCTGTATTCTTCTTCGTCCAGAGATTCTGTACTTTTTTCTTCCAGAAGGGTAAAAACGGTAGCCTGATCCACATTGGAAAGTGCGGCAAAATCAATATAGTTTCCAATACGGGCATAAAGAAGTGATTTTTCCAGTGGATCTTCTGATTTCCGGATCTTATTTTCCAGGGAATCTTCCATATTCAGCATAAGCTGATTATATTCTCTTTTAATCTCTGTAAAATCTTCCATAGGACAATCCCAGAATCTGCTGTAAAGTTTCTGGATATCGACAGAAAGACTGGGAGCGCAGTCTTTTTCTTCTGCATTGGCGATCAGAGCCATTACTTTTTTCATGTATTCTGTTTTTTTCTCCATGTCGGGATAATGACGGATTTTTTGTTCCTGTTTATTCAGTGCGCAGCACATACAGAATGGGTTTAATTTCATTTGAATTTCCTTTCCTGACCGGCTCTGCCGGAATTGTTGATAAATCTATTATAAGCCATGGAGGGGAGAGGGGCAAGCAGGAAAGATTCGCGAAATTTACACGGTCTGTTGTGAAACAGACAAATGGTGTTTTCGGAAAATGAGCTTGCACTCACGCTAGCGTGATGGGATATGCTCAGAAGTACGGAGAGAGGACAGACCGTAATGCAAAAGATAAGCGAAGTAAGAAAAAGGGCAGGCGTAAGTAAGCGGACATTGCAGTACTATGATGATGAGGGACTGCTTACTGTAGAAAGAACAAAGGAAAATCATCGTTTGTACGATCAGGAGGCTATGGAACAGATATGGAAGATCTTGATGTATAAGGAAATGGGATTTAAGCTGAAAGAAATAAAAACGCTTTTAGCGTCTATGGAGGATCAACAGGCAGAATATCTTGCAAATCGGATCAATACGATTCGAAAACAGATGAGACAGCTGGATGAGCAGGCAGATTTTATTTCCATTATACAGAAATCCGGAATCCCGCCTGTTCCGACGGAAACAGGTGGGGCAACGTATGTGGAGTATATAGATGAAATGAGAAAACGAATGAGGAATCGGTGAAAAATATGAAGAAAATTATCATGAACAGAGAGGTTTTAACCAAAATAATACTTATGGTTTTATGTCTGGGAATTGGTGTGTGTTCCTTAACATATCTTGGAAAAAAGGCAACAGATCCCAAAACGTACCAGAAAACAATACAGTCTCTGGATGAGAAAAAAACAGCGATTACCGGTGTGACGGCAGCTTCGGCGGCAGCATCCTCTGCACTTGCAGCAGTTCCGGGCGATGCGACCACACCGATTGCAAATCAGATCGTACAGATGAGCTCCTACTTAATGATTGTAGTTTGCGTGCTGGTTCTGGAAAAATCTCTGATCACAGTTATGGGATTTCTGGCATTTCGGATTATTATTCCTATAGCCTGTGGGTGTTTTGCTGTTTATATTTTCAGAAAAAAAGATATCTGGAAAACGTGGACCATAAAGTTAAGCATATTTGCCATTATTGTTGCGACGGTTATTCCATTCAGTCAGAAGATAAGCGATATGATCTATGAGGCTAATCAGGAGACGGTAGATCAGGTGACATCACTGGCAGATCAGGGAATCAGGATAGAGGAGGATGACACGAAAGAAAATAAAGAAAAAAAGTCATGGCTTGATTCTATGGTTTCCAAGGTAAAAGAGGGTGTGTCGGATGCCGGAAAAATGGCAAATAAGCTTTTAAACAATTTCATTGATGCGATTGCTATCTTTGTCATGACATACTGTATCATACCGATTCTTGTAATTCTGATCATGTTTCGCCTGGTCAAAGTGATATTTGGAGCAAAAATGAATGTTACTCTGCCACAAATGCCAAAATGGAATCCATATGGAAGAAAAAAGAAAGACCAGGATTAAAATTTCTTAGGAAAAAATATAATCCTACTTATACAAATGAAGATTATTCGCATATTTGCATGTATTCGGATCTTGTTTCTATCTTACAGATTCTTTCAGGAAAGAAACAAGCTCATATGAAAAAATAGTTTATCCCTGTTTGTTACAATAAATGTACAAACAGGGATGTTTTTTTCAGAAAGGAGCTTTTGCGAAAATGAAAATAAGAAAGATACTTTTGACAGCCATGATATTTAGACTGATAATCCTTTGCTGTGGACTTGAAAGACGTGAGAGCATGGAAAAAAAGTCTCCGCATAGAAGAGACTTTTGATTCGGCAGAGGATGAAGAATGGAATCTGGTTAATAAATGGAACAGAATTCCGGAAAACCGGAAGTCCGAGCTTATAAAAACAGATGGGGGAGAGTATGTGGATAAACGTATTTATGAACCCCTTATGAAAATGCTGACAGATGCGAAAACGGCAAATTTTGACCAGATGCCTCAAATAACATCCGGGTATCGTACAGAGAAGAAACAGAAAAAGATATATGAAGTATATTTATGGCTTCAGGAAAACAGCCATAAATATGGGGTTATTTTTCGATATCCAGGGTCAAAAACAGATATTACCGGTGTGTCGGAGGAAATGTGGCACTATCGTTATGTGGGGACAGAGGCGGCTGTGGAAATGTATGAACAGGATCTTTGCCTGGAAGAATATCTGGAACAGAGAAAAAGACATTGAATTCTGTATCATTTTTTATGAGCTTCTGATAAAATTACATTATAAGAAAAATTCAGGGAAACATTTACAAAAGAAAAGCCTGTATATCAGAAAAATATGGACAATAATGGGAGGAAGAAAGATGATTGCTGACAAAATTACTAATATTAAGGCGTATCCGATTTTCCGGGAGGATGCAGAGCGGATTTGCGCTTTTATCGAAAAAGACAGACAGGAGAACCTGGAGGACGGGCGCTATGAATTGGACGGAGACCGCCTTTTTGCCTCTGTGCAATGCTATGAGACAAAGGAACGGTCAGAAGGCATGATTGAAGCCCATGATATTTATTGTGACCTGCAGTATATTGTAAGAGGGGAAGAATATATTTACTGGAGCCCGTTAGAAGAACTGCCGTTAGTTGAAGACCGGAGACCCGGGGCGGACATTGTTTTTTATGATGGCAGGGAGGTAACAGGCAGAACGCTTTTAAAGGCAGGAATGTTCGGATTTTATTTTCCGACAGACGGACATATGCCCGGAATTGCAGTGAAAGAAAGTGTACCGGTGAAAAAGATCGTATTTAAGATTCGCTGTTAATTAAGTAAACGATTGTACCGCTGAATATGAGACAGAGGATCTCCCGCATAACAGAGCCAAAGAGCCGGGGGTTGCGGGAAATCCTCTGTGTTTTGTGAAAGAAACGGAAAATTTCGTATCAGTCAGGAGCTTTATCTGTTTTTAAAAAAGAGAAAGAACTGCGTTGATCAGTTTTGGAATTTGTATTTTCAGTGCAGAAAATGTCATGAGCAGTACAAAAATATAGCTGACAGTCATACAGATTCTCAGGACAGTAGGCTTTTTATAGCCTTTATTTACGTCATTTCGCCAAAGAAGAAGGAGGATAAAGAATCCTGCTACAGGGGTTGCAACAGATGTGGCAACGTTTGCTATCAGGATAAGCTCGGTGGGTGATCCGCCGTAGCTGTAGCATACGATCATGGCAAATACCAGGCAAATAAGACAGCCGATACGGATGACTCTGGATTCAAGTCCCACCTCTTTGTCAAAGCCTGCATTTAATAAAACCATACCTCGCTGAGTATTTCCCAGAAGAGAGGAGAAACCTGCTCCCAAAAGGGCAATACCCATAATATATTTGGCGGCATTTCCCATGATGGGAACCAGAAGCGCTGCAAGCTGCGCCGGCGCATCGATTTTTTCGCCGGTTGGGAACAGTACAATGGCTCCTACCAGTATAATGGCGCCGGAGATGAGTATTACACTGGTAATATGTACAATGGCGTCTGTAAGCATAACGCCGTTAAAAAGGTCTTCTTTTTTCCATTTCTTTTCTTTTCCAAGGTAGGTGCTGTAGATTCCGGTTGTAACAGCAGCGTTTGTTGAAATAAAAGCAAGGGCTGTTGTAAGCCCGCCTTCCGGAATCTCAAATCCGGTGAGTCCGGATCCAAGTTCGCTCCAGTTCGGACCGCCAACTCCGATCAGAGTTGTATAGAAAGCGAGAATCATGCCTAAAATACAGGCAGTGATGACTTTTTCGACTTTAGAGTAAACATTTTTGGTAAAATAACAGTAAATAACGACTGCAATCATAAATGCAGAGCCGATCTTCCAGTTAAGCCCTGTGATCAGACTGACGCCGGCGCCGGTTCCGGAAATATTGCCCATTGTAAAAAACAGACATGCCAGAAACAGAGAAATCCCCACAAAGCCTGATGCGGCAGGTCCGTAATATTTGCGAATGGCATGAAGAGTTGGCATTCCGGTTATAATGGCAAGACGGTTTGTTACCATCATAAATGTGATACCCATAAAGATAATCGGGATCAGCAGCCAGATCAGAGAATATCCGTAATTTCCTCCGAGCATTGCAGAGGTTGTGATGGCGCCGGGACCGATAACAATTCCGGTTGCAATAAGTCTGGGACCGATTCTTTTTACAAGTTCTTTAAAAGGAAGATGCTTAATTTCCGCACCGAAAAGCTCGTCTGTTTTTGTTTGTTCTGAATTCATAAAAACCTCCCCAGTTTATGAACTATAAAATGCGGAGAAATGCTGTAGACAGCATTCCTCCGCAGGCAGCAAAAGCAAGGTTTATTTGAACTGCTCCATATCTACTTTCGGAAGCTGACTTCTTTCAAGCCCGAGAGCAACCCAGTCTTTTTCTTCCTGATTCAGAGGAAGAACCGGTTTTCTCATTAATGCATTAGAAAAGATTCCTCTCTGATATAATGCTTCTTTCAGTCTGGCATGTGCTTCACCGGAAGGCTGACCGCCGCCGTAAATTGCCTGAGAAATATGATAGATACGATCAGACCAGTCCTGAGCCTCTTTCAGTGTATGTTTGTCTGGATTTGCAAAGACTTCACGCGCCGGACAGATAATTTCCGGTACGCAGCCTGCAAAACCGATAAGCGCGCCGTCCATACCCGGGAACCAGCTTACGCACAGTGTTTCATCATGGCAGGTGATAAGGGAGATGTCCGGGCATTCCTGACGGAGAAGCCGAACATCATGCTCGTAGATAGAAGTAACACGCGTGCCCATTTTGATACATTTAACATGGTCGATTTCTTTACACATTTTAATAAGAGTTTCAACAGGATAAAAAGCTTTGCTTGTAGCCGGATATAAGTGGATGATGATATCGATATCGGCTCCCTCTGCCACATCCTTTACATACTGGAACGGTGCGTCCGGATTCATACCAAAACGAAGCCACATATGAGGAGGCATTAATAAAATACCGTCAGCGCCGGCTGCTTTTGCTTCTGCGGCCATTTCAATGCTTTCCTGAGTGTTTTCACAGTTTACACCGGAGATGATGGTCATTACATCACCACATTCTTCAGCGCAGATTTCTACGACACGTTTACGTTCTGCTCTGGTCAGTCCTGTGATTTCCCCTGTATGTCCGTTGCATACCAGTCCGTCCATTCCCTTTCCGTAGAAAGATTTGATCCAGCGAAGATAAGCGCGGAATTCTTCTTCATTAATAGAATAATCATCGTTTATTGGAGTAGTAGTACCCCGTCTTTCCATGACAATTTTTGCAGAGATTTTGCAGGGGATTGAGGAACAGGCACGGTATCTGGGGTACTCCATTCTCATATGTAATACGGAGGATGACCCGGAAACAGAAAGAGAATGTCTGAACAGACTGAGAAACGGATTTGTAGATGGAATAATTATCGCCGGTACAGGCAAGTGCGGAAGACTGCTTCGGGATATACAGGTAAGCGGCATTGCGGTAATACAGATTATACGAAAACAGGAGAAAAATATCAGCAGTGTGGTAGCCGATTATGAGGCAGTTCAGTATCTGGCAGATAAAGGCTGTAGGGAGATTGGTTTTATTAACGGTCCAATGAGCCTTGCCACCTATCATGACCGTTATCAGGGATACAGAAAGGCAATTCATGAAAAAGGGTTAAAAGAAATCTGTTCAGAGTCCATGATTCCTACAAATACATTTGAATATGGATTCCAGTGTGCGGAGGAGCTTCTTGACAGTAATTTTGCTCTGGATGCCATGATCGTAGCGGTAGACATTCAGGGGATCGGAGCAATACGGGCTTTGAAAGAAAGAGGACTGCTCATACCTGATGATATGAAACTGGTGAGTCTTACCGGACATTCTATTGGAGGGATGCTGGAAACAACTATGACATCTATGGAAATTCCTGCTCATGAAATGGGAAGGAAAGCTGCGGGTATGGTTGTAGAGGCAGTTGAGACAAAAGGCAGACCACAGGATATAAGCCATCTGGTTTTTGATCCTGTGCTGATTGAAAGAGAGAGCAGCTAAAGAAGTTCGGCACACTCTGTTTTTATGTCCCATAGTATGTTACTGCAGAAAGAGTATTTTCGGGAGAAGAGACCGGATATGGAATATGTGCCTGGATTTTGAGAAAAAGGAAAACGAGACATGCATTTGGGAAGTAGTGTTCGGGGCAGATCTTTTTGAAAATGGGAAATCAGGGCATTTATGAGGGTCTGTTCTTTTTATTTCTCTGCTTTATTTCAAAAGAATGATCGAAAAGAGTTTCTGTCCTTAAAGTTTTGTATTCCTGAGGCTGAAAATCCTTGCGAAGAGTAACAGTGTTTAAGCAGTCATAGCCATTTCGACGGTATAATTTAGCAGCCCTGAAATTAAAGGCGGCAACCTCCAGATAGATGGAATCCGAGTATTCTCTGACAAGATCTTCTGCCAGCTTCAAGGCCATGGAACCATAACCATGTCCCTGATATTCGGGCAAAATAAATAATTCTTCTACCCAATTGATTTCCGCGCCACGGCTTCCAAGGTGAAGCAAACCGATGTATGAGCTGTCCTTTTTTATAAAAAAGAGTTGATGCCCGGCACCTGTACAGGTGTGGAAATCTTCCAGAACTTCTTCCGGAGACGGAGTCTCGTCATTGTGAACGATCCAGAATCGTTGGATCAGATCCAGAAGCACTTCCTTTTCGTTGTGATAGGCGGATAAGTGAATGTGGTTTTCCATGAATAGTATCTCCTTTGTAAGATGATAAGGTCAGAATATCATATTTAAGGAAATATATAAAGGAAAAATTACTCTTCATAGATAATTGTAAAGAGAATTGTCGTTACTGAAAAGGCCATTCACCTTTGGGGATTTTCTTTCATATGCTAGGAAAGAAGGCAAAAGGAGTAAATTTTATATGAGGATAAGAAAAAGGCTGACTGCAGCAGCGCTTGCAGTTCTTCTGGCAGTGGCAGCCGTTCCATGTGCTGTTATGGCAGAGAAAAAAGAAGAGAAGCTGACAAAGGTTACCCTGAATGAGGTTGCACATTCTATTTTTTATGCCCCTCAGTATGTTGCTCTGGAAAAAGGATATTTCCGGGAAGAGGGGCTGGATGTGGAGCTGGTGACCGGATTTGGTGCGGATAAGGTACTGACTGCTCTGATCTCGGGAGAGGCAGATATTGGATTTATGGGGGCAGAGGCTTCTGTTTATGCTTTTCAGGAAGGAGCCACCGACCCGGCGGTAAACTTTGCCCAGCTTACCCAGCGGGCGGGAAATTTCCTGGTGGCGCGGGAAGAAATGCCGGATTTTCAGTGGTCTGATCTGAAGGGAAAGAAAGTGCTTGGCGGAAGAAAAGGTGGCATACATATATCAATGTAAATTTAGAGAGTATTGTGATTTTATGTAATTGGGTGGATGAAATGAATAGTGCGAAAGAATTTCAGAAATTGAAATAAAAAAATATCATGAAATCAAAAGAGGAGCCAGATTTCTCCGGCTCCTCCAAGTATGTGTCCGCAAACACATACCCCAATTGCTATTAATAATATACTATAATAACGAAAAATATGCAATAGATTAGATTGAATTTTTTAATATTGTCATCCGCAAAAACAAGTCTGGATGAACGGTGATTGCGGCTACGGCAGAACTAACCTGCCCCTCATATTCTTTAGTTATTTTTTCAAATTCTCTTATAAATGCTTTGATTTCAGTTTTGGACACTTTCAACAACTTTAAGAAATAACATATAAGAATGATATAATCCCCTATAGTCTTAAAATTTATGTATGGTAATCCCATTTCTAACATTAGACATTGCTTCATAGGTTTCGATGGATCCATTTTTCTAAAACGTGTATCATAAACAACATCATTATGTGCGATGGCATTTCTTAAATCTTTTAATGCATATACATATTTATAGACTAACGTACAATTGGTATCGCTGGACAAATTCAAACCAATATTTCTTGAAATCTTTTTTCTGACATCTTGTGTTAAGCAGGAAAGAAGATATCCAAAATCTCCCATTGTCAAAATTTCAAAGATTGCCCAGATTGGGACTTCATTATAATTCACAGTATTATAAAAATGTGTAATTTTCGGATTTTCTTTTCGGTATGCCGCTGCAATAGAATTTTGAATAGAACCCTGTAAATTCAATTTATTGTTCTGGAATTTTTTCTTAATGTCTTCCGAAGTTCCTGGTGAAGCATTTTTGTAACTGCTGACGGCTTTGTCATACATATCATAAATGCTGTTTGAATTAATCTCTGCCATAATGGTATTAAGGGCAATGTTTTTAAGAGCAGTTTCAATCAACATCATTTTACCGTATAACAATGATTTTAATTTTGTGTCGTATTGAATCGTAGCATTAATTTCATTGTATGAGGTAAAAGGGATTCTACGATTGGACGAAACAAAAAAACGGTATCCCTTATATCCGTGAAAATATCCTGTATTAATTAATTGTTGCTTTTGTGAACTGCCTGAAATAGCAATTCCATTATTCCGAAGATGCCGCATTAGTGCATCTGTTGATTTATAATTTGACATAAATTCTCCTGTTTAACATTTATGAATATTTCGCACCAGCGACACCACCAGCACGCATTTGAGCTCCACCCGTACGGATAAGAGCTCCATTTGAGTCGCAATTCGCGCATAAGCTCCACTTTTGATAAATCCTTTTGTAAAATTATGTTCGAGGATCACCTCAAATTTTACAGAAGGGAGGCCGATGATTATGGCCAACAAAATTAATGCCAAACTCATTTTGGAGCTTAAAGCATCCGGGCTATCAAGAAATCAGATAGCCGCAACCAGACATATGTCTAAACATTCCGTCAGTGATGTGATAAACATCGCTAAGGAAAAAGAAATTACCTTCGAAAAGGTAAAACATCTTTCGGAAGAGGAAATTTACTGCTTGATTTTTCCTGATAAATTTGCGATAGAAAACCTCTATGAGCAGCCAGATTACGAGTATGTACATCAAGAACTTAAGCGTGTCGGTGTAACACTAAAGCTTCTCTGGAAGGAATATCAGGACAAATGTAAAACTTCCGGTTCGATTCCCATGGGATACACCAAATATTGCAATGGGTATGCTGATTACACGATAGTGAACAAGCTCACAAACCATCTTGAAAACAAACCTGGTGTGAAAGCGGAGGTTGACTGGTCGGGACCAACAATGAGTTATATAGATACATCCACCGGTGAAGTGGTTACTGTCTATCTCTTTGTAGGTACACTTCCTTACAGCCAGTATTCTTATGTGGAGCCCATGTTGGATATGAAGATGGATTCATTTATCCGGGCACACGTCCATATGTATGAATTCTTTGATGGAGTTCCTACAAGGCTTATTTGTGACAATCTAAAGACAGGTGTTGTATCTCATCCAAGGGAAGGTGAAATCGTTCTTACGCAGGATTACGAAGCACTTGGCGAACATTATACAACCGCCATCATGCCTGCTGGTGTACGTAAGCCAAAACAGAAACCCTCTGTTGAAGGAACGGTCGGAAAGATTGCCACTGCCATCATTGCAAAGTTACGAAATGAGATATTTTATTCTTTTCCAGATTTAAAGGTGGCTGTCAGTAAAAAGCTTTATGAATTCAATCATGAAAATTTCCAAAAACGCGAAGGCTCACGCTATGATGCATATCTTGATGAAAAGGAATTCCTGCACCCGTTACCAGTTATCCCTTATGAAATAGCCACATGGGTTTATGGCCGCACCGTAAATCTTGATTATCATGTGGTTTTCGAGTACAACCGCTATTCTTGCCCTTATCAGTATGCAAAAAAGAAGGTGGATCTGCGAGTAACAGACACCAAAGTAGAAATTTATAGTGGTTCAGACCGCATTGCCACGCACAACCGTTTTGCTGCCGGAAGGAGAAATCAGTATTCGACCCATGCTGAGGACATGCCCGAAAAATTTAAGTTTACACCGTGGAATGAAGATCACATTCAGAAATGGGCTCCTTCCATCGGTAAATATACCGGTGAGGTCGTTGAAAGGATTTTCGAAACTGTAACAATCAAAGAACAGGGCTTTAATCCCGCCCTGGCAGTATTACGGCTGAGCAACAAATACTCAGAAGCACGCCTGGAAGTCGCCTGTGAGTTTGCCATTACCAGTGGAATAAGAAAGCCCCGTTACCATCATCTTAATTCTATTCTAGCTGCCAATCAAGACCAGACATATCTGGAAAGCAAGAAAACCCAAAAGAAGACAGGCTCTCCGATGGGCTATCTCAGAGGAAACCGCTACTATGCGGGAGGTGGTATCAATGATTAATGATGAAACCAAACGCAAACTCCGTGAATTGAACATGTCCGAAGTTATAACCTGTCTGGAAATACAGCAATCGGAGCCAGAAACCCTTGCATGGTCATTTGATGACCGTATCCAACTCTTCGTTGACTATGTGTACCAGGAAAAGTATAACAGCAGAATCCAGCGCCTGATTAAATCTGCCAGACTGAGATTTCCGCAGGCTGACATGCATGGTATATATTATGATGGTCGTGGTCTTAACAAAGCATTGTTAAATGACCTGTTCCATTGTCAGTATATTGGATATCATCAAAGCATTGTGCTTCAAGGACCTACGGGTTCAGGCAAAACATATCTGGCATGTGCACTGGCAAAACAGGCATGTCTTGAACAGATCAAAACAAAATATATCCGATTGCCGGATCTGCTTATGGAATACGGAGATGCATCCATCATTCAAGGAAAACAGAAACGTTTGCTTGCAAGCTACAGTAAGATTCCACTTCTTGTAATCGATGAGTGGCTGGTATCTGATATGTCTGACAGTGAACTGTATTTCCTGTTCGAACTGTTTGAGCGCAGGTCAGATACAACCTCAACCATCTTTTGTACACAGTACCGACAGGAAGACTGGATCATGCGTCTGAATGAAAGTGTACAGGCAGAAGCCATTGTTGACCGCTATGCTCATACATCATTCTGGATTGAAATGGGGTCAATGAATATGCGGGAATACTGTGCCAAACATAAAATTTAAACAATATAAAAGCGGAGCTTAAAGGCGAACCGGCGGTTCGCTGTCAAAAACCTATGGAGCTAAGCTCTGCTTAGCTCCGGTGCTCCCGATGTGAAATAATCATTTAAAACTATTAATTGTGATACAATCGATTTTTAGCCTGTAATAAAGCGAATGTTTTCCTTCAGTTCATCGCTAAATTCTTCTAAATCGTTCATAGTGATTGCACCTTCATTTAAAAGTGAAACAATGTTAGTGATGCAATTAGAGCGACTCATTCTTAACTGCACACCGGTATCTTTTTTATCATTGCGAATACGTTCTTCTAAAGTCCAAAATTTTTCGGAAGGAGTTCCTTCACCATTTAGCAATTCAATATATTCTTTATTCAACTTATCCATATAGGCTTCTTGCCAGTCTGAAATTTTCTCTCTGAACAAAGACCAATCCTTTTTGGTAAATCCGTATTCTGACATTTGTATCCCCTCCACTTTGACATAAGTAAATTATAGTATAAGCAGTTCTGTTTCTCAATACTTGTCTTTTGAAAAATTGCATTTAATTTTCGATTTTGTATGATTGAGAATTACAATTCAAAATTGAATTTTAAAACGTCGAATGCTATAATCTTCTTATAATCAAAAATTATGAGAAGTTGTATCGTTGGAGGGTTTAAGATGGCTGCCTGTTACAATAAATTATGGAAAATACTGATAGATAGAGGAATGAGTAAAACACAACTTATCAAAGCTGCTCAAATAAGCACAAATGCTATGGCGAAGTTAGGGAAAAATGAAGATGTTCGTGTAGAAGTATTGGTAAGAATATGTGGTGTTCTTAACTGTTCAATAGACGATATTATGGATATTATTCCAAAAGAAATCGAATAATGGGGGGAGGGAATATAGATGAGTACCGTTTTATCAAAAAAACAAATGACAGAAGAAGATATCAAATTACAGTATATTACACCTGCTATTACTTCTAAATGGGATGTTAAAAAAATTACAATGGAAACGCAAGTTACAGATGGCAAAATCAATTTAAAAGGAAATTTTGTTTTTCGTGAAAAGCCAAAACGAGCAGACTATATCCTGTATATGAGTGCAAATAATCCGATTGCCGTTATTGAGGCTAAGGACAATAAACATAGCATTTCACATGGTTTGCAACAGGCTATGACGTATGCGCAAATGCTCGATCTTCCATTTGCATACAGTTCTAATGGAGAAGGATTTGCAGAACATGATTTTCTTACAGGAAAAGAACGAGTAATTGGATTAGATGAATTTCCAAGTGAATCAGAACTGATTGAACGCTTTAAACAGGAATCAGGAATGACTTCTGCGCAGGAGGCAATTATTCAACAACCATATTACAGTAGTCAGAATACATATCCTCCACGCTATTATCAGCGTATTGCAATCAATAGAACGGTAGATGCGATTGCAAGAGGACAAAAGCGTTTGTTACTTGTTATGGCAACTGGTACAGGTAAGACTTATACTGCTTTTCAGATAGTCTATCGTATGCTTCAAAGTGGAATGAAACGGAAAATTCTTTATCTGGCTGACCGTAATATTCTTGTGGATCAATCGATACAACAGGATTTTGCACCATTAGAGAAAGTAATTCATAAAATTAATGTTGCAAAAGATGATAAAAATACGATTACTTCTCATGAAGTTTATTTTTCGTTATATCAACAATTAGTCGGTGATGACGACAAAGAACATTTTAGTGAATTGTTTACTTCTGATTTTTTTGATCTTATTATAGTAGATGAATGTCACCGTGGAAGCGCAAAAGAAGAAAGTCGCTGGCGGAAAATTTTGGAATATTTTAGTTCCGCAACTCAAATTGGAATGACAGCAACACCAAAGGAAACGAAGTATATTTCTAATCTTTCATACTTTCATGAGCCTATATACTCTTACAGCTTGAAAGAAGGTATTGAAGATGGATTTCTTGCGCCATTTAGAGTGATTAATATTATGACTGATATTGGTGATGGATGGCGGCCACGAAAGGGACAAAGAGATATTTCTGGAAATGAAATTGAAGATAGAATTTATACAAACAGTGATTATGATTATAATATCATTATAGAAGACCGTATTCAGCAAGTAGCTTTAGAAATAACACGTTACTTAAAAGCAACTGACAGAATGGCGAAAACAATCGTATTCTGTGCAACAGAAGATGCTGCAGAACGTATGCGTCAGGCTTTAGTAAACTTAAATGCTGATATGGTCAGAAAAAATCCTGATTATGTTGTGAGAATTACCGGAAGTGATGATTATGGCAAAAAGAAGCTCGATTATTTTATTTCTGTTGCATCTCCATACCCTGTTATCGCAACAACTTCCAAACTATTGTCGACGGGAGCAGACTGCAAAATGACAAAACTGATTGTTTTGGATGAAATGATTGGATCTATGACAGAATTTAAACAAATTATTGGTCGAGGAACCAGACTTCGAGAAAAAGAAGGGAAAACTCATTTTGTTGTTATGGATTTTCGAAATGTAACTAGATTATTTGCGGATCCTGATTGGGATGGACCAATTGAAATTAATGAAAATTTCACTCCTAAGAAAGAAACTACTTATGGAGAAGAATCTGATCAGACTAATGTTATCAAAGATCCAAAAGTTCCTTACGGAAATCCAAAACCAATTATTGACCGAGATGGATGCAAAGTTCAAATTATTCATAAAACAGTTTCCGTGTATGATACCAACGGAAAACTTTTAAGACAAGAAAGTATTGTGGATTATACGAAAGAAAATATTATTGGTGAATACGCATCGTTAGATAATTTTATAAGACAATGGTCGCAAGAAGAGAAAAAAGAGAAAATCAAAGAAATGCTTTGGGAACGGGGAATTAATCTTGAAACGATGAAAAAAGAGCAAAATATGGTAGATGTAGATGATTTTGATTTTATTTGCCATGTAGCCTTTGATAAAAAGCCTTTAACTCGGAAAGAAAGAGCTAATAATGTAAAAAAACGTGATTTTCTCAGTAAATATAGCGGTATTGCCAGAGACGTGCTGGAAGCACTTTTGGATAAATACATGAATACTGGTATATATGAAATCGAGAAAACTGAAATTTTAAAACTTGATCCGTTTTTGAAACTGGGAAAACCAGCAAAAATTGCAGGATATTTTGGTGGAAAAGCTGGTTATATGCAAGCGGTGAAAGAACTTGAAAAAGCAATTTACACAGAAGAGGCGGTATAAATATGAGTAATTTAGCAGGATTTGTAAAAAGACTTCGTGATATTATGCGGAATGATGCTGGCATCAATGGAGACGCACAGCGTATAGAGCAAATTGCATGGATGCTCTTTTTGAAAGTATATGATGCGAAGGAGCAGGATTGGGAATGGGACGATGAAGATTACGTTTCCATTATTCCTGAAGAATGTCGTTGGAAAAATTGGGCGGTTGATGATCGTACAGGTACTGCTATGACAGGAGAAAGATTGTTGGATTTTGTAAATAATACATTATTTCCAACATTGAAAAAACTTCCTGTTGATGCATCTACTCCAATAAAAAAAGCTATTGTTCAAACTACATTTGCAGATGCGAATCAATATATGAAAGACGGTGTCCTTCTTCGGCAAGTTATTAATGTTATTGATGATCTTGACTTAGGAGATTATGAAGAAAGTCATGCTTTTGGTGAAATTTATGAAACCATTTTAAAGGAATTACAAAGTGCAGGTTCTTCCGGTGAATTTTATACTCCTCGTGCAGTAACAGATTTTATGGCAAAAATGATTAATCCACAGATTGGTGAACAGGCAGCTGATTTCGCTTGTGGTACCGGAGGATTTCTTACGAGTTGGTTAAAAGAATTATCAAAAAAAATAGTAACTACAGAGGATCAGGTAGCCTATGATACTTCAATATACGGAATAGAAAAGAAACAGTTCCCGTATATGCTGTGTATTACCAATATGTTGTTACATGGAATTGATGTGCCAAAGATTTATCATGATAATTCTCTTTTAAAGGATGTCTTAGATTACACGGAAAGCGATCAATTTGATGTTATTTTGATGAATCCACCCTATGGCGGAAATGAAAAAATGGAAGTGAAAAATCATTTTCCGGCAGATTTGGCAAGTAGTGAAACAGCAGATTTGTTTATGTCAGTTATTATGTATCGTTTAAAGAAAAATGGTCGTGCTGCTGTAATCCTGCCGGATGGTTTCTTGTTTGGTACAGATAATGCTAAAGTTGCCATTAAGAAGAAATTATTTTCTGAATTCAATTTACATACCGTAATTCGTTTGCCACATAGTGTGTTTGCACCTTATACTTCTATCACCACAAATATTTTGTTCTTTGATCATACAACACCAACAGAAGAAACATGGTTTTATCGTTTGGATATGCCGAAGGGATATAAAAATTTTTCTAAGACAAAACCAATGGAACTCAAACATTTTGAACCAGTTATGAAGTGGTGGAATGATAGAGAAGAAATCAATAAGGATGGTTTCGATAAGGCAAAGAAGTTTTCGGTAGAAGAAATCATTGCAAAAAATTATAATATTGATCTTTGTGGTTATCCTCATGAGGAAGAAGAAATTTTGCCGCCAAAAGAATTAATTCAACAATACCAAGAAAAACGAGCTAGCTTAAATGCTGATATTGACCGTATTTTAGCTCAGATTACAGAAATATTAGGTATTGACCTGGAGGAACAATAATGACCGAACAACAATTGAAAAATTCGATATTGCAGATGGCTGTTCAAGGAAAACTTGTTCCGCAAGATCCAAATGATGAACCAGCTTCTGTATTACTTGCACGAATAAGAAAAGAAAAAGAAGAACTTATCAAAGCAGGAAAAATCAAGAAAGAGAAGAATCCTTCTTATATCTTTCGTGGTGCTGATAATTTGCCTTATGAGAAAGTTAGAAAGAATGAACCAGTGTGCATTGCGGATGAAGTACCGTTTGAGATTCCTGAGAGTTGGGAATGGGTACGCTGGGCAACATTATCAGAATCTATTCAGTATGGCTATAATGCACCAGCACAGGAAAATGGGCGAATAAAGATGGTTCGCATTAGTGATATTCAAGATAATTCTGTATTGTGGGAAACAGTTCCTTACTGCGACATAAGGGAAAGTGAAATTGATGCATATCTTCTGAAACCAAATGATATTTTGTTTACAAGAACAGGAGGAACCGTTGGAAAGTCTTATCTCGTGCAGGAGGTTCCAGAAGAAGCGATTTATGCGGGGTACTTAATCAGAACTAGATATAGTAACCAGTTATGCCCACAGTATTTGAAATACTTTATGGAAAGCGAATTGTATTGGTCTCAATTAAGAGAAGGAACTATTGCCACTGCACAGCCCAACTGTAATGGAAAAACGCTTGGAAATATGCTCGTTCCAATCCCACCATTATTAGAACAGTTTCGTATTGTGGAGAAACTTAACAAAATAATGCTTTGTGTGAATGAATATAGTATAGCATATTCTAAAGCCAAACGATTGAATGATAATTTCCCGGAACAACTCAAAAAATCCATTTTACAGGAAGCAATTCAGGGTAAACTTGTTCCACAAAATCCTGCTGATGAACCAGCTTCTGTACTTTTGGAACATATTTGCGCCGAAAAACAAAAGTTAATTGCCGAAGGTAAACTCAAAAAAGATAAGCACGAATCCGTCATTTTTAGAAGGGATAATTCTCATTATGAAAAGCGAGGTTCTGAGGAAGTTTGCATTGATGATGAAATTCCGTTTGACATTCCTGAAAATTGGACATGGTGCAGACTCAATGAATTATGCATAAAAATTGGAGCTGGCAGTACCCCAACAGGAGGCAAAGCGGTATATGTGTCCGATGGCATCAAATTTATTCGTTCTCAAAATGTTTATAATGACGGTCTAAGATTGATTGACATTGCTTATATTACAGAAGAAATCAACCTAAAAAAGTCTGGAAGCATCGTTCTAGCAAAAGATATTCTGCTAAATATTACTGGTGGATCTATAGGTCGTTGTGCGATTGTTCCAGATGATTTTGACATAGCAAATGTTAATCAGCACGTCATGATCATCAGATTGTTGGATCCTGTAATACGTCAATGGATACACACCATTTTAATTTCAAATTATATCCAAAATCTAATCATGGATGTTCAAGTTGGGGTTTCAAGAGAAGGTCTAAGCGCTACAAAACTGATGAATTTTCTTATTCCACTTCCTCCAATTCGCGAACAAAAACAGATACTTGAACTTTATGCCATTATTTCAAATAGGTTATCTGGTTTGTAAAGTTCTCATTATGAGAAGTTGGACGGAATCGAGTGCTGCATTGACGATGAGATACCGTTTGAGATTCCGGGTAGTTGGGTATGGGAGCGTTGGGGCAGTATATCCCAATCCATTCAGTACGGATATAATGCTCCTGCAAAGGATTGTGGTCGAATAAAGATGGTTCGTATTAGTGATATCCAAAACAATTCTGTATTGTGGGAAACAGTTCCTTACTGTGATATAAAGGAAAATGAAATTAGCACCTACCTTCTGAAACCAAATGACATTTTGTTTGCAAGAACAGGAGGAACCGTTGGAAAGTCATATCTTGTACAAGAAGTTCCTGAAGAAGCAATCTACGCAGGATACTTAATCAGAACCAGATACAGTCAATGGCTATGCCCTCAATATTTAAAATTTTTCATGGAAAGTGAACTATATTGGAGCCAGCTGCGTAATGGCACTATTGCGACAGCGCAACCAAACTGTAATGGCAAAACGTTAGGAAAAATGTTATTACCTATTCCACCATTGTCTGAGCAGTATAGAATTGTCGAAAGGGTCAATGCTCTATTTGATTATTGCAACTCAATATGAAGTACAAGGCATACACTGTAACAATCTAAAGTGTATGCCTTTTCTTTTACCAATCTACGATTGTATCAACAATTTCTCTCTGTTCTGTGGCTGTTTTTCTGAGGTAAATACGGGTGGTTTCGATGCTTTCATGCCCCATAAGATCCGCAAGAAACGCTATATCATTACAGCGATCAAGAAAACTCTTAGCAAACCTGTGACGGAACGAGTGCGGATATACAACTGCAGGATTGATGCCATACTTCACCGCCAGTTTCTTCAACTGTCCTGAAATGCCACGGGTTGTAATACGTTCCCCATATTTGTTCAAAAAAATGAAGCCACTTTCTTGTTGCTTTTCAGCCAACCAAGAAAGGGCTTCATTTTGCAGTTCTTTTGGAATATAAATTCTACGCAATTTACCGCCTTTAGAGTACAAATCAAGATGCCCTAACTTAACATGTTCAGCTTTAATCTGAATTAGTTCGCTGACTCTGGATCCAGTGGCAGCAAGGAAGCGAATTACAAAATACCAAAACATTTCGTTGTCATTCTTCAGACAAGATTTGAAGTATTTGTAGTCTGCTTCACTAATGACATTTTCCAAAAAAGTTTTCTGCTGCACACGGATAAAGGGCAATTTCCATTTTTCTTTGCCAATGCACTCTAAGTAGCAGTTGATAGCCCGAAGTCTGAGATTAACCGTCTTGGGTTTATAATTCTCAATCAGCCATACCTTGTACTCACGCAGTTTTTTCTGGGTAACATCATCGTATTGCTCCCCATACTGTTTGATGGCGAATAGATACGATGAAATCGTGTTTTCCGAGAGGTTTGTGCCCCTCAAATGTCTTTCGAATTTTTGTTTTTCTATCATGGCGAAAGACCTCCTTTCGCCAAATATTATACAATTCTTTCCTAAATCAGCGTAATCTTATTGAACAATTCTTGTTGTTTTTCAATGATACGGCGTTGCTCTAATACCGGTGGAATAGGGAATAAGAGGTTCATGATGCTATTACGATCTATTCCAGGAATAACCCCCTGTCCCTTAGATTTGATTTTATCGAAGTTTGCTTGTAGGAACAAACGGACATAGTGCATATCCAATGATATAAACTTTTTTATTGCCATGATTTGCCTTGCGATATGAGCTTCTGCAATATCACAAATCACAGTTTTTCCGTAGCCTGAACCCTTGCAAACTAACAACACATCTCCACGATTAGCAATTACCCTTGGTGTTTCGGTCCAACGGTTTAGTAAAACACCGTTCTCTGATAAACTACTGGCACCCGTAATATAAGGCATTCCCTTTTGGGTGTTGTTATATTCTTCAGGCTTAAAATCTGTTCCTGAAAGCAAAGAAATAACTTGTCCCAATCTTGACCATTCCCATGTATCAGGAATTTCAAACGGTATCTCATCGTCGATACAACGCTCGATTCCGTCCAACTTCTCATAATGAGAATTATCCCTTCTAAAAATGACGGATTTGTGCTTGTCTCGCTTTATTTTACCAGTTTTAATCAGCTGCTCTTTCTCAGCACGAATGCGTTCCAGAAGGATGGAAGCTGGTTCGTCGGCAGGATCTTGTGGAACAAGTTTTCCCTGTACCGCTTCTTGTAAGATAGACTTCTTTAGTCTATCTGGGAAAGTATTATTTAGAGATTCTGTTTCGGAGTATGCCACTCCGTATGTAGCAACATAAGGTAATGCTTCTTTGATTTTTTCTACAATTCTTTTTTGCTCCGATTCAGGAGGAACTGGTATAAGTGCCCGATATAGTTTATTATCGTTGATCGCAGGATAAGCAATGCCCTTGGCGTTGCCTGTGTCATTTGCATACGCATCAAAGTCTGGTGACATCAGATAATAAAACAGGAACTCATTGTAAAAGCCGGTGTGACAAGTAAGGGCAGCAAAACCTGTACTGGCAATGGGCTGATGGCTAAAGGAACGGTCAACGACGCACATATTATGCAGATATGGACGCACTGTAGAGTAAAGAATGTCACCTATAGCGACAATTTTTCTTGCCCTTGAAGGCGCCTTATCCGCAGTAATAATGTTTTCTTCATCGCTGAGTTTCTGGTTTTTGTTATCAATAGATCCAATATCTATATAACAGAAATCATCAGCAGGTGTCATTTGCCCTCTGCTGTAAACGATTTTGCTCAGTCGTACCCATTCCCAACTCTCAGGAATCTCAAACGGTACTTCATCCGCAATGCACACTGGTTCATTCTTTCTAACTTTCTCATAAGGCAAATTATAAGAATCGTATTGTAAATACGATCATAAAAAATATTATTCTCAGCATTTTTCCCTTCCCACATTATCAAGAGCAAGATCCACCCCGGTATTACCATATCGCCATTCTGTCATATACGTAGTATTCCGGAGTTTTATCTTGCTGGGGAACTGTCGCCTCCCCACACCCACTTTTTTATTAGCTACACCGGATGTGCACGCAGCAAAATATCATAATTAACATAATTCTATTTTGAGGCATTCAGTAAGTAACTGGATGTCTTTTTCTATTTGAAAATACACATGGTGATGCGAACAAATTCTTTTGTAAGCCAATTATATAAGCAAGGGCATGGGGAATCGTCACTCCCCATCAAGAGAAAACCCATAAGGTGAACGGAGGCGGAAACGCGATAACGTTAAACATGGGTGGATCTTGCTCTTATAAAATTTTTTCTCTCTGTACCCTGTAAAATGAGCTTTTTCCCTTTCGTTATATAGGGAGATATAAAAAGAGAATTTTAATAAAGCATAAAAATCTCTTTGGGAAAGCCGGCATCCGTCTCCTTAATTTTTCAGAAAGGTAAAAGAAAATATGAAATTTGAATATATGATGGAAACGGAAAAGATACTCCCCTATTATCAGTTCCCTAAATTTTTGTTAGAGCTACCACTCCAATGGTATTTAGGTAAACAAGAACAGCACTTGATTAAATTTTATGCCAAATGATATTGTTTGTTCCAAATGATGCCTAAGACTTGATTAGTGATTAAGAAAATTTGCGTGCTCC
>JAETOL010000091.1 GCA_021771755.1 Lachnospiraceae bacterium | reverse complement strand
TGGCTATGGGGTAAACCATAGCGTTTTTTTGTAATATAATTAGAAATTACAAGAAAAATTATAAAAGAAGAACTCCCACCTTAAAAAAATGGGAGTTTTTCAGTGCCCTTGATTTTCTGCGGTTTCCGGAGTTCTCACTCAGTTGTTGGCTGGTTGAGTGATACTTCTCACAGGAAGTTCACATAAATCCGGCAGAAAGTCTTGAATCAGTGCTGTGATTTCTTCCTTTGATTTCATAATGTTGTAAGGCTTCAATGGATTTTCAGTAGCTTCCAGAATCCCCATCTCTTTCATCAATTCGATATATGGCAGGATGCTCTGCTTTGTCTTCTTAAATCCAAGATCAGTGATATGCTCTGACAAGTATTTTGCAGAGGTATATCCACGTTCATCCTCTGTAATCAGTTTCATCACGATAGCGATAATGGTATTCTCCCGTCGGTTCATCTCATCGGCAGGACTGTAGTTAATCAGGTTGGATAATCCATATTTTAATGTAATTTCCGGCATACCGTTCTCGTCCACATCAATGCGGTCAATCAGCAGCTCGATATCTCTTCGGTCAAGAGTTCCTCCTGCGATGATCTTATCTACCACATCCAGAGCATTTTTTAATTTATCCTTCACATCCGGTGTCTCAATGGCTGTTTCATCCAGTTCTTTCAACTGCATTTCCAGACCATGAATCTGAGCCAGTAAATCCTGCTGCAGGGAGTCGTAAGTTTCATTGATCAGTTCCTCATTTCCGGCAGCAACTGACAGATCTTTTACTTTCTGCGTAAGAAGCACTTTCAATTGATTTTTGCGTTCACTGATTGCTGTATGAAGTTCCTGACGCTTTTCTTCTATAGATTTCTTTTCTGCTTCAAAATCCTTTAAATCATAGGTGGCAATTACTTCACATAGCGCATTCCGACACATCTTGATATAGGTGAGAACATCTTCCATCAGATCCTCTTCTTCGATCAGATGAGCTTTGGAGCAGTAGCTTTTCCCTTTGGTATTATAAGTGGTGCAAATATAATATTTCCGCTCCCTGCTTGAAGTCTTGCGTTTAATCGGTGTCAGCCGGCTGCCGCAGTCCTTGCAAAAGAGACAGCTTCCAAATGGGTTTGGAGTTTCTGAACCTAACCACTGCCCACGACTTCCACGATAATTTGTCCGGTTGCGTTTCTCCTTTAATTCCTGTACCAGAGAAAACGTAGCTTTATCAATGATTGCCGGATGATGATTTTCAAAAATACACTGTTCTTCTTTTGGAACACGTTTATCCTTTCCATGTACTGTATTTCTGGCACGTTTTCTCAAACGAAAAGTTCCAATGTAAAAATCATTATCTAATAATTCCTTCACCATGCTGTCAGACCAAATGGTTGCAACTTTCTTTTTGCTTATGCGACCTTCTTCAATTTCTCGTTCTCGCTGTACCATAGAAGGCGTTGGGATATCCTGGTCGGTCAAATAATTTGCTATTTTGCGATAACCGGATCCGGAGATATAAAGATCGTAAACCATTTTGATAAATTCTGCCTCTTTGGGAACGATTTTGATGATACTTTTGTCTTTCGTATCCCGACAATATCCGAAAGGTGGTTTTGTCATAAGAGTGCCTTCTTTTTGTCTAGCTCCGATCGCTCTTTTGATTTTCTTACTGGTATCTTTTACATAACGCTCATTGAACCATGTTTTAATTCCAATGGTGTCGTCGCTGGAATCAAAAGAATCATAATTATCATCAATGACAATGAGATGTTTTCCCCGTTCCTGAAATTCATCCAAAAGCAAAAGAACCTTCGCATTATGTCTGCCAAGACGAGAGAAATCTTTCACATATACGGTATCAATATCTTTATCCAGATCAGCCATCAACTGCCTAAATCCCGGTCTGTCAAAAATATAACCTGACACTCCGTCATCTTCATACCATCGATCAATAACCATTCCATGGTCAGATGCATACTGATTGATAATTAACTTCTGATTTTCTATAGAAACATAATTTCGCTTATCGTCATCTCTTGAAAGACGCACATAACCTGCATTCATACTCTTACCCTTTCTGAAATATTTATCATAGAATAATGTAATATAATTATATATTAAAAAATCATTTTCGTAAACGGAGTCTCATATAAACTTTATATACAATTTTCGATCATCCACATAACCACTGTACTTTCGGACCTTTTGAAGTATATCGAAACACTCATTTTACCACGAATTTACCACGATTGAATGAGCCTTGATATATAAAACAGCACTAAAAAGCAGTCAGTCGTAAAGACCAACTGCTTTGTGTGTATGGATATTAAATTTTGTTAGAATCTATTAGTGCCCTAAATCTTAAATACTAATATAGCTTTATCTGTTCCGACCATAGACATAGTTACTAATTTATATCCTTTGTTCAGCATTTCCTCTCCTTATTTGATTTTAGAGCAAATAGAATTTACTATTGTTTCTTTTCTTTTTTTTTATTCTTTCTATCCCACCAAGTACCTGCTAATGAACAACTTCCGCCCATAACTATAAAGCCAATCATAATAAGCCAAAATTCCATGATTTTCCCTCCGTTTTAATTTGTTAAATACTGACAAATAAAAATTACAACAAAACATATAATAAGTGCGATTGCACCTGCAATGAATGCAAATATGATTTTTTGATAATTTCTTTTTCCTATTTCTTGTTGTGTTTCATCATGCGTTAATTGTTTTTCGTCAATAAATGCCAAAATTTCTTTATAGGTTTGAATATCATATCTCTTTTTGAATTTTTCAATCTTACATGCCGTATAGAGCGTTATTGCGAACAAGCATAACCAGATAACAATTCCTATATTTCCCTTAATACTAAATAAAGGATAGGCACTTACGGCTACAACTATTAATTCAATTAGGAAAACTACACTTATCACATTAAACTTTTTAATTGTTGCTTTTTCTACAATTTCCCTCATCTCCTTTATATCTTCTTTTATAAAATTATCTAAAGACACATTGAAGATATTAGATAAAGTAATTAAACTTTTAATATCTGGACAACTTTTATTTGTTTCCCAATTAGAAATTGTTTGTCTTGAAACAAATATTTTAAGAGCCAGCTCTTCTTGAGAAATTTTTTGTTGTTCCCTAAATTTCTTGATTTGTAATCCAATATCCATCTTGAATCTTCTCCTTTATTGTATCTGAATATAGCTATTTTGTCTGTCAAAAGCCTTTGACATTGCCCTTTTTCCCTTGTCAAAATAGTTTTACATGGTTTAGAATAGAACTTTTCAACTAATTATACTTGGTTTTATATATAAGTTACAAGAAAAATATGATCTTATATTTATTTTTTCGGTTGTTCTCTGTATCGGTTTACCCCTCGCATTTTCTTATGTACTTTCATCATGCGTTCTATTTTTGACGCTGTATTAACTACTTAAGCAAGAGAATGTCTCCCGCCCATAGAAATTACTGATTGATTTCTTTTATATGGTTTCGAATCAATGCTTTTATTCCATTATGTATATTTTTATCCGGCTGCCCATCTGCAAATGTGACAACCCGAAAACCTATTTTCCTATATTTCTCCTTATCTGCCTCAAAGTCTTCTGATGACGTATAATCTGTTCGCCACAGGTAATACGTAGGTTTCTGCAGAACTATCACACTCTTTCTATTTCTGATGTCTATACTAAGATATAAACATCAGATTGTTTTTGTGCCTGTCTGCTCTATAATATTTTCAGTCTGACTTGATTCGGCAGTAGCGAAAAAGGTTTTCATTTTCCCCATTTTTTCATGGGCAATATCACTCCGATAGCTAGAACCGCCGACATATAACGGAACACACATTTCCAAAATACGATCATAAATTCGTTTCTTTTCTATGTTCGTTTCTTCTTTTAATTGTTTTATCGGAAGATTGGTAGTTACGATTAATGGTCTGCCGGAGCGATATCTTCGGTCAATTACACTGAATACAATTCCAAGAGCATACTCAGAACTTCGTTCTGTGCCAAGATCATCCAAAATTAAAAGTTCATATCGTGCCAAAGCATTGATATATTCTGTTTTATCCTCTAATGGAAACATATCATCAATAATTGTATTAAAATTTGTCATTTTCACAGTAATTTCCCGATTCAAAAGTGCGTTGGCAATGCAACAGGCTATGTAACTCTTTCCGGTTCCTATTGGTCCCCACAAGAGAAAACCAATATGATTTTTCTTCATATCATTCCAGTTTGCTGTGTATTCTTTGGCCTTCTCGATGGTGGTAGTCTTTTCTGCCAGTTCAAAATTCCAATCATACATTCGTGGTTCTTCAAAACAGATTTTTCTATTTCTTTCCACTAATTCGCGGTGTTCTCTTTCTTTATATGCCTTTTCCTCTACTTCACGCTTTTGACGGATACATGCACATTGTCTAAAATGTTTTTTCATACCAAGAATACTGTCTGGAGGGAAAAATGCCTCTACAGGTTCTCCACAAATCTTGCAATATGCTAATCCATCTGCACCTAAATATGTGTTTTCCTG
>JAETOL010000090.1 GCA_021771755.1 Lachnospiraceae bacterium | reverse complement strand
GATTACGAAAAATATGTACATAATGAAAACAAAATCTTGCTGTTGTTTGAGAGAGCCGGCGAAGTTTTAGTGACTTGTTTGTTGCTGATTTTCAGTGATTTTAATATTCAAGGTATTACAGCATGGATGATTTGGTTAATTGCTGCATTTGTGCTGATGATTATGTATGAATTATATTGGATACGATATTTTAAAAGTGAAAAGACGATGAAAGATTTTTATAGCAGTATAATGGGTATTCCTGTTGCAGGTGCTACTCTTCCAGTTATAGCGTGTTGTTTGATTGCTATATACGGACGAAACCCAATGTTATTCGTGTCTACAATAATACTGGGGGTAGGACATATTGGCATTCACTTAAATCATAGGAAAGAGTTATAAATTCTGGTTATGATAAGAAATTTACAAAAGTGTCTCATTGCATAAAATCGGAAAGATGTATATTCTTAGATCAGGAGGTGGCGGATATGGCTAATGAAGATAAGAAGGATTTTAATGCAATGCTGCAGGATAATAAAGATATGCCAAAGTTTCAGATAATCACGGATGTAAAGAGCATTGAAAAATATGGTGGAAACAAAATGTACTTTGCACCGCCCATTGCTTATGATGAAGTGATGAAAAAAATTCCATATGGTAAAGTGATTACAGTTGGAAAGATAAGAGAATTTTTTGCAAAAGAGAATGATGCAGATTTTACAGAACCTATAACTGCCGGAATTTTTGTATCTATTGCTGCCTGGGCAAGCCATCAGAGATTGAAAGATAAAACTCCTTACTGGAGAACGCTGAAAGCAAATGGTGAATTGAATGAAAAGTCAAGAACAGCTTGCAGAAAAGTTTGGCGTATCGGCGAGAACCGTTTCCAGATGGGAGACAGGATCGAATATGCCGGATCTAAGTATATTGGTTGAACTTGCTGATTATTATGACATTGAAATAAAAGAGCTCCTGGATGGAGAAAGGAGTTCGACCATGAACAAAGAGATGAAAGAAACATTAAACAAAGTAGCTGATTATGAAGATTGGGTAAAGCAAAAAGCTTTAAAAGCCGGAAATCTTGCTTTTGCATCTATGTTCCTGATCAGTGTTGGAGCTATTATCATACAGCTTCTATTGGCAGTAAATCTTCGTCTGGTGCTGGGTGAAACGTTAATTGCTCTGGTAGGCGGAATTGTATATGCGTTTATTATGGTACATAATGGCATTTGGGATAAAGGCTTGTCTGCGAGAGAGGCACTATGGAGAGATTTCCTTACCAGTGTGATCTGTGCAGGAATTTTCTCTGTGTTTTATGGTATCTGCCTGAGAAGAATGGGGGCAACCGAGAAGCAAACGATATATTTCGCTTTACTTTTTCTGGGTGGAATTACAATCGTGGCATTTATTGTTCTCAGAGTATTATCATATTTTAACCGGAACAGACGCCGGATTTCAGTTAATGGGGAGCAAAGAGATATTCCAACGACAAAGACAGGCAGTACAAAAATTTACAACGCTAAAGATATAGTAGAAGCGGGAAGAATTATAGAACTTTTAAAAGAACAAGGAATTGCTGCTTTTTCACAGGAAGCGAGTGCAAGCGTCGCTATGCATGGTGCACCGGGATTTGGTATGTATGGTGTGGATGTATTGGTGGAAGGTGATGAAGCGAAAAAGGCAATACAGATTATCGAAGCCGCAGATGATTCTCAAAGCAAAGAAAAATTTTGACATTTCTATGGAACCGTGATAATATGATTATAGAAAAAGAGTGCTACCGATAGACGGTTAGTCCGATATAAAGTTAGACAAAAATTGCCGCTTAGTTTACCAGACTGGGGCGGCTATTTTTGTGGTTTATGATTATCCTTACCGAATGTGTATCCGATACTAAAGCAGGTTAAGCCGAAGCCCACTACTGCTATAAAATCTACAATACTCATTGGCTTAGCCCTCCTTTCCAGTGGATTCCCGTTCGGGTTTCTATGTAATCAGAGGGTCACAGTCCCTCTGCTGAAGGACTAACCGCCTACCGTTGTATGGTAGCACCCATGCACTGATTATAACAGTCAGAGTGTATGGCTGCAACAGCAAATTAAAGTAAGTGCAACTATAATAATTGAATTATGTAGGATACTTGCCGATATTGAAAAAAATAACAGTGGAATAAACTTCGGATTGGGGAGTAAATGATATATGGAAATTTTAACTACTAGGGAATGGGCAACTGTGATCTGGGCATTTATTTTATTTGTGTATGCAATGGTACATAGACAGATTAGAGAGGCATTTTGGAATGTTGTAAAAATATTCTTTGGTAAGAAGTTAAGAATACTTTGGGGGATTATTTTCCTTTATGTTTTGGGTATAACTTTAATATTTTATCAGTTACCGTTTTGGGATAATGCTTTTATTAAAGATATTATAGTTTGGTTTGTCTTTTCAGGTTTGATATACTGCATGAATACTGTTTCAAAAGAGGCAGATGAGGAATATATTAGAAAAGTTTTAAAAGATAATTTGAAATTGACGATTGTTTTGGAATTTATTATTAGCACATTTACTTTCAACATATGGGTTGAATTGGTAATTATTCCGATCACAACAATAATTGTAATTATGAATGTAATTGCAGAGCGCGAAGAGGAGTATGAGAAAGTACATAAGTTGCTAGATATGGTTCTTGCGGTGGCAGGATTTTGGATACTATACGAGACTATAAAGATTGGAATACATGAATATAAAGAACTGGATGCATTAAATACTTTTATTAGTTTTATGATTCCTATTGTGTATTTAATACTAATTATACCGTTAGAATACATACTTGAACTTTATTCAAAATATGAAGTGTTGTTTGTCAGGATGTCATTTAAGGAAGCAAAAGATAAAAAAATTCAAAGAAGACATCGTTGGCTTGTGATAAAAGTATGTAAACTTTCAGTGCATAAAGTGATGCTCTTTCAAAAGAAATATTGGTGCAAAATGTATAGTAGAATGTCTGTAGCAGAATTTGAGAATCTGATAAAAGAATTCAGGGGCGAATGCAATAATGAGAGATAATTTCTGTATTTCGGAATAAATAATTGGATTGATATATGAGTACATTTTGAGTGCAATTTTTATGCCAGTCAAAATTATGCCTGCTAATATGGCGAATACAACAATGAAAAGTAGCGAAAACGCTATTGAAATTACAGAAATCAATCTCCTGTGAGACGAGTTTGAGTGATGAAATGAACTTGAAAAAGCCTTTATTTATGCGGGTTACAAGCAAATTTGTTTAAGCGTTGGCAACGATTTGGCAACATTTTGGGTATCACTCACTGAATAACAGAATACTTCAATAACAGAAAAACCTTGCTGATTTTCAGATATGGAAACTGAACATCGGCAAGGTCTTTTTATGCTTATTTCTGCTTTTTCTTTTTAGACACTTTCTTTTCTTCTTTCTCGATTTTCTGAAATTCTTTGACAAGCATATCACTGACCGCCTGTGAGGGAACACTCACCCAATGCCCAGAGGTGTCAAGTTCTGGATACTTGTATCGCCACTGGTCGTATTCTTCTCTGCTAATCTCGCCCCGTTCCAGCTTGGCAGATTGTTCCTGCCATGCGTGGAACATTTTGAACATGGAGGAATAGGTGGAATAGTCGGACTTGTCAAGGCGCAGGCAGATTTCCCCGTCAATCTCTCCGATTTTCAGTCCATACATATCTTCCAGCGCAAAAAGTGTGTGCATAAGCCCGATATAGGTATCAATATCCGGCACAGTGAGGGCATGGGTACTTACATCAAAGATATTTGCCATTTCTTTTACAAGGTCTTGCTTCGGCGTTCTGGCTTCTGATTCATACTGCGCCATACGAACATCAGAGGTCTTTCCGAGAAAACCGAGGATTTCGCCTAACTGCTTTTGCGTCATGTCTTTCCGATTACGGAAAAAGCGGATTCGTTTGCCGATTGCCATAATAAAACCTCCGTTGTAGTTATAGTGATACAACCATTCTTGACTTAAACATTTCTGTTGAAGTTAGTATAACATGGTGTAATAGGAATAGCAAGAGAAACTTAAATAAAAAAAGTTAAGATTTTTCTGCAAACCACTTGACTTAACGGAATTTATTTAGTATTATGGATATAACTTAAACAAAAACAGTTAAATAGAGAAAGGGGAGGATAACGGAATGGCAGAAAAGTCATTTATGACTGTGGAGGAAGTGGCAGCGGAATTGCGGGTGTCAAAGTCAAAAGCCTACCAGATTGTGCGGGAACTGAACGCAGAATTACAGAAACAGGGCTATCTGACGGTGGCTGGTCGTGTGAACGCTACATTTTTTCATAAAAAGGTTTGTTACAGCGATTAAGTGGAGAGGAGATGATTTGAATGGCTGTATACAAAGACAATGCTACGGGAACGTGGCGGGTAATCTATCGTTTCACGAACTGGAAAGGGGAGCGGAAGCAGACCCAGAAACGGGGATTTGCTACGAAGCGGGAAGCACAGGCGTGGGAGCATGAAGCCATGCTGAAACAGGGTGCAAAGCTGGATATGACGTTTGCCAGCTTCTTTGAGGTTTACGAAGCCGACAAGAAACAGTGTGTCAAGGAAAGCACATGGGAATCCAAAAGCCATGTAATCCGCACAAAGATTTTACCATATTTCGGAAATCGGAAGATAGCGGAGATTGAAGCAAAGGACATTATCGCATGGCAGAATGAACTCATGGCGTACCGGGACGAGAAAGGGAAGCCTTATTCGGCGGATTATCTGAAAACCATACACGCCCAGCTTACAGCGATTTTCAACCATGCTGTGAACTCCTATAACCTGCCCTACAATCCGGCAAGGCGGGCCGGCACAATGGGAAATGAGGTTCCGAAAGAAATGGACTTCTGGACGAAGGAGGAATATCTGAAATTTTCCGAAGCCATGATGGATAAAGGATATTGATTGAAGCGAACGATCAGCTTTATGACAGGAAAAGGCTCTGTCAACCATAACAGCAGAAAATTCCATGCAAAAAATACTGACCCGGAGAGAAGCTGCCTGAACGTGGAATACTGCAACGAAAATGTTAAGGAGGTATATCACGAATTATTTGATGAAGCACTTGCCCGGTACAATGAGAAGCAGACCAGAAGTGGTGTTTATGATACACTAGAATTACCGAAAAAAAGCGTCAGAATTCCCTGAAATCAGCAAGGGAAATTCCCCAAAAAAGGCGGGACATATTGAACCACCTCTACATTACCATTATCCTTTATCTAAGCACGACCATAGATAAAGGAGGAAAGGAAGATGCTCACTATGTCCCAAATCAATCATATCAAAGATTTGAGCAATTGTGGATACCGTATCAGTGAAATTTCTGAAAAAACTGGTGCTGATCCTAAAACAATACGGAAATATCTATCACAGGATGATTTTTCTCCTGAGCCACCGATTGTCCAGGAGAAGCCTTCAAAGCTGGATCCTTTTAAGCCAATCATACATGAATGGCTGGAGGAAGATAAAAAGCACTGGCGCAAGCAGCACCACACAGCCCAGCGAGTTTATGAACGCTTGATAGAAGAACACGGTTATACCGGAAGCTACAGCATCGTCCAGCGCTACATGAAAAAGTGCCGCTCTATACAGACGGAAAAGGCTAACCTGGAACTGATCTGGGATCCTGGCCCTGCACAGGTGGATTTTGGAGAAGCAGACTTCTACGAAGCCGGAAAGCTGTGCCGCAAGAAATACCTTACTGTATCATTCCCATTCAGCAATGATGGCTACAGTCAGGTATTCGGCGGGGAGACAGCTGAGTGTGTCTGCCAAGGGCTTCAGGATATCTTTGAATTTATAGGCGGTGTACCGCCATTACTGATCTTCGACAATGCGACTGGTGTCGGCCGGAGGATCGGTGATGCCATTCATGAATCGGAGCTCTTCTCGCGGTTCCGTGCCCACTATCACTTCCGGGTGCGTTTCTGTAATCCTTACTCTGGCTGGGAGAAAGGGAACGTGAAACGTAAGGTGGATTATAACCGGTCAAACCTGTTTGTACCGGTACCTCATTTCACGGAGATTGAAAAATATAATCAGAAACTGCTTTCCCGTCATGAAAAGAAAGCCGCTGAACTTCATTATAAGAAACAAGTGCCCATTGGGGAACTGTTTGAAGAAGATCGAAAGGCGCTCCTGATGCTGCCTCCAAAAAGGTTTAACGTCTGCCGGTATGAATGGCAGAAAGCAGATGGGTACGGGAAAGTCTGTATGGATGGAAAACATTTTTACTCCACTATGCCGGAAAATGCCCACCAAAAAGTACTGGTTGGGATACATGCCCATACAATTGATATCCTCACAGAAGAAGGACAGGTCATCACTACCCACCGGCGTGCTTTCGGAGAAGGACGTACGGACATCAGTGATTACAGCACAACTCTGGCTGTTCTCATGAAAAACTCCGGTGCGTGGGGAAACAGCGGCCTACGCCGTGAGACACCGGATGCCCTTCGTGCCTATATGGATGCCCAGCCAAAAGAGAAGCTGAAAGACTGCCTGCGGATCATGAATGAGCTGACCAATCAGTATGGATTCCGTGCGGCCACCAGTGCCATGGAAATGACCTGTGCAAGAGGAAACATAAACATCTGTGATGCTTCCGTACTGGCTGCCCGGATTACCGGTTATGGTATCTATACCCCACCGGAGACCGGCCCCTCACTGGCAGTATATGATGAGGCTTTCCTAAAGGAAGGAGGCACTGCATCGTGATGACACCAAAGATGAAAGAAGAGATCTGTGCTCAGATACTTGTGGCAAGCAGACAGTTGTTCCTCTCGTCCAGAATATCAGAGATCTGCCTTGAAAAAGGGACACAGAAACAGCTGGAATTCGTTCTGGAACTTATGAATGAGGAACTTACCTTGCGGGATGAGAACCGCCGTAAGCGTTTGATTAAACGCGCCGGTTTTCCAATCTATAAGACTTTCGAGGATTACAGCTATCAAAGTGTGAAGTTTCCCCCTGCATTCTGCAGGGAGGAGCTTGAAGCACTGGAATTTGTTCCTGAAAAGAAAAATCTGGTGCTTTATGGGCCGGTTGGCATTGGGAAGACGCATATGGCGATAGCGGTGGGTGTGAAAGCATGTAATCTTGGCTACAAGACAAAATTTTATACCGTCACGGAGCTTGTTTTGAAGCTGGCAGAAGCCCGTAAAAACGGGACCTTGGAACGGCTTCTCAGGGATCTGCGCAGTCTTGACCTGCTCATTCTGGATGAATGGGGATATGTTCCTGTGGACAAGGATGGATCGCAGCTCCTGTTCCGAGTCATATCTGACAGCTATGAAAGTAAAAGTCTA
>JAETOL010000014.1 GCA_021771755.1 Lachnospiraceae bacterium | reverse complement strand
AACAGATCTGCAGCGAGAGCGGCCGCATATTTTGGCTTATATGTCAAGTGTTATATATAAATTTTTTGTTAGACCCTACTGATATTAAATTGAAGTTATTATCTAAATACCATTGCGGAGTGAACAGTAACGAGAAAATAGAACAGACACTATGAATGATGCATGGTGAGGATATAGGTTGGAGGGAGCAATATGAAATATGGAAAAATAAAGATTGAAAATGGAAATCTGGTATTTACCAGACATATGATGACGAACCACCTTCCATGCAGAGATATCCTGTGGGTTTATAAAAGACAGGAAGGCGTAGATGGCGGGGTGCAAAAACAGATCAGTACCAGCTATCTGGTTGTTGTGACCAGGAGGCGGAAACGCTATAAATTTGATATGACTGACAGAGAGATACAGGATTGTATCCAACTGTTAAAAGCATTAAATCCCAATATTATCGTTGGCTTTCCAAAAGGCGGGAAAATTCATCTCCAAAGTCTTCCGAATACCCGGGATCTGGGAGCACTGGTCACAGAAGATGGAAGACATATTCTGCCAAAGCGCCTTCTTCGGAGTGGAAGTCTTTATCATATTTCTCTGGCAGATCAGGATGTACTGACAGAAGAATATCATCTGACCGAGGTGATCGATCTTCGTACCAGATATGAGATTCTGGAAAAGCCGGATATTGTTATGGATGGAGTAAAATATCGAGAGATTCCCATTATAGATGAGGAAACAGCGGGAATTTCCCAGGCGGGAAATCTCATGGATATGATAAAGAAATTTGACAGGATCCCAGATGAATTTCTACATAAGCAGTATCAGAATCTGGTTCGTGACCAGTATTCTGTGAGACAGTATGCACGTTTTATGGATGTGATTCTGAATCATGAGGATGGTGCAATATTATGGCACTGCAGTGCCGGAAAAGACAGGGCAGGAGTAGGAACCGCACTTCTTCTCTGTGCATTGGGTGTGCCAAGAAAAACCATACAGGAGGATTTCCTGAAAACAAATCTTTATCTGGAAGAAGAGATGCAGCATATGGTTCGTTATCTGGAAACAAAAACGATCGTTGACAGCAGAATCATGGATAAGGTTCGTATCTTATATAAAGTAAAGAGCGAATACCTGGATACAGTCTTTCAAACGATAGAGCAGGATTACGGGTCGGTAGAGCACTTTATGAAGAAAGCGCTTTATTTAAATCCCAAATCGATAGAGACATTAAAAAATAAATATCTTGTATGAATTGTAAAGAAATTCATTGACAAATGAACGATTATTGCTATAATGATATTCATGCAGAGTTTTTATAAGTTAAAAATTTACAAGATTAAAGTGGTGAAAGCAGGTGTGATATGCAAAAGAGAATTTTGTCCCTGTTAGTAGATAATACCGCAGGTGTGTTAAGCCGTATTTCAGGGCTGTTCAGCCGAAGAGGGTATAATATTGACAGTCTTTCAGTTGGTGTTACTGCAGATGAACGCTATTCCAGAATGACCGTTGTATGCAGCGGAGATGAACTGATCCTGGAACAGATTACAAAACAGCTGGCGAAGCTAGTAGATGTAAGAGACATCAAGGTGCTGGAACCGGATAACAGTGTAAGTCGTGAACTGGTTCTGGTAAAAGTGGCAGCTAAGCCGGAACAGAGAGAAGCGATCATTTCTATCGCAAACATTTTCCGTGCAAATGTCATCGATGTGGCAAAGGAATCTCTTGTGATCGAACTGACAGGAAGCAAAAGCAAGCTTAAAGCATTCGTAAAGCTTCTGGAGGATTATGAGATCCTTGAACTTGCAAGAACCGGTATCACAGGTCTTTCCAGAGGTGCGGCAGATGTAACATTTCTTTAATCTGCACAGATTGCTGAGGGGTATTCCCTTAACGATATATTATGAAAAAATTTATAAAAAGCTTAGGAGGAAAAGAAAATGGCAAACAGGATTTTTTATCAGGAAGACTGTAATTTAAGTTTACTGGATGGTAAAACCATCGCCATTATCGGTTATGGAAGCCAGGGACATGCTCATGCACTGAACTTAAAAGAATCAGGATGCAATGTGATCATTGGTCTGTATGAGGGAAGCAGATCCTGGAAAAAAGCAGAAGACCAGGGATTTGAAGTATATACAGCAGCAGAAGCTGCAAAAAAAGCGGACATTATTATGATTCTTATCAATGATGAGAAGCAGGCAGCCCTTTACAAAAAAGACATCGAGCCAAATCTGGAGGCTGGCAATATGCTGATGTTTGCTCACGGCTTCAATATTCATTTTGGATGCATCGTTCCACCAAAGGATGTAGATGTAACCATGATCGCTCCGAAAGGACCGGGTCATACGGTAAGAAGTGAATATCAGGCAGGCAAAGGTGTTCCGTGTCTGGTGGCTGTTCAGCAGGATGCTACAGGCAAGGCACTTGATATGGCACTTGCATATGCTCTGGGAATTGGCGGAGCAAGAGCCGGTGTTCTTGAGACAACATTCCGTACAGAGACAGAGACAGACCTTTTTGGCGAGCAGGCTGTTCTTTGCGGTGGTGTGTGTGCTCTTATGCAGGCTGGATTCGAAACTCTCTGTGAGGCTGGCTATGATCCAAGAAATGCATATTTTGAATGTATCCATGAGATGAAGCTGATCGTAGATCTGATCTACCAGTCAGGATTTGCTGGAATGAGATATTCTATTTCCAACACTGCAGAATATGGTGACTATATTACCGGACCGAAGATCATTACAGAAGATACAAAGAAAGCTATGAAGAAAATTCTTTCCGATATTCAGGATGGTACTTTTGCAAAAGATTTCCTTCTGGATATGTCTTCTGCAGGCGGACAGGTTCACTTTAAAGCCATGAGAAAGCTTGCTGCTGAGCATGAATCAGAAAAAGTTGGTGAGGAAATCCGTAAGCTGTACAGCTGGAACGGAGAAGACAAGCTGATCAATAACTAAAAATAAGACCCTCTGTCATTTGGCAGAGGGATTTTTTTGTCCGAAATTAGCTATGTTCAAAAAAATATCGCAGTAAAGGAAGCTCCTCTTCTTTTTTACGACACACGAATCCAAGTTCTCTCTCAGGAAAATGCAGCCCAAAAGGAACCTCACATAGTGTTCCCTGCTCTAATTCTTTTTCGACAAACTGGCGGACAACACCGGCGATTCCCAACCCGGTTTCAGCAAATTGGATAAGGAGATCCATGGTACTAACTTCCAGAATATGAACAGGCTCCATTCGGTGTTCTTTTAACCGGGCATTTATCGTCTGACGTGAAATATTTTCTTCGTCCAGCATCATAAATACCGCATTATGAGACAATGGTTTCCCAGGATAAAGAGCCTTCTGGGTTTTCAGATATTGTTGGGTGGCAACAAAGGTATCTTGCACGTTCATGATCGGATGAAAAAAACATCCATGAAGGTTATGTGGTCTTCCGATCAGTCCTATGTCAATTTTTTCTTCTTCCAGGAGACGAAGGGTCTGATAAGTATCCTGACAGGAGATGCTGATTCTTACCTGCGGATAAGAGGAAATATAAGGCTTTAAGCGGGAAAGAAGTACGTATCGGCAAAGGGTGGTGCTGGTACCGAGCCGCAGATGAGGAATCTTTCGGGAACTGTTGTGTATGATCAGGTCTTCTCCTTCTGCAACCAATTCGAATGCAGCTTTTATTTTATCAAAAAGGATTCTTCCGTCAGCAGTCAGAAAAACACCGCGGGAACTTCTTTTAAAAAGCTGGGTGTCCAGATTTGCTTCCAGTTTCTGTATGGCACGGCTGACTGCAGGCTGGCTGATATAAAGCTCTTTGGCAGCGAGGGAGATATTACCTGTTTTTCCAACGATATAAAAAATATGATATAGAGATAGATTTTCTTTCATATACATTTCCTTTGCATTATAACTTATACACATAATAAATATGAATAATATGTATTTGTATTATAACAGATCATATGTTAAAATAATACCATTAAAAAAGAAAATCATTTATAAAAATATATGACGGAGGAAAAAACCATGGGAATGACAATGACACAGAAAATTCTGGCTGCACATGCAGGCTTAGATCATGTGGAAGCAGGTCAGCTGATTGAAGCAGACCTGGACCTGGTCCTTGGAAATGATATTACATCTCCGGTGGCAATCCATGAGATGGATAAGATGAAGGTGAATTCTGTATTTAATAAAGAAAAAATTGCTCTCGTGATGGATCACTTTATTCCAAATAAGGACATTAAATCTGCAGAACACTGTAAGTGTGTCTGGCAGCAGGAATGGTAACAGGTAAAGCATGGTTTAAAGTTCCTGCCGCTATCAGATTTCATATTACCGGGAAACCCAAAAAATGGGTCAGTGGTAAAGATGTGATTCTGCATATCATTGGGATGATTGGAGTAGACGGAGCACTTTATAAATCTATGGAATTTGTAGGCGATGGAATTCAGTATCTTTCCATGGATGATCGATTTACTATTGCAAATATGGCGATTGAAGCAGGTGGAAAAAATGGAATTTTTCCAGTAGACGAGCAGACAGAGGCCTACATGAGAGAGCATTCAAAGAGACCATATAAAGCTTATGAAGCAGATGCAGATGCTGTTTATGATGCGGAATATACCATTGATCTCAGTTCTTTAGAGCCAACGATCGCCTTTCCGCATCTTCCGGAAAATACCAAGGGAATTTCAGAAATTACAGAAGATGTGGTGATTGATCAGGCTGTGATCGGTTCCTGTACAAATGGCAGGATTGAAGACCTTCGAACTGCAGCAGAGATATTAAAAGACCGTAAGGTGAAAAAGGGTGTCCGCTGTATTGTGATTCCTGCGACTCAGGGAATTTATCTTCAGGCTATGGAAGAAGGACTGCTTAAAATCTTTATTGAGGCGGGCGCGGTTGTCAGTACGCCTACCTGCGGTCCTTGCCTGGGAGGATATATGGGTATTCTGGCAGCAGGAGAAAGGTGCATTTCGACAACAAATAGAAACTTTGTAGGCCGTATGGGCCATGTGGACTCGGAGGTTTATCTGGCAAGTCCGGCGGTAGCAGCGGCAAGTGCAGTGACAGGTAAGATTTCCGCACCGAAAGAACTGGGATTATAAGGAGGAGAGAAAATGCAGGCAAAAGGCAGAGTATTTAAATACGGAGACAATGTGGATACAGATGTGATCATTCCTGCCCGTTATCTGAATTCCTCAGATCCAGCAGAACTGGCAACTCACTGTATGGAAGATATTGATAAAGATTTTGTAAAAAATGTAAAAAAAGGGGATATTATCGTAGCGGATAAAAACTTTGGCTGCGGTTCGTCCAGAGAACATGCACCAATTGCGATTAAAGCCGCTGGTGTAAGCTGTGTGATCGCGGAAACCTTTGCAAGAATTTTTTATAGAAATGCAATCAACATCGGGCTTCCCATTATTGAATGTCCAGAGGCAAGCAAAGGAATACAGGCGGGAGATGAGATAGAAGTGGATTTTGATTCCGGAATGATCTATGATCGTACGAAAGGAACGGAATACAAAGGCCAGGCATTTCCTGAATTTATGCAGAAGATTATTCAGGCGGGCGGACTTGTGAATTATATCAATGAAAAAAACTGAAACAAAAAGAGCAGCTGTTGGTTTTATGGAAACTGACAGCTGTTTTTTAATGGAAATTACAGATACGCTGGAATATACAAAAAAAATATGCTAGACTGTAAAAAAGGCTACAGAAGTTTTTGAAATAAGAGATATTACAGACCGAAAGAGAGGAGGAAGATAATCAATCATGAAAAAAAACAGTATAGAAACCGCTTTACCAAGATTGGCGCGCCGATTGATCGTGATCTTGATTTTATTGATTCTTCCTGCTAATATCGGGCTGCAGCAATATATTGAACATCAGAATCAAAGGGAAAGTTCAGAAGAAGTATTTGCACAGCTGGAACAGCTCATTGAACTTAATGAAAAAAATCTGGAAAACGAAAAAAATAATTTTTCCGAGAAATGTATACAAGCGGCAGAAATGGCAGCTTATTTTGCGAAATATTCACCTTCGGTCAAATCTGATCTTGAGGAGGTCAGAATGCTTGCAGAAAAGCTGGATATAGATGAAATTCATTTTTTTACAGAGGATGGAAGAATCTATTTTGGAACACATCCGGAATATTATGGGTATACCTTTGAATCTGGAGAACAGATGAGTTTTTTTCTTCCAATGCTGGAAGATCATTCTTTGAAGCTTTGCCAGGAGATTACGCCAAACACCGCAGAAGGGAAAGAAATGCAATATGCAGCCGTCTGGTCGGATGATGGCAGGGAAATTGTCCAGATTGGAGTGGAACCAGTTCGTGTACTGCAGGAAATTGATGACAGCAGACTGGAAAATATAGTGTCCGCCATTCCCATGGATTTAAGAGGATATCTGCATATTATGGATCGCAATACAGGTATGATCACTGCATCTACGGGAAAGCTGACAGGGAAAGTGTTTAAAGATGGAATTGGATATGATCAGGGGGAAGCAATCAAAGAATACCATAGCTGGTTTCATGGAGAAAGATATTGCGTTTATTCTAAGATTTATAAAAATTATCAGCTGATCAGAACATATTATTCTGCGTATCCACTGCAGAATTCTATTCTGTCTACAGCTTTTGTGCTGTTATATATGCTTTTGGCAGCGACTGCTGTAATCGGAGCAATCGTATGGTATGTAAATAAAAATTTGTCCAAAAATCTTACGTCAATTGTAAATGACCTGAAAAAGATAGAGCAGGGTAATCTGAATAACATTACAATTAATACAAACATTAAAGAGTTTGATGAGCTGATCCTGTATATTAACGCGCTTTTAAAAAGCATAAGACTTAACTGGAACAAAATGTCACATGTAGTTGATAAGGGCAGTCTTCCAATCGGAATATTCGAAGACAATCGTTTTTATAAAAAGACTTTTGTGAATGAGCGTATGCTGGAACTTTTAAATATTGGGAATAAAGAAGAAAGATCTTCGGAAGCACTTTTTGAGCTTGTAAGAAAAAAGATGAGAAAAGTAGAAGAAAATTGTGTAAATCCGGAAGAACAGATATATAAATATTCCGAAGACGGAGAAGAAAAGTCTCTTCGTATTGAAAAGTTTTCAGATGATCAAAGTGATACTTACTATGTTACAGATGTTTCTCTCTGGTGCAGCGAGATCAGTGTGCTCAAAGAACAGAGCAGCCGGGACAGTTTGACAGGACTTTATAATAGAAGAGGATTAAGCGAAAGAATGGAAGAGCTGTTTGCGGTTCCGGAGAATCTGGGATATGGTGCATTTATTATGCTGGATGCGGATGGGCTGAAAAGGATTAATGATGTTTATGGGCATTTGGCAGGAGATGAATACCTGAGCCGGATCGGGAAACTTCTTTCTTCGGTATCTGGGGAAAATTCGGTTTGCGCCAGACTCGGAGGAGATGAATTTGCCATCTTCCTTTATGGATACGCAGCTACTGCAGATATACAGAACAGGATCCACATTTTGAAAGCACGCAGAGGAGAAAGATTTGTGTCAGAAACTTTAGGAGCGGAAATTTCTGTGGAATTTTCTGTCGGGTACGCATTTTATCCTGCAGATGGATCGGATTATCATTTGCTGATGCATTTGGCAGATGAACATATGTATCAGGAAAAGAAGCAGAGAAAAGAAGAAAAAAGATAGTGTCCTATATTTTGGACAGGCATTTTGGATACGTCGGAGAATGATATTTCTCCGGCGTATTTTTATAGGCATTTTGTCGTATTCTGAGGGCATAATTTGACGAACGAATTTCGTTGACTTTTTGGCATTTTCGAACTAGAATTAAATCATCTTAACAAGCAGGAACATCCACCTGCAGCCACCTTCTTCAGAAGGCATATCGGGGAATTTTCCATATATAGAAACTAAGAAAGTCATTCAGACATCAGAAAAATGATAGCTGAACGTTTATAAAGCTATGCTGTTTTTTGGGAGGTTAAAGAAGCCTGGCTTCTTTGGTCTTATATAAAAGAATACGCCGCTTTCTACCCTCTGGCAGGGAGTCTTCAGAGTATCGTTACTCTTCTGTTTATCTTTAAGGTGTCATTCAAAAAATAATACAATTCTGCTGATCTGATCTATTTTATCCTGTTTTGAGGGAAAGCGAGCGTGATCTATGAAAAATGGAATGCGGGGGAGAGCCCCGCCAAAAATGAAAAAATCAGAGAATGATTAATAGGGAAAAGAGGATGAATCAATGAAAAAAAGCAGACACAGATCAATGGCAATGATGTGGATTATCATACTGGGATTATTTGCGTTTTTGATCTTTTCAAAAAGATTTTCTGTAAATGTGGTACTATCCGGCTCTATGGAACCAGCCTTGAAAACAGGCGGAATCGTGGTAGCTGATAAAGGGAAGCGAGAGCCGGATAAAGGGGATGTGATCACGTATCAGCTGGGTGATATGAATATTGCTCACAGAGTGGTCGGAAAAAGCAATAGCGGATACATAACAAAAGGAGATGCCAATGACAGCAAGGATCCGATTTTGGTAGAACCGGAGCAGATTACCGGTACAGTTGTTCTATGCATACCTTTTCTGGGATATGCAGTTGCTTTTATCCAGCAAAAAGCAGTATTTTGTCTGCTTGCTTTTATGTTCATTCAGGAACTTATTTTACTTGGTATCCATTGGAAAGGAGAACACAGAAAAGGCTGTGTGAGAAAAATATGAGAAAAATAAAAACAAATATGAAAAAAGCTATTATTTTAGCAGGTGCGATTTCTTTGGCAGCAGTTGGCGGAGCTTCCGCATATTTGACAGATTATGATAAAACGGTCAATCAGTTTACTGTTGGAAAGGTGGACATTCAGTTGGAAGAACCAGGATGGAAACCAGAAGAACATACAAAAATAGAACCGGGAAAAGACATACAGAAGGACCCTCAGATCCGCAATACAGGAGTCAATGATGCGTTTGTGTACATGGAGGTAACGGTTCCTATGGCTGATGTAATAGCAGCCGATCAGGAAGGAAACCGTCTGGAACAAAAAGTTCAGGAGCTGTTTTCTTTTACAGCAAAAAACAGCTGGACAAAACTTGAGACAAAGAGAAAAGCAGATAATGTTGTTTATGTATATGCCTACAATAAAATTCTGAAGCCGGAAGAAACAACAGAACCTCTTTTTGATATGATTAAATTTTTGAATATCATTGAAGGACAGCTGGATACACAGCAACTTGATATGCCGGTCAGAGCATATGCAATTCAAACTTCTTATACAGGAGGCGATAAAGGAACCATTCCGGAGCAGGCAAAAGCCGCATATCAAAAATACGTAAATCAGAATAGAGGCCAGGGAGGTCAGGTAACAGAATGAGCAATGATCAGAAAAAGAGGGTAAGAAATGAAAAAAAGAAGGAAGGCAGTCATATGGCTGGCTGTTTTAACAGTAGCAGTGCTGGGAATCGGAGGAACTGCAGCATATCTGACTTCTTTTGACAGGAAAGAGAATGTTGCAGCAGCAGGCAGCAACACAACGGGAATAGAAGAAGAATTTCCGGATCCATCACCTACACCAGTAGAGAATAACCCAGAGTTCACGAAAAAAGTGTGGGTATCGAATACATCTCCGGGCGAGGAAGGATTTAATGTAGAATGCTATGTGAGACTTTCTCTTGGCTATTCCGATCATGATATTGGCAAAGCTGTTGTTTTACGAAATCTGGATCAAACCAACTGGGTCTTCAGAGAGGATGGATATTATTATTACCGTTATCCGTTAAAAGAAGGGGAGTCTACGCCACCGCTGTTTACCGGTTTTTATATTGATTCCTCCAGGATAGACAAAACATATCTGAATCATATATCAGAATTTCGGATTCAGATTTATGAAGAATCAGTCCAGTCAGCAGGCTTTTCTGATTATCTGAGTGCATGGAGATATTACCAGAATCAGATTTGAAAGGAGGGTGTCAGATGAAACGACTGATAAAATTTGCAGCAGCCGCGGCAGCAATAACACTTTTGGGATTAACAGGTGTATATGGATATTTTTCTGATAGTCTGACAGTAACCAATCATATTGCTCTTGGGGATGTAAATATCGACTTGAAGGAGTATCAGAAAAAAGGGAGTACAGAGGTTTTGTACACAAATCCTAAATCTGTGGTTCCGGGAGAATCTGTTTCCAAAATTCCCCGTATCACGAATCTGGCAAAGCCCTGTTGGGTAAGAGCCAGAATCGTTTATACGGATGATCGGGAGCGTGTGGAAGGATTTCAGGATGAAATGCTTTCAGGTATGTCGGAAGATTGGGTAAAACGTGGAGAATATTATTATTTTACAAAAATCTTAAAAAGAAAAGAATACGCAGATTTGTTTCAGGAAGTAAAGGTACCTGCTGTATGGGGAGAAGAACATTCTGGTCAGAAGCTTGGAATCCTGATACAGGCAGAAGCAATCCAGGCGGCAAATTTTGTTCCGGATTTTTCGGGAATATCTCCATGGGGCAATCAAAAAATACAACTTTGTGTACATGAAGAAGATGGTGCAGCGGCCTGCAGAGGTGAGAAGATGAATCTGTCGGTGGAATTTAATGGGAAGGCACATAAGCTTGTTTCTGTTCCAGGAGATTTTTTTATTAATTTGGGAACAGCCATGCCGGGAGACCATTTTGAAGATGTAGTGGATGTTTCAAATACAACAAGAAAAGAAGCAGAATTATTCTTTCATACAGCTGTGAAAGGACAAAACAACAGTCAGATGGAAATACTGAAAGGAATCCGTCTTACAATTTTTATGAATGAGAAAAAATTGTACAAAGGGACATTGGATTCTCCTGAGCTGGAAAAAAAGCAGTCTCTTGGAAAATTCCAGCCGGAACAGAAAGGAAAATTGAAATTTGTACTTGATGTGCCAGCTGACTGGGATAATTCTTTTGCTTTAAGAAAGGCAGATGTTCAGTGGATCTTTAGTGTAAATGAAGAGGAGACTACGGTGCCGGAAAGAACACCGCAGGAAACAGGAGGAAATCCTTCAGAGCCAGGACGAAACAGATATCCGGTAAAAACATCAGATGGATTGGATCCGGAGAAAGCAGTTTTGTTGTTTCTCTGGTCTGGAGTGTCAGCTCTTGTTGGTCTGACATATCTGATATGCAGAAAAGGAGGTCGTAAGGAGTGAAAAAAACAATAGTCAGTCTGGTACTGGCAGCAGTCCTGGGACTTTCAGCACCTGGGGTGGAGCCAACAAATATACAGGATATGGAAGAGGCTGCAGAGAATTTTTCAGAGCATGCGGAAGAGGAGAGTCTGGAAGAGGATATTTTTGTAGACGAAGAAGAGGGGAATAATGGAGAGACAAATTCAGATACTGGAATTGAAGAGGAAGCTGATTTTCCAGAGGATTTCTTTCTGCCCCAGGAACCTTCCGGCGGAGAGCCTGCAGATGGGACAGAGAATCCGGAAGAAACAGAGAATCCGGAGGAGTTTGCCGGAACTTTTCTGACAGAAGACAATGCTCAGTTATTGACAGGAGAAACGCCGGAAGAAGAATTGATGATTGAAGAAATTGAAAAGGGAGAAGTGATTGGATTTGCCCCAGCAACTTTAGCCGATGTTGGAGAAGAGGAACTTGCATCGTCGGCATATACAGAGGGGAAAGCAGCCGCGGCACAGTTGAAACCTGGGCGATATCGTTTGATTTCTACTTCTGTGATTGCGAATTGTGATGAAATATGGACCTCCAGTTCTGCGATACATGCCAGAGTTCGCTACATTGAATATGTAGATTCCGATGGAAATATAAAAAGAGCGCCTCTTTATTGCTTAAAAGCTTCTAAAATGGGAATTGATAATACTGGAGATGCAGGAATCAATCTGAAACCTGAGGCAGTTCGCTTTTTTTCTAATTCTACGATAAAAAAGATCCTGTATTTTGGATATGGGGGACCTGGTGATATTTGCAATGATTATGATCCCAGCTGCTCTCATGTAAACTGGTCGAAATGGCAGAACAGATATGTATTTACGCATCAGGCTTTATCAAAGATATATGCCAATGATGTAAATGGCGCGACACAAGCTCAGATCGAACATGTAGGACTGGTCCGCTTTATCAACAAGATTAAAAAAATGACTATTCCGAACAGAAGCGCAGTGAAGATTCGAGCTATGAATCAAAGTGGAAATATGATCACAGCTAATCCGTTAAACATTAATATGATTCTTTACAGAGAGAAACCATCCTCCGGTTTTAGCTGGCTGGATTCAGCGTTCCAAAATGGATTTCAAATCTCTCCTTTGTGCTCTGTTGTGGATCAGGGGAAAACTGGAAATGGGATGACTGTCTGGAGAGGAAACAGTGATGTATGGCAGCTGGCATACTGGACAAGTGAAGCGGAAGCAAAAAAGAATCCGGAAAAACCATCCATACTGCAAAAGGGAAAAGGTGTGCAGTTAAAAAATGGATACTGTTTTCGAGTGGTATATCCAAAGAAATCTTCAGGTGTCAAATATTTTTCCTGGAAAATGCTGCTTAGACCAGTTAAATATATTCTGGTAGATGGATCTGTTCAGACAGGAATGGATATTCAGGATTTTGGTGCCTGCGTGTATCAGGGAGACAGAGGACTTTTGAAATTAAACCTGGCTTTCCAGCCAATGGGAGTTATCACTGTAAAGAAAACCTGTTCGCAGACAGGAAATCCGGTAAAAGATGCGGTATACTCCTTATATGCTGCGCAGGATTTATACAGCGGAGGCGTTCTGATGTACAAAAAAGATACAATAGTTGCAGAAGCTGTTACAAATGAAAACGGACAGATTACTTTTAATGATCTGATACCCGGAACTTATTATATAAAAGAAAAAACAGCAGCCCCGGGATATCTTATATCATCAGTGACTGTTCCATGTACAGCTGCTGCAGGAAAAACAACACCGGTGTATGTGACTAATGACCCGGATATACAAGGGGCGGTATCTGTAGAGAAAGTGGCAGAGGGAACAGAAGTTCATCTTTCGGATGCAGAATTTACACTTTTTACATGGAATAAAACATTGGGAAGGTATGAAAACGGACGCCAGCTGATTTATCATGCAGATCAGAAGCGTTATATAGCCGACGGTCTGATCTATAGTGAAAATAATCAGGGAAAATATAAGATCATAGAAACAAAGAATCCGGCAGGATATACCGGGAGCTGGAGTCAGGAATTTGTGTTAACGGACAATGGAACAAATCGAAGTTTCTTTTATCGTGTAGAAAATACACCGGTGAAGGAACAACGAGTGGAGATTCGAAAGATAGATTCTATGACAGGGACCTTCCTTCAGGGAGCAGAATTTTGTATTTATGAATGGGATCAGTCCATATATGACTACAGTCCGAAAGGAAAAATTCTGGAATATGATATGAATTCCGGTGTGTACAGAAGTGAACAACTTTTCATCACAGATCAGAATCTTGGCAAATACAAGATTTTGGAAACGAAAAATCCAGAAGGATATCAGGGGGAATGGAGTCAGGAAATCAACCTTTCCGATTCGAATGTGCAGCTGCAGTTTTACGTAAAAAATGATCCGATACCGGGAAAATATGGCTCTGTGTTTATTACAAAAAGGGATTCCATAACAGGAGAAATTCTTTCAGGAGCAGAATTTAAAGCGTATGCATGGAGTGAAAAAAACGGAAATTATGCAGAAACTGCAGAAAAACAGGATTTTATATTCCATAGAGACAGGAAGCTTTATATTTGTTCAAATCTGGAGATCACTAAGGATAACAAAGGTAAATTTCTGATCAGAGAAAGAAAAGCTCCGGAAGGTTATCATGGAAATTGGGAAAAGGAAATCGTTCTTGAAAAAGATGGTCAGATTTTGGAGCTGGAAGCAGTAAATGAGCCGGAACAGCTTCCGATGGGACAGATTACGGTGATAAAAAAGATAAAAGAAGAAGAGATCACCTGGGCACATGGCAATCCTACGTTTTCTTTTGTTATAACAGGAACAGATAGTTACGGAATGAAAAGAGAATATGAAGAAACGGTCGTCTATACTCCGGGCGGATATACCAGGGATGGAAATGGAAATGCTGTTCTGGCGGTAACGGTAACCGGAATTCCATTGGGAAATTATAAAATATACGAAAAACAGGTTCTTCGCTATTATCTGGAAAGAGCAGAAGCCGGTACATCCAATGTAAATATCATAAATATGGGAACCCCGCAGTATGGAAACAGACCTCAGGATATTGCTTATGGAACAGCAGATCTCAGCCAGGAATACAAAAATGCCTCTCTTACATTTTACAATCGTAAAAAACGTTACGATGGATATTCTCATAATAGTTTTGTAGAAAATATTGTTCCAATTATAAAAAATAATGAGACATTAGATACGATAAGATAATGTAATCAAGAGTAATCAAAAAAAGAGTCTCCGTTATTACGGAAACCCTTGATTTTAAAGGAAAAATCGGGGCAACAGGATTTGAACCTGCGACCTCGCGGCCCCCAGCCGCGCGCGCTACCAAGCTACGCCATACCCCGATAAAAATTATTATATCAAAATGTGTATGATTTTGCAACAATTTTTTAAAGGATCTGTTGTGAAAATATGTCTCTATTTTTTCTTGACAAAGTGCTGGTATCGTGTTAGTCTATATCCAACAACCAATTTAATACATAAATGCGTTGATAAGGAACAGTACATAAGGACTGGAGCACAGAGAACTGTCGGTTGGTGAGAGACAGCGGAAAGAAATTATGGAACTCCCCTTGGAGCATCTGTCTGAACTTCCTGGTGAAAAGTAGGCACAGACGGGATCCACCGTTATATGGAAAGGATATAAGAATGAGCTGCAGTGGCTTGCAGGTGTTCCGTATCCGCTGAGTGTATGAATTTATTCATAAAAAAGAGTGGTACCGCGAGGAAATAGATCTTTCGTCTCTTAAATTAAAAAATTTTAAGAGACGGAAGATTTTTTATTCATTCGAAAAGTAGTATATTTTGCAGTGACTTTTCTGGTGAATGAAAAACGCTTCGCGAGGAAGCGGAAGGATCCTTTTTGTTCTATATCAGAAAAAATCTGTGAAACAGAAAAACGATAATTGCTGGTATATAAAACAGTGGGAAGGTAATCAGACATATCATACAGAAATCGGAGGGAAAGAAATGAAAAACGTAACAAAGTATCAGAAACAATATTATATGCCGCCTGTCAAATGTATGAAATGGACAGAAAAGGAGTATGTAGACAAAGCGCCGATATGGTGCAGTGTGGATCTTCGAGATGGAAATCAGGCTTTGGTGATTCCTATGAGTCTGGAACAAAAAGTTGAGTTTTTTAAACTTCTTGTAAAAATTGGTTTTAAGGAGATTGAGGTAGGTTTTCCTGCGGCGTCTGAAACGGAGTATACATTTCTTAGAACTTTGATCGAGCAGGATCTGATTCCGGAAGATGTAACGATACAGGTGCTGACGCAAGCGAGAGAGCATATCATTCGCAAAACTTTCGAAGCAGTAAAGGGTGCACCGAAAGCTATTATTCATGTATATAATTCTACTTCGGTAGCGCAGAGAGAGCAGGTATTTAAAAAATCAAAAGAAGAAATTATTCAGATTGCAGTAGAAGGTGCAAAACTTTTGAAAGAACTGGCAGAGGAGACAGAAGGGAATTTCCAGTTTGAGTACAGTCCTGAAAGTTTTACAGGAACCGAACCGGAATATGCACTGGAAGTATGCAATGCGGTACTTGATGTTTGGCAGCCGACACCGGAGAATAAATGCATCATCAATCTTCCTGTAACGGTACAGCTTTCCATGCCTCATGTTTATGCCAGTCAGATAGAATACATGAGTGAAAATATGAAATACAGAGAAAATGTAATTCTTTCTCAGCATCCTCATAATGACCGTGGCTGTGGCGTGGCGGATTCTGAAATGGGACTTCTGGCAGGAGCAGACAGGGTAGAAGGAACACTTTTTGGAAATGGAGAACGTACAGGAAACGTAGATATCGTAACACTTGCAATGAACATGTATTCTCAGGGAGTGGATCCGGAGCTTGATTTCTCTGATATGCCGTATATCTGCGAAGTATATGAAGAATGTACCGGTATGAAGGTGGACGAAAGAAGTCCGTACAGTGGAGCTCTTGTATTTGCCGCTTTTTCTGGTTCACATCAGGATGCTATTGCAAAAGGAATGCATTGGAGAGAAGAAAAAGATCCTGGTCGCTGGACGGTGCCTTATCTTCCAATCGATCCTACCGATGTGGGAAGAAATTACGATGCAGATGTGATCCGCATTAACAGCCAGTCCGGAAAAGGCGGTGTTGGTTATATACTGGAAACAAAATTTGGCTTAAATCTTCCGGCAAAAATGCGGGAGGCTATGGGTTATGTGGCTAAGGCAGTTTCTGACCACAGTCATAAAGAACTGCGTCCGGAAGAAATCTTCAGTCTCTTTAAACAGACCTTTGAGAATGTGAAGGAACCATATAGCATTAAAGAAGTGCATTTCCAGCAGAAAGATGATGGAATTGTGACACAGGTAACTTCCTGCTTTAATGGAAAAACGATTACCACGGAAGCGGTTGGAAATGGACGTCTTAATGCAGTCAGCAATGCTTTGAAAAAAGCCTACGAATTGAAGTTTAATCTGGTTACTTATCAGGAACATGCTTTAGAAAAAAGCTCCAGTTCCAAAGCGATTGCATATGTTGGTATCCAGAAACCAGATGGAAGTCTTTCCTGGGGAGCCGGAGTGGACCCGGATATTATCCGTGCTTCTATTGATGCGCTTGTTACAGCAATCAATAACCGTTAGATCAAAAAGTTTTCTATAGAAATCATATTAAAAAGGACGGCTTAGGAATAAGCTGTCTTTTTTATGAGGAAACCAGCATCCGCTACGAAGCGGACTGGCTTTTACGTAATAAGAATATTAGGTGAATATTATAATCGTATATTTAAAAAAAATATAGCTTTTTTAAAAAATACCTGTTAGACTAAAATTAAGTATGCCCATTTAACAGGGCAGAACTGTATATCTGTTATTTAGATAGTTTTATAAAAGAAAGGAAGTTCATATGCTAAAGATTAAAAGCTATGTGAAGGTGAACAGTATTGCTGAAGCCTACGAGCTGAATCAGAAAAAAAGTGCCTGTGTTCTGGGAGGAATGATATGGCTGAAAATGGGAAATCGAAATGTTTCCACAGCGATCGATCTTTCGGGTCTGGGGCTGGATACCGTTCAGGAACTGGAGGATGAATATGTGATCGGATGTATGACAACGCTTCACGACCTGGAAATTAATAAATCTCTGGATGCATTTACCCAGGGGGCTCTCCGGGAAAGCCTTCGTCACATTGTTGGAGTACAGTTTCGTAATTGCGCCACAGTTGGAGGCAGTATTTTTGGAAGATATGGATTTTCTGATGTCCTGACTTTGTTCCTTGCTATGGACACCTGGGTAGACCTCTATCAGGCAGGGAGAGTTCCTCTTGCTGAATTTGTCAAAATGAAAAAAGACAGAGATATACTGCAGGCTGTGATCGTAAAGAAAACACCGTTGAAAACGATTTATCTCAGTCAGAGAAACACAGAGACAGATTTTCCTGTTCTGACCTGTGCAGTGTCCCTGATCGGAGAACAGCCACGAACGGTGATCGGCGCAAGACCTGGCTGTGCTATGGTGGTAGAAGATAAGGAAGATTTTCTTTATGGATTCACAGAAATGTCGAAAAAAGAAAAAACAGAGGCTGCGCGCAGATTTTCTGAATATGCAGCAGAAAATGTACCGGTTGGCAGTAATATGCGTGGATCCGGAGAATATCGCAGGCTCCTTACCGAAGTATTGACCAGAAGAGCCTGGGAAACATTAGGAGGGATAGAAAAATGAATCTGAGTTTTTGGCTGAATGGGGTTTATCGTCATGAAGAAGTAGAACCAGATACGATGCTTCTGGACTTTTTGAGAGAAAAAGGCTGTTACAGTGTTAAGTGTGGTTGTGAAACTTCTAACTGCGGACTGTGTACAGTACTGATGGATGGCAAACCGGTTCTTTCCTGCAGTATGCTTGCTCTTCGCGCAGAGGGCAAGAAAATTGTGACAATGGAAGGAATGCAGAAAGAAGCAGAGGAATTTGGGGCGTTTCTGGCGGATGAAGGTGCAGAACAGTGCGGATTTTGTAACCCGGGATTTATCATGAATATTTTTGCTATGGAAAATGAACTGGAGGATCCGACGGAAGAAGAAATCAAAGAGTATCTTGCGGGAAATCTTTGCAGATGTTCCGGATTTGTGGGACAAACAAGGAGTATCCTGAAATATCTCGAGTATAAAAAAACAAAGAAGAGGGAGGAGGCAGAAGAATGAGTTATGTCAGTAAGCCAGTAAGAAAAAAAGACGCGATGGCACTGGTAACTGGAAAACCGGTATTTACCAATGATCTGGCGTCGAAAGATTGTCTGATCGTTAAAATTTTGCGAAGCCCTCACGCAAATGCCTGGATCGAAGAAATTAAAACAGGAACAGCGAAGCAGGTCAACGGTGTTGTGGCTGTTTATACATATAAGGATGTGCCTCGTAAACGTTTTACTCTGGCGGGTCAGACCTATCCGGAATTGAGTCCTTATGATCATTATATTCTGGATCAGAGACTGAGATTTGTTGGAGATGCAGTTGCAATCGTAGCAGCGGAAACAGAGGCAGCCGCAGAAAAAGCTCTGAAAAGAATCAAGGTAAAATACCGTGTGGATGAGCCTGTTCTTGACATGCATAAGGCAAAGGATGGGAAAATCCTTGTACATCCAGAAGAGGACTGGGAGGCAAAGATTCCGGTAGGAGCAGACAACAAAAGAAACCTTTGTGCATCTGGAGTGGAAGAATCCGGTGATGTGGAAAAAATTCTTGGAGAGTGTAAATATACGGTAGATCGTACCTATCATACAAAAGCAAATCAGCAGGCAATGATGGAAACTTTCCGTACGTATTGTTATAAGGATTATTTTGGACGATTGAATGTGGTTTCTTCTACACAGGTACCATTTCATGTAAGAAGAATTCTTGGGAATGCACTGGACATTCCTTCCTCGAAAATTCGTGTGATCAAACCTAGAATCGGCGGCGGATTTGGAGCGAAACAGACAGCGGTAACAGAAATCTATCCTGCGTTTGTTACCTGGATGACAGGCCGCCCATCAAAAATTTTGTATTCACGTTATGAATCACAGATCTGTGCCTCTCCACGTCATGAAATGGAAATTCGCGTAAGAGCTGGTGCTGATGAGAATGGAATCGTCCGTGCCCTGGATGTTTATACTCTTTCCAATGCCGGGGCATATGGGGAGCATAGTCCGACAACTGTAGGTTTAAGCGGACATAAATCCATTGCCCTTTATCGTCATACGGAGGCGCATCGTTTTGCATATGATGTAGTCTACACCAATGTGCAGGCAGCAGGAGCATACCGAGGATATGGTGCTACTCAGGGAATCTATGCAGTGGAATCTGCGATAAATGAACTTGCACATATGATGAAGATGGATCCGGTGAAATTGCGTGAACTGAATATGCCAATGGAAGGGGAACCGCTTCCGGCATATCAGGATTGCATCACAGCTCCTAGCTGTACGATGGATCAGTGTATGCAGCGTGCCAAAGAAATGATGAACTGGGACGAAAAATATCCATATAAAGATATGGGAAACGGAAAAGTCAGAGGAGTAGGCGTTGCTATGGCTATGCAGGGTTCCTCAATTGCCGGTATTGATGTTGGCGGGGCAGATATGAAGCTGAATGAGGACGGATCTTATACCCTGGGCCTTGGATGTACAGACATGGGTACCGGATGTGATACAATCCTTTCTCAGATAGCAGCAGATTGCCTGGAAACTTCTATTGAAAATATTGTGGTATTTGGTGTAGATACCGATATTTCTCCTTATGATTCAGGTTCTTATGCATCAGCGACTACTTATACAACAGGAATGGCTGTTTTTCAGGCATGTCAGGAGCTGAGGAAAAAAATATGTGCTCTGGGAGCAAAAATGCTGGAAGTGAATCCGGAAGAAGTAAATTTTGATGGGGAATTTGTATTCACAGATGAAGAACATAAGGTTTCACTAAAAGAAGTTGCGATAAAAGGAACCTGTGGAAATACACAGGAACTTCAGGTTACCAGAACCCATTGTTCTCCGATTTCACCGCCGCCGTTTATGGTAGGTATGGCAGAAGTAGAAGTTGATAAAGAAACAGGAAGCGTCAAAGTCATTGACTATGCAGCGGTAGTAGACTGTGGTACACCGATCAATCCAAACCTTGTACGGGTACAGACGGAAGGTGGAATTGTTCAGGGTATTGGTATGGCGCTTCATGAAGATGTTCAATACACGGAAAAAGGAAAGATTCGTAACAATTCTTTTATGCAGTATAAGATTCCTTCTCGTCTTGATATCGGTGATGTGCGGGTGGAAATCCGTGGAAGCTATGAACCTAGTGGTCCATTTGGCGCAAAATCCATAGGAGAGCTGGTTATCAACACTCCGTGTCCGGCAATTGCAGATGCAGTCTACAATGCAACCGGAGTAAGAGTGAGGGAACTTCCGATCACTCCGGAAAAAGTTGCTATGGGAATTCTGAAGCAGAAACTGGAGAAGTAAGATGGATATGGTGATGAAAGGGGTTCTGGCTCTGGTGTGGCTGGCAGTAGTTCCCGCTGCAGCAGGAATCCTTTTTACAGGCAAAAGGCAGCTGAAATTTGCTGAAATTTTTCTTCATGGATATTTGCTACTTTTTGCAATGATGGAAATTCTGGTTCTTCCTATGATCTTACTGAAAATGCCGCTGCATGTTCTGACTGCAGTGTATGGGAGTCTGGCAGCAGGCTTTGCAGTGGCCGGTTTATTGTTATGGAAAAAAAAGAACAGAAATAAAAATCTGCGAAAAAAAATGGAACGGCCATCCATATATTTTTGGATGGCTGTTGTGGTAATCCTCCTTCAAGTACTCATGTGTGCGGCTATGGCACATATGGATGCGGATGATTGTTTTTATGTGGCGGCAGCAACAACCGATGTACACACGGATTCTATTTTTGCAGTGGATCCTTATACAGGATGTGAGTATAGAATTCTGCCCAGACGATATGTACTTTCTCCGTTTCCTGTTTTTCTGGCAGTGGTTAGTCAGCTTAGCGGGGGACTGCATCCGGCAATTATGGCTCATATGATTTTTCCTGTGATCTTTCTTCCGATGGCATATATGGTGCAGTATTGTCTTGGAGAAAAATGGTTTTCCGGAGAAAAGAAAGCAAAAGATATTTATCTCCTTTTGGCAGCTTGTATATGTAGCTTTTCGGGATATTCCGTATATAATGCAGGGAATTTTCAAATGGTTCGAATCTGGCAGGGGAAGGCAGTTCTTGCATCTGTTTTGCTTCCTTATCTGATTTGCCTTTGCATATCAATGCTTCTGGAGAAGCAAAGAAAAAATTCATGGACTGCGCTTCTTCTGGCTAATATCAGCTGCTGCCTTTTGTCCTCTATGGGCATTATTCTGGCTCCAATTATGACGGGATGTTTTCTGGCAGTATCTCTAGTGATGCGAAAAGACTGGAAGAGAGTGGGAAAAGGACTTTTGTGCTGTCTGCCGTCCTTTGTTTTAGGCATTGCATATATTTTAATAGGCTGACAGGAGGACAAAAATGAAAGAAATTTTTCAACAGACAAAAATCTTCTGGGATAATTACTGGGGAAAAAGTCTGGTCATGTGGCTGCTTGTGTTTTCTATTTTGTATCTTTTGATATTTCGCAGGCATAAAAAAAGTACAAAATATCTGATTCCCTACACTGCAGTCGTATTGATCCTGTTTTTTTGCCCAATAAGTGCAAAATTCATTCAGAAGTGTATTGGAAAAACGGTATATTGGCGTGTCTTATGGCTTCTTCCGGCAATTCCGGTAATTGCTGCTGCTATGACAGAATTTTTGAAAGAACGGAAAAACAAAGGAATTCAGTTTGGGCTTGTCCTGCTGGCAATAGCTGCGATTGCATATTCTGGAAGAGGAATTTATGCAGCCGGGAACTATAAGCTGGTAAATAATTATCAGCAGGTACCGGATGAAGTGGCTGCTATTTGTGAAATGGTAAAAAAAGATGCAGGTGATTCGGAATTTCTTCTGGCAGCAGACAATTATATAGGACCTTATGTTCGCGTGTATGACCCCTCAATCTGTATGATGTTTAACAGAGAAGGCCGTGGAAACGCTGGAGCAGGGGCGAGACGTCTGTATTTGGAAATTAATGCACCGGTATTTAATTATACGAACATTGGGGCAGTGGGAAAAAGAATCCTGTGTAATTATCTTGTAGTGAAAATTCCTAATGAGCAGCAGAAGAAAGAACTGGAAAACCAGGGATATCAGGAAGTAGGAACGGCGGGAAATTACAGTCTGTACCGTTTAGGAGTGTCTGCAGACGCAGTCAGAAGCCCATTATTGGATCGTTGGGAGTGGGGAGTTAAATAAGGAGACTACTGTGAAATAGATGGGTAATCTATTTCACAGTAGCCTCCAAATATAAAAAGGCTCTATGTCAAGTTTTGGGGTGGGATTCTTAGAAATCCTGCCCCGTTATTACGTTTGGAGCCTTTTTTACGTTTTTAAGTTCTATACTGATATTAGGGTATGAAAAATAAACCTTCGTGCCAGTCTTGTTTATAAGTTTTTATTTAGTTTGTACTATGTAAGATCCTGGTACGGAAACGTTCAAAGTTTTGAATTCCATAGGATCTTAAATACAACGAAAATCCGGAGTCCCCATCAGGTCATACGGGGTGCTCTGGTAAACGTAATAGTTCAGCCAGTTGGTGTACAGGTTGTTTGCATGAGCGCGCCACATAAGCAACGGCTTGTTTTGTGGATCATTATCCTGATAATAATTTTCCGGGATATCAATGGCAAGCCCTTTGTCAGAGTCTCGTTTATATTCGCCATCAAGCGTAATCCGATCATATTCAGGATGTCCCATAACAAAGATTCTCCGGCCATCTTCTGCCATGGCAAGGAATAGTCCGGCTTCTTTTGATTCTGCAAGGACAGTCAGTTCTTTACAGGCATGGATATCATCAATTGGAACTTCTGTATGTCTGGAATGAGGCGCAAGGAACATATCGTCAAACCCTCTTACGAGAGGAACCTTGCGGTTTAAAACCTTATGCCAGAAAAGTCCAAACATTTTTTTATCCAACATTTTCTTTTGGAGACCATAGAAATGATAAAGGCTCGCCTGAGCTGCCCAACAAAGGAAAATGGTAGAGGTAACATGAGATTCTGTCCAGTCCATAATTTCCGTCAGCTCATTCCAGTAATCAACCTCCTCAAACTCCATCTGTTCCACAGGAGCACCTGTGATGATCATTCCGTCAAAACGCAGATGCTTCAGTTCAGAAAATGTCTGATAAAATTTATTTAAATGACTTTTTGAGGTGTTTTTAGCAACATGGCTTTCTACTGCCATAAAGGTAACATCTACCTGCAGAGGAGTATTGGAAAGTGATCTCAGAAGCTGAAGTTCGGTTTCTTCCTTTAAAGGCATCAGATTCAGAATCAGGATCTGGATCGGACGAATATCCTGATGGACGGCTCTTCCCTCGTCCATGACAAAGATGTTTTCTTTTTCCAAAATCTCTTTTACGGGCAGATCACTCTGTATTTTAATTGGCATTTTATTTTTCCTCCTGGTATATCATTCTGTCTGGCCTTCCGCCTGAGTAAGCTTTATAAAGTCTTCCTCTGAAAGGATAGGGACTCCCAGTTCCCTGGCTTTTTTGTTTTTTGATGAATTAGAAGCAGTATCATTATTGATCAAATAAGTGGTTTTTCCAGTCACAGAGCCGGTTACTTTTCCGCCGAGGGACTCAATAAGATTTTTTGCTTCGCTTCTATTCGAAAAGTGCTCCAGGCTTCCTGTAATCACAAAATTCATCCCTGTGAAAATCTGTTCTTTTTGGAGCACGTCTTTTTGTATGTGAAGATGCTGCATAAGCTGGTCCAGCTTTTGGTTGTTTTCTGCTTTCTGAAAATATTCTACCAGATTGCGGGCAATAACCGGACCGATTCCGTCGATGGCACTGACTTCTTCAAGATCAGCTTTTCGGATTGCTTCCAGATCATTGTCAAAGTGACGGCAGATCACCTTGGCGTTAGACAGACCTATATTGGCAATTCCAAGACTGTAGATTACTTTGGCAAGAGTGGTTTCTTTTGCTTTTTCCAGGCTTTCCATAAGATTATCAAAAGACTTCTGGCCAAAGCCCTCCATTTCTATAATTTCCTTCCGGTAACGACCGATTTCAAAAATATCTCCAAAATTATGGATGAATCCTCGGGCAATAAATTTTTCCAGAGTGGCTTCTGAAAGACCGTCAATATTCATTGCATCTCTGCTGACAAAAAGTGTGAAAGCTTTGATTTTTTTTGCGGCGCATTCAGGATTCATACAGTAAAGTGCTTCTACTTCATTTTCCCTGATGACTTTTGCCTCCTGCCCGCAGGCGGGACAGATATCCGGAATAGGAAGATTACTGCTTCTTGTAAGATTTTCCGCAATTTGTGGGATGATCATATTTGCTTTATATACCTGTATTGTGTCTCCGATTCCCAATTCCAGCTCTTTTAGGATACTGACATTATGGACACTGGCACGGCTGACGGTAGTTCCTTCCAGTTCCACCGGATCAAACACAGCAATAGGGTTAATCAAACCGGTTCGGGAAGGACTCCATTCAATGCTGCGCAATGTTGTTTCACGTATTTCATCTGCCCACTTAAAGGCAAAAGCATTTCTTGGGAATTTTGCTGTAGATCCAAGAGAATCTCCATAGGCAATATCGTCATAAAGAGCGACAAGCCCATCGGAAGGAAAATCATTTTTTTCGATAGTGGCTGCAAAATAATCCATAGCATTATCCAGATTATCTGCTGTGACAACGCGATATTCCACAACCTCGAACCCTTGATCTTTCAGCCATTCCATCTGATATTCTCTGGAGTTATGCATATCTGTTCCAGAAGCAGATACAAGAGCAAATGCATAAAACCGTACGTTTCTTTCAGCTGTGATCTGATTGTTCAGCTGCCGCACAGAACCGCTGCATAGATTTCGCGGATTTTTGTATCTTGCTTCTACATCTTCAATTGATTTATTGATACGCTCAAACTCAGAATAAGTTATGACAGCCTCTCCACGCAGTACCAGACGACCCTGATAAGCAATCTTTAATGGGATATTCCGGAAAACCCGGGCATTGTTGGTAATAACTTCCCCTACAGTTCCATTCCCCCTTGTAACTGCTTTTTGAAGTTCTCCGTTTTCATAGGTAAGAACAATGGTCAAGCCGTCCATTTTCCAGGACAAAAGAGTTTTATGGTTCCCGACAAATTGCCGAAGCGTTTCTCTGTCTTTTGTTTTGTCAAGAGAAAGCATGGGGCTTTCGTGAGTTTCTTTTGGAAGAACATCAACAGCCTCATAGCCTACGTTTACTGTGGGGCTGTCTGCCAGTGTGATTCCTGTTTCCTTCTCCAGTTTTTCCAGCTGATCGTACAGAGCGTCGTACTCCCGATTGTCCATGATCTCTCGATCTTCCTGATAATAAGCTTTTGCCGCTTTGTTTAATGTTTTGACCAGCTCTTTCATTTGCTGCAGGGCTGTTTCCATAATTTCCTCCTGTAATTGTCTTGCTTGATGAATTTTTCAGCATTTGCTCCAGCCGTTTCATTTCATCAGGCTGGATTTCTCTGTATTCTCCGGATTTCAGGCCGCTTAATGTCAGATTCATAATCCGTATTCTTTTTAAAGAAACAACTTCATAGCCCAAATAGGAGCACATACGCCGGATCTGCCTGTTTAATCCCTGAGTCAGGATAATGCGAAAGGCATTTTTGCCTGTTTTTTCTACAAAGCATTTACGTGTAATAGTGTCCAGAATCGGAACTCCCGAAGCCATATGCCGGATAAATTCCGGGGTAACTTCTTTATTTACCGTAACCAGATATTCTTTTTCGTGATAATTTCCTGCTCGCATGATCCGATTTACCAAATCTCCCTGATTCGTCAGAAGGAGTAGTCCTTCCGATTCTTTATCAAGACGTCCGATAGGATAAATGCGTACCGGATAATCCAAAAATTCTGTGACGGTGGTTTCCTGTCGCTGCTTTTTTGTACTGCAGACAATCCCTCTGGGTTTGTAAAAAAGGAGCAGGACCTGACGGCTTTCCGGTTGGATGAGTTTTCCGTCCAGACAGATTTCTGCATTAGGAGAAACATGTTCTCCAGTAGAGACCGGTCTTCCGTTTATGGTGATTCGTCCGGCGTCTGTATATTGGTCGGCCTCACGCCTGGAGCACACTCCGGCACTGCTGAGATACTTATTTATTCGGATAGTAGTTTCGTTTGTTATTTTTTCCATTTTTCCATTATATAATCTTTCTGGTTTATTATCAACAAGCAAATACATGGCAGGGTTGTATTTTTTTGTCGATTATTGTATGATAGGAGCAGACACGATGATGTGAAAAAATATGAGGAGGAAAGAAAATGCCAGGCGGCAATAAGCGGACAAATATTTTTCTGCTTCTGATTTCTATACTACTCTGTTTTGGATGCGGATATCTGTTTCGTCAGTCAACAGCGATTCCTTCAAAGCTTCAAAATGATACCATCCAATTGTTTGCGGCAAAGGAAAATGACGAAGAACCGTCTCATAAAAAAGAAACGCCAGAAGAAACGCCTGTTGTACAGACATCACCTTCACCAACAGCAGCTCCTACAGTGTCACCTGCTATATATGAGATATCCCCAGAAGCCTCCACAGGTGTCTGGACATCCAGCGGAAGCAACTGGATGTTTATGGTCAATGGGGCTCCTTACAAAGGATGGCTTACTGATACAGATGGAAAAAGATACTTTTTCAATCAGGATGGAATCATGCAGACTGGTTGGGTAGACGATGGCGGAAAACGTTATTTTATGGATCTGGACGGAATTATGCAGACTGGTTTTATTACAACCGGCGGAAAAAGCTATGAACTTCAGGCGGATGGCTCTCTGAAAGATTACTCTTCAGAAAAGAAGTCAGAAGCTCCTAAACAGACCGACGTCCCTGAACAGACAGAAGCACCAAAGGCAGAGCCCACCAAAGTTCCTGAAAAAAAGGAAAAAAAATATGTGGCTCTGACCTTTGATGATGGTCCAAGCTCTTTTACAGACAGACTTTTGGACTGTCTGGAAAAAAACAAAGCAAAAGCTACTTTTTTTATGGTAGGAAAAGAAATTGAATATTTTTCTGATGAAGTAAAGAGAATGAAAGAATTGGGCTGCGAATTGGGAAATCATTCATATTCTCATGCAGATCTTACCAATTTATCACCGGAGGATATATCCGCGGAGATAGGTGCTGTAGACGAACTTCTTGTAAAGCTTACCGGGCAGGGAGCTACTGTGGTACGACCACCTTATGGATCTGTGAATTCCTCTGTAAAATCGGTTGTTGGAACACCAATGGTACTTTGGTCTGTCGATACTCTGGACTGGGAAAGTCAGAATCCTCAGCAGATCGCAGAAATTGTTCGTTCTCAGGCCAAAGATGGTTCGATTATTCTTATGCATGATATTTTTAGTACCTCTGTAGATGCGGCAGAAATTTTTATTCCGGAAATGATCAAAGAAGGTTATCAGTTTGTAACTGTTCATAAGCTTGCAGAAATCAATGGAGTCCAGCTGCAGACAGGGACAACCTACAGCGACTTGCAGAAAACATCTTAAAGAAAGCATACGAGGCCGGAAAAATCCAGGCCTCTGTTTTTTGTTGAGATGTTGTCAGCAGGATAACGTTTGTAGGGAAATATGCAAAATCTTTATCATACACTAGATATACTACAAATTTCCTTAATTGTGCATAGAAAAGAAAAATCTTTACTTTTATAAATTAATGTGATATTATATATTTCAATGAAATGTATTTATGCACCTGTAGCTCAGTGGATAGAGCAGTGGTTTCCGGTACCATGTGCGGGGGTTCGATTCCCTTCAGGTGTGTTTGCGCAGGACAATTGGGAGGTTCCGGCGCGTTGTAATTTAAGGAGGACAAGAACTTGGAGAATTTCAAAGAATGGTTATCAGATAACCTCCGCTATTTTATGCTTGGCGGTGCTATTCTGGTGATCGTAGCTGTTTTGTTCTTCGGCATACGTGCCTGTGTAGGAAGCGGGAAGGGTGCTTCTGATGAAGATCAAAAAACAGTTCAGGACAACAGCCAGGGAAATGATCCTTCTTCTCCGGAAGATGATGGGGAGACAAACGACGGGAAGAAAGAAGATGCGAATCCCTTGGAAGAAGGCAGCGCAGATATTTCTGCGTTTATGCACAGCTATTACAGAGCTTTAGGGGAAAGAGATATTGCGGCATTAAGAACTTTGGTCAGTGATCTGACTGCATCTGATGAGTCAAGAATCACAAATGCCAAAGATTATATTGAAGCTTATTCACCAGGCAATGTCTATACAAAAAAGGGGTTGGATGATAATTCTTATGTAGTATATACTTGTTACAGTTATATCTGCACAGGAATTGATACGCCGGTACCTTCATTAGGATATGCGTATGTTGTAAAAGACAGTAAGAACATTTATAAAATCCTGGGTGCAGCAGATCAAAATACAAAAATTTCCACATATATGGAAAATCTTTTGAATGATGCAGATGTTCAGCAGTTACGAACGAAAGTACAGGCGGAATATGATGCTGCACAGAAGAACGATCCAGATCTTGCAGAATTTCTGAATGGGCTTGGCGAAGATGCCAGTGCTTCTGGAAATGCTGAAAACGGAACTGTTTTGACGGTTACAGAAGGTTGTAATGTCAGAGCAGAAGCAGACGGTGATGCAGACATCATTGGAGGCCTGGATGAAGGCACAGAAGTTGAAAAGCTGGGTCAGGAAGGCGATTGGATCCAAATTGAATATGAAGGACAGACGGGTTATGTATACAGCGGTCTGTTAGAGTAAAAACAAGGTACGGTTTCCGTACCTTGTTTTTTATAATCGTTTCATTGCTGTAAACGAAGCGAACAGCAGCCTGCTTCCGAATAGATTTCGGAAGCTTTTCTGTAGAAGATTGAAAAAAGCTCCTTTCTGTGATAGGATTCTCATAGGAAAAATGTCGAAAGACAGAGAACTGTGTAGAGAGGAGCGGATATGTTGAAAAGTTTGAAACGGTTTTTGGTTTCGGCTGCAGCTGCGGGGATACTGATTTGGGGAAGTGGCGGTTCGTACGTGGAAAGCACGGTGGTTTATGCAGCCGCGGACCTGGCAGAAATACCTTCTTATACGGGAAATCCATATACGGTGCTGAATGATAATGTTCCAGAGTTTTCACAGGAGGAATTTACGGAAGAATCTTTTGAAAGCTATAGTGAACTGGATGCGCTTGGCAGGTGTGGAGTGGCATATGCCAATATCGGACCGGATCTGATGCCGCAAAAAGAGAGAGAAAAAATAGGACAGGTTCGTCCTTCCGGATGGCAGACAGTAAAGTATGATTTTGTAGATGGAAAGTATTTATATAACAGATGTCACCTCATTGGATATCAGCTTACGGCAGAAAATGCAAATAAACAAAATCTGATAACGGGTACCAGATATATGAATGTGGATGGAATGCTGCCTTTTGAAAATATGACGGCAGATTATATCCATGAGACGGGAAATCATGTGCTTTACAGAGTGACACCTTTATATCAGGGCGATGACCTGGTGGCTTCCGGCGTGCAGATGGAGGCGAGATCTGTAGAAGACGAGGGCGAGGGAATTCTCTTTAATGTGTATTGCTATAACGTTCAGCCAGGAGTGAAAATTGATTACCGTACAGGGGATAGCTGGGAAGATTCAGAATATGTGACGGAGGAAGCCGAAGCGCTTTCGGATGGCGAAAATATGGCGAATCAGTCAGAAGACAATGCGATCAGTCAGGCTGCATATGTGGTCAATATTAATACAGAAATTTTTCACAAACCAGAATGTTCGAGTGTAAAACGCATGAAAGAGAAAAACAAACTGGAATATACAGGCAGCAGAGATGAACTGATCAGTCAGGGCTATACTCCGTGTAAAAACTGTAATCCTTAGAATGCAGTAGTTGTGAATGGAAAAATAGGATTTCATCATATTTTACAAAAATTTTATTTGTAAAAATATGATGTTTCTGGTATAGTATATTTTGGCTGCGATAAACGGTTTCTTTAAGAAAGAGAGAAAAGATTTGAGAAAAAAATCACATATATTGCTGGCAAGATATCTGGCTGACCAGATGACAGCTTCCGAAAGTTTACAGTCACATAGAAAAGCATTTTGTCTTGGAAGTATTCTTCCGGATATCAGACCTTCTTTTGTAACAAAAAGACATGAGTTTTTTGGAACTTTTGATGAGGTTCAGGAAAAACTGAAACTTCTGGTAGAATATGGAACTGAACAGTATAAGGAAAGAGTATTCTGGCGAAGACTTGGAGAAATCTTCCATTATATTGCGGATTATTTTACATTTCCACACAATAGGACGTTTACAGGTTCTTTGGTACAGCATAACAGTTATGAAAAAGAGTTGAAAAACAGATTAAAAAGCTATATCAGAAATGGAGAAGCGGATAAATATGCAGGTCCGGCGATCCATTTTGGTGATTTTGGACAGATTATCGAATATATTAAAACACAGCATGAGATTTATCTGAAAAAAGAAAGAAATATTACCGATGATATCGGATATATTTTAAATGTTTGCTGTCAGGTATTTCAGGGAGTGTGTCATCTTAGTACCGGTTCGATGCCGGCTCGGATCCCGGCATTTTAAACGGGATAAATATGAAAAAAATATGAATTTTGTGCTAAAACCGCCGGAATATCTTACAAAATATTTATGTATCACGTTAATATCAGCTACCGTGCTGTCTACACCTGCGTCTGTAATGGCAAATGGGGATGGCACGGCATCTGTTTCAGATTCGGATGATGGGGTTTCTCAGGAGACGGTGCAGCCGGAACCAACAGCAGCACCGGCACCGACAGTTGCTCCGGCGCCGACGGAAGCACCGGTACCGACAGAAGCACCGGTACCCACGGAAGCGCCGATACCAACGCAGGCGCCAGAGCCGACGCAGGCACCGGAACCAAGTATTACACCTGACCCGGATGTGACACCGATTCCAAGTGTGACGCCGGAACCAAGTGTAATGCCTGAGCCAAGCGTGACACCGGAACCAAGTATTACACCTGAGCCAAGCGTGACACCTGAGCCAAGTGTGACACCCGGACCCACCGGAACGCCGACGCCAACGCCAACACCGGATGATCAGACAGTAAAAAAGCTTATTTATGAAATTGAACAGCTGTCAAAGGAAAAACTGACTTTGAAGCATGAGCCAAAAGTAAAAGCCCTTCGGGCAGCATATGATAAGCTCACAGAAGAACAGAAGAAACTGGTAACAAATTATGAGAAGCTCGAGGAAATGGAAAAGCGGATCGCTGAGTTGAAAGAAGAGGAAAATAATAGTACAGATAGCGATTCGACAGATATTTCTGATGGAACAGAACCGGGAAGAGAAGGAACACCAGTGTATTATAGCAGTATGGTGGCGAATCTTCATGCGGGACGCGAGTTTTATCTGGACAGTCTGAAAAATAATTATCAGCTTTCTTTTTCTGATGATTTTTCCTCTGTAATGGATGAGATTGAAAAAGAATATAAAGAAAAAAACGGACTGACTGATTCCAGCGATTCGAGAAGCAATAATCTGACTGCGTCTTCAGATTCTCTTCTTGTAAGAAACTGGCAGGATATTCTTGCCGTGTATGTATATGAAAAAAGCCAGGAAGGTGTGACAGAATTTAAGCTGGACAGTACGGCCAAAGGTGATCTTGCAGCAATCTTTGCTGAAATGAATCCGGTTATAAGAGATGAAAAACAGCTTTCACATGTTTCCTATGGAAATTATCACATCAATCATTATATCAAAGAAAATAAGATTGGACAGGAAGACAGAGCTGTTCTGAAAAAATATGTAGAGACAGACTGTAAACTTTTGTGCGCGATTGTTACAGATGCGAAAGGCTTTGTACGCCAGAGTGTTGGAGAAAATGTATCCGAGGAACGCGTCAATGTGATTACTGCAGCTTATTCCCTGGTAGGAGAAGTTGGTTATTTCTGGGGAGGAAAATCAACAGTGATCGGAAAAGATTCTACTTGGGGAAATGCAGAAAAAGTGTCTGCAGAAGGAAGCCCGAGTACGGGAACCGTAAGGGCTTATGGACTGGACTGCAGCGGATTTGTTACCTGGGCAGTGATTAATGGTTATTTGGATCAGGATATGCAGGAAACAATCGGAGATGGAACTTCTGCTCAATGGCTGAATGCAAATGTAGTAAGTGAGCAGGACGCCCAGCCTGGAGATCTGGTGTTTCAGAGTGGTCCGGAGGCAGGAAGCAATAATCATGTAGGAATCATTTGCGGACAGACAGATGCCGGGGACTGGATTGCAGTTCATTGCTCTTCCAGCAAAAATGGAGTTACTGTAGGAGAAGCATATGGTGCAAGCTTCCGTTATATCCGTCAGCCTGACTTTTATCCGACAAAAGAGGAACTGGAACAGATGATCAGCGACGGAGCTGCAGCAGATAATGCGGAGATTCCAGAGGGGCTTACCGTAGATCAGGCGGCAGATACAGACTTTACTTCCGGTACATCTCAGGAAAATACAACAGACACAGAAGATATTGAAAACGAGGAAATTTTCGTTTCCGGTGACGGCGAGGATGACGTTGTTGTTACCTTTGAGGAGACAGAAGACAGTGGAGATATCGTGCTTTCTGATGGCAGCGGAGACAATGGGAATGTAGAGGTGACAGATACACTGCAGGCAATTCTTGACCAGAATGTATCTGTTTATGGAGTTCCGGAGATTCTTCCGGGCAGACCGGAAATCGAAGATATTGAAATTGTGTTCAGTGACTGATCGAATGTGTCTATAGAGATTAAAAATATGCCCATGCGGATCGGAATAAGGCCGCATGGGCATGATTTTTCAAAAAGGAGAATCAGATGAAAAGAAAACGATTTCCGGGAAAAGGCTTTCTGTTCCTTCTGTTTCTGCTCGGAATCCTATGCGCTCTGTCCTATACGCTGTTTTTGAAGAATCAGACGGGAGAGGAACCTCAGAGTTCTCTGGTGGATATGGCAGAATCATTTCTGGATCCGGAACCAAAAGAGGTTCAGCAGCTCAGGGAGCAGGAGGTTGTTCAGTTCGATGAAGGCCATCAGGAATATTATTTTTCTTTTCTGACAGAAGAAGAAAAAAGAGTATATAGAGAAATGCTTCAGGGTATCCGTCAGAGAAAAGAAGAATTTTATCTTACAACGGCAAATGAAAATACGATTGATAAAGCCTATCATGGAATTTTGAAAGATCATCCGGAGCTTTTCTGGATACACAATCGACAGCCGGTTTACAGAACGTCATATCCAGGGAAAAATTACTGTAGTTTTTCACCGGGATATACTTATACAGAGCAGCAGATGCAGGAAATTCAACAATCGATGGAGCTTGCATTTCAGGAAGTTTCTTCTATGAATGCAGATGCGGTCAATGATTATGAAAAGATCAAGACGGTATATACGTATCTGATTGATACAACAGAATATGTTTCCACAGAGGATGATCAGAATATTGCAGGAGTGTTTTGGAAAAAAGAGGCTGTTTGTGCCGGATATGCCAGGGCAGTACAGTATTTGCTGGAAAGGCTTGGTATTCCCTGTATCTATGTAGAGGGAGATACTGCGGGCAGTGATGAGGGACATGCGTGGAATATTGTGACGATCGATGGACAGTATTATTATGTGGATGCGACAAATGGGGATCAGACAGAATTTTTGGAGGGCGATGCGGTTGAACTGGTAGAACATAAGACGATCATGTATGATTATCTCTGTCCTTTTCCGGAAGAGTATGATCGGATCTACACAGCGTCGACGGAGTTTCCGCTGCCGGAGTGTACAGCGGCAGACAGAAATTTTTATGTGTTGAACCAGGGCTGCTTTGATACTTACGACAGACAGGAATTGTACGAGTACTGTCAGATGCGTTTGAATAATGGAGCTGCGGTAATACGTTTTAAATTCAGCACCCAGGAAGCGTATAATGAAGCTTACAGGGAGTGGATAGAAGAAAGTTATATTAATTATGTAGCCGAATATTACCTTCAAATGTATGGGATGGATTCGGTGGAATATCATTATGGTCTGCTTGAAAATATGAAGACCATGTATTTTATGTTTTAACTTTATATATAATGGAGGAAAAGAGTATGAATGCTATCCTGGATATACTGCTTCAGGGTATGGATATCATAGAAAGACTTCGGACAGCATCTGCTGTGACGGACATACAAATGATCATTTTTGGAGTCCTTCTGGTATTTGGAGTGATAAATTGTGTTTTGGGATACCGCCTGCTGCGGTTCTGGATGATGCTTTTTGGGTTTATTGCGGGAGCCGGACTGGGATTTGGAGCTTCATTTTTGATGGGAATAGGGGATACGATGATACAGCTTGCAGTGGCAGCCGGAGTGGGTGTTGTTCTTGCAGTGATCGTATTCATCAGTTACAAAGCTGGTATTTTTGTAATGGGCGCAGGCTTGGGACTGGGAATTGCTATATATGTGCTGCATCCGACTACGTCTTTGATGTTTTTTGTGTGTCTGCTGGCAGGAGTGGGGCTTGGAAGTCTTGCCATGAAATGGGCGAGAGAAGTGATCATTACAGGAACCAGCCTTTTGGGCGGAGCTATGGCAGGTATGTCTCTGGCAAAACTGGGAGGACTTGCAGATTTTCCTTATGGAATTGGCTTGAGTGCAGCTTTTGCGGCTCTTGGAATGTTGATTCAGTTTGCCACAAACCGGAAAAAATACATAGACGATGATCAGGAAGATGACGAGGAAGACTATGAGGAAGAACTGAGGGAGCCTGTAAGAAAAACTCCAAAGAAGAATACAAGGAGGCCGGTTCCGAGAGAACATGTCAAAGAAAAAGAGTATAGGGAAGTTTATTATGAATCACAGCCGCGTTCCAGAGTGAATCCTTCCCGCAGAGATGTGCCGGTGGATATCCAGCTTGACAGGAAAGGCGAGAAATACCATGAATTTCATGGACTTGATTCAGATAAGACGATCATTTATCGTCCACGTAAAAAGTCAGAACCAGAATTTGATCTTCCGCTGGATTCTTATGCGTATGGTGATTCTTATGGAAGAAGACCGTATCCAAAAAACTCTTCGAAGAAAAAAACATATACGGTGAGAGTGGAGCATCCGGATGCTTCAGATGAAGAGTGGAGAGGAAGACGCTCTGTCTATCCTTCAAAAGAGCAGAGGGAAAAGGCTTTTTATGCAGACCTTTATGAGGAGGATCTTTATGACGATGATGACCTGTATGATTATGATGATCTGGACTCAATAGACGAAGAAGAACTGGATGAAGAAATCCTTAGAGAAATGATGGAGGAGGAAGATAGGGAAAGCATCCTTCCATGGAAAAAACATGGAGAGAAGTATTCCCGGAAAGAAGGACGTAATGGCAAAAGAAGTTAAAACAAATGCAATGAGGATGCTGGATCGGAAAAAAGTGAAGTATAAGGCTTTTCCGTATGAGTGTGATGAATTTATTGATGGGCTTCACAGTGCAGACCTTATTGGCGCACCTTATGAACAGTCTTTTAAAACGCTTGTAATGGAAGGCAAAAGCGGCGGCTATTATGTGTTTGTTGTGCCTATTGAAAAAGAGGTGGACAGAAAAGCGGCTGCCCGGGCTGTAGGGGAGAAGGCGGTCGATATGATACACGTAAAAGATATTCTTAAGATTACAGGATATGTAAGAGGAGGGTGCAGCCCCCTGGGAATGAAAAAGCAATATCCGGTGGTATTTGATTCATCGGCGGAACGGTTTCAGGAAATATATATCAGCGGAGGACGTATCGGTCTGACGCTGAAAGTACCTCTGGAAAAACTTCTGGAAGTTACAAATGGAAAAACAGCAGACATCACAGTATAAGTGGTGCCTGCTGTTTTTACTTACATTAGTTATCGTTTTCGTCCTCTTCGTTCATTGTATATACGTGGCGTTTCTTAGCCATTTCATCACTTGCCAGATATTCATCATAAGTAGTGATCTTATCGATCAGTTTACCGTCAGGAAGAATTTCCATGATGCGGTTAGCAGTTGTCTGAACAAACTGGTGATCGTGAGAAGTAAAAAGAATAACTCCCGGGAATTTGATCAGGCCATTGTTCAGAGCAGTGATAGACTCCATGTCAAGATGGTTGGTAGGTTCATCCAGAAGAAGGATGTTTGCTCCGGAAATCATCATCTTGGAAAGGAGGCAGCGGACTTTCTCTCCACCGGAAAGAACTCTGACGCGTTTTACCCCGTCTTCTCCCGGGAAGAGCATACGACCAAGGAATCCGCGAACATAAGTGGCATCTTTAATCTCAGAATACTGAGTGAGCCAGTCTGTAATCGTTAAATCGTTATCAAACTCGGCGGTATTATCCTTTGGAAAATATGCCTGAGAAGTTGTGACACCCCATTTGTAATTTCCTTCGTCTGGTTCCATTTCACCCATAAGGATTTTGAAGAATGTTGTGATAGCCTGCTCATTAGCTCCTACAAAGGCAACCTTATCATCATGTCCAAGAGTAAAGGAGATATTGTCAAGGACTTTTACTCCGTCAATAGTCTTGGAAAGATTTTCCACCATAAGGACTTCGTTTCCGATTTCACGGTTGGGACGAAAGTCAATATAAGGATATTTACGGCTGGAAGGACGCATGTCGTCCAGCTGGATTTTTTCCAGTGCACGTTTACGGGAAGTTGCCTGTTTGGATTTGGAGGCGTTGGCGCTGAAACGTGAGATAAATTCCTGGAGCTCTTTGATTTTTTCTTCTTTTTTCTTGTTGGCTTCTTTCATCTGCTTGATCAGAAGCTGGCTGGACTCAAACCAGAAGTCATAGTTACCTGCATAAAGCTGGATTTTTCCATAGTCGATGTCTGCTGTGTGAGTACATACTTTGTTAAGAAAATAACGGTCATGTGATACTACAATGATCGTGTTATCAAAGTTGATCAGGAATTCCTCAAGCCATTCGATTGCAGGAAGGTCAAGATGGTTGGTAGGCTCATCCAGAAGAAGGATGTCCGGATTTCCAAAAAGAGCCTGTGCAAGCAGCACTTTCACCTTTTGGCTTCCGGTAAGTTCTGACATTATAGTGTAGTGAAGTTCGGTTTCAATGCCAAGACCATTGAGAAGAGTGGCAGCATCAGATTCTGCCTCCCATCCGTTCATTTCTGCAAATTCGCCCTCCAGCTCGCTTGCGCGGATGCCGTCTTCATCTGTAAAGTCTTCTTTTGCATAAATAGCTTCTTTTTCTTTCATAATGTCATACAGTCTTGTATTTCCCATGATGACAGTATCCAGAACAGGATAAGTATCATATTTGAAATGATCCTGCTGCAGGAAAGAAAGTCTCTGGCCGGGAGTGATGACAATATCTCCGTTCGTAGGTTCAAGCTGACCGGAAAGAATTTTCAGGAAAGTGGATTTTCCGGCGCCGTTTGCACCGATAAGACCATAGCAGTTTCCTTCGGTGAACTTGATGTTTACATCTTCAAACAGAGCTTTTTTGCCAACTCTTAATGTGATGTTATTTGCTGAAATCATAAGGTACCTCTTTTCTTCATTATGGTTTCGTTGTCGTTTTTTATATAACGCTGTTTTTGCAGCTCATTCCCATTGTACCTTAAAGTCTGGATTTTGCAAGACTTATTTTCTTGAAAAATAAAAGAGATACTGCTATAATCATTTTTCAAAAGGAAATGAACAGGAAAAATATGGATGTAACATTTATATAAAGAAGGGAGTTTGTTGTATATGACGGAAATTATAACTGCACTTACAAAGCTGATGACAGAAAATCTGTGGGCGGCTCCTCTGTTGAGCCTGGCAGCAGGGATCATCACTTCCTTTACACCGTGCTCGCTGGCTTCCGTTCCTATGCTTTTGGCATGTGTAGGAGCAGTGGATGCGGACCGTAAAAAAGCAGTGCGTCTTTCTGTTTCCATGGCAGCAGGCATGGCAGTTACTTTTGGTGTTTTTGGTTCTGTGGCATCGTTTATCGGTCATCTGTTCCATGAGGCTGGCCATTGGTGGACATTCCTGATGGGAGTCCTGATGATCTTTATGGCGCTTCAGGTTTTGGGGATCGTAAATATCATTCCTCATATCCATATGTCAGAACATATGACAAAAAAAGGTTATATTGGTGCGTTTCTGACAGGAGCACTCGGCGGAGTGTTCGCTTCCCACTGTGCGATACCGGTTATGGTGGCGCTGTTGGCGCTGGTTGCTGAATTGGGAAGAAATGCATGGTGGGGCGTGCTTCTGATGGTTCTGTATGCACTGGGGCACAGCGTGCTTTTGGTAGGAACAGGGATTGGTTACAGTTATGTGGACCGCCTGATCAGAAACCCGAGATATGCATCAGTTGGTGTGTGGATCAGAAGAATTCTGGGTATTTTGATCCTTCTTTTTGGCTTTTTGTTGATATTTGCAGAAAAATGATAGAAATTCTTTAAAAAAATGTTGTATTTTTACAATGCTGTTGTTATAATAAAAGTTGGTAAAATACCAAATGCCATATAAATGAAAACGGTACGGACAAAATATGCAGTTTGTATGTAAAAAAACTGGCAGGACATAAGAAACATTAGAGAGGACAGAGATATGTTGATTACAAGGGAATGTGATTATGCAGTGAGGGTTATCCGTGCTTTGGCAGGAGAAGAGAGACTCAGTGTCGGAGATATCTGCGAAAAAGAACAGATTACGGCTCCCTTTGCCTATAAGATACTGAAGAAGCTTCAGAAGGCAAAGCTTGTAAAAGGCTTCAGAGGAGTTCATGGGGGATATTCCCTTAATAAAAAAACAGGAGAGATCACACTGTTTGATGTGTATACCGCTATTGACCCGGAACTTATGATTATTGAGTGTATGGAGCCTCATTATCAGTGTGTCAGGGATGACAGGGATAAGACGCCCTGTATCGTGCACAGAGAACTGGAGGATATTCAGCAGGAACTTTGGAAACTGCTGAAACGTAAATCACTCCAGGAACTTTTTGATGATATATGATAAGATGAACGAAGAGAGCGTAACGGTATCTGGCGTATTTCCGTGCAGAAAGGACAGCGCTCTCTTTTGTTGTGTATGCAAAAAAAACCAGAATCCGGTTGGACAATAAAGCTATTATATGGTATAATCAAATACGGAATTTTAGATCGCTTAACGGTCTAGAAATAATTTTTCATCATACCTTTAAGGAGGAAAAGAAAACTATGGCAAGAAAGATGAAAACCATGGATGGTAACCATGCAGCCGCTCATGCATCATATGCTTATTCTGATGTAGCTGCTATTTACCCGATCACCCCTTCATCTGTTATGGCTGAAGCTACAGACGAGTGGGCTACCCAGGGAAGAAAGAACATCTTCGGACAGGAAGTACAGGTTACAGAGATGCAGTCTGAGGCAGGTGCTGCAGGTGCAGTTCACGGATCTCTGGCAGCTGGTGCCCTTACTACTACTTACACAGCATCCCAGGGTCTTCTTCTGATGATCCCGAACCTTTATAAGATCGCAGGAGAGCAGCTTCCGGGCGTTATCAACGTATCTGCTCGTGCACTTGCTTCTCATGCACTTTCTATCTTCGGAGATCATTCCGATGTTATGGCATGCCGCCAGACAGGATGCGCAATGCTTTGTGAATCTTCTGTACAGGAAGTAATGGACCTGACACCGGTTGCTCATCTTGCAGCAATCAAGGGAAAAGTTCCGTTTATCAACTTCTTTGACGGATTCCGTACCTCCCATGAGATCCAGAAGATCGAGACATGGGACTATGAAGATCTGAAAGATATGGCTGATATGGATGCTATCGCAGAGTTCCGTAAACATGCTCTGAACCCGAACCATCCATGCCAGAGAGGTTCTGCACAGAACCCGGATATCTTCTTCCAGGCGAGAGAAGCATGTAACCCGTACTATGATGCTCTTCCGGCAGTTGTACAGGAATACATGGACAAAGTGAACGAGAAGATCGGAACAAACTACAAACTGTTCAACTACTATGGTGCTGAGGATGCAGAGCATGTAGTTGTAGCTATGGGTTCTGTAAACGATACTATCGAGGAGACAATTGACTACCTTGCAGCAGCAGGCAAAAAAGTCGGCGTTGTAAAAGTTCGTCTTTACAGACCATTCAGCGCAGAAGCTCTGATCGAAGCATTCCCTGCAACTACAAAACAGATCACAGTTCTTGACAGAACAAAAGAGCCGGGAGCTCTTGGTGAGCCGCTGTACCTTGATGTTGTAGCAGCTCTCAGAGATTCTAAATTCAAAGATGTTCCGGTATTCTCCGGACGTTACGGCCTTGGTTCCAAAGATACAACACCGGCACAGATCGTTGCTGTATTTGAGAACACAACAAAAGAGAAATTTACAATCGGTATTGTGGATGATGTTACAAATCTGTCCCTGGAAACAGGCGCTCCGATCGTAACTACTCCGGAAGGAACCACAAACTGCAAATTCTGGGGTCTTGGCGCTGACGGTACTGTAGGTGCAAACAAGAACTCCATCAAGATCATCGGTGATAACACAGATATGTACGCACAGGCTTACTTTGACTATGACTCCAAGAAGTCCGGCGGTGTTACCATGTCTCACCTTCGTTTCGGTAAAAAACCGATCAAATCCACATATCTGATCCACAAAGCAAACTTTGTTGCATGTCACAATCCTTCTTATGTGAATAAATACAACATGGTTCAGGAGCTGGTAGATGGAGGAACATTCCTTCTGAACTGCCCATGGGATATGGAAGGACTTGAGAAACATCTTCCGGGACAGGTAAAAGCGTTCATCGCAAATCACGATATCAAATTCTACACCATCGATGGTGTTAAGATCGGTATTGAGACCGGCATGGGACCGACACGTATCAATACAATCCTTCAGTCTGCATTCTTCAAGCTTACAGGCATTATTCCTGAGGAGCAGGCAATCGACCTTATGAAAGCAGCAGCAAAAGCTACTTACGGACGTAAGGGTGATGACGTTGTTCAGAAGAACTGGGCAGCTATCGATGCCGGTGCAAAACAGGTTGTTGAGATCCAGGTTCCGGAAAGCTGGAAAGATGCTGAGGACGAAGGCCTTCATATGACTCATGCAGAAGAGGGAAGAGAAGACGTTATCGATTTCGTTAACAATATCCAGGCAAAAGTAAATGCTCAGGAGGGTAACTCCCTGCCTGTATCTGCATTCAAGGATTATGTAGACGGTACTACACCATCCGGTTCTTCCGCATACGAAAAACGTGGTATCGCTGTAAATATCCCGGTATGGCAGCCAGAAAACTGTATCCAGTGTAACCGTTGTGCATATGTTTGTCCGCACGCTGTTATCCGTCCGGTAGCTCTTACCGAGGAAGAAGCTGCAAATGCACCGGAAGGTATGGCTACTCTGCCGATGACCGGTATGAAAGATTACAAATTTACAATGACTGTTTCCGCTTATGACTGTACAGGCTGCGGTTCTTGTGCAAATGTATGTCCTGGTAAGAAGGGTGCTAAGGCTCTTGTTATGGAAAACATGGAAGCAAACGCAGGCGCACAGAAATTCTTTGATTACGGCGTACAGCTTCCGGTTAAGGAAGATGTAATCGAGAAATTCAAAGAGACAACTGTTAAGGGAAGCCAGTTCAAACAGCCGTTGCTTGAGTTCTCCGGAGCTTGTGCAGGATGTGGTGAGACACCATATGCGAAACTGATCACTCAGCTCTTTGGTGACAGAATGTACATCGCAAACGCAACAGGATGTTCCTCTATCTGGGGTAACTCTTCACCGTCTACACCATACACAGTAAATGCTAAGGGACAGGGTCCGGCATGGTCCAACTCTCTGTTCGAGGACAACGCTGAGTTTGGTTATGGTATGCTTCTTGCACAGAAAGCAATCCGTGACGGTCTGAAAGATAAGGTTGAGGCTCTTGCTGCAGCAACAGATAAAGAAGATGTGAAAGCAGCAGCTCAGGAATGGCTGGATACCTTCTCTGTAGGCGCTACAAACGGAACAGCTACAGATAAACTGGTAGCAGCTCTGGAAGCATGCGGATGTGACGCAGCTCAGGAAATCCTTGTACAGAAAGATTATCTGTCCAAGAAATCACAGTGGATCTTCGGTGGTGACGGATGGGCTTACGATATCGGATTTGGCGGTGTTGACCATGTTCTCGCAAGCGGACGTGACATCAACGTTATGGTATTCGATACAGAGGTTTATTCCAACACTGGCGGACAGTCCTCCAAGTCTACACCGACAGGTGCAATCGCTCAGTTCGCTGCAGGCGGTAAAGAAGTGAAGAAGAAAGATATGGCTTCCATCGCTATGAGCTATGGCTATGTATATGTAGCACAGATCTCTATGGGCGCTGACTTCAACCAGACTGTAAAAGCAATTGCTGAGGCTGAGGCTTATCCGGGACCGTCTCTGATCATTGCATACGCTCCATGTATCAACCATGGTATCAAGAAGGGTATGTCCAAGGCTCAGACCGAGGAAGAACTGGCAGTTAAGTGCGGATATTGGCACAACTTCCGCTTCAACCCGGCAGCAGAGAACAAGTTCACACTTGATTCCAAAGCTCCGAATATGGAAGACTATCAGGCATTCCTTGACGGCGAGGTTCGTTACAACTCTCTGAAACGTCAGAATCCTGAAAAGGCTGAAAGACTGTTTGCTAAGAATGAAGCAGAGGCTAAGGCTAGATATGAATATCTGAATAAACTCATCACTCTTTACGGAGCAGATGCAGAATAATTTCAGATCAGGAGCCGCGGTACTTATTGTACCGCGGCTTTTTTAGAGGAAATATTATTATGAAAATGAAAAAAAAGTGTTTTACCAAAAGAAGAACAGACTATTATTTGATTTATACTCTGGCATTTGGTGCTATTGCGCTGATTCTTTATATGCACTTTTTTCTGAATGGAAAATCGCTGATATGGAGCCATGACGGAGTTCCTCAGCATTTGAATTCACTGGCATATTATGGGGATTATCTGAGAGAGATCCTGCACCGGTTGTTTATAGAACATAAACTGGAAATACCTATGTGGGATATGCACATTGGATATGGATCCGATATACTGACAACTTTGCATTATTATGTGATCGGTGATCCTCTGACTTTACTATCCGTATTTGTTCCGGCAGAAAAAACAGAGTATTTATATGCTTTCCTGATATTTTTAAGAATTTATCTGGCTGGGATTGCTTTCAGCCGATATTGCTTTTATCACAAAAATTCCAAACAGGCCACCCTTCTGGGCTCTCTTGTTTATATTTTTGCAGGATGGACCATCTATGCGTCTATGAAACATCCGTATTTTGCGAATCCTATGATCTATTTGCCGTTGATTCTTTTGGGGATAGACAAAATATATCGAAAAGAAAAGCCGTACGTGTTTATCTGGTCAGTAGCACTTGCCGGAGTATCGAATTTTTATTTCTTTTATATGTTGGGAATTTTCATGGTACTTTATGCGGCTTTTGACTATTTTGTGGTGTTTTCGGAAAAAAAGGAGAGAAGTATCCGGTGTATTGGAAAGTGGCTGGCTGTTTTTGCCGGATATTCTGTGATTGCGGTACTTTTGGCTGCGGTGATTCTTCTTCCGGTGATCCTTCCGGTATTTGGAACCGGACGGTTTCAGGCAGAAAATTACGTGCCGGTACTTTATGACAGGATATATTACGAAAAATATCTGACTTGTCTGATTGGTGAAAATATGATCCAGTGGGGCGTTGCCGGATATACGGCAGTGGCCATGACAGGTGTTTTTGTTCTTTTTTCAAAACGAAAAAAAAATACAGCCCTGAAATGGGGCTTTGTACTTTTGAATATATTTTTACTCCTGCCTTTTGCAGGTCATGTATTAAATGGTTTTTCTTATGTGTCTAATCGTTGGATCTGGGCATATGGTATGATGATTGCTTATATTTTTGTGAAAACATACCCGGAATTTCCCCAATTGGACAGAACAGAAAAAAGAGGAGTGTTTCTTCTTCTTATGATATATTGCTGCCTGGCTTTGTATCCGGAAGTTGCTCGGACAGAGAGAAATATGTCTGCTATGATTCTTCTGGTTTTTTCAACAGCAGTAATCCTTTTGTATGGATCGATATTTGTGAGAAAAAGAAATCTTTGTATGATGATCAGTGTACTTCTGACTGCAGGTATTGTATTTAATATTTATTATCAGTATTCCTACGAAAAAAATTACCTTTCTGAATTTACGGACAGAGGAATGGCGATGGAAAAGCTGGAGGCTGGCACAGATCTTGCTGTTCTTGATACAGATGATAACTCTGTTTTTCGCTATGATCAGATGGACGCGCTTTCTTATGATAATTCCTCCATGCAGATGGGGACGAACAATACAGCTTATTATTTTAGTGTGGCGAGCAGCAGCATTGGAAGCTTTTTTGACGAAATGTATCTGAACACGCCCTGGGAGCAGCATTATGAGAATCTGGATGGAAGAACGATCCTTGACCGTCTGGCTTCTGTGAAATATTTTGTGACAAAAAATGGAGAGTATCGTTATCTTCCCTATGGCTATTACTGGCTTACCGGAAGCGCAGAGAAAAATGGAAAGATCTATGAGGCTTTTGAAAACAAAGATGTTCTTCCGCTAGGCTATACTTATGATGCGTTTATCTCTCGTGAAAAATATGATAAAATGAGTGTCACAGAAAAACAACAGGCGCTTCTTCAGGGGATCGTGGCAGAAGAATGTCCGCTGCCTGAGGCAGAACCGGAGTTTCTGGATCAGGAGATTCCATACGAGATAAAGAAAGGGAAGGGCTGCAGTTTAAAGGACGGAAAAATCAAAGTGACAAAAGAAGGCGCAGAAATGGAACTGCTCTTTGATGGTCTGGAAAACAGTGAAACGTATTTGATTGCAGAGGGCCTTGATTACGATGGGATTTCTCCACGCGAGACAGTCAGCGATAAAAAATGGGAAAAAATGTCCCGTTATGAAAAAAATAAGGTGATACATGAAGACAGCCATTGGCGTTACTGGAAAGAAAGTCAAAAGGCGTCTATTACAGTAGGGGGACAGTTTCCGGATAAAACCATCCGTATTTTTACAGATAAATATAATGCATACAGCGGAAAACATGATTTTTTATGTAATACAGGGTATGGGAAAAACGGGAAAAAATCTATTACACTTACTTTTGAAAAGACGGGAATCTATACGTTTGACGATCTTCGAATCGTATGTCAGCCTATGGATAAAATTAACGAACAGACAGAAAATCTAAAAAAAGAAGTTCTTACAGATGTTTCTATAGATACAAACGGGATAACAGGAAAAATAACTTTATCCGAACCAAAGGCTTTGGTGCTGTCTCTTCCGTACAGCAAAGGATTCCGGGCATATGTAGACGGAAAAGAAACGGAGATTCTGCAGGCAAATACCATGTATATGGGACTGATGCTGGAAGAAGGAGCGCATGAGATTGAACTGGTGTACGGTACCCCGTTTTTGATTCCGGGACTGTGCTTGACTTTAACAGGAGCGTTATGTTACATTTGTCTGGTATTTTTTAGAAAAAGTAAAAAGAAGGTACAGAAAATATGAGTCTATTATCAGTGGTTCTTCCTGCGTATAACGAAGAACTTATGATTAAAAAAACCTGCCGTGTTCTGAAACAGGTTTTGACAGAAGCGGAGATTGCGTACGAACTGGTACTGGTCAACGACGGATCCCGGGATCGGACCTGGGAAGAGATTCAGAAAGCGGGAGCAGAGGATCCTCATATTCTGGGCGTTGAATTTTCCAGGAATTTCGGAAAAGAAGCAGCTGTTTTTGCAGGCCTTGCTCAGGCATCCGGTGATGCAGTGGCGGTGATGGACTGTGATCTTCAGCATCCGCCGCAGGCACTGGTGGAAATGTATCGCCTCTGGCAGCAGGGCTACGAGGTGATAGAAGGCGTTAAAACAACCAGAGGAAAGGAAAGCCTGATCCACAAAAAATGTGCGGGATTTTTTTACGGGATCATGTCAAAAGCCACAAGTGTAAATATGCAGAATGCCTCGGACTTTAAATTGATGGACCGAAAGGCAGTTGACAGTATTCTTTCCATGCCGGAGAGAAATATGTTTTTCCGTGCGACTTCTTCCTGGGTGGGATATAAAACGACATCTGTTCAGTTTGAGGTTCAGGAAAGAGAAGCCGGGGAATCGAAATGGTCTACCTGGTCTCTTGTAAAATATGCATTTACGAATATTGTAGCATTTACTACGGTTCCGCTGCAGTTTGTAACAGTGGGAGGAGGAATCTGCTTTCTTCTGTCATTGATTTTGATCATATATTCATTGATCCAGTATTTTACCGGTCATGCAGTGGAAGGATACACAACAATCCTGATGGTACTCCTTTTAATAGGAAGTGCGATCATGCTGAGTCTGGGGATCATTGGCTATTATATTGCCAAGATTTATGAGGAGATAAAGCGGCGTCCCCGATATATCATTTCCCGGATCATCAGAGGCAGTCAGGATGTATCGGAACATGCACGACATGATTCTGTATGAAATTTTCGGCTGTGAAAATACAGGATTTTCAGGCTTGTAAATATACAGAGACTTGTAAATGGAAGAAACAGAAAAATACAGGAGCAGGAAATGGATAAGATGAAACAATTGATCCTTCGGTTTTACAGAAATGATATGATCAGATATGTATTTTTTGGCGGATGTACAACGCTGGTGAATCTGGTATGTTTTTATGTGCTGAGAAAACTGAATGTACAGCTGACCGTTGCCAATCTCATATCTATCATTACAGCGATCCTGTTTGCATATGTGGTGAACTCGAAATTTGTTTTTCAGGATAAGTGTGAAACCTTAAAGGACCATGTACAGCCTTTTATAAAATTTATCAGTGCCCGTCTTGTGACCATGATCATAGAAGTGGGAGGAGTCTGGCTTCTGGTGGAGGTACTGCATATGAACGATATGCTGGGGAAATTTGCGACTCAGTTCATTGTTCTTGCGTTAAATTATGTATTCAGTAAATTTTTTGTTTTTACAACAGGAAAATAAATGCGGCTGCAAACAGAGCGGGCAGCGGCAAATACAACACAGAAAGGAAGGAAACGAAAAATGACACTTGAAGAAGTAAAGGAACAGATCAGACCGATCAGTGAGGAAGCTGTTTTGGCAGCGCAGAAGAGATGGGACAGCATTGCAAAGCCTCTGCACTCCCTTGGAAAAATGGAAGAGCTTGTGATGCAGATCGCGGGGATTACAGGTTCTCCGGACATCGACATCAAAAAGAGAGCTCTGGTGGCGATGTGTGCGGATAATGGCGTGGTAGCAGAGGGCGTGACCCAGACTGGACAGGAAGTGACAGCGATCGTTGCAGAGAATTTCCTGCAGGGAGATACTTCTGCCTGTGCTATGTGCAGACAATGTGGAACGGATGTGTTTCCGGTAGATGTAGGCATGGCTTCTGATACGAAGGTTCCTAGCGATCTGAAGGTCATGAAAGGCACCAGAAATATGGCAAAAGAGCCTGCTATGACAAGAGAAGAAGCAGTGCAGGGGATGGAAGCCGGTATTGAAATGGTGAAACGGCTGAAGGAGCAGGGATATAAACTGATCGCAACCGGAGAAATGGGAATCGGAAACACTACCACCAGCAGCGCGGTAGCGTCAGTTCTTCTGGATCAGCCGGTAGAGGCAATGACCGGACGCGGAGCCGGCCTTTCCAGCGAGGGGCTGAAGAGAAAAATAGCAGCCATCAAAAAAGCAGTCGCTCTGAACTGTCCGGATCCTCAGGATCCTGTAGATGTGCTTGCAAAAGTAGGAGGACTGGATATTGCGGGAATGGCAGGTGTGTTTCTTGGCGGTGCAGCCATGCATATTCCGGTGGTAATCGATGGATTTATTTCCTGTGTGGCAGCCCTGGTAGCTCAGAGAATCTGTCCTCTTACCAGAGATTATATGATCGCTTCTCATGTGTCAAAGGAACCGGCAGCAGCGCTGATCCTGAAAGCCCTTGAGAAAGAGGCGGTGATCCACGGCGATCTGTGCCTTGGAGAGGGAAGCGGAGCAGTGGCGCTGTTCCCGTTTATGGATATGGGAGTTGCCGTGTATGAGTCCATGAGTACCTTTGAGGAGATTAAGGTAGAGCAGTATGAGGAGCTTGTTTAAATGATGATTCTTGTAACCGGCGGAAGCGGAAGTGGAAAGTCTGCTTTTGCGGAAGACTGTGTGCTTGCCTGCGGAGAAAAAAAGAGGGTTTATATTGCAACGATGTACCCGTTTGATCAGGAGAGCAAAAAAAGAGTCCTGCGTCACAGAGAGATGCGCGCAGGCAAGGGATTTGATACAGTGGAATGTTATGTGGGACTGAAAAACACAGAGGTCCCCTCCGGATGTACGGTTCTTCTGGAATGTATGTCCAATCTGGCAGCCAATGAGATCTTTCGGGAGGATGGCGCCGGAGAAAAAACAGAGGATGAGATCCTTATGGGAGTGGAAGGCCTGAAAAAACAGGCGGGAGATCTGATCATTGTAACAAATGAGATCTTTTCTGAGGCGGCTTCCTATGAAGGAGAGACAGAAAATTACCAGTGTGTACTGGGAAATATCAACCGGAGACTTGCCCGGATGGCAGATACGGTGGTGGAGGTTGTCTACGGAATCCCTGTATATCATAAGAAGGGAGAGGATTTTTGTGAAAAGCCTGTGGAACAGCTTTAAGATCGCCTTTGCCATGTTTTCCAAGATTCCTATGCCTCAGGCGGAGTGGACAAAGGAAAATATGAAATATATGTTCTGCTTTTTTCCTTTTATTGGTACAGCCATTGGAGCGTTGACTCTTGCGGCATCCTGGGCAGCGGGGCATCTGGGGCTGAATGTTCTGTTTCTGTCTGTGATTCTGACAGTGATCCCGGTGCTGGTAACGGGAGGAATCCATGTGGACGGACTTTTGGATACCGCAGATGCGTTAAGCTCCTGGCAGGAGCGGAAAAGACGGCTGGAAATTCTGAAGGATTCTCATGCGGGAGCGTTTGCGGTAATCACTGCCTGTGTGTATTTTCTCTGCTGGCTGGGAGCCTGGAGCGAGATCTGCTTTGATATTCGTCTGACGCTTATCATGGCGTTGGGATTTATGGTGTCCCGGTGTTTTTCCGGGATCGGTGTGATCACGCTCCCGAAGGCGAAGGAAGAGGGAACGGTTGCAGAGTTTTCCAGAAAATCAGAAGACGGGGTCGTGCGCAATACGCTGGTGGTTTATCTGATACTTCTTTGCGGACTGATGGTCTGGATCAGCCCGGTGATCGGCGGTGCGGCATTTCTGACCGCCTGTGCTGTGTTTTTTTATTACAGACATATGGCAATGAAATATTTCGGAGGTACCACAGGAGATCTTTCCGGCTGGTTTCTCTGCCTTTGCGAGGTGGGGATGGCTCTGGTGATCGCGGTGGTTTCCGCGTTTCCGGTATAAAAGGAGTTTACTATGGAAATGATGATTGGAGGCGCTTTTCAGGGAAAAGCGGATCTTGCAGAAAAAACATATCCCGGGATCCGATGGGTCAGAGGGGAAGACGTTACAAAAGAGGAACTGATGAAAGCACAGGGGGTTCTGGGCTTCCACCGGTTTATAAAAAAAGAAATGAAAGAGGGCAGGGATGTAAAAGATCTGGCGGAAGAGCTGATCCGAAACAATCCGGATGTCATTCTGGTTTCAGATGAGGTAGGCTATGGCGTTGTTCCGGTAGATACTTTTGACCGGGCTTATCGGGAAGCGGTAGGAAGGGTCTGTACAAAACTGGCTGCCGGCAGCAAAAAAGTGACCCGGGTGATCTGCGGCATAGGGACGGTGATCAAAGATGCCTGATATTTATCTGATCCGCCATGGAATGACAGAAGGAAATAAATACCAGAGATATATTGGAACGACAGATGAGGCGCTTTGTCCGGAGGGAAGAGAGGAGATCAAAAAACTTTCCTACGGCGTTCCGGATGAGGTGTTTGTAAGTCCCATGATTCGCTGCCGGGAAACGGCGGAGCTTCTGTTTCCCCATAAAAGACTGCGGATCATTGACCAGCTTACAGAGTGTGACTTTGGAATTTTTGAAAATAAAAATTATCAGGAGCTGTCCGGAAACAGGGAGTATCAGGATTGGGTGGACAGTGGAGGAACCCTGCCTTTTCCGGAGGGAGAAAGCAGGGAACAGTTCCGGAAACGGACACTGGAAGGTTTTTCCCGCGTTGTGACAGTCTGTATCCGGGAAAAGATAAACGCAGCCGCGGTGGTAGTTCATGGAGGCACCATTATGAATATCATGGAGGCCTATGGACAGCCGGAAAGAAGCTTTTATGACTGGCATGTAAAAAACGGTCATGGATATCTGGTACAGGCAGACCCGGTCTTATGGCAGAGAAACCGTAAAATACTGGAACTGAAAAAAGAATTATGAGTAAAGAGAAAAACTGTGTACAGAAAACAGAGGAAAAGCAGGAGCTGTTTTCTGTCACAGTTTTTTTAATTGGCTGGCATATAAATACAAAAATTTTTAGAATAAAAAAATTTTTTTAAGATTAACTATTGAAATGAAAGGAAAAGTATGATACATTAATAGTATAAAATTCCTAAAAAAACTGGACAATAGCAAAAAGTAGTTGGAAGATTTATACAAGTTAAGGAGGGTACTATTATGCTTATTATTGGTAACGGCAGAATGATCACAAGAGATGCATCCAATCCTTTTATTGAAAATGGTGCAGTTGCTATGGATGGCAGCACCATTGTTATGGTAGGAGAGCTTGAGGCTGTAAAAGCTGCTTACCCGGATGCGGAATTTATTGATGCTAAGGGTGGAGTTATCATGCCTGCGTATATTAACGCTCATGAGCACATTTACAGCGCTTTTGCCAGAGGACTGAGCATCAAGGGCTACAATCCGCAGGGCTTCCTGGATATCCTTGATGGACAGTGGTGGACCATCGACCGTCATCTGACACTGGAACAGACAAAACTGTCTGCATATGCCACATACATTGACTCTATCAAAAACGGTGTGACAACCGTATTTGACCATCATGCAAGCTTTGGACATATCACAGGCTCCCTGTTTGCTATTGAGGAAGCTGCAAAGGATCTGGGAATCCGTACCTGTCTCTGCTATGAGATCTCAGATCGTGACGGCATGGAGAAATCAAAAGAATCCGTAATGGAAAACGTAAACTTTATCAAACATGCTCTTGCAGATGACAGCGATATGATCGCAGGAATGATGGGTATGCATGCATCCTTTACTATTTCTGACGAAACTATGGCTCTGTGCAATGAGCTGAAACCGGAAGGTGTAGGCTATCACATCCATGTTGCGGAAGGTATCTATGATCTGCATCAGTGCCTGAAAGAGCACAGCAAACGGATCGTTGACCGTCTGTATGACTGGAACATCCTTGGACCAAAAACTCTTCTTGGCCACTGCATCTATATCAATGAACATGAAATGGATCTGATCAAGGATACAGATACCATGGTGGTACATAATCCGGAATCTAATATGGGTAACGCCTGCGGATGTCCTCCGACCATGGCACTGGTTCATAAGGGAATCCTTACCGGCCTTGGCACAGACGGATACACCCATGATATGACAGAGTCCTGGAAGGTTGCCAATGTTCTTCACAAACATCATCTTTGCGATCCAAACACTGCATGGGGCGAGGTTCCGCAGATGCTGTTTGAAGGAAATGCAAAAATTGCAAACCGTTACTTCAAGAAAGAACTGGGCGTTCTGAAGAATGGTGCGGCAGCAGATGTGATCGTTGTTGATTATGATCCTCTGACACCAATGCGTGCAGATAACGTAAACGGACATCTTCTTTTCGGTACTACCGGTGCAATGGTACAGACTACGGTATGTAACGGAAAGGTTCTTATGAAAGACCGTGAAGTTCTTGTCTGTGATGAAGCGAAGATGATGGCAGACTGCCGTCAGGCCGCAAAAGAGCTTGCTGATGACATCAATGCAGGCAAATAATTGCCAGAATATCAATCGGGAGGAAAAATAAATGAGTGAAAAAATGACCTGTATGTCCTTTGGACAGTTAATGGACTGGGTTTTAACTGAACATAAAGAAAAAAATACTGTATTTGGTGTGCACAGAGCATATCAGGCAGATACTTCCAAGGCTATGGAGATTTTTGGAAGAAATCTGGAAACACCGATCGGACCTGCTGCAGGCCCGAACACCCAGCTGGCACAGAATATCGTTGCTTCCTATTATGCAGGAGCAAGATTCTTTGAGCTGAAAACAGTTCAGAAAATGGATGGAGACGAGCTTGCTGCATGTATCAGCAGACCGTGTATCCTGGCAGAAGACGAGTGTTATAACTGTGAGTGGTCTACAGAACTTTTTGTTCCGCAGGCTATGGGAGAGTATATCAAGGCATGGTTCATCCTTCATGTTATGGCAAAGGAATTCGGCCTTGGCGGAACAGATGGATTCCAGTTTAACATTTCTGTAGGATACGACCTTGCAGGTATCAAAGAGAAAAAGATCGACACCTTTATCGACAGCATGAAAGAGGCAAAAGATACAGAAGTATTCAAAGAATGTAAACAGTGGCTTCTTGATCATGTAGATAAATTTGAAAAGGTGACAAAAGAAGATATTGAAGCAATTCCTTCAGAAATCTGTAATTCCGCTACGATCTCTACACTTCATGGATGTCCTCCAAATGAGATCGAGAGTATTGCAAATCATCTTTTTAAAGAAAAACACCTGAACACCTTTATTAAATGTAATCCGACTCTTCTTGGCTATGAATTTGCAAGAAAGACCATGGATGACATGGGCTACGATTACATGATGTTTGGTGATTTCCACTTTAAGGATGACCTTCAGTATAAGGATGCCATTCCGATGTTCAAACGTCTTCAGGCTCTGGCAGATGAGCTGAACCTTGCCTTTGGCGTTAAGATCACAAACACCTTCCCGGTAGACGTGACCAGAAATGAGCTTCCAAGCGAAGAGATGTATATGTCCGGAAAATCTCTGTTCCCGCTTTCTATTTCTCTGGCAGCCATGCTTTCCAGAGAATTTGACGGAAAACTGCGTATTGCTTATTCCGGTGGTGCAGACTTCTATAACATTGACAGAATCGTAGGCTGCGGTGTATGGCCAGTAACAGTTGCCACAACAATCCTCAAGACCGGCGGATATCAGAGATTCAGCCAGATGGCAGAAAAAGTTATGGCTGACGGCGTGAAGCCATGGACAGGCATTGATGTAGAGGCTCTGGAAAAACTTGCAGAGGATGCGAAAAAAGATCCGCATCATGTAAAGAATATCAAACCGCTTCCAAACAGAAAGAGCGATGAGACAGTTCCGCTTCTGAACTGCTACTTTGCTCCATGTCAGGAAGGCTGTCCGATCCATCAGGATATTCCGGAGTATATTGCTCTTGCAGGAGAAGAGAAATATGCGGAAGCACTTCGTGTGATCCTTGACAAAAACGCCCTTCCATTTATTACAGGAACTCTTTGCGCACATAACTGTATGTATAAATGTACCAGAAACTTCTATGAAGAATCTGTCAACATTCGTGGAACCAAGCTTCTCGCAGCAGAAAAAGGCTATGATGAAGTGATCGGTGAGATCCATGCAGGAGAGAGCAATGGTAAGAAGGTTGCCATCGTAGGCGGCGGCCCTGCAGGTATTGCAGCAGCTTATTTCCTTGCAAGAGCAGGCGCTTCTGTTACAATTTTTGAAAAAGAGGCTAAACTGGGCGGCGTGATCCGCTATGTGATCCCGGGATTCCGTATTTCCACAGATGCCATTGACAAAGATATTTCCTTTATTGAAAAAATGGGTGTGGAGATTCGTACCAATACAGAGGTAGCTTCTGTAGCAGATCTCAAGGCAGAAGGATACGATGCAGTGATCCTTGCAACAGGTGCAAATAAACCGGGTACCCTGAGACTGGAAAAAGGAGAAACAGTAAATGCACTGAAATTCCTGGCAGACTTTAATGCAAACAACGGTAAGGTTGATCTTGGAAAGAACGTAGTTGTAATCGGCGGCGGTAATACAGCTATGGATACTGCAAGAGCAGCAAAACGCACCGAAGGCGTAGAGCATGTTTATCTGGTATACAGAAGAACCAAACGTTATATGCCTGCAGCAGAAGAAGAGCTTCTGGAGGTACTGGAAGATGGAGTGGAATTCAGAGAGCTTCTTTCTCCGGTAAGCCTGGAAAACGGAACTCTGATCTGCAAGAAGATGGAGCTTGGCGCTATGGACGCTTCCGGAAGAGCTGGTGTAACAGAGACAGACGAGATCGTTGAAGTACCGGCAGATACAGTGATCGTAGCAGTTGGAGAAAAGGTTCCTACAGAGTTCTACGAGGCAAACGGCATCAATGTAAACGAAAGAGGAAAAGCAAAACTGAATCAGGAAACTCTGGAAACCAGTGTAAAAGATGTATACCTGGCAGGTGACGGTGCGAAAGGTGCTGCTACCATCGTTGAAGCAATTCGTGATGCACAGCTTGTTGCAAAGGCAATTCTTGGAGCTACTGTCGTTTCCGACAGAGCAGTTACCGGTGCAGAGACAGAATGTTACGAAAAGAAAGGTATCCTGAAGGAAGAAAAAGAAGCTGAAAAAGAAAGCCAGAGATGTCTTTCCTGCAGTAAGGTATGTGAGAACTGTGTCGATGTATGTCCAAACAGAGCGAATATTTCCATCAAAGTTCCTGGAATGGAAATGGCACAGGTGATCCATGTAGACTACATGTGCAACGAATGTGGCAACTGTAAGACCTTCTGTCCTTATGCAAGCGCTCCTTATAAAGACAAATTTACATTGTTTGCAAAGGCTGAGGATATGGATGACAGTACAAATGATGGTTTTGCCGTACTGAATGCAGAAACAAAGGAATGTAAAGTAAGATTCCTTGGAAATATGACAGACTGCAAGGCTGACGATCCGGCAGATGCTGTTCCGGCAGGAATCCGCGATCTGATTCTGGCTGTGATCAATGACTATTCCTATCTGTTATACAAATAAAAATCAGGTCAGAAAGTAAAGAAAAGTAAGCGCGTCTCTGTGTTCTGCACAGGGATGCGCTTATACTGAATATATGTTAGGAGGAATTCTATGTTCAGTTTTTATGTAAATGGAAAAGAATATCAGGAAGAGCATGATATGAAGCTTCTCCGTTTTCTTCGTGACAGACTCCATCTTACCTCAGTAAAAGACGGCTGCAGCGAGGGCGCCTGCGGAACCTGTCATGTACTGATCGACGGGAAACCGCAAAAGGCCTGTATTCCGTCTCTTTCCATGCTGGAAGGCCGGCACATACTAACTGTGGAAGGTTTTTCAGAAGAAGAAAAAGAGATTTATGACCGTGCGTTCGGAGAGGCCGGAGCAGTGCAGTGCGGCTTCTGTATCCCGGGTATGGTCATCAGCGCCAAAGGTCTGATTGACCAGAATCCGGATCCTACCCGTGCTCAGGCGGCGCACGCGATCCGAAATAATATCTGCCGCTGTACAGGATACAAAAAGATCATCGACGGTATCCTGCTTGCTGCAAAATATAAACGGGAAGGGCTTCCTGAGAAAAAAGAGTATACCTGGAAGCTGGGAGACCGTGTGCCCAGAGTGGATGTTCGTGAAAAGGTTCTGGGATACGGACAGTATCCGGATGATGTTTATGAAGAGGGCATGATCTACGGAAGCGCCCTTCGTTCCGCTTATCCAAGAGCACTTGTAAAATCCATTGATACAGAGAAGGCAAAGGCTCTTCCGGGAGTGGTTGGTGTATTTACTGCAGAAGATATTCCGGGAAGCGTAAAGGTAGGTCATCTGAAACAGGACTGGGATGGACTGATCCCTGTTGGCAAGATCACCCATTATCTGGGAGATGCCATTGCTCTTGTTGCGGCAGAGACACAGGAGATCGTAGAAAAGGCAAAGAAGCTTATCAAGGTAGAATATGAAGAGCTTCCGATGGTCCGTGACCCCTATGAAGCTATGAAAGAAGATGCGCCGCTGGTACATGGAGACGGAAATCTTCTTGCCCACTGGCATGTACATCGTGGTGATGCGGACAAAGCGATCGCAGAGTCCAAATACGTTCTTACGGAAAAATTCCAGACTCCGTGGACAGAACATGCTTTTCTTGAGCCGGAGTGTGCGGTGGCGAAACCGGACGGCGAAGATGGTGTGATCATTTATTCTACAGACCAGGGCGTTTATGATACACAGCATGAGTGTATGGCGCTTCTGGGACTTCCGGCAGAAAAGGTAAAGGTCCGCAATAAGCTGGTAGGCGGCGGTTTTGGCGGAAAAGAAGACGTGACCGTTCAGCATCATGCCGGAATGATCGCTTATCTTACCAAGCGTCCGGTCAAGGTAAAACTTACCAGAGAGGAAAGTATTCTGATCCATCCCAAGCGTCATCCGATGGATATGGAATTTACCATGGGCTGTGATGAAAACGGAATCATCCGGGGTGTGAAAGCTTCGGTTATCGCAGATACGGGTGCGTATGCGTCTCTTGGAGGACCTGTGCTTCAGAGAGCCTGCACACATGCCTCCGGTCCTTACAATTATCAGAACTTTGATATTGACGGAAAAGCATATTATACAAACAATCCGCCGGCAGGTGCCTTCCGTGGATTTGGTGTGACTCAGACCTGCTTCGGAGTAGAGATGCTGCTGACCAAAATGGCGGAGAAGGTGGGAATCTCTCCATGGGAGATCCGATATCGCAATGCGATCCGCCCGGGTCAGGAACTTCCAAACGGTCAGCTGGTAGATGATTCCACAGGACTTGCAGAAACTCTGGAAGCAGTAAAAGAGGCTTACGAGAGCCATCCATATGTGGGTATTGCCTGCGCCATGAAAAATGCAGGTGTAGGCGTAGGTCTTCCGGACTGGGGACGCTGTAAACTGTATGTCCACGATGGAAGAGTGGAGATCCATTCCGGAGCCTCCTGTATTGGTCAGGGACTGGGAACGGTTCTGGTACAGATGGTGACAGAACAGCTCGGACTGAAACGGGATCAGATCTACTACGATGCTTCCAATACCTATAATGCACCGGATTCCGGTACCACCTCCGGTTCCCGCCAGACACTGGTTACCGGTGAGGCATGCCGCCGGGCATGTGAGAAGCTTCGCGAGGACCTGAAAGAAAAGAGTCTTCAGGAGCTGGAAGGCAAAGAGTATCTGGGAGAATATCTGGCAAAAACAGATGCCATGGGATCAGATGTGAAAAATCCGGTTTCCCATGTGGCTTACGGATATGCAACGCAGGTATGTATCCTGGATAAAAACGGAAAGATTGAAAAAATTGTTGCGGCCCATGATGTGGGACGTGCGGTGAATCCTCTTTCTGTGGAAGGACAGATCGAGGGCGGCGTGGTAATGTCGGCAGGCTTTGCTCTTACAGAGGAGTATGGTCTGAAGGACTGCAAGCCTCAGAACAAATATGGTACACTTGGTCTCTTCCGTGCGAACCAGGCACCGGAAGTAGAAAGCATCATTGTGGAAAAGGCTGGACTGAAGGTGGCAGAGGGCGCCATCGGAATCGGTGAGATCACCTCCATTCCTACAGCGCCGGCAATTGCAGGAGCTTATTATAAATATGACGGACAGTATCGTACCAGTCTTCCTCTTGCAAATACACCATATGAAAGAAAAAAGAAGGGGGAATGATCCATGGCAAGATTTCCAAAAAAGACGGCTTATGTTGCATGTAACGGCGGGGAACGCTGCCAGAGCTGTTCCTATGGCTGTATGAGCTGTTCCTCCTGTATGGAGGCCTGCAGAAAGGACGCCATTTTCTATAATGCATATGGAGTGGCTGAAATTGACGAAAGCAAGTGCATCGGCTGCGGCCTTTGCGTAAAAGCATGTCCTCAGGATATTATTCACATCCATCTTACAGATAACCCGTTCCTTGTAAAATGTTCTAATAAGGATAAGGGGGCTGCAGCGAGAAAGGCCTGTGATGTCAGCTGTATCGGCTGTGGAATCTGTGCAAAGAACTGTCCGGCAGATGCGGTCGCAGTCACAGATAATGTGGCGCTGATCAATGACGAGCTTTGCCTTGCCTGCGGAAACTGCGCAGTAAAATGCCCGCGGAATGTGATTGCAGATACCAGAGGAATTATTTCAAAATAAATTAATAAAAATTCACAAAAATCAATGGAAATATTTCTTATAATATGTTAAAATAAATAAAAGCGAATGTTCCTGATGTTTTCACAGAAACTCAGGAGGCACATTATAAGAAAGTAGCATGGTTCGGAGCCGGACAATCGTCCTGAGGGGAACACAAACTCCTGGGATGTAGTCCGGCTTTTTCTATATCCAAATGGAGAAAAGCTGTACTCAGATGGCTTGTCAGGATCCATGCAGAAAAAAAGAAAAGAAGGTGAAGAGATGGTTGGAAAGAGTATTCCAAGAGTAGATGCTTACGAAAAAGTTACAGGAAGGGCAAAGTTCACAGATGATTTGATTCCTGACCGGTGTCTGGTCGCCAAGGTTCTTCATTCTACCATTGGAAATGGAATTGTTACATCCATTGATACCAGTGAAGCGGAAGCGCTTCCGGGTGTGGTAAAGGTGGTTACCTTCCAGGATGTACCGGATCACTGCTATCCCACACCGGGACACCCGTGGTCTGTAGAGCCTGCCCATCAGGACGTGGCAGACAGAAATATCCTGACAGGACGGGTTCGTTATTATGGTGATGACATTGCTGCAGTAGTGGCAGAGGACGAAGTGACAGCATCCCGTGCGCTGAAGCTGATCAAGGTAGAGTATGAAGAATATCCGGTGGAGATCCACCCGAGAAAATCCATGTATGGAAGCAATCCTCCCATTCACTTTGATAAAAAAGATAACGTGCTGGCACGGTCCAACTTTTTTATCGGGGATGTGGATAAAGGGCTGGAGGAATCGGAGACAGTTGTAAAAAGAAGCTATAAGACTCCGATCGTTCAACATTGTCATATTGAAAACCCGATTTCCTTTGCCTATATGGAAAAGGGAAGGGTTGTGGTAGTTACTTCCACGCAGATTCCTCATATTGTAAGACGTGTGATCGGTCAGGCACTGGGGATTCCCTGGGGCAAGGTAAGAGTGATCAAACCTTATATCGGCGGAGGTTTCGGAAACAAGCAGGATGTGCTGTATGAGCCTCTGAACGCTTTTCTGACGATGCAGGTGGGAGGCCGTCCGGTGAAACTGGATATTTCCAGAGAAGAGACCTTCCGAAATACCAGAACCCGACATTCCATCGAATATGATCTGGTTGCAGGAGTCGATAAAGAAGGCCGTCTTATGGCAAAAGAGATGAATGCATACTCGAATCAGGGCGCTTATGCTTCCCACGGTCATGCCATTGCAGCGAACGGATTAACTGCATGGAGACTGCAGTATGCCTGTCCGAATGTCAGAGGCGAAGCATACACCATTTATACAAACAGCCCGACAGCAGGTGCTATGCGTGCTTACGGAATCCCGCAGGCCGCGTTTGCCATTGAGTGCTTTATGGATGATATTGCAAAGGAAATCCATATGGATCCACTGGAATTCCGTAAAAAGAATCTGATCCAGGGATATTATGAGGACGCTTATCTGAAACCGATTGCTGCGAATACAAATGGTATTTTTGAGTGTCTGGAAAAGGGCGCTGAATATATACACTGGGATGAAAAACGCAAAGAATATGCCGATCAGACCGGAGATATCCGAAGAGGCGTCGGTGTTTCTGTCTTTTCTTACAAGACAGGTGTATGGCCTATTTCTCTGGAGATCGCCGGCTGTCGTCTGTCCATGAATCAGGACGGAAGTGTACAGATGCAGATTGGTGCTACAGAGATCGGTCAGGGAGCAGATACGGTATTTTCCCAGATGGCTGCAGAGACTCTCCACATGGATGTAGAAAACATTCATATTGTGACTGTGCAGGATACCGACGTGACACCATTTGATACAGGTGCCTATGCATCCAGACAGTCCTTTGTTACCGGAACTGCAGTAAAACAGTGTGCAGAGCAGCTTTATGATAAAATCCTTGCTTATGCGAAAACACTTCTGCCGGAGCAGGAGACCAGAGAACTTTCCATGGATCACGGCTGGATCTATGCCGGAGACGAGGAAGCAATTTCTCTGGAGGCTGTTGCACAGGAGGCTTACTACAGCCTTTCCAATTCTTCGGTACTTACCGCAGAAGTTTCTACCCAGGTAAAGAAAAACACACTTGCATCCGGCTGCTGTTTTGCAGAGGTGGAAGTGGATATGAAACTGGGAACGATCAAGATCCTTCGTATCATCAATGTTCATGACAGCGGAAAGCTTCTGAATCCTCAGCTGGCAGAAATGCAGGTGCATGGCGGTATGTCCATGGGTATGGGATATGGAGTCAGTGAACAGATCGTTCTGGATGAAAAAACAGGAAGGATGTTGAACGGCAATCTTCTTGACTATAAACTTATGACAGCTCTGGATACACCGGATATCAAAGCGGATTTTGTGGAGCTTGACGATCCTGAGGGACCGTATGGAAACAAGGCTCTTGGAGAACCGCCTGCAATTCCGGGAGCACCTGCCATCCGAAATGCAGTTCTTCATGCAACAGGCGTGGCGTTTAATGAGAATCCTCTCACACCTCAGAAGCTGATCGATGGATTCAAAAAAGCCGGACTGATCTGAAAGGGGGAACTGTTTTATGTATGATATTGAAAACTACTATAATGCAAAATCTGTTGAAGAGGCGGCAGCACTTCTGAGAGAACATCCGGATTCCAGGATCATTTCCGGAGGAAGTGATGTCCTGATCAAAATCCGGGAAGGAAAGATGGCGGGTACTTCTCTTGTCTGTATCCGTGATATTAAAGAAATCCAGGGTATAAGTAAAAAAGAAAACGGAGATATTTATATCGGTGCAGGCACCACGTTTTCTCATATTACAAATGATCCGATCATACAGGAATGTATTCCGGTCCTTGGAGAAGCAGTAGATCAGGTTGGAGGTCCTCAGATCCGTAATATCGGTACGATTGGAGGAAACATCTGCAATGGTGCAGTCAGTGCAGACAGTGCGCCGACAGTATTTTCTCTGAACGCCCTTCTTCGTATTGAAGATGGAAACGGAGGAAGAACCGTTCCGGTAAAAGAGTTTTATCTGGGACCGGGCCGTGTGGATCTGAAACGGGGAGAGATCCTGACCCATGTGATCATTCCTGCAGAAGAATACCAGGGATATCACGGTCATTATATTAAATATTCCATGCGTAAAGCCATGGATATCGCTACCCTGAGCTGTTCTGTAGTAAGCAGGGTGGATACAGAAAAAAATATTCTGGAAGATGTACGCATTACCTTTGGCGTAGCGGCTCCGGTTCCTTTCCGATGTGAAAAAACAGAAGCTGCCTTAAAGGGAATGCCTGTGGATGAAAAACTGTATCAGACGATAGAAGAAAGTATTCGTCAGGAGATCAGCCCGAGAGATTCCTGGAGAGCTTCCAGAGAATTCCGTCTTCAGATTGGCGGAGAGATTGCAAAGAGGGCGCTGATCCGTACCGTAGAACTTGCAGGAGGTAACAGAAAATGATCAGGGATAAAGTACTGGTAAAATGTATTGTAAATGGAAAAGAAGTAGCGGAATATGTAGATCCGAGAGAATCCCTTCTTGATATGCTGAGAAACCGTCTGGGCCTTACTTCTGTTAAAAAAGGCTGTGAGGTTGGAGAATGTGGAGCCTGTACGGTTATTATTGACGGTGAGACCGTAGATTCCTGTATTTATCTGGCTGTATGGGCAGAGGGAAAAAATATCCGTACACTGGAAGGACTTGAGAAAAACGGAGATCTGACACGTATTCAGGAGGCCTTTATTGAGGAAGGAGCCATCCAGTGCGGATTTTGTACACCGGGATTTGTGATGTCGGCTACCGTACTTCTGGAAAGAGGAGAAGTCCTTACCAGAGAAGCAATCAAAAAGCATATGTCAGGAAACCTGTGCCGCTGCACCGGTTATCAGAATATTGTCAATGCCGTAGAAAAAGTTATGAAAGAAAATGCGGCAGAAAACGAGGGAGCTTAAGTTATGCCGCAGAACAGTATACTGGTTGTCCGGGGCGGAGGAGATCTTGCCAGTGGAGTGATTCACCGGCTTTTCCGCTGCGGCTACCGGGTTCTTATATTGGAGAGCAGGAAACCAAGCGCCATCCGCAGAGAAGTATCCTTCTGTGAAGCTGTTTATGACGGAGAAGCCTTTGTAGAGGGAGTCCTGAGCCACCGTATCGATCAGGTGGAACAGTGCGAAGAAATCTGGAAGCAGGGGGAGATTCCTCTTCTGGTAGATGAAGAGGGAACTGCGATCCGGGCTCTGAAGCCGGATGCTGTGATCGATGGGATTCTTGCCAAAAAAAATATGGGTACCAGCCGGGATATGGCACCATTGACCATTGCCCTTGGACCGGGATTTCTGGCCGGTGTGGATGCTGATTATGTGATTGAGACAAAAAGAGGTCACGATCTTGGACGTATCATTGAAGAAGGATGGGCGATTCCGAATACAGGAATCCCGGGAGAAATCGGTGGTTATGGAAAAGAGAGAGTGATCCACTCACCGGCAGACGGAGTGATCCATAATAAAACAAAGATCAGTGATCTGGTAGAAAAGGGTCAGGAAATTGCTGTGATCCGGACAGAAGAAGGACAGGAAATCCCGGTGACAGCATCTTTGACCGGGGTGCTGCGCGGTATTATCCGGGAAGGCTATGAAGTTTTCCAGGGGATGAAGATCGCAGATATTGACCCCAGAAAAGAACAAAAAAAGAACTGCAATACCATTTCGGACAAGGCGAGATGTATTGCAGGGAGTGTAGTAGAGATCCTTTTGGCAGAAGGAGTTCTTCCCTGAATTATAGCTGATGTATGGAGGCAGAAATGAGTATCCTGGAGCTTCTGGATATTGACATAAAAAAGAATAAGGTAATCTCTGTTGTCGGAGGAGGAGGCAAAACAAGCCTGATCTTCCGACTGACAGAGGAACTGGTCGCACTTGGAAAAAAGGTGATTGTTACTACCACTACTCATATGGCTTATGAACCGGAACGGCCCTTTGCCAGAGACGGAAAGCTGGAAAAGATCAGGGAAGATCTCGCAAAAGAAGGATATACAGTAGCGGGATCCTTTGTAGAACAGAGGTATGGAAGAAACACGAAAAATGCAGACGCGGGTCCTGTTGGCGTCAGAACCGGAAGGGAAGGGGAAGAAGCTTCTTGTTGCAAGATACAGGGACTTCCTGAAGAAAGGCTTCCGGAGCTTCAAAAAGAGTGTGATATGCTTCTGATTGAGGCAGACGGTGCAAAGCGTCTGCCTTTAAAGTTTCCTGCAGAGTGGGAGCCTGTGATTCCGGAAATGACAGATCTGGTTGTTGGAGTGACGGGTCTGGACTGTCTGGGGAAAAGGATTGCAGATACATGCCACAGACCGGAATTCATGTCAGAATTTCTTGGAAAGGATATTTGGGAAAAAGTGACAGAAGCGGATGTGGCAAGTATCGCAGCTGCTTCTTCCGGACTTCGTAAAAATGTGGAAAACCGGGAATTTCGAGTGTTTTTGAATAAGGCAGATGTTTTGGAGGATCCAAAAGCAGCAGACAGGATTATTCAGGAATTGAAAAAACAAAAGGTTTCTGCTGTCAGCGGAAGCTTAAAGTACAGGGCACAGGAGAAACTGGCAATCGTGATCCTTGCGGCAGGAAACAGCCGCAGATTCGGAAAAAACAAGCTTCTGTATCCTGTTGAAGGGGTCCCCATGTATCAGAGGGCGTTCCATAAGGCGCTTCTGGCTCGGAAAAAGATGCAGGATCAGATTTCTTCGGTTGTGGTGGTTACCCAGTATCCGGAGATTGTGGAAGAGGCAGAGAAGCTCGGCATAAAAACCGTATTAAATCCTCATCCCGAAGAGGGGATTTCTTCCTCTATGAAGCTCGGACTTCTTCCGGAGGCTGACGCCTGCCTGTTTATGGTGGCGGACCAGCCCTGGTTAAGCGCGGATACTCTGGAGGGACTGATCTGCAGCTTTCTGGGAAGTGAGAAAGGAATGGCATCCGTTTCCAGAAATGGTGAGCCGGGAAATCCCTGTATTTTCAGTCGTAAATATTACAGGAGCCTGCTGGCGCTTACCGGGGACAAGGGTGGAAAAAGAGTACTGAATGCCCATCCGGAGGATGTGGTTTTATACGAAATTGAAAATGAAAAAGAGCTTACAGACGTGGATCAGCCTCTGTAGGCTCTTCTTTTTAATGTGGGTCAGTCTGCCCTGGATCTGCTTTTCTGATTCAGTTCCGGAAGAACGGTCAGCAGCATGGTCAGAAAGCAGGCACAGCCTCCGATCAGATTGGAGACAGGTTCCGCCCAGAATACGCCGTCTACGCCCAGATTTCCAATATGGGGCAGCAGTACGGTAAGGGGGACCACAATGATTACCTTGCGGAAAATAGAGAAAAAGGTAGCATATCTGGCTTTTCCAAGAGCTACGAATACACTTTGACCGGCAAACTGTAAAGCCATAAAGCAAAAACCAAAAAAGTAGATATGAAGAGCAGGGGTGCCTTTGGCGATCAGATCCGGTTCACTGTTGAAAATCCGGATAAAAAATTCTGGGAATAATTTCAGGATTCCCCATATGGCAAACGTATAGGAAACACAGAGCAGGGTGACAAAACCGATTGCTTTTTTTACCCGGAAATAGGCTTTTTCTCCGTAATTAAAGCTCATAACCGGTGAAGCGCCGCCTGTAAGTCCGTTAACGGGAGTGGTCGTGATCTCACGGATGGAATTCAGCACGGTCATGATTCCTACATAAAGATCCCCTCCCCAGGTCTGCAGGGTAGCGTTGCAGAAAATCTGTACCAGACTGTTGGTAAAGGCCATCATAAAACCGGAGACTCCAAGAGACATAATGCTTTTTACACGGCTCCATTTTAATTTCATGGCCTCTTTTTTCAGGTGCAGGACAGCCTTTTTTCCGGTAAGGAATTTAAGAACCCAGAGAGCAGAACACATCTGAGACAGAACGGTTGCGGTGGCTGCTCCCTTTACGCCCATATGGAATACAAAGATAAACAGGGGATCCAGAATGATATTCAGGACTGCTCCGATCAGGATGGTCAGCATTCCCATGTTTCCAAATCCCTGGCTGTTGATAAAGGGATTCATTCCCAGAGTGATCATCACAAAAAGAGTGCCAAGGAGATAAATGCGGATATAGTCTCTTGCATAAGGGTAGGTAATGTCACTTGCACCAAAAGCATAGAGAACCGGGCGGTAAAAAAGATATCCAAGAAGCATCAAAACAATCCCGGTAAGGAGGAGCATGGAAAAAGTATTACCCATAAGCCGCTCTGCCTCGCGGCTGTTTCCCCGTCCCCGTTCCATGGAACAGAGAGGACTGCCTCCGTTGCCGAAAAGATAGGTAAATGCTGTGATCAGTGTGATCACGGGAAAACAGATGCCTACACCGGTCAGGGCTGTTGTACCTGCCTGGGGAATCCGTCCGATATAGATTCGGTCTACGATATTATAAAGGAGGTTCAGAAGCTGTGCCAGCGTCATGGGTACAGCTACCTCCAGAATGTTTCGGTATACATTTCCTCTGGAAAAGTCCGTCTGATGTACGTTCATATATTCACACCTCTGCTAAACTCTCTTTTTATTATATACCATATAAATGAAAAAACAAGAATCCTGAAAAAAGCTTTGTAATTTATACAAAAAAATAACCACACCAGTCCACAAGAAAAAACAAATAAAAACCACATGATGTTTCTTTTTTTTTTGTTGATTTTACTTGTGTTTTTAGCAAAAAACAGGTATACTGGTAGTAAATACAACAATAGACAAATTTTCTGGTAAGAAAAGTGGGAGGTATTATGACTGAAAATTATAACGGCATGGCAGTCGGTGTATTTGAACTGGATAATCTGGTTGCCTGCTTTGTAGCTCTTGACGCTGCATCCAAGGCAGCAAATGTAAAAATCCAGAGTGTGGAGCGTAACCGTCTGAAAAGTGGTGCCTGTGTAAAAATAAGAGGTTCTGTTTCTGATGTGAATGCTGCTATGGAGGTGGCCCTTGAGACAGCGAAACCTCTTGGAAAGATCGTCAGTCACACCATCATCGCTTCTCCGACAGAGGATACGGAGACTGCGCTTGCAATGACCATTAACAAATAATTTTGGATAAAGTGAGGAAATCGTTATGAGATATGGAGCATTTGGACTGGTAGAGGTGCTGGGAAGCAGCAATGCCATCCTGGTGATCGATCAGATGCTGAAGACATCTGATGTAGCTTTTCGTACCTGGAATACAAAATGCGGCGGTCATGCCACTGTATTTTTAAGCGGTGATGTTTCCGCGGTGACAGCTGCTGTGGAGAGTGTCAAGGGCAATCCTCCCTGTGAGGTGATTGCAGCAGCGGTAATTTCCAATCCTTCAGAGGAGACGGTACGTCTGGTAGAAGAGGAAGCAGAAAAGCATCATTTCAACAAATAAACAAAGACTCCCGGCATATTCCAATGACATGCAGATGTGTCTGCTGGAATATCTGCCGGGAGTTTTTTTATTTCTGGCTTTTTTTACAGATGAATGGTGGTTCCTGTTTTTCCCTGGATTCCGTCTTTTGCTTTTTCCAGAAGTGTGATCATAGCGGTACGTCCTTTTCCGGAAGAAGCGAAGTCCATAGCTGCCTGAACCTTCGGAAGCATGGATCCTGCAGCGAAATGTCCTTCGTCTACATATTTCTTAGCTTCCTCTACAGTAAGGTCACTGAGCCATTCTTCGTTTTCTTTACCAAAGTTGATGGCAACTTTTTCTACTGCGGTCAGGATGATCAGCATATCTGCATCCAGCTCTTTGGCAAGAAGACAGCTGGCAAAATCTTTATCGATCACGGCAGAAGCGCCTTTTAAGTGATCTCCCTGAAGGGTTACCGGGATTCCGCCGCCTCCGCAGCAGATGACGATCTTATTGGCATCCACAAGGCTGTTAATGGCATCCTGTTCTACGATCTCCACAGGCTTAGGAGAAGCAACGACACGACGGTAGCCACGGCCGGCATCTTCTTTTGTGATGTATCCGTATGCTTTTTCTGCATGTTCTGCCTCTTCTTTTGTCATGAAATGTCCGATAGGCTTGCTGGGATTCTGGAAAGCAGGATCTTCCGGATCTACACGAACCTGTGTGACTACGGTAACCACCGGAGTACGCACAAATCCTCTTTTGCGAAGTTCCTCGCGGAGTGCGTTCTGAAGATCATATCCGATATAGGCCTGGCTCATTGCCACGCATACGGAGAGGGGAGTGTTAGGCTGATTGGCGTCCTCACGGGAAAGGGCTGCCATAGCATTGTTGATCATACCTACCTGTGGTCCGTTTCCGTGGACAACTACTACCTGATGACCATCTTCGATCAGGTCACAGAGAGCCTTTGCTGTTGTTTTTACAGCTACCATCTGTTCCGGGAGAGTGTTCCCCAATGCGTTTCCTCCCAGTGCAATTACGATTCGTTTACGCTTATACATGTAAAAACCTCCTGAATGATAAGAAAAGAGAAGGACCTTGCAGAACAATGCTCCACAGGCCCTGTCACTCTTTTAGAAGAATTTATTTAAGGATTCTTGGTGCTGCTTTTACTTCCAGTTTTTTGAGAACATCCTGAGGTTTCTCAAATTTGGACAGCATGATCATTGCAGCGATCACATATGGTTTAAAGCTTGCTTCTTTGTAAAGCGGGATTCTGTAGCGGTCAAATACGCTTGCATCAACCTCACCTGTCTCGCAGCTTACACCTGTGATGTCAGCTGGCAGGCAGTGCAGATAGAGTGCTTTTCCGTCTTTTGTTGTTTTCATGAGTTCTTCTGTACAAGCCCAGTCTTTGTGCTGTGCGTTCTGTGCAAGAAGTTCTTTCTCCAGTTTGTCGATTCCGTCAAAGTCGCCTTCGCCGTAAAGGTTTGTACGTTTTTCCATAGCTGCGAAAGGAGCCCAGCTCTTCGGATAAACGATATCAGCATCCTTGAATGCTTCTTCCATGCTGTTTGTCTTTGTGAAGGAACCGCCGGTAGCTTCTGCATTTTTCTTTGCGATCTCTTCGATCTCAGGCATTACATCATATCCTTCCGGATGAGCAAGAACAACGTCCATACCGAAACGTGTCATAAGACCGATTACACCCTGAGGAACGGAAAGTGGTTTTCCGTAGGAAGGAGAGTAAGCCCATGTCATGGCAAGTTTTTTGCCTTTCAGGTTCTCAACACCGCCAAATTCATGGATGATGTGAAGCATATCAGCCATACACTGTGTCGGATGGTCAACGTCACACTGAAGGTTTACAAGAGTCGGTCTCTGCTCAAGAATACCGTCTTTGTTTCCTTCTGTTACAGCGTCCATAAATTCTTTCTGGTAAGCATGTCCTTTGCCGATGTACATATCGTCACGGATACCGATTACGTCAGCCATAAAGGAAACCATGTTTGCAGTTTCACGAACAGTTTCGCCATGAGCGATCTGAGATTTTTTCTCATCCAGATCCTGAACTTCAAGACCAAGAAGGTTACATGCAGAAGCAAAAGAGAAACGTGTTCTTGTAGAGTTGTCACGGAAGATAGAGATTCCAAGACCGCTCTCGAATACTTTAGTGGAAATGTTGTTTTCTCTCATGAAACGAAGAGCGTCAGCAACAGTAAATACAGCCTCAAGTTCCTCGTCTGTCTTGTCCCATGTCCAGAAGAAGTCGTTGTTGTACATCTCCTTAAAGTTCAGGCTGTTTAATTTGTCGATATAATCCTGTAATGTTTTCATGTAAAATCTCCTTTTATTTTTAATGTATAGTTTAATATGAATAGCTTATAGCTTTATAAAAAATCAGAGAGCATAGAGGGAGCGGAGCTTCGCTCCCTCGCAAAATGATTTATTTGCAGTAGGAAGCCGGAAGAGCAGCGTAAACAGCAGCACATCTTACCAGGTCAACCTTCCATGTTTTTTCGTTCGGAGCATGAGCCTGTGCTTCAGCACCCGGTCCGAAACCGATACATGGGATTCCGTTACGTCCCATAATGGAAACGCCGTTAGTAGAGAAGGTCCATTTGTCTGTAAGAGGACGAGACTTTCTCATAGCTTCTGTCTCTGCGTTTCCGAGTCTTGTTTCGCCGTAAAGGTTCTTGTAAGCATCCTCAAGGGCTTTTGTTACCTTGTGATCCTTCGGAATTGCCCATGTCGGGAAGTAGCACTCGATCTCATATACGCAGCCGGTGTAGGAAGGACGGTCGTAGTTGTACATGGAAACAACAACGTCATCACCGTATTTCTGAACACTTGGAAGAGCGCGGATCTCATCCAGACAGCTTTCCCATGTTTCACCAAATGTCATACGTCTGTCAAGAGATACTGCACAGGAGTCAGCAACAGCACAGCGGCTTGGGGAGGTGTAGAAGATCTGGGAGCAGGTAACAGTACCGCGTCCAAGGAATCTTGCCTCTTCCCAGTCCGGATTGTATTTCGGGTTCAGCATTTTTACAAGACCTTTGATCTCTGTCTCGTCAGCGTCGTCATTTTCATTAAGAGCACGAACATCCTGAAGGATATCAGCCATTTTGTAGATTGCGTTGTCACCACGCTCAGGAGCGGAACCATGGCAGGAAACACCTTTGACATCAATACGGATTTCCATACGTCCACGCTGTCCTCTGTAGATACCGCCGTCAGTAGGCTCAGTGGAAACTACGAATTCCGGACGAACCTTGTCTTCGTTGATGATGTACTGCCAGCAGAGACCGTCACAGTCTTCTTCCTGAACTGTACCAACTACCATGATCTTGCAGCCTTCCGGAATCAGGTCCAGGTCTTTCATGATTCTTGCGCCGTAAACAGCAGATACGATTCCGCCGCACTGGTCAGACACACCACGTCCGCCGATTTCTTCGTCTGTCTCATAGCCTTCGTATGGATCAAATTTCCAGTTTTCGATATTTCCGATACCAACGGTATCAATATGTGCATCATAAGCAATGATCTTATCACCGGTACCCATGTATCCGATCACGTTACCCTGCGGATCGATTACGACTTCGTCGAAGTCCAGTTTTTTCATTTCTGCTGCAATTGTGTCGATGTGTGCTTTTTCATCGCAGCTTTCTCCCGGGTTTTTTACGATTGCTCTTAAGAATCTGGCCATGTCGTCCAGATAATTCTGAGCGGCCTCGTTAATTTTTGCGTAATCCATGATAAATACCTCCCATAATAAATTGATTAATTAGTAGTAAGTTTTTGTTTTACAGTTATTCACTTAATGATGTGTCAGTTCCGTAAAGTCCGTCCCATACGATTTCGCGATAGCGAACCGGATCCGTATCTCCTTCTGTAGAGATTACGAGAACATTGGAGTTTTCATCCAGTTTCAGTGCTTCTTTGAGATCAGCTGCATCTGCATCATGAAGCGCGGTATAGCAAAGTCCGAGAGGAACAGAACCGGATTCGCCGGAAACGATATGCGGATCATTCTCCAGAGGATTTGCATAGATTCTGGTTGCTTTTGCACTCATCCAGTCCGGACAGGATGCAAATACGGTTACGTGGTTTCTTAAGATATCCCATCCGATGGTGTTTCCTTCGCCGCATGCAAGACCAGCCATGATTGTCTGAAGATCACCGGTAACATTTACAAGATCACCGGTTTTTTCCATAGCGGAACGATAGAGACAGTCAGCAGCGCCGGCTTCACAAACCACCATTACCGGAGGATTCTCTTTATATTTGTTAGCAAAGTAGCCTACAACCGCACCTGCCAGAGAACCAACGCCTGCCTGAACGAATACATGAGTCGGACGGTCAATGCCCTGTTCTTTCAGCTGCTGATCAGCTTCTCTTACCATGGTGCCGTAACCCTGCATGATCCAGGAAGGAATCTCTTCATAACCGTCCCATGCGGTATCCTGAACGATGATGCCGTGTTCGGTTTTTGCAGCCTCGGCTGCGGCCATTCTTACACAGTCATCATAGTTACATTCTTCGATTGTAACGGTAGCGCCTTCTTTAGCGATGTTGTCAAATCTTGTTTTGGTAGTTCCCTTTGGCATTCTTACAACAGCCTTCTGTCCAAGACGGTTTGCTGCCCATGCAACGCCTCGTCCGTGGTTTCCGTCTGTAGCAGTGAAGAAAGTAGCCTGACCAAATTCTTCTCTTAATTTTTCAGAAGAAAGAACGTTGAAAGGAAGCTCGCTGATATCACGATCAAGTTCCTTTGCAATATAGCGTCCCATTGCGTAGGAACCGCCCAGAACCTTAAACGCATTTAAGCCAAAACGGTAAGATTCATCTTTACAGAAAATATTTTTTACTCCAAGATAGGAAGCAAGAGCGGAAAGTTTCTGAAGCGGAGTTACCGTATACTGTGGGAAACTTTTGTGAAATTCATTTGCTTTTGCTACATTTTCCTCAGACATAAGATCCAGGAATCTGTCGTCGGATTTTGGTACCTGGTTAACAGTCCATTTTAATCCTTCAGTCATTTGAAAAAACCCTCCTTAAAAAATTTAATTAGTACTGATTAATACCTGTTTGCTTATGTCTATCATACCATACTTACGGGATTTTGCAATAGGAAATACAAAAATTTTTAGGTTTTTCAAAAAAAATTTAGTGACCTTGAAGAGACACGGAGCCTATGCTAAAATAAATACATATTTGTGGCATAAAAAAGGAGGAAAAGAAAATATTATGGCAGTTTTTCAGGCATTTCGGGCGCTGCGTCCCACTGCGGAAAAAGCAGCACAGGTAGCGGCTTTGCCCTATGATGTGGTCAGCAGAGAGGAAGCCGCTCTGATCGGAAAAAAGAATCCGGATTCCTTTCTCCATGTAGACCGTGCAGAGATGGATCTTCCGGAGAAAACAGATCTCTATGATGACCGTGTATATGAAAAAGCAGCAGAGAATCTGATGAATATGGAAAAGAACGGGACTCTGATTCAGGATGAAGAGCCCTGCTACTATATTTATGAACTTACCAGAAAAGGAAAAACACAGACAGGCATTGCAGGCTGCTGTTCCATTGATGATTATATGGAAGGAACCATAAAGAGACATGAGCTTACCAGAGAAGACAAGGAGCAGGATCGTATCCGCCATGTAGATGTATGTGATGCAAATACAGGACCGATCTTTCTGGCATGCCAATATTCCAATAGCCTTCTTGAACTGATCGATCACTGGAAGGAAAACCATTGTCCGGTATATGATTTTGTTTCAGAGGATCAGATTGGCCACCGGGTCTGGGTGATCGATGAAAAAGATGTGTGCGGAACAATAAAAAAAGAATTCCAGGAGATTCCTTCTCTTTATATTGCGGACGGTCATCATCGTGCAGCTTCCGCAGTAAAAGTGGGACAGAAGAGAAGAGCAGAGAATCCCGGTTATACCGGAGCAGAAGAGTTTAATTATTTTCTGTCCGTTGTATTCCCGGCAGATCAGCTTACCATTCTTTCCTATAATCGTGTGGTGAAGGATCTGAACGGCCTTACGGAAAAAGCCTTTCTTGGAAGCCTGAAATATAATTTTGAACTGATGATCATGCCGGGATTTCCCTGCAAGCCGGTGGAAAAGCACTGTATGGGAATGTATGTGGGCGGTGAGTGGTATCATCTGAAAACCTGGGAGGACATTTACAGGGATCTGGATATTGTGCAGCAGCTGGATGTCTCTCTCCTTCAGGAAAAAGTCCTGAATCCGATCCTGGGCATCAAAGATCCAAGAACAGATGAACGGATCCGGTTTGTGGGAGGAAGCCATAAACTGAGAGAATTGCAGGAAATGGCAGATGAAACAGGAGGCGTGGCCTTTGCCATGTATCCGACTTCTATGGAAGAACTGATGCAGATTGCAGATGAGGGCAGGCTTATGCCTCCGAAGTCTACGTGGTTTGAACCAAAGCTCAGAAGTGGTCTGTTTATCCATAAGCTGACCTGATAAGAAGCATAACAAAAGATAATAAACGCTATTGTACAAATTTGCACAAAAATTAAAACAATTATTCTAGTGTTTTTAATGTTTTTTATCATTGATTTTTGAACTTCGTATGCTATAATTCCGATATCAAAAATCTTAGATGGGGGTGTTGGTATTGGAACTGTTGTTATGCATACCATTTGCAGGTCTTTTACTGAGCATTGCGGTCATGCCGTTGATCAAAGGTGAGTGGTGGGAATCCCATCAGCCTCTGGTGGTCGGCTTCTGGATCCTGCTTATGCTCGTGCCTTTTGCTTTTGTTTACGGACCTCATAAAGCAGCAGAAACTGTGCTGGAATGTACCGTAAATGATTATCTGACATTTATTGTTCTTTTGTTCGGATTGTTTTGCGTGTCCGGTAATATAACAATGGAGGGAGATTTTGCAGGCTCCCCGAGAATCAATGTGGGTCTGCTTGCGCTGGGAACCCTTCTTGCAAGCTGTATCGGAACGACCGGTGCAAGTATGCTGATGGTGCGCCCGGTGATCAAGATGAATTCCTGGAGAAAAAGAAAAAGCCATATTATGGTGTTTTTTATTTTTATGGTATCCAATATGGGAGGCTGTCTGACACCTATCGGAGATCCGCCTCTTCTCATGGGATTCATGAGGGGTGTGCCGTTTTTCTGGAGCATGCATCTGTTCCCGGTTCTGATCTTTAATATGGCGATCCTTTTGTTTGTTTTTTATCATCTGGATAAATGGGCTTACAGAAAGGATATTGCCCGGGGAAGAAAACCGGATATCAGTAAGCCGGGTACAGAATTTAGCATTGACGGATTACATAACATTGTCTTTCTGGTTATGATCGTAGCAGCTGTGATCCTGAGCGGAGTCCTTCCGGGGATGTCTGCATTTCAGGATGCTGCCGGTAACGTGCGGGGAATCCATATTTTTGGCGAAGTAACGCTGACCTTCCCGGCGATGATTGAGATCGTGCTGATTCTTCTTGCCGCATGGTTTTCTTTTAAGACGACCAAAAGTGAAATCCGAAGGAGAAACCATTTTACCTGGGGAGCGATTAAGGAAGTCGCCGTATTGTTCATTGGCATTTTTATCACCATGCAGCCGGCTTTGATGCTTCTGAAGGCAGTTGGACCGGAACTTGGAGTGACAGAACCCTTCCAGATGTTCTGGGCAACCGGAACGCTGTCCAGCTTCCTTGACAATACACCTACCTATCTGGTATTTCTGACAACAGCAGGGACTCTTGGATTTACACAGGGCATTGCAACCTCTCTTGGAACCGTTCCGCAAAAAGTGCTTTCTGCAGTTTCCTGCGGAGCCGTATTTATGGGAGCAAATACCTATATCGGAAATGCACCGAACTTTATGGTAAAATCCATTTCGGATGAAAACGGTGTCAATATGCCGTCATTTTTTGGCTATATGCTCTGGTCCCTGGTATTTCTTGTACCTGTATTTGTGATTGATACGCTGGTATTCTTTAGGTAAGGAGGGCGGACAGAGATGGAAGAAAATCAGAAAAAATATAAAGAACTTGCCAACCGGATCTATGATCTTGACGGTGAGGTTTATGAATGTGTGGGATCTTCTCTGGGCCGTACCTTTACCGGGGGAAGAGAGGCAACGGTCCGTACCTTAAGTATGCTGATGTATACCAAGCCGGATGGTCATCTGCTGAGAAGTGAGCTTGCCCTGATCAGTAACATGGCCCGTACCATTCAGGATAAGGAAGAAAAGTCCCGCCTCATGCGGAAATATAACGATATCCTCAAAGAAGTAGAGGCTCTTCCGGACGGATTTGGAAGAGTGGATATTCTGGATCGGGACCGGCTTTCTCTGAACCTGGCTGCAGGAAAAGAAAAAATATCCAAAGACGATCATCTGGTGATCTGCATCAGCCGTACCCAGGGCAGCGCAGGAAATGATATTGGATTTGAACTGGCAGATGAACTGAAGATCAATTATTATGATGTGGAAATTTTTGATCAGGTTTTAAAACGCCTTGAGGCAGACAGAGATGAGGTGAATGATGCAGAAAACTTCGTGGAGTTCAATAAGTACACCAAGAAGAAAAGATTATCTTTAAAAGAAAGATTCCGTGAGTTTAACCGTTATCATGGACTGAATAAACAGGATGCGGTATTTTTTAACATGAGTGATCTGATCTGCAATCTGGCAAAAACAGAGGACTGTATCATTATGGGCCGCTGTGCGGATATGATTCTGAAAAATAATCATATCCCTCACATCAGTCTTTTTATCAGCGCGCCTTTTTCCGTGCGTACACAGCACATTATGGAAGTCCGGAATATGAACCTGAAGCAGGCGGTTCGTTTTCTGAAAAAAATGGACCGGCAGCACAGAAAGTATTATGAGTTTTATACAGGAGAAAAGTGGGGAAAACCCGAGAACTATGATCTATGTATCAACAGCGCCAATTACGGAATGAAAGAAACCATAGATGTGATCAGAAGAATGATCAGCAGATAAAGAAAACCCGGCCGTCTGTGCCGGGTTTTCTGATTACTTATTTACATCAATATAGCTGTAAAGAGTATATTTGGAGATTCCAAAATAGTTGGCAACCTTGTCGCCGGATTTGGTAATAAGGAAAGCGCCGGAGTCATTCAGGAACTGAATGGCAGTTACCTTGTCGTCTTTGTTCATGAGAGCCACCGGCTTGCCTACAAGGGCTACGGATTCCTCGATCAGATGATCCAGAAGATCGTTGACATTGTGTGTGATCTCTTTTGGCTTTTCTTCCGTGTTTACAGGGGTTACCAGGTCGTGCAGAGCGCCTTCGATCATGGTAAGTCTGGAGATATCATAGTTGATACCAAATACATAATGCAGGCTTCCGTCATCATCACGAATATAGGATGTGCTGCATTTAAGGATCTTGCCATCCGAGGTTTTCATCAGATAGCCTGCGTGATCCTTAAGATCCTCCGGCTGGATCTCGTTTGGCTTTTTGTGAATATGGCGGATTACATCAAAAACTGCATTGGATGGGCCGTCTCCCACACCTCTGTTTGTTACATGTCCGTTTTCAATATATACAATGGAAGTTTCCGGATCATTTGTTTTCAGATCATGGATGACTACCTCACAGTCAGGACCGAACTGACAGGCAATATCGTGAGCGATCTGTTTTAATACAGTAAGCCGTCCCATAGTCTTACCTCCTCTTTTTTCTTACTTTTAATATAACATAATAAAATGGAAATAAAAAGTTTTTTTGCGAAAAAATTTATGTAAGCCTGAATAATTTTGAAACTGTACCGGGGAAAAGGTTGAAGGAAAGAGAAAAGAATGGTATATTGAAAAAAAGACCAGAAATCGGGGGTGTAGTTTTATGAAATATTTATTGAAAAATGGTACGGTTGTTTCTGGAGAGGGGGCCAGACAGGCGGATGTGCTGATCGATGGCGAAAAGATCGCTGCAGTAGGCAGGAATCTGGATCCGGCAGGAGCGGAAATCCTGGATGTGACCGGGAAACTTCTGTTTCCGGGATTTATTGATGGCCATACACATTTTGATCTGGAGGTGGCAGGAACTGTCACAGCAGATGACTTTGAGACTGGGACGAAAGCCGCCCTTCTTGGAGGTACTACCTTTGTGGTTGATTATGCATCACAGGACAAAGGCGGGCATACCTTGAAGGAAGGACTGGAAAAGTGGCACAAAAAAGCAGACGGAAAATGCTCCTGTGACTATTCTTTCCACATGTCTGTGGTAGAGTGGAACCAGGAAACGGAGGCAGAGATCCAGGAGATGATCGATGAGGGCATTACAAGCTTTAAGCTTTATATGACTTACCCTGCCATGATCGTCAATGACTGTGACCTGTACAAGATCCTGAAAAAACTGGGTCAGTGCGGCTGTTTTGCAGGTGTCCACTGTGAAAATGCAGGTGTGATCGATGCCCTGATCGCTGAAGCAAAGAAGGAGGGACGTCTGGGACCGGAAAATCATCCTCTGGTACGTCCGGACACCATGGAAGCGGAAGCGGTCCACAGACTGCTGGTGATCGCAAAGGAAGCAGAGGCTCCGGTTATGATCGTCCATCTTACAAACAAAAAAGCATATGAAGAAGTGATGGCTGCAAGAGAAAAGGGACAGACCGTATATGCGGAAACCTGTCCTCAGTATCTGCTTCTGGATGACAGTGTATATTCCAAACCGGATTTTGAGGGGGCAGTTTATGTATGTGCACCTCCGATCCGTAAAAAGGAGGATCAGGACTGTCTGTGGGAGGCTCTTGCAAAAGAGGAGATCCAGACGGTTGCCACAGATCAGTGCAGCTTCAGCCTGGAACAGAAGGCGCTGGGAAAAGAGGACTTTACGAAAATTCCGGGAGGACTTCCGGGAGTACAGACTCGGGGAACACTTCTTTATACTTACGGAGTCAGAACAGGAAAGATCACAGAAGCACAGATGTGCAGGCTTTTAAGTGAAAATCCGGCAAAACTCTACGGGGTTTATCCAAGAAAAGGTGTCATCCAGGAAGGAAGCGACGCAGATATCGTTATCCTGGATCCTTCCAAAGAAAGCGTGATCTCCGCAAAAACTCATGCATATAATACAGACAATAACCCCTTTGAAGGGTTTAAACTTGGCTGCGTGATCGATGACGTCTTCTTAAGAGGCCATCATGCAGTAGAAGAAGGAAAACTGAAAGAAGAAAAACTGGGAACCTTTATCCGGAGACAAAAAAATATGCTGTAAATTTTGTTTTTATACAGTGAATTTATATTCCTGCTGCTTTTTGTTCTCGGGAGGGATGCCGCAAAGTGCCGCACTGCTAACCAGCATGCGGCCGACAGCCGGTCAAAGGCCGGAATTAGCGGCGGATTTGAAATTTGGCTATTGCCCATATTCAGATGCAAAAGGAAAAAGGCAGATCATAGTGCCTTGTGAGGCTTCCGTAGGTAAGCCTGTGTCAGCTGCTGCCACCGAGCACGTTGTCTGAGCCGTCAGGCGAGTTCGTGCGAATGGCAGCAAATCAGCGCACAGGTTTACCAGGAAACGCAGCACAGTACATGATCTGCCTTTTTTATATGCATCGTCTATGGGAAATAAGAAACTGAAATCCGTCTGTCTCCACAAACAATAATTTAAAGATTTACATTAATATTCTGCTCTTTGATCTTATGTTTCTTCGCATATCCGGTAAGGATCAGTGTCAGGGCGCCGTCGCCGGTAACATTACATGCAGTACCGAAGCTGTCCTGAAGTGCAAAGATGGTGAGCATCAGAGCAGTACCGGTCTCGTTGAATCCAAGAACACCGGTGATGATGCCAAGGGATGCCATAACAGTACCTCCTGGAACACCGGGAGCTCCAATAGCAAATATTCCGAGAAGTACACAGAAGAGGATCATGGTTCCTGCTGACGGAATAGAGCCATACAGAATCTTGGAGATCGTCATACAGAAGAATACTTCTGTAAGAACAGAACCGCAAAGATGAATGTTTGCAAAAAGAGGAATACCAAACTGTACCATATCCTTACGAAGCGGTTTGGCCTTATCTGCACACTGAAGAGCAACAGCAAGTGTTGCGGCAGAGGACATGGTTCCTACAGCAGTAAGGTATGCAGGACCGTAATAGCGTACAACATCCCATGGATTTTCTTTGGAATATACACCTGCCAGTATATAAAGCAGTGCCATCCAGATAAAATGTCCGATCAGTACGATCACAATAACCTGCAGGAATACAGGAAGCTGCTTGGTAATGGAGCCTTCATATGCCAGACTGCAGAAAGTAAGAGCGATGAAAAATGGAAGGATCGGGATGATCACCTTGGATACGATCGAAAGGACAATGGCCTGAAATTCATCCAGGATTCCGGTGATCATTTTTGATTTATTCCAGGTAGCGGCAAGCCCAATCATAATGGAAAATACCAGGGCGCTCATAACAGACATGATCTGTGGGATCGCCAGCTCAAATACAACTGGAGGAAGCTCTTTGAGACCCTCAACATCTGTGACAATGGAAAGATGCGGGATCAGCGCATAGCCTGCTGCAGTAGAAAAAAGAGCTGCACCGATAGAGGATGCATATGCGATCACAATGGCAACGCCCAGCATACGGGAAGCGCTGTTGCCAAGTTTGGTGATGGACGGGGCGATAAAGCCGATGATGATCAGTGGTACGCAGAAATTGATCACCTGTCCGAGAATATATTTCAGTGTGACAACAACGTTAAGAATGCTGACGGTGATACCGGAACCGTCTGTAGCGTTAAGAACGAGTCCGATCACGATTCCGAGTACAACTCCTACAAGAAGCTTAAACGGAAGGCTTTTAAAAAAACTGTTTTCTTTCATAAGATTAAAATTCCCCCTTCAAAATGAGTGTCTGATCAGCCGCTGCATCAGCATTCCTGATCTACATTTACGCGGTCGATCATGATATTTAAGATTTCGGTGTCTGTGGAACGCATTCCTACACGGCCGATATAGCCCATGCTCTTGATAGTCTCTTCCACATTACCCCGGATGATACCCTCGCCGGGAAGAAAACTCTTATTCTGGATGCTCAGATGAAAGGCCATCAGAGCCGCATCCACAGAAGAAGCGATCTTTGCAGCGCAGGATGGTTTGGCTCCATCACAGACAATTCCGCCGATATTTCCCAGCGTATTGATGATCGTCAGAGATACCTGCTGATAGCTTCCTCCATACATGTAAGTGATCCCGGCACCGGCACCGCAGGCTGCACTGACAGCGCCGCAGTATGCGGAAAGACTTCCGATATAAAATTTCTGATGGATGGCGATCAGATTGCTGACTACAAGAGAACGGTAAAGCTTTTCTCTGGAAACCTCCCATTCCTCAGCATAAGCGATTACAGGGAGGGAAACGGTCATTCCCTGATTTCCGCTGCCGGAGTTGATCACAACCGGCATAGAACAGCCGCCCATACGGGCATCGCTTCCGGCTGCTGCTCTGGCACAGGCCCTGGTGGTAATGCCTTTGCCCCAGACATGCATGAGCGTTTTGCCGATCTGAGCACCGTAATTATTGTCAAGTCCCTCCTGAGAAATAGCCGTGTTCATGCGGATCTGCCGCTCCAGGATTTCTTTGACATCTTCGATTTTTACCTGGTCGGCAAAATCCAGGATATCCTTTACGGTAAGCTTGGATTTGTCAATGGCAGAATCCACCTCTTCTTCCTTTACTTCTTTAGAAAGAAGTACCTGGTCATCCTTTACGATTTTGGTGATGTTGGTATGCTGGTCCACGATAGTGATTTCAGCAAAATGTGACCCTTTGATTACTTTGGCAACAATATAAAGATTTGCAACCCCCTCTACAAGGGTACAGGAGCAGACGTTTTTTTCTACCAGCTCTTTAGTTTTTTCAATATGTTCCGGACGGATCTCTTCCAGAACCTCCAGAGCCTTGTCTGCATTGCCGCCGACAACTCCCAGAACAGCTGCCACGTCGATTCCCTTCAGCCCTCCTGAATTAGGTACGGTAACGCCTTTGACGTTTTTGATGATGTTTCCGCTTAACTGCATTTCGATGGTATCTGGAAACTCTCCCAGAACCTGTCTGGCTTTTGCTGCCGCATAGGCAATGGCAATAGGCTCGGTGCATCCCAGAGCGGGAACCAGCTCATGCTTCAGAATCGCCAGATAATTTGCATATAATGCAGAATCCATAGTTTCCCTCCTCTCTTATGCGGGAGTATAACGGCATATTGTTTTTGACGGTATACCCACATAAAGTGTATGGGTTAAGTATAATATAAATTAACCTGTTGTGCTAGTTAATATAAAAAACTTCAACAAAATATGCTATCCTATAGTTGTAAACCACTACACGCTATGAAAGGAGGCACATTATGTTGAAGTTCCAAG
>JAETOL010000013.1 GCA_021771755.1 Lachnospiraceae bacterium | reverse complement strand
TTGTTTTTGGCAATTCAATTATACCATATGCAGGCGGTTTGTGCCTTTTTTATGGGTTAAAGTATTGATTTTTCAAGGTTCAAAACATCAAAACCGTGTGGGAAGTTTGAGTTACTTTATTCAAAAACAAAGATGGAGACAGGCATTCCGTCAAGAAAACTGATTGTTTTTGATGGAGAAGCGCCACCTCGAGAAGTTGATCTGGATCAGACAGGAAAGAAAAAAATAAGCTTCGGACGGTCAGACTCCTGTGATCTGGTTCTGAATTCCAAACTGGTGTCAAGATATCACGGGACTATGGAATGGGAAAACGGAAAACTTCTGGTTAAGGATGCTCCCGATAGCAGAAACGGGATCATCTGGAATGGCATTATGGTAAAACAATGCTTTTTTGAACCTGGAGATATGATACGTATCGATTCAGAAGCGGAAAATATCATTCAGGGTGTACTGATCCTGATGAGTGAAAGCAATGGAAATGTTCTTTGGAAAAGTACGAAAATAAAAAACGGAGAGGATATCCGCATTGGACGAGGAAAAGAGTGTGACATCTGCCTGAATCATATTACGGTATCCATGCATCATGCACGGATATGTATGGAGGAAGGGAAGTTTTATCTTTATGATAATAAGAGTACAAATGGAATTTATGTCAATGGAGAAAAAATATCCGGGAAAGTGCGTCTTCATGAAAAAGATGTGATCACTATTACAAATTCCAAGCTGATCTTTACTTCTAAAGTGATCTATTATCATACTTTTATTCGGGGGATCGGAATCGAAGCCAGACATATTATCAGAAAAGTAGGAAGAGGAAAGAAACAGAAAACCATCTGTAATGATGTAAGTCTTTCTCTGCGTCCCTGTGAGCTGATCGCGATTATCGGAGGCTCCGGTGCAGGAAAGACGACTCTTATGGAAACCATAAGCGGTTATGCGAAGCCGGAGGCGGGTCAGGTACTGGTAAATGGCGGAGATCTGTATAAGATGTACCATGCCTTTAAAAATATCATAGGCTATGTTCCTCAGAAGGATATTGTTTATGATAACCTGACTCTTCAGTCACTGTTGGAATATGCAGCCAGACTCAGGCTTCCGGATGATACGTCTCCGACAGAACGGCTGCGTCGGATAAAAACGGTACTGGAAGCGGTGGGGCTTACCGGCCATGAAGAAACAGTGATCGGAAGGCTTAGCGGCGGACAGAAAAAAAGAGCCAGTATAGCAATCGAACTGCTTTCGGATCCGGAACTTCTGTTTCTGGATGAACCAGCTTCCGGACTGGATCCGGGAACGGAGAGAAGTTTGATGAAAACTCTTAGAAATATGGCAGATCGTGGAAAGACGATCATTCTTGTTACGCATAGTACATTGAATCTTCAGATGTGTGATAAGATCATTTTCATGGGGAGAGGAGGAAATCTTTGCTATTGCGGAAATGAGAAACAGGCGGAAAAGTTTTTTCAAACAGATAATCTGGTAGATATTTATGAGCTGATCGACACACAGTCAGAGAAATGGAAGAAACAGTACCAAAAAACAGTCACATTGGAGGAAATCCGGGAGCGGGCAGATGTTTCCGGGAAAAAGAAAGGAAAGAGTAAACATGGAAGGATCAGGCAGACAGGTATTTTGTGCAGCCGGTATCTGAAGATCCTTTTGAATGACAGGAAGCGATTGGCTATGGTACTTTTACAGGCTCCGCTTCTGGCTTTTTTGATCTCTCTTGTTGCAGATGGAGACCAGTTTGAAACCTACAGTGCCACAAAATCGCTGCTGTTTGCCTTGTCCTGTGCGGCATTCTGGATCGGTATCCTGAATGCGATTCAGGAGGTGTGTAAGGAAAGACATATTTTGAAAAGGGAATATATGACAGGACTTCACCTTTCCTCGTATATCCTGTCAAAATTTCTGATCCTGGGAGGTCTGTGTGCAGTACAGTCCCTGCTTCTGCTGGGAGTCTTTGGTATTCTGGTAGGCATGCCGCAGGAAAAACTGCTGCTGGAACCATGGCTGGAATTTTTTGTTACCACATTTGTTACATCCTTGTCTGCCATGGCAATGGGGATTTTCGTTTCTTCTATTGTCAAAAATCCAGACAGGGCAACTACCGTAGCTCCGATCCTTCTGCTTCCCCAGATTCTGTTTTCCGGACTGCTGTTTGAATTAGGGGGAGCCACCAGTTATATTTCCTGGTTTGTAACCTGCAGGTGGTCTATGGAAGGATACGGAACAACGGCGAACCTGAATGGATTAAAGCGCATGGTGGAGCTCAATGGAAAAATGACGGAAATCGCGCATGAAGCGGAAGATTACTTCGAATTTACCAGAGAGCACCTTCTCCAGGATTGGGGAATCATGCTGGGATTTGCAGCCGTATTTGCTGTACTCAGTGTTCTTATGCTTCGAAGCATAAGGAAAAAGCAATGATCGGTCAGAAGAATTTAACGATTTCTTCTGTTTCTTTTCTTGCCGGACGTTTCGGTTCATCTGCCGGAATGCCTACAGCTATTACAGAAACGATGATTTCATTTTCTGGAATGGAAAGCAGAGAACGGATGCTGTCTGCATCACGAATACCGATGACAAGAGTGCCGTAACCAGCTTCTTCTGCTTTGAGGATGAGGTTGGCATTCTGCAGTCCAAGATCATAACATCCCCATCCGTTGCCAAGTTCATTTTCTGGAGTTCCGTCCTGTTTGAATCCGGAACGGTCACGCACAAACGTAGAAACGATCACAATTGCATTTTCACATTTCAGGGCGTTTCCTGCAGGAAGACATTCTTTGCGGAAACGCTCTGACATTTCTTTTGATGTTACGCAATAATAGCGGCCGGTCTGGGAGTTTTTCCAGGATGGTGCTTCCTGAGCAGCACGGATCATCTCCAGGATATCTTCTTTGGAGATTTCTCTGTCAGGGCTGTATTTACGTACACTTCTTCTTTTTTCAATCAGTTTCTGAAATTCCATATAAATTCTCCTCCTTAAAACTTAAGATATAATAAGATATAAGTATTATCACATTCTTTCGTTGGTTTTGCAAAGAAAATTTACGGACAAAGCAGTTAATTTATTCTTTTTCACTGCGTTCACAGCAACGAGTCAAAAATCATTCCTGTGTAGGAGGACCGCCAAACTGCTTTTTGTAAGCTCGTACAAAAGTAGTATAATCCCGAAAGCCGCTTTGCACGGAAGCTTTCATGACGGGAATACCCTGTGAGATCAGTGATCTGGCCAGAAGAAGTCTTTTGCTGGTGATATAACTGTGAATGGTATAGCCGGTCTCCTCCTTGAATTTTCGCATCATATGATAGCGGCTGAGAAAGAACGTCCCTGCAAGCTGATCAATAGAAAGATCCTTTTCCAGATTCTGGTTAATGTACCGGACCAGTTTTTCTACCTGGGAATCAGCGGAATAGGATTTTTTGTCTGTAATATATTCTTTTTGGAGAAAAATACGGTTGATATAGACCATAAATTGAGTAAACAGCGCATCTTTTAGAAGAGCATCTCCAAATTTCTGACCGGACAGTGAAGCTTCCAGTTCATACAGGATATCTTTTAACTGCTCCTGAAGATGAGAATTCAGACGGATGAGGCTGAAACTCCGGTCTGAGGCCTTCTGGAAACAGGAGGTAAGTTCCTGACAACGGATGTCCTTTCGAATCCAGAGAATAAAGCGATCGTAGGGAACCGAAAAATCAATTTCCGGCATATGGATGGCACCACGGCTGACCAGGAGCATATCCCAAGGTTTCAGATGATATGCTTTTCCCTCTATATGGTAGGTGACTTTTCCAGAAAGAAAGATCAGGATTTTATGAAAATCATGATAATGATAGGAATATTCTTTTTTTATCTGGTCTTTTAGATGGAACAGCCGGAAATCTTCTTCCAGGTAGCCGGTTTTTTCTGTTTCGTACATAATATCCTCTCCATTTTCTGCTGCAATATTAGCTTTTTGTATCCTGATGTTATTTATACTATATAGAAAAGACAGGAAAATGACAAGATATGATAGAGAAAATGACCGCACTTTTTGCAATGTAGATGGCATTTTATCCTATATACATAGGAAAAATATTCGATATAATGGTATCAGAAGGTACAGTAACGGCAAAGGAAAGAGAGGTTTTCAAAAATGGCAGACTGCATTACAATGATCAAATATCAGGGACTCGGAAATGATTATCTTGTGATAGACCCTAACAGAAACCGTGTGCAGCTTCAGGGAAAGAAGGTTGCACTGATGTGCCAGAGAGGCTTTGGACTGGGTGCAGACGGGGTTCTCTATGGTCCGGTGGAGATCAATGGTAAAATGGGTGTGCATATTTTTAATGCAGATGGAAGCGAAGCAGCGATCAGTGGAAACGGTGTGCGTATTTTCGCCAAATATCTGATGGATCAGCAGTATGTCAAAGAGAAAAAATTCAGCATCGAAACTCTTTCCGGCCCGATTGAGGTGGAATGTCTCAATAATCGTGCCACAGAGTTCCGTGTGAATATGGGAAAGGCTTCTTTTGTATCCAGGGAGATTCCGGTTACAGGGGAGATCCGTGAGGTTATAAATGAAACGTTTGCTTTCCATAATAAGGAATATAAGGCGACCTGCCTGACAGTAGGAAATCCTCATTGTATTATTTTCATGGATAAGGTGGATGAAAAAACAGCCAGAGAGCTGGGACCCTATGTGGAAAATGCAGATGAATTTCCGGAGCGCATGAATCTTCAGATCTGCCGGAAGATCGATACCGGAAACCTGGATATTGAAATCTGGGAAAGAGGCTCCGGTTATACCAAGGCATCCGGAACAGGAAGCTGCGCGGCCGCTGTGGCAGCTTATCGTCTGGGACTGGTGGAGAATCGTGTGAACGTGAACCAGCCTGGTGGAATGATCCAGATTGACATCAGCGAAAACGGAGACATTTATATGACGGGAAGCGTAGGCTATGTGGCTGATATGAGAGTGGCAGAGAGCTTTTTCTCTTAATATAAAAAAACATTGCTGCAGGGCAGAGGACAGAAGGATTCCTTTGTGGCAGCGATGTTTTTTTTATGATAAAATAAAAACAGTTACCGGATTTTAACCGGAAAACAGAACGAGGAGAGAACATTATGGACATTACCATGCTTGGAACAGGAAACGCTGTAGTAACAGAATGTTATAATACCTGTTTTGTACTCCGGGATGGGGAAAAACATCTGTTAGTGGACGGAGGCGGGGGAAATACGCTTCTGACACAGCTGAAAAATGCCGGCTTTGACTGGAAAGATATGCGGGAGATCTTTGTGACCCACAAACATGTGGACCACCTTATGGGGATCGTCTGGATGATCCGCATGATCTGTCAGAACATCAGCCGCGGAAAGTATGAGGGAGAGGCCTGGATCTATGGGCATGAGGAGGTAATCTCAATTCTGAAAAATATGGCTTATCAGCTTTTTTCTGAAAAAGAGACAGGATTTATCGGAGACAGGCTTCACATGGAAGTGGTAAAAGACGGTGAGGAACGCACTCTGATGGGAAGGAAGGTCACATTCTTTGACATTGGATCTACCAAGGCGAAACAGTATGGATTCTGTATGGATCTGGGAAACAAAGAGAAACTGACCTGCTGCGGAGATGAACCCTACAATCCCTGTGAGGAAAAATATGCCAGAAACAGCAAGTGGCTTCTCCATGAGGCGTTTTGTCTGTTTGACCAGGCAGAAGAGTTCCGACCTTATGAGAAACATCATTCTACAGCCAAAGATGCTGCGGAACTGGCAGAAAGCCTTGGAGTGAAAAATCTGATTCTTTATCATACAGAGGATAAAAATATAAAAAGAAGAAAAGAGCTTTATACAGCAGAAGGAAAAAAATATTTCAGTGGAAATCTTTACGTTCCGGAGGATCTGGAAAGAATCCGGCTGTAAAGAAAAGGACACTTCTCAGTGAATAACTGGGAAGTGTCCTTTTTATTGTAACAGGGAGAATTGTTTATGAAAAAAGAAGAAAAAACAAGGCGGACCTATGAGCGGATCATGACAGCCGCCATGGAAGAGTTCGGGACAAAGAGTTATGATGCAGCTTCTCTGACAACCCTCTGTAATGAAAATCAGATTTCCAAGGGGCTGATCTATCATAATTTTAAAAATAAAGATGAACTGTATTTAAAATGTGTGGAAGAGTGTTTTGAAAAAATGACACTCTGCTTTAAAAACAGCGATTGCCAGGGGAAGAGCGTGCAGGAACGCATACATGATCTGTTTTCTGCCCGCCAGCATTTTTTTGAAGGAAACCCATATTATGCCAATCTTTTTTTTCAGGCGGTCCTGAGACGGGATCAATACAGATACTGCCGTAGAATATATCCGGGTATTTCTGGAGATGTTCAACGGATATTTTCAGAGAAGATCCTGTAAAGACGAGAATATCCATACACTGATCCAGAACCATGAAGTGAATCTTTCAAAGATTCTGGATATCATGCTGTATGGCATTGCAAAAGAAGATCTGTAAGAAAAAATAATGAAACAGCTTGGAGGAACCGAACCATGATATCTTTTGTACAACTGTTACTGGCAATTATTCTGGCATTTTTTGCAGGAAAACTGATTTCAAAGGTCAAGCTTCCGTCAATTCTGGGATGGCTGATCGCAGGAATGATCCTGGGATCTCATGGAATCTCCTTAATGGATCAGAGATACTGGATGCAGGCTGGTACCAGACCATCGTGCATATTCTGGAATGTGCAGTGGGTCTGATGATCGGAACGGAGCTGGTATGGAAGAAGCTTCGCCGGTCAGGAAAGGCCATTGTGATCACTACAGTTACACAATCTGTAGGAACTTTTTTATTTGTCTCACTTGTGTTTGGAATTGTCTTTTATACGCAGGATATTCCGCTGTACCTTGCGTTTCTGTTTGGAGGGATTGCACTGGCCACTGCACCTGCACTTTCGATCGTGAGGGAGTTTAAGACAAAGGGACCTGTAACCAATACGCTGATCCCCATGGCGGCTCTGGATGATATCATCGGATGTATCATATTTTTTACTGCGATCGCCATTGTAGCCGGAAATCTTTCGGCAGGAGAGCTTCCGGCTTATATGATCGCCCTGGTGGTGCTGCTTCCGCTGCTGATCGGTGCGGCAACCGGATTTCTCGCGGGACTGGTGCTGAATTTCATGCTGATCGGAATGGCATTTTCCGCAACCTTTTCTAACATGGTTTCAGAAAAAAGACTGGAACAGATCATGCATATCTTCAATCCTATTCTGGGAATTGCCATGATCATTGTGATTCTGAATCTGGGTGCACCACTGGATTATCATCTGATCATGGGAGCAGGACTGTTTACCGCGATTTATATTGTTGCCAGGGCACTGGGAAAATATTTTGGTGCATATTTTGGCGCCAGCATCACAAAATCACCGAAAACGGTGAAAAAGTACCTTGGATTTACGCTTTTGCCCCATTCGGGAGTTTCTCTTGTCTTTACGGGAATTGCGGTTTCCGTACTGAGTGGTCCGGCGCCGGAGTGTGCGGCGATCATTCAGGGTACCATAGCTGCCGCTGCTGTGATCAATGAGATCATAGCTGTGGTAATGGCAAAAAAAGGGTTTGAGTGGGCCGGAGAGTTTGGAAACGGAAGCCAGCTGCAGGAGACTGCGGGACTGACGGCAGAAAGGGCAAATCCCACGGTCATTACCATCAGCAGACAGTATGGAAGCGGTGGAAGAGAAGTGGGAAAACAGCTGTCAGAACGGCTGGGAATCCCTTTTTATGATCATGAACTGATCGAGATGGCGGCAGAGACCTGCCCCATTGACAGGAGCTATTTTGAAAATGCAGATTCCAAAGGAGCCGGCGGATTCTGGCAGCAGCTGGGAGAAGGAGTACAGCATGATCTGTCCCTCAGCGACAAAGCGTTTCTGCATCAGACCTCTGTGATCCGGGAGATTGCAGAAAAAGGGGACTGCATTATTGTAGGACGCTGTGCGGATTATATTCTGAAGGATTACAAAAATGTATTAAAAGTCTTTATTTATGCAGAGCTTGACAGCAGGAAAGAAAGAATTGAGCATATATAAAGAAGCAGACGAAAAGGCTCTGGCAAAGATTGAGAAAACAGACAAAAAACGTGCTTCTTATTACGAATATTATACAGGGCAGGTGTTTGGCGGGGCAAAGAATTATGACATCTGTCTGAACAGCAGCTCAGTAGGAATTGAAAGATGTGTGGATTTTATTCAGGACGCATATCAGCACAGCAAAAAAACAACAGAGGAAGCTTAAAAACAAGGGAAGCCGGAGCATGTCTTTTGCACGACTTCCCTTGCAGTTTCTGCATAATTATGATATTCTAGGAATACTTGAAACATGCATAGACTGCAGGTTTCAATAATATATAGAAAGAAGGTGAAGCTGTGGTTGAATTAGATCAGTTCAAGAGTATTCTTGCAACATACACAGAACCATTAGTGGAAGTGAGGGATTCACTTTGACCTCGCTAACAAAGAAAAGCGGGTTGAAGAATTAGAGCGCGAAATGGAGGCGCCTGATTTCTGGGATGACGCGGAGGTTTCCCAGAAAAAAATGAAAGAATTAAAGAGCATGAAGGACGATATGGAAACCTATCACAATCTGGTCACACAGATGGAGGATATGGAGACCATGATCGAGATGGGCTACGAAGAGAACGATCCGGACCTGATTCCGGAAATCCAGGAAATGTTGGATGAGTTCTGTGCAAACTTTGACAACATTCGTGTGAAGACACTTCTGTCAGGAGAATATGACAGCGAAAATGCCATTATCAAGCTGAATGCCGGAGCCGGCGGAACAGAAGCCTGCGACTGGTGCGGAATGTTGTACCGTATGTACAGCCGCTGGGTAGACCGCAAGGGCTTTACGATGGAAGTGCTTGATTATCTTGACGGAGATGAAGCCGGAGTGAAATCTGTGACTTTCCAGGTAAACGGAGAGAATGCCTACGGTTATCTGAAGTCAGAGAAGGGAGTCCATCGTCTTGTGCGTATTTCACCGTTCAATGCTGCAGGCAAGCGTCAGACCTCCTTTGTATCCTGCGATGTTATGCCGGATATCAAGAAAGATCTGGACGTGGAGATCAATGATGATGATATCCGTATCGACACCTACCGAAGCAGCGGTGCCGGCGGACAGCACATCAACAAAACCTCTTCTGCTATCCGTATTACGCATTTCCCCACAGGAATCGTCGTACAGTGTCAGAATGAGCGTTCTCAGCATATGAATAAAGACAAGGCCATGCAGATGCTGAAGGCAAAACTCTATCTTCTGAAACAGCAGGAGGCTGAGGAGAAGCTTTCCGGTATCCGCGGCGAGGTGACGGACATCGGCTGGGGCAATCAGATACGTTCTTATGTCATGCAGCCGTATACCATGGTGAAGGATCACCGTACAAATGAAGAAACCGGAAATGTGGATGCAGTGATGGACGGCGGTATCGATCTGTTTATCAATGCATACCTGAAGTGGATCGCCCTTTCCAGAAAACCGGAACAGAGTTGATCTCCGGATCCCCATTTTCCTGAAGCTGCAGGGATAAAAAATACTTGCAGACTATAGTCAGGTGTGATAACATATCCCTCGTAGGAAAACATGTGTCCTTATGAAACGGACATCCCTGCGGGGGATTTTCTTTTATCATACAGGGGAGGGGAATATGGAAAAAACATCAGAAAAAAATAAATACTTTGTGGTAAAGGAACGGGCAGTTCCGGAAGTCCTTTTAAAAGTAGTGGAGGCCAAAAGACTGCTGGATTCCGGAAAGGTGCAGACGGTGCAGGAGGCTTCAGAGCAGACCGGTATCAGCCGCAGTTCTTTTTATAAATATAAGGATGATATTTTTCCTTTTCACGATCAGGCAAGAGGAAAAACCATAACCTTTATCATACAGATGGATGACGAACCGGGACTTTTGTCCGCAGTGCTTCATACCATCGCACGTTTTCATGGAAATATCCTGACGATCCATCAGAGTATTCCCATCAACGGAGTGGCGACACTGACCCTCAGCGTGGATATTCTTCCGGGGCAGGGCGATGCGGAAGCCATGGTGGAATTTATAGAAAAGATCGACGGAATCCATTATCTGAAGATTCTGGGTCGGGAATAACCGAAAGCATAAGAAAAAGATAAGAAACATACAGGGGAGGAAAATATGGTAAATATAGCAGTATTAGGATACGGCACTGTTGGAAGCGGTGTGGTAGAAGTAATCAACACAAACCATAAAAGCATCAATAAACGTGCAGGTGCAGAGATCAACATCAAATATGTCCTGGATCTCAGAGATTTTCCGGGAGATCCGGTACAGGAGATCCTGGTCCATGATTATGAGATCATCGCAAACGATCCGGAGGTAGATATCGTGGTAGAGGTTATGGGCGGTATCGAGCCGGCTTATACCTTTGTAAAGAGAGCACTGGAATCCGGAAAAAGTGTCTGCACTTCCAACAAAGCTCTTGTGGCCAAGCATGGCCCGGAGCTGATGGAGATCGCAAGAGAAAAGGATATTAATTTCCTGTTTGAAGCAAGCTGCGGAGGTGGTATTCCCATTATCCGTGCATTAAATTCTTCTCTGACTGCAGACGAGATCGATGAGATTACAGGAATCCTCAACGGTACTACAAACTATATGCTCTACAAAATGAGCACAGAAGGCTCTGCATTTGACGATGTGCTGAAGGAAGCACAGCAGAAAGGCTATGCGGAAGCAGACCCGACTGCGGATGTGGAAGGCTATGATGCATGCCGTAAGATCGCCATCCTTTCTTCTCTGGCATATGGAAAATTCCTGAATTACGAGGAAATTTATACAGAAGGCATCACAAAGATCACACCGGAGGATATGGAATATGCAGCAGAGCTTGGAATGACCATTAAGCTTCTTGCGACCAGCCGCAAGGTGGGACAGGATTCCTTTTATGCTATGGTGGCTCCGTTCCTTCTTAGCAGAAAAAGCCCTCTGTTCAGTGTGAATGACGTCTTTAACGGAGTGTTTGTACACGGCAATGTTCTGGGCGATGCAATGTTCTACGGCAGCGGCGCAGGTAAGCTTCCGACTGCAAGTGCAGTGGTAGCTGACGTAGTAGATGAGGCCAAGCACCTTCACAGGAATATCATGACCAACTGGACAAGCAATCCGCTTCATCCAATGGAAATGGACGATGTGGTGGGCAGATTCTTTGTAAGAGTCAAGGGCGCTACTGTAGAGCAGGTAGAAGAAGTGTTTGGAGCAGTTGAGGTTGTAAATCTGAAGAAATTCCCTGGTGAGTTTGCGTTTATTACCCCGGCGGTAAAGCAGGGCGAATATAAAGAAAAAGCTGCAAAACTCAATGGTAAAGTGGTAACCATGATCCGGGTAAAAGACTGAAAACAGAACCGGACAGTGAGGAGGAAATCCCAAGTGGATACCGGTATGTCCGACCGAATCGGACGGTGAGGAGGAAATTATGAAGTATGTTGTGGTTTTAGGAGACGGAATGGCCGACTGGCCAATAGAAAGCCTGAATGGAGGAACCCCTCTTTCCTGCGCGGAAACGCCCTGCATGGATGAGCTGGCAAAATTATCCGAGATCGGAACAGTAGCCACCATCCCGGAGGGAATGGCGCCGGGAAGCGATACCGCGAATCTTTCTGTCATGGGATATGATCCCCGGAAATATTATACAGGAAGATCTCCCCTGGAGGCTCTGAGCATTGGAGTGGATATGAAAGACAGTGATGTGGTGTATCGCTGCAACATCGTAACGCTCACAGAGGAGGATGCTCCCTATGAAGAGCAGAGGATCCTGGACCACAGCTCCGGTGAGATCAGTACAGAGGATGCAGATATTCTTCTTAAGGATGTATGCAGGGAACTGCAGAATGAAGTGTATCATTTTTACACGGGAACCAGCTACCGTCACTGCCTGGTATGGGAAAACGGACAGGTGCTGGAGCTGACCCCGCCGCATGATGTGCTGACACAGAAGATCGGACCTTATCTTCCGGAGGATGAAATGCTTCTTTATATGCAGAAAAGAAGCTATGAGATCCTGAAGGATCATCCGCTGAACAAAAAGAGAAAGGAGCAGGGACTGAATCCTGCCAACAGCTTCTGGTTCTGGGGCGCAGGAACCAAACCGATCCTTACTTCTTTTGAGGCGATCCATCATAAAAAGGGCATCATGATCTCTGCAGTAGACCTTCTGAAGGGCATTGCCGTAGGAGCTGAAATGGATCGTGCTGCTGTGGAGGGAGCCAACGGCGGCCTTCACACCAACTATGAAGGAAAAGCACAGGCAGCAGTGGACGCCCTCACAAAAAAGGGATATGATTTTGCGTATATCCATGTAGAGGCACCGGACGAAATGGGCCATCAGGGAAGCGTGGAGAGAAAAATCCAGTCCATAGAATATCTTGACCAGAGACTGATACGTCCGGTAAAGGAAGGGCTGGATGCGGCCGGAGAGGATTACCGTATGCTGATCCTGCCGGATCATCCCACACCTGTGAAGGTGCGTACCCATGTGGCGGAGCCGGTCCCCTATCTTCTGTATGACAGTACCGCACCGGAACAGCATGACTGGCATTATAATGAAAAAGAAGCTGCAGACAGCGGAAGGACAGTCAGTCATGGCTGGGATATGATGAAATATCTTTTCGGAGGAGAATTATGTTAATTGTAAAGAAATTCGGAGGAACCTCTGTGGCCAATAAGGAGCGTATCTTCAATGTTGCCCGCAGATGTATTGAAGACTATAAAAAAGGCAATGATGTGGTGGTAGTTCTTTCTGCAATGGGAAAGTACACAGATGAATTGATTTCCATGGCTGCAAATGTCAATGAGAAGCCGCCGAAGAGGGAGATGGATATGCTGTTTACCATCGGGGAGCAAATGTCTGTGTCTCTTATGAGCATGGCTATGGACAGTCTGGGAGTTCCGGCTGTATCTCTGAATGCATTTCAGGTTGCCATGCATACCACAAGTGTCCATGGAAATGCCCGTCTGAAAAGGATCGATACAGAGCGTATCAAAAGAGAACTGGACAGCCGTAAAATCGTTGTGGTCACAGGCTTCCAGGGAATCAACAAATATGACGACTATACCACGCTTGGAAGAGGAGGCTCCGACACTACGGCAGTTGCTCTTGCGGCAGCCCTTCATGCGGATGCCTGTGAGATCTACACAGACGTAGATGGTGTTTATACTGCGGATCCGCGTAAAGTACCGACAGCACGTAAGCTGAAAGAGATCACCTATGATGAGATGCTGGATCTGGCAACACTTGGAGCCGGTGTGCTCCATAACCGTTCTGTGGAAATGGCAAAAAAATACGGAGTGCCTCTGGTTGTGCGCTCCAGTCTGAATACAAGTGAAGGAACTGTTGTAAAGGAGGAAGTAACAGTGGAAAGAATGCTGATCAGCGGTGTGGCGCTGGATACAGAAGCAGTAAGAATTGCGGTGATCGGACTTAAGGATGTCCCGGGAATGGCATTTAAGCTTTTTGATGTTCTTGCAAAGAGAAACATCAACGTGGATGTAATCCTGCAGTCCATCGGACGTGCAGGAACAAAAGATATTTCCTTTACCGTAGACGGTAAGGATCTGGACGATGCAGTTGCCGTTCTGGAAGAACATCAGGCTCGTCTGGGATATAAAGAAATCCATTCGGAGAGAAATATCGCCAAGCTTTCTATTGTAGGCGCCGGAATGATGAGTAACCCGGGTGTGGCAGCCAAGATGTTTGAGAGCCTTTATAATGAGGGCGTAAACATCAATATGATCTCAACCTCAGAGATCCGCGTTACAGTTCTGATCAACGAAAAAGACGGTATCCGTGCCATGAATGCGGTACATGATGCGTTTAATCTTGCAGACTGATAAAAATTGTAAAAAACTACTGGGAAGTCGGAGAATATTCATAATGTGGAATTCTGGTTCAATGAGGAGGAAAGTACCACACAGGTGGCAAGTATTACAGTCCGCCATGAAGAAATACAGAATCAGTAGATCATATCAGAGGTTTCAACCGTCTGTCTGCTTTTGCAGACAGGCGGTTTTTTCATCAGGAAAAATCCGAAAAAGATATCGACACCTGTACCAAATCGTGCTAAAGTATCTAAATAGCAGTAGAAAGAGAGTGAGGGACAGAAATGAACGGAAACCGAAGATACTGGAAATCCTATGCAAAAGAGTTTTTGCAGGGTAAATGGGGGATAGCCGTTATTGGAATGATGGCAGCTCCTCTTATGAACACGATTGGAATGGCAGTGGCAGGAAGCCTTTTTCCGGGAACTGCTTTTCTTTCATGGATTCTTGGAGAAATTTTTCTTCTGATCGTATCTCTGCTGTCTATGATCGTCAGCACTGGTTATAATTACATGCTTCTGAACATGGCGAGAGGCAGGGAATACAAAATAAGCGATCTTTTCTGCATGTTCCGGAAGGGCTCGGATGGTATTCTGGTAGCAGGCTTTATTATTTCTCTGATTGATACTGTGCTGATGATACCTTTTTATTATCTGTCAAATACTACGGCTCCGAAAGGAACGACCATAGAAGCGTTGTATGAATGGATGCTGCCGGTTATGGTCTGTATGTTTGTGGGAATGCTTCTGGGTGTGGTGATCAAGCTGCCTTTTTCCATGGCTTTTTATATTCTGGCAGATGAGCCGCAGCTGAAAGGAACCCGGGCGCTGAAAAAAAGCGCAGAGCTGATGAAAGGTCATATGTGGAAGTTTTTTCTGCTTCAGCTGAGTTTCGTACCGATGATTCTTTTGTCTGTAGTGACCTTTTATATTGCACTTATCTGGATTATGCCGTATATGCAGGCGTCTATGACCGCTTTTTATATGGATGTGACCGGAGAGCTGGAGGAGAGACGGAGAAAGCATGCACAGGAAATGGCCAGATGGACTCCGGAAGTCCTTGGATTAACCGGGGAAAACGGAACTTCAGAAGAAATGCAGGAGCCGGAGGCGCATCGTACAGGGGATGATTATGACGCGGAGGCATAGGCACCCTTCCATATGAAAGAGAAAGAGACTGACAGAAAAGAAATCACTGGAGGAAAACATGGATATTATTCAGGTAATCACAAAGGAGCTTAGTGTAGAAAAGTGGCAGGTAGAGGCTGCGGTGAAGCTGATCGATGAAGGCTGCACCATTCCCTTTATTTCCCGTTATCGTAAGGAGGCCACAGGATCATTAAATGATGAACAGCTCCGTTCTCTTTATGAGAGACTTCTCTATCTGAGAAATCTGGAGGATAAAAAAGCACAGGTCCTTGGCAGTATTGAAGAGCAGGGCAAGCTGACGCCGGAACTGAAAAAACAGATCCAGGAAGCACAGACCCTGGTGGTGGTAGAGGATTTGTACCGTCCTTACAGACCGAAACGCCGTACCCGGGCCATTATCGCAAAGGAAAAAGGGCTGGAGCCGCTTGCAAACATCCTGATGCTGCAGCTGACAGAGAAAACTCCGGAGGAGGAAGCGGCAGCTTTTGTATCCGAAGAAAAAGGTGTGGCTGACATAAAGGCAGCTCTGGACGGAGCAAAGGATATTATTGCAGAACACATTTCCGATGAGGCAGACTACAGGATCCATATCCGTAAGCTGACAGTTCAGAAGGGAACGGTGGTTTCTTCCGCTAAAAAGCCGGAGGAAGCGTCTGTCTATGAAATGTATTATGAATTTGAGGAGCCGGTAAAGAAACTGGCAGGTCACAGAGTGCTTGCTCTGAACCGCGGTGAAAAAGAAAAAATTCTTACGGTAAAGATCAACGCGCCGGAGGAGGATATCCTCAGATGGCTGAAAAAACAGGTGATCACCAGAGAAAACCCACAGACCTCTCCCATTCTGGAAGAGGTTGCAGAGGACAGCTACAAGCGTCTGATCGCCCCGGCGATCGAGCGTGAGATCAGAAGCGATCTTACAGAAAACGCAGAGGATGGAGCAATCCATGTATTCGGAAAGAACCTGGAGCAGCTTCTCATGCAGCCTCCAATCGTAGGAAAAGTGGTACTGGGATGGGATCCGGCTTTCCGTACAGGCTGTAAGCTGGCTGTTGTGGATGCCACGGGAAAGGTTCTGGACACGACTGTCATCTATCCTACGGCACCTACTTCGGATGCGAAGATCCGGGCTGCGAAGGATACGCTGAAAAAGCTGATCCGTAAATACAATATTTCTCTGATCTCTCTTGGAAACGGAACTGCATCCAGAGAATCCGAACAGATCATTGTGGAGCTTCTGAAAGAGATTCCGGAGCATGTGTCCTATGTGATCACCAATGAGGCGGGCGCTTCCGTATATTCTGCCAGCAAGCTTGCCACAGAGGAGTTCCCGAATTTTGATGTGGGACAGAGAAGCGCGGCTTCCATAGCCAGACGTCTTCAGGATCCGCTTGCAGAGCTGGTAAAGATCGACCCCAAATCTATCGGTGTTGGGCAGTACCAGCATGATATGAACCAGAAAAAGCTTGGAGAAGCCCTTGGAGGCGTAGTAGAGGACTGTGTAAATAAGGTCGGTGTGGATCTGAACACCGCGTCTGCTTCTCTTCTGGAATACATTTCCGGTATCAGCAAGGTGATCGCAAAAAATATTGTTGCCTATCGTGAGGAAAATGGCCGGTTTGAAAGCCGGAAAGAGCTTCTCAAAGTTGCCAAGCTGGGACCGAAGGCTTTTGAACAGTGTGCAGGTTTTGCCCGCATTACCGGAGGAAAGAATCCTCTGGATGCTACAAGTGTCCATCCGGAAAGCTACGAGGCGGCGCAGAAGCTTCTGGAGACTATGGGCTTTACTACAGAGGACATTACGGCTGGAAAGCTTGCCGGAATTTCCCGTAAGATCAAAGACTACAAAAAGCTGGCAGAAGAACTGGGAGTAGGGGAAATCACACTTCGGGATATTGTAAAAGAGCTGGAAAAACCGGCCCGTGACCCCAGAGAGGAAATGCCGAGACCGGTACTCCGCACAGATGTCCTTGATATGAAGGATCTGAAAGAAGGCATGATCCTGAAAGGAACTGTCCGCAACGTCATTGACTTTGGCGCTTTTGTAGATATCGGCGTCCATCAGGACGGCCTGGTGCATATTTCCGAGATCAGCGAAAAATACATTAAACATCCGCTGGAAGCAGTCAGCGTAGGAGATGTGGTAGACGTCCGGGTAATCGGAGTAGATATGAAGAAAAAGCGTATCAGCCTTTCCATGAAAGGAATTAAATAAATACAGAAGGATTTATGCAGAATGAAAGCTGCCGGAACGATCAGGTTCCGGCAGCCTTTACTTTTCTATAGAGGATTTCCGTTTTTTTGATTTATCCGAGCAGGGCGGAGTCGTTGGAAAACTCCTGTCCGCTTGCTTTTTCAAACTGATCCAGAAGATTTCTTACGGTCAGCTTCTTTTTTTCTTCTCCTTCAATATCCAGAATGATCTTTCCTTCCATCATCATGATCAGACGATTGCCGTGATGGATGGCATCCTGCATGTTATGGGTGATCATCATGGTGGTGAGATGATCGCGGTTGACGATCATGTCTGTGATCTCAAGAACTTTGGCGGCAGTTTTGGGGTCAAGCGCTGCGGTATGTTCATCCAGAAGAAGCAGCTTGGGTTTTTTCAGGGTTGCCATAAGAAGGGTAAGCGCCTGTCTCTGCCCGCCGGAGAGAAGTCCGACCTTGGAGGTAAGACGGTTTTCCAGCCCAAGGTCCAGAACCTTCAGAAGCTCTTTGTATTCCTCCCGTTCCTTACGGGTAATGCCCTGAAGCAGAGAACGCTTTTTGCCGCGGCGTTTTGCCAGGGCAAGGTTCTCTTCGATTCCCATGGTTGCTGCGGTTCCTGTCATGGGATCCTGGAATACGCGGCCGAGATATGCCGCTCTTTTATGTTCAGAAAGCTTGGTGACATCTGTTCCGTCAATGAGAATCTGTCCCTCATCTACCAGCCAGGTGCCTGCCACTGCATTCAGCATTGTGGATTTTCCGGCGCCGTTGCCTCCGATGACGGTTACGAAGTCGCCTCCCTTCAGGGTGAGGGAAAGACCGTTCAGGGCAAGCTTTTCATTGATGGTGCCGGGATTGAAGGTTTTATATATGTTTTTCAGTTCAAGCATTTGTATTACCTCCGCGTTTTGTCGGTTTTGCAAAATATTTTGCTTTCCAGTAAGGAACAGCCAGGAAGACTGCTACCACAAGTGCAGACAGCAGCTTCAGAAGATCTGTGTCGATTCCCATCCAGATGACAGCCTGAAGAACCAGATAGTAGAGGATGGAGCCAAGAGCTACACTGAAAAGGCGGAGTGCAAAGTTCCGGAAGATCTTTCCGAAGATCGCTTCGCCGATGATCACTGCGGCGAGTCCGATGACGATTGCGCCTCGTCCCATATTTACGTCGGCAAATCCCTGATACTGTGCCAGAAGAGCACTGGAAAGAGCAACGAGACCGTTGGAGATCATAAGCCCCAGTACTTTGCTGAAATCTGTGTTGATGCCCTGTGCTCTGGACATATTGGGATTACATCCGGTGGCACGGAGGGAGCAGCCGATCTCTGTTCCGAAGAACCAGTACAGGATAGCGATCAGAGCCACGATAAATATCGCAACGATCAGAATGGTGTTCTGGCTCAGGGGAACACCTTTTACATTTCTCAGAGATACCAGAAGATTATATTTGCTTGCATTGACTGCCTGGTTGGCTTTTCCCATGATCTTCAGGTTGACGGAATAAAGTCCGAGCTGTGTCAGGATACCTGCAAGGATTGCAGGGATTCCCATAACTGTGTGAAAGATTCCGGTTGCGAGTCCTGCCAGCATACCTGCTCCGGTAGCGGCAAGCATGGACACCCAGATATTGTGTCCGCTCATGAGCATCATGATGCAGACGGCGCCTCCGGTACACATGGTACCGTCTACGGTCAGATCCGCTACATCCAGAATGCGGAAGGTAAGGTATACGCCGATGGCCATGATGCCCCAGATCAGTCCCTGGGCAGCGGCTCCCGGCAGTGCGTTGATCAAACTCATAATTTCCATTGGGATTCCTCCTGTGTAACATAACCAGCGAGAAAGGAGATCCCTTTCCCGCTGGTTATGGTTCGTATATCATATATTTTATAGGGGATTGCTGTGGTTAATAAGGTACAGATGCCGTTTTTATTACTCGGCACTGATGGCTTCGTAATCATCCGGAACCTCGATTTCAAGCTCTTCGCAGATTTCCGGATTGTATTTCTTGGTAAAGTTCGGAGCGTATTCTACAGGCATTTCTGCAATATCGGATTCGCCCTTAAGAACCTTGACTGCCATTTTTCCGGTAGCAACGCCGAGATCATAGTAGCTGATGGAAAGTGTGGCAACACCGCAGCCGCTGCAGATACCTTCTTCACCTGCGATTACCGGAACCTTTTCCGGAAGGCAGATATTGTTGATGATCTCCGCATTGGAGGCAGCTGTATTGTCTGTCGGTACATAGATCACATCGCTTTCGGAAGCGGCTGTGGTAGCAACAGAAGAAAGATCGTTGGAGTCTGAGAAAGCATAAAACTCACAGGTATAGCCAAGTTCTTCCAGAGCAGCCTTTACCGTGTCTACCTGATACTGGGAATTTGCTTCGGCGGAGCAGTAGAGAAGTCCTACATTTTTTGCATCCGGGAACAGTTCGTTAAGCATTGCAGCCTGCTGGTCAAGAGGTGCAAGATCAGAAGTTCCGGAAACATTGGTTCCCACTGTACCGTCAAAATCATCCAGATCAAGAGCGACGCCGTATTCTGTAACAGAGGTTCCGAGAACCGGGATATCTGCTGTGCCGGAAGCTGCAGCCTGAAGAGCGGCAGTGGCATTTGCCAGGATCAGATCCACATCGTTGGAAACAAAGCTGTTGATAATGGTGGCACAGGTATTGGAATCTCCCTGAGCATTCTGCTCGTCGAAAGTTACCTTGTCACCGAATTCCTCTGTAAGAGCGTCCTTAAAGCCCTGAGTAGCCGCGTCGAGGGCTTCGTGCTGAACCAGCTGGCAGATTCCTACTGTATAAGAATCATCTGCAGCCAGAACACTGATGCTGCTCATTCCTGCAGCCATGGCCGCGGAAAGGACAATCGCCAAAATCTTTTTTTTCATAGTCTATATCCTCCTCTTAAATTACTTTTTCATAATCATCCCCGGTCAGATGCAAAAGGAATGACACTCTTCTGCATGTGACTTTTACAGTATAACGCTTTAACACCGCAAAGTCAAGAAGTATATAAAAAATAAAAGAAAAATATAGGCTTAAAAATATTTGTTAGGCTATAAAAATAGTTAGAATTGTCTGATTGTATTGACAATTTACATTGTTTTCGCTATTATTAAGGTAGTTTCAGAGAGGCGGAACGCAATGGTGTTGTGCCTCTTTATGTTTCATAAAAAGTGCATCCCGCAGTAAGAAAATTCTGCGGAGAATGGAGGAAAACAGGATGAAAAAAGCATTAGCAGTTGGCCTTGCGGCAGCTATGGCAGTTTCTATGACTGCTCCGGTGTACGCAGAAGGCGAAGGAGTTGCCAAGGAAGATCTGAAGATCGGTATTATTTATATTGGTGATGAGAATGAGGGCTACAGCGCAGCTCACATGGCCGGTATCGACGAGATGGTAAAAAATCTGGGACTGGAAGATTCTCAGGTGATCGAAAAAACTCTGATCGGTGAGAACGAGGCATGCTACGATGCAGCAGCTGACCTGGCTGACCAGGGCTGTCAGATCGTATTTGCAAACAGCTTCGGACATGAGACTTACATTCTTGAGGCGGCAGGAGAGTATCCGGAGGTTCAGTTCTGCCATGCAACAGGTACTCAGGCTAAGGCAAGCGGACTTGAGAATATGCACAACTATTTTACAAATATTTACGAGTCCCGTTATGTATCCGGTGTGGTTGCAGGTCTCAAGCTCAATGAGATGATCGAGGCAGGCGAGCTTACAGAAGACAAGGCTAAGATGGGTTATGTAGGAGCTTTCCCGTATGCAGAGGTTATTTCCGGATATACATCTTTCTATCTTGGCGCTAAGAGCGTATGCCCGTCCGTTACTATGGAAGTAAAATATACAAACAGCTGGGCAAGCTTCGACCTGGAAAAAGAGTGTGCAGATGCTCTGATCTCTGACGGCTGTGTACTGATCAGCCAGCACGCAGATACCACAGGTGCTCCTACTGCATGTGAGGCAGCAGGCGTTCCGTGCGTAGGCTACAACATTGATATGACATCTGTTGCTCCGAATACTGCTCTTACTTCCGCATCTATCGACTGGGGCGTATATTATACATACGCAGTACAGAGCATGATCGACGGAACCCCGATCGACGTTGACTGGTGCAAGGGCTTTTCCGAAGGCGCTGACAAGCTGACTCCACTCAACGAGAATGCTGTAGCAGAAGGTACAGAAGAGAAGGTAAAAGAAGTTGAGGATTCTATCATTGATGGTTCTCTCCATGTATTTGACACTTCTACATTTACAGTTGACGGCGAAGAAGTTACTACTTATGAAAAAGACGGAACAGAGTATGTATCTGACGGATATTTCCATGAGTCAGAATATGCTTCTGCACCGGCATTTGATCTGGCAATTGACGGAATCACATCTATCGTAGAATAAGATGTACAGATGGCGGAGCTGCCTGTCAGCAGCTCTGCTTTTTTGTATGATGGAGTTTTTTTCGGAGATTCCATCATACAAAAAAGCAGAGCGATCTGCAGCATTTTATTTTTATGAGAAATACCATGCAGTACATAAAAGGAGGGGACAGAAGTGGGAGAAAATTATGCTCTTGAACTGAAGCAGATCACCAAGCGCTTTGGTTCTGTTCTGGCAAACGACCATGTGGATCTGACACTGAAAAAATCAGAGATCCTGGCAATCCTGGGAGAAAACGGAAGTGGAAAGACCACTTTGATGAATATGATTTACGGCATCTACTATCCGGATGAGGGCCATATCCTGGTAGACGGAAAAGAGGTCAGTATCCGTTCGCCAAAGGATTCCCATCATCTGGGGATCGGAATGGTACATCAGCATTTTAAGCTGGTGGACGTTCTCACCGCAGCAGAAAATATTATCCTGGGACTTCCGGGAAAGACCATGCTGAACATGAAAAAGGTTACGGCGGAGATCCAGGCGCTTGTAAATAAATATGGATTTGACATCGATCTGTCACAGAAGATCTATGAAATGTCTGTTTCTCAGAAGCAGACAGTGGAAATTGTCAAAATGCTTTACAGAGGAGCAAGGATTCTGATCCTTGACGAGCCTACCGCGGTTCTTACACCACAGGAGGCAGACCGGCTTTTTGATATTCTGAGAAATATGAGGGACGATGGATGTTCTATTATCATCATCACTCATAAGCTTCAGGAAGTGCTGGCGCTTTCAGACCGTGTTGCCATTCTCCGGAAAGGCAGATATATTGATACAGTAGAGACCGCAAAAGCCAATGTCCAGAGTCTTTCTGAGATGATGGTAGGGGCAAAGGTGGATCTGGATATTGACCGTCCGGAGCCGGTTTCTCCTCAGAAACGTCTGGAAATCAAAGGACTTACCTGCAGAGACAAGGAAGGAATCAAAACTCTGGATGATGTGGATCTGGTGGTCAACAGCGGCGAGATCCTTGGTATTGCCGGAATTTCCGGAAGCGGTCAGAAAGAGCTTCTGGAAGCGGTTGCCGGCCTTCAGGCAGCAGAAAGCGGAACAATCCTGTTTACAGATGCGGACGGAAACCAGAAGGATCTGGCAAAAATGGATTCTGTAGAGATCCAGGAGCTGGGAGTAAGCCTTGCCTTTGTTCCGGAAGACCGTATCGGTATGGGTCTTGTAGGCGATATGGATATGACAGACAATATGATGCTGAGAAGCTATCATAATGGAAAAGGCGGACTTCTTGACCGACGCGGGCCAAGACAGCTTGCCACAACGATCAAGGATCAGCTGGAGATCATGACACCAAGCATTTCCTCTCCTGTCCGTCAGATGTCAGGAGGTAATGTACAGAAAGTACTGGTAGGCCGTGAGATCGCCCAGAATCCGAAGATCCTTATGGTAGCCTATCCGACCAGAGGAATTGACATCAACTCTTCTCATACGATATATAAGCTTTTGAATGAGCAGAAAAAACATGGGGTTGCAGTGATCTGTGTAATCGAAGACCTGGACGTTCTGCTTGCCCTTTGCGACAGGATCGCGGTTCTCTGCGGCGGAAAGATCAGCGGTGTGGTAAATGGAAGATCTGCGACCAAAGAGGGAATCGGACTTCTGATGACAAAGCATGAAAAAGGAGGGGAGCAGTAATGAAAAAAGAACCTTTCTTAAAAATGTCCAGGCGTGAAAAGATCAGCTGGCAGAAAAGACTTATGATCCGCATTGCGGCTCTGCTTCTGTCACTTCTGGTATGTGCAGGTGTGATCTTTCTTCTGGTAAGAATGAACCCGTTTGATGTATATAAGGCAATCTGGGACGGAGCGCTTGGATCTGAGCGCCGTATCTGGATCACCATTCGCGATACGATGATCCTTCTGTGCATTGCGATTGGTCTTGCGCCGGCCTTCAAGATGCGCTTCTGGAATATCGGTGCAGAAGGACAGATCCTGGTAGGCGGCGCCTGTGCAGCAGCAGCCATGATCTATGCAGGAGATAAAATGCCTCCGGTGCTTCTTCTGGTTGTCATGTTTGTATGCTCTGCTCTGGGCGGTATGGTATGGGGTATGATCCCGGCTGTGTTCAAGGCCTACTGGAATACAAACGAAACACTTTTTACGCTGATGCTGAACTATGTTGCCATGCAGATCGTTACCTTCTGCATTGTATTCTGGGAGAATCCCAAAGGTTCCAATACCGTGGGAATCATCAATCAGTCTACACAGGCGGGATGGCTTCCGGAGCTTTTTGGCCAGAAGTATGGCTGGAATGTACTGATCGTGCTGGTGTTTACCGTAGTGATGTTTATTTATCTGAAATACAGCAAGCACGGCTATGAGATCTCCGTAGTCGGAGAAAGTGAAAACACAGCCAGATATGCCGGTATCCGGGTGAGAAAGGTTATTATCCGTACCATGGCGATCTCCGGTGCCATCTGTGGTATTGCCGGTTTTGTCATTGTCAGCGGTGCAAGCCATACCATTTCCACAGCTACGGCAGACGGACGCGGATTTACAGCCATCATCGTTGCATGGCTTTCCAAATTTAATACTTTTATCATGCTGGCGGTATCTTTTGGTATCGTGTTTATGCAGCAGGGTGCGGTGCAGATCGCAACCCAGTATGGACTGAATGAAAATGCTTCCGATGTTATCCTGGGAATCATCCTGTTTTTCCTGATCGGAGCAGAATTCTTTATCAATTACAAAGTTGAGCGTGCAAAAAAATAGGAGGAAGATGCAATGAGTGTACTGATCATTTTTATTCAAAAAGCAATTGTCCAGGGCATCTGTATTCTTTATGGTGCGCTTGGCGAGATCATGACAGAAAAATCCGGAAACCTGAACCTTGGGATTCCGGGAATCATGTATATGGGTGGAATCTCCGGCCTGATGGGTGCTTTCTTTTATGAAAAAGACAATCCCAACCCCAATGCACTGGTGGGAGTGCTGATCTCACTTTTATGTGCTTTTACGGTAGCGGCTCTGGGCGGACTGATCTACAGTGTGCTGACCATTACCCTCAGAGTAAATCAGAATGTAACCGGTCTTGCTCTGACGATCTTCGGTACCGGATTCGGAAACTTCTTCGGCGGATCCATTTCCAAGCTGGCCGGAGGTGTGGGACAGATTTCTGTGAAAGTAACAGGAAGCGCTTATACGGCAAAAATCCCGGGCTTATCCAAGATTCCGGTTCTGGGAGATCTTCTGTTCAGCTATGGATTTATGACCTACCTTTGTATTATCGTGGCAGTGCTTCTGTCTGTATTCCTGTTTAAGACCAGATACGGACTGAACCTTCGTGCCATCGGAGAAAATCCGGGAACTGCTGATGCAGCCGGTATCAATGTAACCAAATACAAATATCTTTCCACCTGTATCGGCGCAGGTCTTGCAGGTCTGGGCGGACTTTACTTCGTAATGGAATACTCAGGCGGAACCTGGACGGACAATGGATTCGGAGACAGAGGCTGGCTGGCAGTTGCACTTGTTATTTTTGCACTGTGGAAACCGCTCAATGCCATCTGGGGTGCGTTCCTGTTTGGAGCCCTCTACATTCTGTATCTTTATATCCCGGGACTGGGAAGAAGTATGCAGGAGGTATTTAAGGCCCTGCCTTATGTGGTTACAATCATTGTTCTTGTGTTTACCAGCTTCCGTAAAAAGAAGGAACACCAGCCTCCGGCAGGTCTGGGACTTCCGTACTTCAGGGAAGAACGCTAAAAAAGTATTGCAATTACATTCATACAGCAGTATAATAAAGCATACAAAAGGAAATTCTTCGGGGCAGGGTGACTGTGATCTGCATGATGCAGAAAGCGGAATTCCCTACCGGCGGTATAGTCCGCGACCCGCTTAGAGCGGCTGATCTGGTGACCGGAACCATCCGGAATTCCAGAACCGACAGTAAAGTCTGGACGAGAGAAGAACACGCTTGCTTTTTACGTGCTCAGTGCCCCGGGAATGATTCCCGGGGTTTTTTAATTTGAGGAATTTTCTTTTAAAAGAAGACCGTTATTCAGGGGCTTCAAAAAAAGAAAAGGAGAGATGAAGTATGAGTGAACAGGTTTTAAGAGGTGGAAATGTAATGGAGAGGAGTCGGACAAGGACGCTGACACAGATCGCCATGCTGGGGGCTGTGGCAGGTGTGCTGATGAATTTTGAATTTCCGATCCCGTTTCTGGCGCCGTCTTTTTACCAGCTTGACTTTTCGGAGATCCCGGTTCTGATCGGAAGCTTTGCCATGGGACCTCTGGCAGGTGTGGTGATCGAGCTGGTGAAGATCCTGGTACATCTTGTGACAAAGGGAACGATGACTGCAGGTGTGGGTGATGTTGCAAACTTTATTTTCGGCTGTGCCTTTGTGGTTCCGGCCGGCCTGATCTATCGTTTCCACCATGTAAAAAGCAGAAGACACGCTGTAGAGGGAATGGCTGTGGGTACGGTCCTTACAACTGCGGCGGCCTGTCTGATGAATGCCTTTGTGCTTCTTCCGGCATACGGGAAGGCTTTTGGAATGCCGGTGGAGGCATTTATCGAAATGGGGACGGCTGTGAATCCTTCGGTAAACAGTCTGCTTGGATTTGTGGCAATGATCATTGTTCCCTTTAATCTGTTTAAGTATACACTGACTTCCGTGATCGTGTTCTTTATTTATAAGCGGATCCGTGTGATACTGAAGGGAGACTGAGAAAGATGGGTAAGATCCATAATGTAGAAAAACTTACGGACAACCGTTTTGTCAATCTGTATCATGTCAATGCTACCAGCGTCCATAACACACCGGTATCCTATTTTGTGGCATCCAGAGCAAAAACAGTCAGTGAGATGAAGCTGAAAACAGGGAAGAACGATCCGGATGGTGTGATCATTTACAGCCTGTACGGAGAGAAAAAAGACCGGGTGATTCTGATCCGCCAGTATCGCTATACCCTTGGCGGATATGTATATGAATTTCCCGCAGGTCTGGTGGAGCCGGGAGAAGATTTTCATGAAGGCGCAGTCCGGGAAATGTATGAAGAGACAGGCCTTGCCTTTAAGCCTCTTCATGTGGATCCGGCTTTTGAAAAGCCTTATTTTACTACCGTAGGTCTCACAGACGAATCCTGTGCCACGGTTTACGGTTATGCTTCCGGTGAGGTCAGCAAGGCAGCCCAGGAGGACAGCGAGGAGATTGAGGTGGTCCTGGCAGACCGGGATGAGGTAAGGCGCATCCTGAAGGAAGAACGGGTAGCCATCATGTGCGCCTATATGCTGATGCATTTTCTCAAGGATGAGGAACCGTTCGGGTTTCTGGAAGAGAGAATATAACGGGGGATTTTTTGAGCGGAATCCTTGTATTTCGGCTTGACAAATAAGAGAAAAACATGCTATAGTTTTTATGGTAATAAAAGCTATAGTGTGTTACTCTTTGGGAGGCATTAACTATACATAACGGGGAGTGTTTATGTGTAGTGGTGTCTTTTTTTGTACAAAAAACCGGTTGAAACAGGATGCAGCTGCGTATACTCACTTCTTAAAGAATAAAAATAAGAAGGAGTAAAGTAAGAATGAAAGACAAAATTTTCAGTGTGCTTCAGCGTATAGGACGCAGCTTTATGCTTCCTATCGCCATTCTCCCGGTAGCAGGTCTTCTGCTGGGTATCGGAAGTTCATTTACCAACGCAACAACCATTGAAACTTATGGGCTTACCGGCATCCTGGGAGACGGAACCATCCTTCACTCTCTGCTGATGATCATGAACAAGGTGGGAAGTGCGGTGTTTGACAACCTGCCCCTGATCTTTGCAGTAGGTGTTGCCATTGGTATGGCAAAAAAGGAAAAAGAGGTTTCCGCCCTTTCTGCTGTGATCGCGTATTTTGTTATGAATACAGCGATCAGCGCCATGCTGATCAACAATGGACAGATCCTTGAAAATGGAGAGATCGCGGAGTCAGTGCTTGAGGGAACCATTACTTCCGTCTGCGGAATCCAGTCTCTTCAGATGGGTGTATTTGGCGGTATTATTGTTGGTCTTGGAGTTGCGGCGCTTCATAACCGTTTTTACAGGATTCAGCTTCCAAATGCTCTGTCCTTCTTTGGAGGAACCAGATTTGTACCGATCATTTCTACGATTGTATACATGTTTGTGGGCATTTTGATGTACTTTGTATGGCCGGCAGTCCAGAACGGCATTTATGCTCTGGGCGGTCTTGTAACAGGCTCCGGTTACGCAGGAACTCTGGTTTTTGGTCTTATTAAGAGAGCGCTGATCCCATTTGGTCTGCATCATGTATTCTATATGCCGTTCTGGCAGACTGCCGTCGGCGGAACCATGGAAGTCGCAGGCCAGATTGTACAGGGCGGACAGAATATCTTTTTTGCGCAGCTGGCAGATTCAGCAAATATCGCACACTTCAGTGCAGATGCCACAAGATATTTTTCCGGTGAATTTATCTTTATGATCTTTGGTCTTCCGGGTGCGGCGCTGGCAATGTATCAGTGCGCGAAGCCGGAGAAGAAAAAAGCAGCAGGCGGTCTTCTTCTTTCCGCGGCACTGGCATGCATGGCAACCGGAATCACAGAGCCACTGGAATTTTCTTTCCTGTTTGTTGCACCGGCGCTGTTTGTGGTACAGGTAATTCTTGCAGGATCTGCTTATATGATCGCGCATATGCTGAATATTGCAGTGGGACTTACTTTTTCCGGCGGATTTCTTGATTTCTTCCTGTTTGGTATTCTTCAGGGAAATGAAAAGACCAGCTGGATTCGTGTGATCCCCGTAGGTATCGTGTATTTCTTTTTGTATTATTTTATTTTTAAATTCATGATCCGCAAGTTTGACTTTAAGACTCCCGGACGTGAAGAGGATGATGCGGAGACGAAGCTTTATACAAAGGCAGATGTGAATGCCAGAAAAGCAGCTGCCGGTCAGGAACAGATTTCTGCCGGAGAGGACTCTGTCAGTGAGGCGATCACCAGAGGTCTGGGCGGCAAAAAGAACATCAGCGATGTAGACTGCTGTGCAACAAGACTGCGCTGTACAGTCCATGATGCTGCAAGGATCAATGACAGTATTCTGAAAGCAACCGGAGCTTCCGGCGTGGTACACAAAGGAAACGGTGTGCAGGTTATTTACGGTCCGAATGTAACAGTGATCAAATCGAACCTGGAGGATTATCTGGAAAAAGCGCCGGATACCTATGCAGAAGCAGAGGAAGCAGAAGAGACAAAGCAGGAGGAAGTAAAAAACACAGATACAGAGAAAAAAGTAACCAGACGCATAGTGATCTCCAGCCCGATTACAGGAACAGCTGCAGATCTGGGGACAGCTCCTGACGAAGCTTTTGCCCAGCGGATGATGGGAGACGGTGCGGTGGTGACACCGGAGGAAGCCTGTGTGTGTGCTCCTGAAGACGGAGAAGTAGCTTTTGTATTTGACACAAAACATGCGATTGGATATCTGACAGATTCCGGGGTCAGCCTTCTGATCCATGTAGGAATCGATACGGTAAAATTAAACGGAGAGGGATTTGAGGTTCTGGTAGAAAACGGTCAGAAGGTAAAGAAGGGACAGCCTATGCTGAAGCTCGATCTGGAATACCTGAAGGCAAATGCGCCGTCACTGGCTTCACCGATCCTTTGCACGGAGCTGGAAGACAACCAGAGAATCCGTCTTCTGAAGGAAGGACCGGTAAAAGCCGGAGAACCGCTTTTTGAGGTAGAAGTTCTGAATCAGGACTGAATGGGGAAAGATACGGATGATGTACAGGATAGTAAAGGTTTTAAATCATAATGCATTTATCGGGATCCGGGACAGGGACAAGTGTAAATGCCTGGTCATGGCAAAAGGGATCGCTTTTGGAAAAAAAACAGGAGAAAATGTTTCTGCGGGAGAGGATGCAAGAGTGTATTCTCTGAAGGAGCTGACTGAGAGAGGCTCGGCGGAAGAGATCATTCGTTCTGTGCCGCCGGAATGTCTGGAGCTGGCAGGAGAGATCCTTGACCGCGCCGAAAAAGAATTCGGTCAGATCGACCGTTCTATTTTGTTCCCTATGGCGGATCACCTTGCTTTTGCTGTACAGCGTATCCGGAACCGGGAACAGATCAGCAATCCTCTTACGGAGGACATAAGGATCCTGTTCCATCAGGAATATAAGGTTGCCCAGTGTATGGAGCAGCTTCTCAGGGAACGTCTCCATGTGGAGATCGATGAACATGAAATCGGATATATCGCTCTGCATGTCCATGCAGCCATTGAGGATCAGAAGGTTTCTCAGGCCATGCAGCTGACCAGAGCCGTCCGGGACTGCATTTCCCTGGTCGAAAAACAGACAGGGACCACCATTGACGTCATGTCTCTTTCCTATAACCGCCTGATGAACCATATCCGTTATATGGTGGCCCGTGCTCTTGGCGGGGAAAAACTGAAGGTAAATATGAACGATTATATTTCCATTCGGTTTCCCAAAGCCTTTGAGATGGCAGCCCAGGTGTGCGAAGAAATGGAAAAAAATCTGAAGCTCCGCCTGAATGACGTGGAGATCGGATATCTTGCCATGCATCTGGAACGTGTGATGGACACGGAGCGGAAAGAGGATACACAGGGGACTTTTTAAGATAGTATGGTAAATTATATCAATATGATGTAAAATAAAACAAAAACAATATGGAGGGATACTATGAAATCATTTGAGTACACAATTAAAGATGAACTGGGAATCCACGCCAGACCGGCAGGACTTCTTGCAAAAGAGGCAAAGAAATACAGTTCTGTATGTATGATCGAAAAAGGAGGCAAAAGCGTGAAGCTTTCCCAGCTTATGATGCTGATGTCTCTTGGAGCAAAGCAGGGAGATCTCGTTAAAGTAACCGCAGAAGGTGAGGACGAGGATACTGCAATTGCAGAACTGGAGAAGTTCTTTAACGAAAATCTCTAATCACAAATCATAGAAGCTACAGGTCAGGGAGGAAAAAAGTATGCAGAGTTTCCAGGGGAAATCCGTTTATAAAGGTATTGTTATGGGACCGGTGGTTGTTCTCAAAAAGAACGATTATCAGGTAAAAAGAACCAGGATCGAAGACGCACAGGGAGAGACTGCCCGTGTTCAGGAGGCGGTAAAGCGTTCTCAGGAACAGCTTCAGAAGCTTTATGATAAGGCTTTGAAAGAAGTGGGAGAGGCAAGCGCAGCCATTTTTGAAGTGCACCAGATGATGCTGGAGGATGAGGATTATCTGGAGGCTATTCAGAATATGATCCAGACCGAGATGGTAAATGCAGAGTATGCGGTTGCAGTAACGGGAGATAACTTCTCTCAGATGTTTGCATCTATGGATGATGATTACATGAAAGCCCGTGCAGCAGATATCAAGGATATCTCAGAGCGTCTGGTACGCAACCTGAGCGGACAGGAGGACGCAGATCTGAGCAATATCGATCCGTCTATCATTGTAGCGGATGATCTCAGCCCAAGTGAAACTGTACAGATGGATAAAGAAAAGATCCTTGCTTTTGTTACAGTTCATGGATCTACCAACTCTCATACAGCAATCCTTGCCCGCATGATGAACATTCCGGCACTGATCGGTGTTCCGCTTGATCTTGATGAGCTGAAAAACGGTACGACCGCGGTGGTAGACGGATTTACCGGCCAGGTGACCTTTGAGCCGGACGAGGAAACTCAGGCAGCTACACAAAAAAGAGTGCAGGAAGAAAAAGAAAAGCTTGCGCTTCTTCAGGAACTGAAAGGCAAAGAAAACGTCACACTTGACGGTAAAAAGATCAATATTTATGCAAATATCGGAAGTGTCGGTGATATCGGCTATGTTCTGGAAAATGATGCAGGCGGCATCGGACTTTTCCGTAGTGAATTCCTCTATCTTGGAAGAAACGACTTCCCTACAGAGGAGGAACAGTTCCAGGCATACAAGCAGGCGGTTCAGACAATGGCCGGAAAGAAAGTCATCATCCGTACGCTTGACATCGGAGCAGATAAGCAGGTAGACTACTTTAATCTCGGAAATGAAGACAATCCTGCACTGGGATATCGTGCGATCCGTATCTGTCTGAAGCAGCCGGATATTTTTAAGACTCAGCTGAGAGCGCTTTTCCGTGCAGCTGTGTATGGAAATCTTTCTATTATGTATCCGATGATCACTTCTGTTGAAGAAGTAGAAAAGATCTATGAGATCGTGAAAGAGGTTGAGATCGAGTTGAAAGCCCAGGAGATCCAGTACAGAATCCCGGAACAGGGAATTATGATCGAGACTCCGGCGGCTGTTATGGTCAGTGACCGCCTGGCTGAACTGGTAGATTTCTTCAGTATCGGAACAAACGACCTGACGCAGTATACACTGGCGATCGACCGCCAGAATGAGAAACTGGACGATTTCTACAACCCGCATCACGAAGCAATCCTTCGGATGATCCAGATGGTTGTAGACAATGCCCATAAGTGCGGCAAATGGGCAGGTATCTGCGGTGAGCTGGGCGCTGACCTGACTCTGACAGAGAAGTTTGTCCGCATGGGACTGGACGAGCTGTCCGTAGCACCGTCCATGATCCTGAAACTCCGCAAGATTGTCCGTGAGATGAAGGTGGAAGAATAAAATTGTGTTTGTAGGGATAGGCAGATTTTTATTTCTTGTTTCCTACAGACGATGCATATGAGAAAAAGGCAAATTATGTGCTGTGCTGTGTTTCCTGGTAAACCTGTGCGCTGATTTGCTGCCATTCGCACAAACTCGCCTGACGGCTCAAACAGTGTGCTCAGTGGCAGCAGCTAACACAGGCTTACCAACGGAAGCCTCGCAAGGCACTATGATCTGCCTTTTTCTCTTTGCATCTGAATGTAGGTAACCAGCCAAATAGAAATCCTTCCGGCAATTTCCGGCCTTTGGCCGGGTGCCAGCCGCAGGCTGGCTGGCAGTGCTGCGCTCCGCCAGAAACAGAACAGCTGCAGGAATATTAATTTGCTGTCTGAAAAAACAATGCAGGAGTGGATTCTTCTGGTTCATAAGCATTGAGAGACTTGGGTAAAAATTCTTGCTTTCTGCGTATTTGCAGTGATTCCCCGGATGCTGCTGTCTGAGTCGCAGACGAGTTCAGCATTCGGGGAATCGTTTTTTGCAAAGAAGCGGAAGCTTAGAATTTTCCAAGGCTCGAACCAGCTTGTGTAACAGAAGAATCCACTCCTGCATGTCATTTACAGACAAAAAATAATATTCTGACTCTCTCCCCTACAAACAGGAAATTTATTTGGTTTCTATGTAAGCGGAAGGAGCAGGCTGTACACCGCGTTTCCACTCAATGAAGTTCACAATGAAGAAGACTACTGCGCTGACGGCACATCCGAAAACAACCGGAAGGATGCCGAATTTGAAGCCGCCGCCGCTTAATACCTGCCAGAAGCAGAAACCGATGGTTCCGCCGAACAGGGAAAGGATACCGGAATTTTTGGTAGCCTTTGGCACGATCAGGCCAAGACCGTAGGCTGCAAACGGACCAGCGCACCGGATACCGAAAGCGAAAGTATTCATGGTTACAATAGGAACACCGAACATGGCGATCAGCATGGCGATCACTGCGGCGATTACGTTGCAGGCTCTTGTGTAGGTAATGATTTTTTTGTCAGAAAGCTTCTTTCCGCCGTATTCCAGGTAGAGGTCGTTCATGATCATGGTTGACATACACAGAAGGTTGGAGTCTGCGGAGGACATGGTGGCGCAGATGATAGCCGCAGAGATCATACCTACGATAAATGCCGGAGCGTGTGCGGTGGTAACTGCCATCATTGCATTTTTGCCGCCGTCAGCAAGGTCAGGCATGGTTGCAAGTGCTGCAAGACCGAGCAGAGTAGGGAAAATGGACATAGCTGCCATCAGGATCGCAGAAAGCCAGGATGCCTGCCGGGCTGTTTTTTCATCTTTGGCAGTCTCGAAACGGGATACCATTTCAGGACCGGCAAGGAAAGTACAGAAGTAGTTAAAAATATATCCGATAATCGTAACCCAGCCAATTTTTGTAAAATCGAGCTGTACCGGAGGAAGTGCTGCAGAGATCGCATCCCAGCCGCCGCATCCACGAATGACGATAGGAGTTGCGATAGCAAGACCCACCAGGATGATGGCAAACTGTACCAGGTCTGAAATCTGGTCAGCAATCATTCCTCCGAATGTGGTATAAAGGATGACAACTGCTCCCGCAATGACCAGAGCAACATTTGTAGGAATTCCGGTCAGGCTGGCTACAACGCTTCCGGATGCTGCAATCTGAGAAGAGGTCAGACAGAACAGAGAAAGAATTCCTAAAATTGCGGTAAAGGTACTGGAAATTTTTCCAAAACGGCGTCCTACTACTTCAGGGATGGTAACTGCCATAGTCTGACGGATCTTAGGTGCAAAATAGGCAAGAGGGATCATGGCAACAGATGCTGCCAGAACGTACCAGATCGCACTCATTCCCCAGTCGCCAAAGGCTTTTTGTGCAAGACCTGTTGTAGAGCCTCCGCCGATATTATTGGCGGAAAGGGAAAATGCCACCATAAACAGTCCCATACGGCGGCCAGCCAGCATGTAGTCACTGCTGTCTTTGATCTTCAGCTTGCCTACGACAAAACCGACTGCCAGCATACCTACCAGATATGCCACTACGATGATGATTGCCTGGGTTTGTAAAACCATACTCAATCCTCCTTAAAATATAAAAAAATTCTAAAAAATATAAATAAATTATAACTGAATTTGTGCGAAAAGTAAAACGATTTTGATAGAAAAGAACAAAAAAACAACAAAAGTGACAAAAGAACAACGGGGTCTTACATAACTTGACAGGATTCGCCTTATGAAATACAATGTTTTTTATTAAAAAATGGATTTCAAAAGGAGAACAAGGACATGTCATATTCGTTTTATCAGCTGCTCTGGCTGTATATGATCTATTCGTTTGCAGGCTGGTGCGGAGAGGTAATAGTCGCAGCAGTGAAAAGACATCGTTTTGTAAACCGGGGAGCTGTCAGCGGTCCGGTATGCCCGGTTTACGGACTAGGAGCTGTGGTGGTGGCTGTCTTTCTTCCGGAACTAAAAGGAAGGATTTTCTTTCTGTTTCTGGGCGGCATGGTTCTCAATACCTTTGTGGAATATGTTACCGGCCGTCTTATGGAAATGGCTCTGCATAAAAAATGGTGGGATTATTCAGAAGAGAAGTTTAATCTGGGCGGATATGTCTGTCTGAAGACTTCCATATTATGGGGAATCTGTTCCGTACTTATGATCCGGTTTCTGAATCCGCTGCTTTTGAAGCTGACCTCCCTGCTCCCTGTATTCTGGGGAAAGATGATCCTGTGGGTATTCTTCGGACTTCTGGCAGTGGATTTTCTGGGAACTGTTCTGGCAGTCTGGGGAATGAAAAAGAAAAAAGGACGCATGGATCAGATTGTGGAAGGACTTGGCAGAACTTCAAGACTTCTGGAAAATACTATGACCAGAAGACTGCAGGCCCGTATGATCAGGGCATATCCAAACCTGGTAAAAGAGGAAAAAGAAGAGGTTTTTGCAGCAGGATGTGGATTTTACAAGCTGGTTTCTCTGTTTTTTATCGGCGCTTTTCTGGGGGATATAACGGAAACGATCTTCTGCCGGTTTTCTATGGGAAGATGGATGAGCCGCAGCAGTGTGGTGTTTGGACCATTCAGTATTGTATGGGGGCTGGGCTGCACTCTGCTCACCTGGATCCTTTATAGATACCGGGAACAAAGTGACAGACGTTTGTTTCTCTGCGGAACGATTCTGGGAGGCGCCTATGAATATATCTGCAGTGTGTTTACAGAAATAGTATTTGGTACTGTGTTCTGGGATTACAGTAAGATTCCATTTAACCTTGGGGGCAGGATCAACCTTCTTTACTGCTTCTTCTGGGGATTTGCAGCGATTATCTGGATGAAGGTAATCTATCCGTTTCTGGCAAAATGGATCGAGAAGATCCCTGTCCGGATCGGAAAGCCCTTGTGTATGGTCATGGTGGTATTTATGAGTATAAATATTCTTCTTTCAGGACTGGCTCTTGACCGTTATTCCAAAAGACATGACGGCCTTCCGGCAGAGAGCGGGATCGCAGAGCTGATGGACGACTGGTTCCCGGATCCCTATATGGAGCGGGTATATCCGAATATCAAGTTCAGATAAAAAAGGAAAACAAAATGCTCAGACGTGAAAAGTCCTTTTTTTAACGTAAGTGGTATGCGATTTCGGTCAGTTCTATAGTACTATAATAGCATCAGTGCAAAAAGACGGTGTGTATATTACTGTTTTTTGTACGGATGCTATTTTTATTTGAATGGGAGGATTATTGTATGGCATCTGTTTGTATTCTTGATGAATTTGAAGTACATAAAAATGAAAAATTTCTTCGTATTGCAGAAGAACTAAAGCCGGAACTTCATACAACTGATATATTGCCGAAACGTATTATAAAAACCGCAGAAAACGTAAAATCCGAACTGGAAGTCTGTGAAGAAGAAAGCCTGGATAAATTAAAAGAAAAACATTTGAATGCAGGAGAATCTGTGATTCTTGATTTTGGAAACCATCATGTAGGTTATGTAACATTGGATCTTGGTTCTTTTGGAAGTCACCAGGATGCACCGGCATACATTTATTTGAAATTTGCAGAACGTCTGGATGAACTGGGGGCGGATACAGATACCTATAATGGTTGGATCAGTAAAGGGTGGATTCAGGAAGAGTATCTTCATGTAGATGTACTTCCGACAAAATTGAAACTTCCAAGAAGATATGCGTTCCGCTACCTGGAGATCAGAGTACTCGCAGTATCTTTAAAGTTTTCCCTTGTGGTCAATGAAGTAAAAGCCGAATCAGTTTCAGCTGTAGATGAGAAAGAGATTTCTATGATCAGAACGGAAGAGGAGCTTCTGAAGAAAATCGATGAAGTAAGTATCCGTACTTTAAAAAACTGTATGCAGCTTGTTTTTGAAGATGGGCCGAAGCGTGACCGCAGAATGTGGCTGGGAGATCTGAGACTTCAGGCAAGAGCAAACTACAAAACTTTTCATAATACAGATATGGTAAAACGCTGTCTTTATCTGTTTGGAGGACTTACTTTTAATGAAGGAAAGCTTGCAGCCTGCCTGTTTCTGGAGCCGGAAATTGAGCCGGATGATACATATTTGTTTGATTATGCACTGCTTTATGGATCAGTATTGCTGGATTATTATCGGGCAACCAGAGATGAAGAAACATTGAAAGACCTTTATCCAATTGCAATCCGTCAGATTGAGATTGGATTCACCTATCTGAATGACGAGGGAATTGTGCCTGATCACAGTGGAGAATTCTGGTGTTTTGTGGACTGGGGAGAAGGATTGAATACGCAGGCAGCCTCCCTGGCTATTTTAATCTATTCTATGAGATATGGAATCCGTTTGGCTGAATATATGAATGATAAAAAAACCATTCAATGGCTGACAGAAAAAATGGAAATCCTGAAACAATCTGCCGTAGAACATTTTTGGGATGATGAACAGAAGCTTTTTGTAAGTGGGGCAGAAAGGCAGGTATCCTGGGCAACTCAGGTATGGATGGTGCTTGCCAGAGTATTTGACAAAGAAAAAAACAGAGAACTGATTCTTCATACAATCGAGGTGAATCCAAGAATTCGAATGGTTACGCCTTATATGTATCATCATTATATTGATGCGCTGATCAGATCGGATGAAAAAGAAAGAGCCTTGGATGAAATGCGCAGATACTGGGGAGAAATGATTCATGACGGTGCAGATACATTTTGGGAATTATACAATCCTTATAATAAATATGAATCTCCCTATGGATCAGTGGCAGTAAACAGTTTTTGCCATGCCTGGAGCTGTACGCCTACTTATTTTTTGAGAAAATTTTATCTTGTGTAAAAAGGGGAAAGCCAAAATGAATAAAAGTTACTGGGTATGGTATCCGGGAGACATGGAATTATATTATGGGATGAAGCAGAATTTCAGCCGCATAGAAAGAGGCTATGGGTGGCCTGCCTTCTGGAAAAGTGAAGGATTTCGCAATCGTGTTGTTTTTCGAAGGACTTATGAACTGGAAAAAGAAACAGAATTTTGTGTGTATTCCAGATCTATAGGTTATGTCCTTGCCGGAGACCAGAAGTATCCTTTTGGACAAACAATAAGCTGTGGTCCGGGAGAGATACAGATTTCTGTTCATGCAGGCTGTATAGAGACTTTTCCAAGTATTTATATAAAAGGAGAGGTTATTTGTTCGGATCAGGATTGGATGGTGGAGGATTACTCTGCTCCGTCTGTACCAGTGGGATACAGCAGATATTTTACAGAACCGGAACAGAATCCGGCCTGTTGGGAGTACAGCGAAAAAATATTTTATCCTGTGAATAAAATATCCTGTGACGGAGGTGTTCTTTTTGAATTTGAAACGGAACTGACAGCGGAGATTCAGATTGAGACGAAAAAAGAATCGGGTTTGCTGACTGTATGCTGCGGAGAATCCAGGGAAGAAGCTCTGAATCCGGAACATTGTTATTATAGCTGGCATCCGGATCCTGCCACTGGAAAATGTCCTTGCTGTGCAGTACGATTTGTCTTTATTCCTAAGTGTGATCTGGAAAATGTGGATTTGTATGCAATCCATAAGTATGTAGATATTCCTGTGAAAGCAGTATTTAAAAGCAGTGATTCGCTGATAAACAGAATATGGCAGGTATCAGAGCATACGTTTCGCCTGTGTAGTGGTATTTTTTTTATTGACGGTGTAAAGCGTGATAAATGGATATGGTCGGGAGATGCTTATCAGAGTTTTTTTGTAAATCAGTATCTGATGGCAGATCCTGATATTGACCAGAGAACCCTTATGGCCCTTCGGGGAAATGATCCTATGACAACTCATATCAATACGATTGTAGATTATTCTCTGCTTTGGATCCTGGGTGTAAAAAAACATTTAGAGGCATATGGAGATTTAAGATTTGTAAGGCAGATTTATCCTAAAATGTGTTCTTTAATGGAATTTTGTGAAGAGCAGACAGATGAGCATGGTTTTCTTACGGGAAGAGAAAAAGACTGGATTTATATTGACTGGGCAGATCTTGATAAAGAGGGGCCTCTTTGTGCAGAGCAGATGCTGTATGGAGCCTGCTGGAAGGCTATGGGTGAGATCAGCAGCCTTTTGGGACTGGAAAGCAGTGAATATTATGAGAAATATCAAGTCCTGAAAGACGCAGTTTCTGCATTTTTCTGGGATGAAGAAAAAGGAGCCTATATTGATTCTTTTGTATCAGGCAGAAAACATGTGACACGCCATGGTAATATTTTTGCTGTTTTGTTTGAGTTTGCAGATAAGAATCAACAGGAAAAAATTATTAGAAATGTAATCTGTAATGAAAAAATTCCGGCCATTACGACTCCGTATTTTAAATTTTTTGAACTGGATATGTTGTGCCGTATTGGCAGGCTGGATCAGGTTTTCCAGACTTTGAAGGAGTATTGGGGAGGTATGCTGGAAAGGGGTGCGGTTACCTTTTGGGAGGAATTTGATCCTGGTATATCCCGGGAAGAACAGTATGATATGTATGGAGACAGATTTGGCAAAAGTCTCTGTCATGCATGGGCGGCCAGCCCGATCTATTTCCTGGCAAAATATTTTGTTGGTTTGAAGCTTCCGGATACTCCAGGCAATCCATTTTCTCTGGAACCCAGGATGGAGTTTTTTGATGAAATGCATGTGACCTTGCCTGCTTTCTCCGGAATGGTTGAAATTAATTGGGACAGCAGAGGAATCCGGGTATACGCAGACTTTGATCGGGGAGTGCTGAAGTTAGGAGGGAAGGAAATCACCATTACTCCTGGTGAGGAATATTATGAAAAAATTTGATTTTAATAAAGACTGGATATGCAGAAGTCTTGACAGAGAGGAGAGAGAATATCCGGTTACTCTTCCGCATGATGCAATGATCAGGGAACCACGTACTGCAGAAAGCAGAGGAGCGGGAAATATTGGCTGGTATACCGGCGGAGATTACGAATATAAAAAATGTTTTTATGTGCCGGAAGAGGAAAACGGAAAAACATTTATCTTGGAATTTGAAGGCGTTTACCATAATGCAGAGGTATATATAAATGGAGAAAAAGCAGGCTTTCGTCCATATGGATATACAAATTTTTATATAAATATAGGAAAGTATCTGAAATATGGAGAAAAAAACGAAATCCGTGTTATTGCCAGAAATTCAGATCAGCCGAACAGCCGCTGGTATCCGGGAACCGGAATCTATCGTCCTGTAGTGCTGTATACCGGAGAAAAGATGTATATTCCTGTAAATGGTATCCGAATCCGTACCGTAAGCAGTTTCCCTGCAGTTGTGGAAATATGTGTAAAAACATCATGTCCGGGAACGGTAGATGTGGAAATCTTTAAAGATGGGAAAAGCATTCTTTCAGATACCGCCTGGGCAGAAAAGGATGAGGCTGTATTTCGGATGGAAATTTCGGATGCGGCACTCTGGAACTGTGAAACTCCGGAATTGTATACCTGCCAGGTACATTTTGGAGATGATATAGTAGAAGAAAACTTTGGAATCCGGGAATTAAAATGGGACAGGGCCAATGGTCTGACGATTAATGGAAACAGAGTAATATTGAGAGGAGCGTGTATCCATCATGATAATGGGCTTCTTGGAGCCTGTGCGTTTCCGGAAGCGGAGGAGAGAAAAATCCGTATTCTGAAGGAAAATGGATATAATGCTGTTCGCTCGGCTCATTATCCCTGTTCAAAAGCCCTTCTTAATGCCTGTGACAAGCTGGGAATGCTGGTTATGGATGAATATGTTGACGTATGGTATATCCATAAGACTGCATATGACTATGCAGGGGAGATGCTGAAATGGTATCAGGAGGATTTGAAGGATATGGTGGAAAAAGATTATAATCATCCTTCTGTTATCATGTATTCTACGGGAAATGAGGTATCAGAAACCGCTCAGAAAAAAGGAATTCATCTGACAGCAGAGATGACGAGGCTTCTTCATGAACTGGATGGAACTCGTCCTGTAACCTGCGGAATCAATATCTTTTTTAATTTTTTAAGTTCCATAGGATTCGGCGTATACAGTGATGAAAAGGCGAAAAAGACAGCAGAGAATGTAGAAAAAAATTCTCTGCCCAAAAAGAAAAACGAGCCGTCAAAAAAGAGAAAAACTGTGGGAAGTGAGTTTTATAATACTCTGGCCTGTATGATGGGAGATCGTTTTATGAAATGGGGAGCAACACTGTATCCCTGCGATTTGAAAACAAGAGATGCTTTTGCCAATATGGACATAGCGGGATACAATTATGGGATTGATCGCTATGGTCATGATCTGAAAAAATATCCGGATCGCCTGATTCTTGGAACGGAAACTTTCTGTAAGGATGCTTATACTTTTTATGAAGCAGCAAAAGAAAATCCGGGCATTATCGGAGATTTTGTATGGGCCGGCTGGGATTATATAGGTGAAACAGGAGAAGGCTGCGCAGAATACAGCGATTATAACTTCAATGGAGAAAGACCGGAAACTCAGATGACAGGGGGAAATGGCAGGATCGATCTGCTTGGAAAACCTCGTGCAGAAGCAGCTTTTACCAGAGTGGCTTTTGATTTGGAAAAGGGGCCAAGAATAGCAGTCTGGCCTGTGTATCAGAAAGAAAACCTTCATATTACAGGCTGGCAGCTTACAAAAGCTCTGGAAAGCTGGTCCTGGAGAGACTGTGCCGGGATGGATGCTAAAATAGAGGTTTATGCCAGAGCTCATTCTGTGGAATTGCTTTTGAATGGTATTTGTATAGGAAAAAAGAAAATTCCTAAAAAATCCTGTCGAGTGATTTTCAGAACCGTATATGGGGACGGTGAACTGACAGCTGTTTCTTATGACAAAGCAGGAAAAGAAATCGGAAGACAGACGTTACGTACTGCAGAAAAAGATACGATTTTAAAATTAATGCCTGAAACAGAAACTATAAAGCCGGAAGGACTGATTTTTCTTCCTCTTCAGTATACAGATAAACAGGGAATCTGGAAACCTATGGAAAAACACAGGCTTACTGTAAAAGTTGAAAATGGAAGCCTGGAAGGTCTTGGAAGTGCTAATGCATATAAAGAAGGAAATTATACAGATCCGGTAACAGATACTTATTATGGAGAAGCTATGGCAATAATACGCGCAGGCTCCAGGGGAACTGTAAAAATTATTGTGTCAGATGAAGAAAATACATATATTACAGAGGTTTCTGTAGAAGAACCCATTTACGGATAAAAATATGCAGTTTACGTTAAATGTAAATCAAATCTTTCAGATCATGGTATGATTTGTCATACAGAAAAAGTATGGATCACAGAACAGAACCTTCATAGATAGAATGTATGAAATTAGCAGCGTCTGTGAAACGTAAAGCACATACTTGGGGAAAGAAAGGAGAAAAAACATGGGAAAAAGAAGAAATCTCTGGCGTGGTCTGACTACCTGTACCGCTTCTTTGCTTACCATTTCACTGGCAGCAGGACCTTTGGTAGACAACTATCGGACAGATATTGACAAGTTTCTTGGAACCAAGAGCAGCGCAATGGTGACAGATAATACAGAAGATGAGGATTTATATACTTATGCTTCTGATTATTCCAGTACCACAGAGCTTCTGGATTCTATTGAAGATCTGGGAGAAAGAATGAGTGAAGAGGGAACGGTTCTTTTAAAGAACGAAAATAGTGCACTTCCTCTTACGAAAGAAGAAACACAGAAAGTTTCACTTCTTGGATTTTCCAGCTACTATCCGGTACAGGGAGGAGATATGGGAAGTTCTCTGAATGTTAATCAGGGAACAGATGCAGATACTGTGGATTTTGTACAGGCGTTGGATGCTAAGGGATTCAAAATTAATGAGGACATTGCATCCATGTATAAGAGCCTGGAGGCAGAGTTTAAAACAGAAGTAAATATGTGGGGAAATATTATTGAATATTACCACATTACAGCTCCTGCAACGGATGGTGTATTTTCCAGCAAGGAACCATCTCAGGAAAAACTGGACAGTGTTGACAGCCAATGGAAGAGCAGTATGGATGATTATAATGTAATGCTGGTAACGATTGCTCGTTCTGCTACAGAGAATGGAACGTATCTTCCAGGAGTAGATGGTGTAGATCCTTCCCAGAATCTGAATCAGACAGATCCGTTAGGACTTAGTGATGATGAAAGAGATTTGATCAATGCTGCCGTGGAGGCAAAAAAAGAAAATGGCGGAAAAGTAATTGTTATGCTGAACAATGCCAATGCCATGGAAATTGATGAAATCAAAAACAACGAAGGTGTAGATGCAATTCTGGAAATTGGTCTTCCAGGAGGCTATGGTTTTTACGGCATTGCGGATATACTTTCCGGGGAGGCAAATCCTTCCGGACATCTCAGTGACACTTATGCAGTGACAAATGCGAATTCTCCAGCTGCACAAAACTTTGGAAATTTCTCCTGGACAAATGGAGACGAGGCGTTAAATATTAACTCAGAAGAAGTAGAAGCAGAGAGTATTTATACAGGCTATAAATATTATGAGACCAGATATGCAGATACTGTTTTAGGACAGGGAAATGCAGATTCTTCTGTAGGAAGTTCTACAGGAAAGAACTGGGACTATGAAAATGAAGTATCCTATCCTTTTGGATATGGACTTTCTTATACAACATTTGAGCAGACTTTGAAAAACGTATCAGTGAATCTTGAGGACAGAACAGTTACGGCTGAAGTTGAAGTGAAAAACACAGGAGATACTGCAGGAAAAGATGTTGTTCAGTTTTATACCTCTGTTCCTTATACAGATTATGATGTAAAGCATAAGGTAGAAAAAGCAGCTGTCCAGCTTCTGGATTATGAAAAGACCGATATGATTGAGCCGGGTGAAAGTGAGACTGTGACTATAACAGCAGATGCACAGGATATGGCAAGCTGGGATTCTACCTGCAGCAACGAGGCGGGGACAACCGGAAACTGGATTCTGGATGAAGGTACTTATTACTTTACAGTAGGAAATGGTGCGCATGAGGCAGTAAATAATGTACTTGCAGCACAGAATCAGAATGTAAAAGGAAATAAAGATAATGTACAGACATGGAAACTGGAAAAACTGGATTCTGAATCCTTTGCAGTAACATTGAATGGTACTCCTGTAGAGAATCAGCTGGAAGATGCAGATCTGAATTACTGGATGGAAGATACGGTTACTTATCTTACCAGAAACGACTGGGAAGGAACCTGGCCGAAAACTTATAAGGATCTGACAGCAACAGATGAAATGCTTGGCGCTATGGGTGATGATTATAGCGATATTACAGAAAATGGAGATCCGTCTTCTGTGATATTTAGAGCAGACAATGGAATGACACTTGCCAATATGAAGGGTGTAACCGATATAGAGGATGAGCGCTGGGATAAGCTGATCGACCAGATTACTCTTGAGGAATGCCTGATCCGTACTGCTCTTGGTGGAACAAGTACTAAGATAATTGAATCGATTACTTCTCCGGAGGTTATTCAGAATGACGGGCCAAACGGATTCAATTCCTATCCTCTGGGACAGTATGCAAATGCAGACGAGTCCACTGGAGATCCCTGTGTGATCGCAGAGGATGATCCTAATCGTGAATACAAGATGGGTGTTATGGGAAATGAAACTGTAATTGGACAGACATTCAGCAAACAGCTTGCTGCAGAGTGGGGTAAAGCAATCGGAAATTATTCTCTCTGGGCGAATACAACAATCTGGTGGGGTGTAGGAACCAATCTTCACAGAGTTCCATACAATGCTCGTAACCATGAGTATTATTCTGAGGATGCTGTGCTTACTGCAGGTCAGGGTGCGGCAACGATTGCAGCGGGTCAGGAATACGGCGCTATTATTGCTCCGAAGCATCTGGCATTTAACGACACAGAGATCAACCGTACCGGTATTGCAGAATTTATGACTGAGCAGGCAGCTCGTGAAAATGAGCTTCGTGGAACTCAGGATTGCGTGGAAGAGGCCGGTGCACTTGGAATGATGACAACTTACAACCGTGTGGGATGTGTGACAAGCAATGCACATACAGGACTTCTTCTGAATATTCTTCATAAAGAATGGGGATTTAAAGGCCTTATGTCAGAAGACTTTATTCAGGATCCGACCTATACAAAAATACAGAGGGCAGTACATAATGGTGTTACTATGACCTGCAATACCGGCGACAATACGATGGAGGCAGTAACCGAAAAATGGCCGTACTGGAATGTGGAAAACGCAAATAAGAGTGAAGAACTTCTTACAGATCTGAAACAGGCAATGCTGTATCAGAATTATGCAATTGCAAATTCCAATGCAATGGATGGACTGTCTACAACTACGCATATTGAGAAGCTGAATACATGGTATGATAATCTGATCACAGGATTACAGATTGGATTTGGAGTTCTTACTGTACTTTGTATTGCACTGTATCTGCTGAATCTGAGAAAGAAAGAGCAGTAAGCTGGTAGGAGGAAAAAATATGACTGAAAAGAAAAAAACAGGGGCAGGGCTGATTTTCAGTGTGATTACAATTCTTGTCACTGCAGCAGGACTGTTTCTGTATATCCAAAACTGTAAAACAAATTATTTTTTAAGTATTGGCGTGGACCAGAAGATTGTAATCTGTTTTGGCACATCCTTGATACTGGAAATTCTTATGGTGGTTTTTTCTTTAAAAATGGGTGCGAAACCGGTTTTTGATATTGCTCCGCCAGTATGTGGTGCATTGACTGCTTATGGAGTTATCCAGTTTATTGGAAGCCGGATTGCAGCAGCGGCATCTATTATGACTTTTGAAAATAATACACAGAATATGGCAGATCTTAACGGTGCCATTCGTGCAATGATCGTATGCGCTGTGGCTTTGATCTGTGTGATTTTTACATCCTTTTTCAAAGTGGTAAAGGAATGATCTTATGAATAAAAAAAAGAGTGATTTCTGGACCGGTCCTTTGACCGGTACCAGAATCAAAAGTAATGATGTAAAAATGCCGGAAATGCTGATTGGATATTTTATTGGACCATTTGGAGCACTTCTTGCTTCCGGGATTTTTACCAGTATCCTTCAGAACTATTTTACAGACGTACTGAAACTGAATCTGGCATTTTTGACAACACTTCAGCTTGTTTCTACAATTTTTATTGTAGCAGCGAATCTGATTGTAGGACAGCTGATTGAAAGAACCAGAACTATGGCAGGAAAGGCCAGACCCTGGATACTGCTTTCAGCTTTTACCTTATCGGTAGCATCGGTACTGATGTTTATTGTTCCTTTTGAAGGAACTGCAAAAATGGTGTGGATCGCTATTGCATACAACCTTTTTTATGCAGTAGCTTATCCGATTTACAACACGGCAAATTCTACCTTGATTCCTGTTTCTACACGAAACAGTCAACAGAGAGGTGCCCTGGCTTCTTTTACAAATGTAGCAGGTCTTGGCGTTATGGGAGCAGGATCTATGGTATTTCCTATCCTGGTATCTTTTGCATTAAAGGAAGATCAGCATTTGTGGTTTATTGCTATGCTGGCAGTGGCTATTTTTTCTGCATTGACTATTTTTCTGCAGTTTCAGTTTACCCGTGAGCGTGTTACAGAAGAACAGATGGAAGGAGCAGGGGTAAAGGAAGAGAAGGCGAAAACAGCATCATTAAGGGAACAGCTTGCAGCAGTTGCAGGCGAAAAAATGTGGTGGATTGTAATGCTGTTTTATCTGGGCTTTCAGTGGAGCGGTGCAATGAAAAATGGTTCTATGACATATTTTTGCAAATGGGTACTTGATAATACTTTTTTTGGAAATGCAGATGCCTGGGGAGCGTCACAGTCTCTTTTGAGTATTATGGGGGCTGTTCCCATGGCCGTAGCAGCAGTATTTATTGTACCGCTTTGCAATAAATTTGGTAAAAGAATCGTGTGTATGATCGGTATGATCATAGGAGCAGCAGGCGGAATCATAGCGATTCTTGGAAATGGACAGATTATTCCGGTTGCAGTTGGTGTGGCACTGAAATGTCTGGGATCTGCTCCGGCATGTTATATGATTCTTGCCATGCTGGCAGATGTGATCGATCATATTGAATTTAAGAAAAATATTCGTACAGACGGACTTACTATGTCGATTTACAGTTCTATTATGGTTGCAGGAACACCTGTGTGCAACTCCATTTTCAGTGCGATTCTGAATGCCAGCGGTTATGATCAGGCAGCAGATATCGCTCTTGGAACCGCTGCCCAGACGCTGGGAGTACAGACTGCTATTTCTGCAGGTTATATCTGGGTGGAAACGATTGCCTATATTCTTTGTGCGATTCTGGTATTTTTCTTTACGATTGAGAAAAAACTTCCGGAAGAGCAGGCAGCCATTGCGGCAAGAAAAAAATAAATGCTACAGTTGACAGATAAAAATACAGCAGCGGCAGGTGCCACTGCTGTATTTTGGCTAGGAAAAAAGGAGAGGGAGGATGAATACCCGAAACCTTAGTTTTCTCTGGTTTGTTTTTCTTATTTTTGCATCTATTGGAGGATGCGGAAAAAAGGAAAAAGAAACAGGAGAGCTTTGTCATATTGTTTTGGAAGAAGGAGAGGGTTTTTATGCGGAAGAACCGGTTCGGACAGTAGAGACAGGCAGTGATATATCCTTTAAAATTATACTGGAAAAGGGTTATTACAGTTCAGGAACAGACTATCAGGGAGAATATGAAATCGCGTTATCTGAGAAATCAGATACAGAAACGGTCATTTTGACGCTTCACGATATAAAATATTCGGAAAGTATCTGTTTTCTGACAGAAAAAGGAAAGTATGAAATCTGTTATGATGCAAACGGAGGAAATGGTAAGGATGGAGTCACAGATTTTGTAAAGCAGTATGATAAAGGTACGCATCTTCGTATCAACACTTTAAGAGGAACTGATATTTTTTACAGGGACGGTTTTACCCTTGTGGGGTGGAATACAGAAGCCGATGGTACAGGAACACAAGTCGGACTGGGCAGCAGAATACAATGGAAGGAAGATTTGACATTGTTTGCTCAGTGGGTTCCCTGGACGGACATCGCCGGATTCAATTATGAGGTTCAGGGAAATTATGCTGTAATAACAGGCTATTCCGGAAGTGAAGAAAAAATATGTATACCTTCAGAAATAGAGAATATTCCTGTGCGGACAATAGCAGAAAAGGCTTTTTATGGAACTGACTGTAAAAGTGTGATTCTCTCTCCGGGTATTTATGAAGTTGAAAAATGGGCTTTTCAGAACAGCAGTATTGAAGAATTGTGGTTTTCAGATGACCTTGCCAGAATCAGCGGTTATGCCTTTGAAGGATGTGAGAAACTGAAAACAATACATATTAATGCAGTACAGCTTCCGGCATACAGCGGAAATTATTTTGACACTTTCCAGGACAAATATGACAGACTGCAGGCATTGAAAGATACCAGAAAAATTGTGTTATTTTCCGGCTCATCTACAAGATTTGGATATGACAGTGAAAAAATCAAAGAAGCATTTCCACAGTATGAGGTAGTAAATATGGGGGTATTTGCCTATTCTCCGGCATTGCCTCAGCTGGAGCTGATACTGGAATGTATGAAGGAAGGAGATATTCTTTTGGATGCGCCTGAATTTGATGCTGCAAATCGCCAATTCTGCAGTCAAAAAGATTTGGATTACGCAGTATTTGCTATGATGGAATCTAATTATGATACATTTGCCAGATTGGATATCCGCAATTACTCACAGGTATTTACTGCATATTCTTCTTACCAGGAAACCCGGAAGGATATGGAGCGGAAAAATTATCAGCTCAGTGCGGCAGATTTTGATGAAGACGGAAATCCGGTAACAGAAAAAAGTTATAACAAATATGGAGATTATATTCTTTATCGTCCAAATTCCCAAAACGAAGAACCTGTTTATGGGCTTCCAGTTCATTACACAGTGAATGCATTTCCGAAGGAAACCTATCTTGATCCTGTAAATCAGGAATTTAAAAAATTTCTGGACAAAGGAATCAGAGTGTATTTTACTTATTCTCCCAGGAACAAATATGCGCTTTCTAAGGAGAGTACAGAGGAGGAGCGGGCAAGACTTCATCAGTATCTGAAAGAAAATCTGATTGTTCCGGTTATCTCAGAAATTGAGGAGTCTCTGTATTCAGGAGTTTATTTGTATGGTACAGATAATCATTTATCTACAGAAGGAGTCAGGATTCGTACAGAAATAGCAATCAGAGATATAAAGAAACAACTGGAGAAGGAGGAGAGAAAGTGAATTTTATATCATTGGAATTTGTATTTTTTTATCCTTTCGTATTGCTTCTTTATTGGATTTTTCCTGGAAAACTTCGCGGGCTCCTTCTTCTTACAGTAAGCTGTTTTTTTTACTTTTCTGAAAGCTCCTGGGCTGGAATATTATTGCTTCTTACAGCGTTAGTTACTTATTTTGCGGCACAAAATATTCAAAATGAACGTAGAAAGAAAAAGTGGCTTGCCATATCGTTACTATTTTGCCTGGGGATTTTGATCGGCTTTAAATATGCAGTTCCGCCGGTTGGAATTTCTTTTTATACGTTTCAGACTCTGTCTTATGTGATAGATGTATATCGAAAACAGGAGAATGCAGAAAGAAATTTCGGTTGGTATCTTTTGTTTGTCAGTTTCTTTCCACAGCTTGTAGCAGGACCGGTAGAGCGAAGCGGAAATCTTCTTCCTCAGCTGAAAAAGATACAGATATTTAGAAAAGAAGATATAGAAGAAGGGTTTTGGCTGATGGTCAGAGGTTTCTTTAAAAAGATTGTGGTGGCAGATCAGCTGGCGCCTTATGCAGATCGTATTTTTGATGCACCGACAGAGATAAATGGAATTGCGGCAGTTTTAGGAACCATATTTTTTGCCATACAGATATACTGTGATTTTTCAGGATATACAGACATTGCAAGAGGCAGCGCACGTATGCTGGGAATTCACTTGATGGAAAATTTTCAACATCCATATAGGGCTGGAAACATTCAGGAATTCTGGCATCGCTGGCATATAAGTCTGACAAAATGGTTTACAGATTATGTGTACATTCCTTTGGGCGGCAGCCAAAAAGGATTTTTCAGGCAGTGCATTAATATAGGAGTTGTGTTTGGATTAAGTGGGTTCTGGCACGGGGCAGACTGGAACTATGTGATTTGGGGACTTCTCCACGGCAGTTTTTTGACCGGATATCTATTGTATCGAAAATATATTCCGATAAGAAAAACAGGACTATTCAGAAAGGCAGTCTCCTGGGGATTGACGATGTTGCTGGTTTGTATTGCTTGGATTTTTTTCCGGTCTTCGGATATTGGTTCAGCGTTGGAAATGATAAACAGGATTATTTCTGAACCGTTTACCGGAGGAATTGCGGCAGTCTGTGACAGCTTTCAGATTATGGGAGGAAAGGAAATTTTGAAAATCTTTTTGGTTCTTTTTTCTTTTGGACTGATAGAACATATACCAGATAATATCAGAGAAAAAATAAAGAAACCGCTGCATTTGGCTATAGGGGCAATCGTAATCATTTGTATGATGACTGCCATTGAATTTTTATGGCTGTCAGATATGGCAGAGGGCATTGGCAATACATTTATTTATTTCAGGTTTTAAAAATATGAAGAAGACAACAGGGATTATTATTTTTATAGCATGTGCTGTGTTTCTTACAGAACAACTCTTTTTTCTGATCTGCGGATGTGCTCTTCCGGAACAGTTTGGAGACACTTTTATGGGAGAGTTGAAATATAAGTATGAACGTCTGGAGCAGACGGAGGGAAAAAGAATTGTTTTTATAGGAGGCAGCGGAACGGCATTTGGATATGATTGTGAACTGACAGAAAATCTGCTGAAAGATTATCAGACAGTGAATTTTGGTATGTATGCAGGTCTTGGCATCCGGGCAGTATTGGATCTCTCTGAGGATTTTATCCGAAAGGGAGATATCGTGATTATATCTCCGGAGCAGGATCCCCAGACTCTTTCCTGCTATTTTAATGGAACTTATATGTGGCAGGCAGCAGATGGTGCTTTTTATATGCTGAAAGGATTAAAGAGAAACAGCCTGGAACAGATGCTTGGAACATTTCCAGGTTTTGCATTGGAAAAGCTGAACTATGTTATACGTGGGAGAAAGCCGGAATCAGATTCTGTTTACTGCCGGAAGTCATTTAATGAATATGGTGATATCAGAGATGAAGTCTGTTTGAAAAATGTGATGCCAGAAGGATTTGATCCAGACCATCCAGTGAAATTTAAAAAGGAAATGATCCAGGAAGAATTTATTTATTATCTGAATTCTTATGCGGAAAAAATAGAAAAAAAAGGAGCCAGGATCTGGTATCGTTTCTGTCCGTCTAACAGATCTGCAGTAGAGAATGAAGAAAGTGTAGAAGTGTATTACAGATATTTACAGGAGGTACTGAAATTTCCTGTAATAGGAAATCCTCATAACAGTATCATGGATGAGGAATGGTTTTTTGATACAAATTTTCATTTGAATTCCAGTGGAAAAACAGTAAATACCATACAGACGGTAAAGGATATCAAAGCGATGCTGGGAGACCCCTCTTTTGTAAAAACAGATCTTCCTGAAAAGCCTGGGAACAGGAATCTGGATTCTGAGGTGAAAAAACAGATCTGGACAAAAGAAAAATCTTCTGTATATCAAGATCAGGAAGAAATTGTGATTCCAAAAGAAATTACAAGAATTCAGGACTATTCCTTTGAAAACTGCAAAGAGTTAAAAAGAATTATCATACAGCAGAAAGATCCATCTGCATGTATGGTAGGGCAGCATCTTCTGGATGGAACCGATGCACAGATTTTTGTCCCGAAAGAAGCGGCAGATCGTTACAGGTTAAATTATTCCTGGTCTATTTATGCAGACAGGATACATGGGATAGGACCATAAACGCTTATGGAACCAAACATTTCTGACAGAGTCATTCACGTTGATAAATGTACATTTTACGTATAAAAAGATGGATATAACCAGGAAATGCTATAATGGGTAGTAAAGAGGAGATAAGAAAAACGGAGGAAAATAAATATGAAAACAAAACAGGCATTTAATCCTTATATGCCAAGTTGGGAATATGTTCCTGATGCAGAACCGCATGTGGTAGGGGATCGCGTCTATGTGTATGGTTCACATGACCTGTTTAATGGACTGAATTTCTGCCTGGGAGACTATGTATGCTGGTCGGCCCCGGTGGATGACCTTGGTAATTGGAAATATGAAGGCTGTATTTATAAAAGAGAGCAGGATCCGGCAGCTCCGCGTATTCGTCTTACAAATGGACTTGCAGCTCCGGATATGGTTCAGGGACCAGATGGAAGATTCTATCTGTATTACTTTATGGGTGGAACGAAAATGATTTCTGTTGCAGTTTGTGATAAGCCGGCGGGGAAATATGAATTTTATGGTTATGTGAAATACAGTGACGGAGTTCCGATTGGAAAGAAAGGGGAGCCATTTCAGTTTGATCCGGGAATTTTTATGGATGATGACGGAAGACTATATTTGTATACAGGATTTGCCCTGGAGGGTAATCCTATTCTTTTGGATGGATCAAAACCTACAGAGCATGGGCCTATGTGCTTTGAACTGAACCCGTCAGATATGCTGACAGTGCTCAATGGACCAGGCTATATAGGAATAGCAGGGGACAAAGAGGCACCAGGAACTCCTTATGAAGGACATGCTTTTCTGGAAGCAAGTTCTATGCGCAAATTTAATGGCACCTATTATTTTATCTATAGTACAAAAAACAGCCACGAGCTTTGCTATGCAGTCAGTGATAATCCTACAGGAGGCTTTCAGTTTGGAGGAATTCTGGTAAGTAATGGAGATATTGGTCTTCCAGGAATCACAGATGTAAAAAATGCAAAGAACTACACAGGAAATACCCATGGAAGTCTGATAGAGATCAATGGAAAATATTATATTTTTTACCATAGGCACAGTAATCGTAAACAGTCGTCCAGACAGGCGGCAGCAGAGGAAATTCGATTTGAGAATGGAAAATTTTATCAGGCAGAAATGACTTCCTGCGGATTAAACGGAGAACCTTTAAGCGGGAAAGGGATTTATCCGTCTTACATTGCATGTAATCTTTATGGAAAAAAAGGAACCAGATTTCTCAGCATGATCAAACATCCCAAAAAGGGATATCCTTATTTTACACAGGAGGGCGGTGATCGGGAAGGAGGCTCGGATCAGTATATTGCTAACATGTGCGATGGCGCAGTTGCAGGCTTTAAATATTTTGATCTTACAGAAACGAAGGAGATCATTGTCAATATAAAGGGAAAAGCGGAAGGTGTTTTACACATCAGTACAGAGGAGTATGGCGTGCCGGCTGCAGAAATTCCTGTTGTTTCTTCCAGAAAACTGCAGTCTCTTCATGCATCTTTGAAAGCGCGGGCAGGACGGCAGCCATTGTTTTTCAAGTTTAAAGGAAAGGGAAGTTTTGACTTTGTTTCCTTTGAATTGAAATAGTATTTTTGGTTGTTTCCAGAGTGGTTTCTTGCTATACTTAACGTATAACTGTGCTGCGTTAAGGAGTGAAGAATATGATCCGCATTGCTACGGTGGAAGATAATGAACATGATAGAGAAATATTGAAAAAATGTCTGCTCCGATATGAAAAAGAGAACAAATATAAATTTGTCATTAAGGAATTTCAAGATGGAGAAGACATTATTACAAATTATACAGCGGAATATGATTTAATCATCATGGATATAGAAATGATGTTTTTAAATGGGATGAAGACCGCAGAAAAAATACGCCAATTGGATACGGATGTTGTGATTATTTTTATTACCAATGCACCTCAGTATGCTATTCAGGGGTATAAGGTAAATGCGTTGGACTATATGTTAAAGCCGGTTGCTTATTTCTCTTTTTCTGAGACAATGAACAGGGCTTTTAGAAAAATCAAAACGAAGGAAAAGGAATATATTACCATTGCAGTGAAGGGTGGAAAGAGGAAATTAGATGTTTCTCATATCTGCTATGTAGAGGTTCAGGACCATCTGCTCATCTATCATACGACGGAGGGGGAGTTTGCTACGAAAGGTACAATACGGGATGTGGATGGACAACTGGATCCGGGACATTTCTTCCGGTGTAATCGCTGTTATCTGGTAAACCTGGAATACGTAGAAAAATATCAGGGCAGTGATATTACAGTAAATGGAGATATCATACAGGTTAGCAGAAGCAGAAGAAAGCCATTTTTGGATGTATTGAACGAATATATGAATGAGGTTGCAAAATGAACTCAAATACAACGGCTATTCTTAATACTCCCGGTTATTATTATGCGATAGCCTATATTCTGTCTTGTCTGATTATCATTTTTACAAATAAAAGACGGAGAAAAGGTTGGAGAGGAATTCTTATACATGCAGGAATTTTTACTGCGCTCGTGTTTTTTATGGGTTTGACGGATGGAATAAGAAAATGGCTTTTTATTCCTTCTATGTGCGTTATTATTGGTCTGATACTGGCGGACCTGTATATTGGATGTGAATTCACTGTTCTGCAGGCTTGTTATTACTGTGTCAAAGCATTTATCAACGGAGAATTTGCCGCGTCTTTATGCTGGCAGATCTATTATCATTTTTATGGAAAAGCAACTTACGAAAACAGCTCCATGTGGAAATGGACAGAAATGCTGCTGGTATATGGGGTTATCTATATTTGTTTATATCTGATTGAAAAAAGTCTTCATAAAGATATGGAGGAACTTCAGATAACAGGAAGAGAACTTTTGGTAGTTGCTGTGATTTCAGGAGCAGTATTTGCAGTAAGTAATCTTAGTTATCTGGACAGAAATGGATTGTTCAGCGGCGGTATGGCATCTGACATTTTTATTATTCGTACGTTGGTAGATCTTAGTGGTCTTGCGGTTCTTTATGCGTATCATATTCAGGTAAAGGAAGTACAGATGAGATTTGAAAAGGATACCCTTCAGAATATTATGGATATGCAGTATCGCAATTATAAACTTTCTCAGGAGAGTATTGATCTGGTAAATCAAAAATATCATGATTTGAAACACCAGATTGCCATTTTTAAGTCAGAGATCAGTACAGAAAAAACATCGGAATATCTGGAGCAGATGGAAAGAGAAATCAAAGTTTTTGAAGCGCAGAATAAGACTGGAAATAAGGTTCTTGATGCGGTATTGATGAGTAAAAGTGTTTATTGTCAGAAGCACGGAATAGAAATGAAGATTATGGTCGATGGCGGCCTTCTTGATTTCATGGACGTTGTAGATGTGAGTGCACTTTTTGGGAATATGCTGGATAATGCAATAGAAAGTGCTGAAAAGCAGAAGGAAGAGAAACGTCTGGTGGGGCTTTATATTTCCAGAGAAAAACAGTTTCTTCGTATTCGTACAGAAAACTATTGTGCTGAAAAAATAAATTTTAAAAATGGTATGCCTATTACAACAAAAAAAGATAAACGTTTTCATGGATATGGTATGAAAAGTATGCAGAAAACAGTAGAAAAATATGGCGGCTCTGTGGTTGCCAGTCAGAGGGACTACTGGTTTGAATTAAAGATTCTGATACCGTTAAATGGCAGCAAAATCAATGGTATTTAAAGTCTGAATAAAAATGATCGATCTAAAATTATATGACCTGATATAATAAAGTAAAAAAACACGCTGAAAACAAGAAAACATGTTTTTGGCGTGTTTTTATAAAATCAGAAATTAAAATAAGTTTATTGTTTTTTGGCTTCCAGATAATCGTTCAGTTCTGCGTTGAGAACATCTGTAATGAACATATGCCCCGGGGCATGGGTGATGACAATCGGTGGACGGGCATTTTCTACAGCTGCCTGAGGGGTGACGCCGCAGGGCCAGAAAACAGGGATTTCACCGGGATAGATATCTACCGCCTCTCCATAATCCGGTTTCATGATATCTTTTACACCGACCTTTTCCGGATCACCCATATGTACAGGAGCGCCATGGACATTTGGCATTCTGGCAGTGATCTCATATGCTTTTTTTGCATTTTCCGGAGTCATGGGGCGCATGGAGCAGACCATAGGTCCGGAAAACAGTCCTGCCGGTACGGTCTGGATATTGGTTTTGTACATGGGAACGTTTCTTCCCTGAGCAATGTGCCGCACTTCAATGCCTTCCCGGATCAGTGCTTCCTCAAAAGAGAAAGAGCAGCCGATGAGAAAGCCTACATAGCCTTCTTTCCAATATTCAGAGGCGTCTGTGATCTCTTTCGTGAAGATACCGTTTTCATAAATACGGTATCTGGGAATGTCGGTACAGATATTTCCGCCTTCTCCCATGGCATGGGTGTCGGGTGTGCCTTTGATAATCTCCAGAATCGGGCAGGGGAAGGGATTTCTGGCAGCAAACTCTTCAAAATCACCGGCATATTCCGGCGGAAGGATAACCAGATTAGCCTGAGCATATCCGCGGCACATTCCGGCAGTGGGAAAATCAATGACACCATGGCGGATCAGAGAGCGAACCTCAGCCGGGGACATATCCACATAAGGTGTGATATCGAATGACATAAAAACTCCTCCTTTTTCACATTAACGTATAAAAATACTATACAGGATAACAGGGGAAAATGCAATCATATATAAGATTTCTGCATATTTTACAATAAAGGGACTGCAGGACGGCGGATATGGCAGATCAGAAACTGGATAATCTTTTAAATCTTGCTCTTGACGCAACGGAGGAAGAGCGGGAAAAGTCAGCAAATCTCAGCGCAGGAAGTGAAAAAGGCTCTCAGCTATGGGATGTGATCATAAAATACAGCGGAGATATAGAGGCACTGTCAGGAGATGGAATCCGGGCAGTGCCTCTTTTGGGGGGATTTGCCGTAGTGTCACTTCCTCAAAATAAAATCCGGGAATTTGCAGGTCATCCACAGGTGGAATTTGTTGAGCTTCCCAAAAGGCTTTACTTTCAGGTACGGCAGGGGCTGGATGCCTCCTGCTTCCGATCTGTGCAGGGAGCAGGCGACGCGAGAGGACTTTCGGGAAAAGGGGTTCTTGTGGGAATCGTGGATTCGGGGGTGGACTGGAGACACCCGGACTTTCGCAATGAGGATGGCACCAGCCGGATTCTGAGTCTGTGGGATCAGAGTGCACAGCCAGAACCAGGACAAAATCCGCCGAAAGGTTATCTGAGAGGTGTAGAATATACCGGAGAAGAGATCAATCGAGCTCTGTCTCTTCCGGATCAGGAAGGCGATTTTCTTGTACGGGAACGGGATCTCAGCGGTCATGGGACTTCCGTACTGGGAATTGCGGCGGGAAATGGCAGAGCCTCCGGAGGTGTAAACCGGGGAGCTGCTTATGCCAGTGACATCATTGTTGTAAAAATGGGAATACCGGGAGAAAATTCTTTCCCAAGAACGGTGGAGCTGATGGAGGGAGTGGATTATCTGATCCGTCAGTCTCAGATTCTGGGAAAACCGATGGCATTGAATGTAAGCTTTGGAAATAATTATGGATCCCACAGAGGGGATTCGCTTCCGGAGATTTATCTGACAAATGTATCAAATACAGGCCGGACAGTGATATGCGTGGGAACCGGAAACAATGGAAATGACAGAATCCATACATCGGGTACGCTGGATACCGGACAGAGCACAGAAATCCAGTTCAGTGTCAGTTCCAGGGAAAAAACACTGAATGTACAGCTTTGGAAATCCTATGCAGATGAGATGGAGATTTCCCTTGTGACACCTTCCGGTCAGAGGAGCTGTGGCTCCCGGGCGGTCAGGTACTGAATCCGGGAACGGGCTTTTATTATCCAAAAGCAGAGGAAACGCTGACGATTCCGTCTACTGCTGAAAAAGTGATCTCTGTGGGCGCTTATGACTCCAGACTGAATGCGCTGGCAGATTTTTCCGGACGGGGAGGGGAACGTATTACTTATTTCAAGCCGGATCTTGTAGCGCCGGGAGTGGGAATCACAGCGCCGGTTCCCGGGGGAGAATATGCCACGGTAACAGGTACTTCTTTTGCAACGCCTTTTGTGACCGGGGCAGCAGCGCTTTTGATGGAGTGGGGAATCGTCCGGGGGAATGACCCTTTTTTGTGGGGAGAAAAGGTAAAAGCGTATCTCAGGAGAGGCGCACAGCCATTGCCGGGAATCGTAAAGTATCCTGACCCGGCGGTGGGGTACGGGGCGCTGTGCGTGAGGGACAGTCTGCCATTTGATTAAAAAACAGAGGTTATGCAGGGGAAAAAGTTGTTCTGCCAGAGCGGCAGATGCAGCGAAGAATTATTTGCTTCCATAGATAAATTGCAGAGAAAATTTACAGTGGTTAGCATATGCAGAAGAAGCAGATATATTAAACGTGGCACTATTTGGATTTACAGCGAAAGCATGGAGAGAAGCCCATCCAGAATTGGCAAAAAAGTAATGTCAGAGATTTTTCCACCATTTCTATACAGAAATATGCGGTTTTAAGCCATTTTCACGGCAAAAAAGCCGCATATTTTTCTATGGCAATAAAATAAACCACCTGCTAGGCACAACATCATAAACTTAAGAGAATCTGCTTTGAGATAGGCAGGTTCTTTTATTTATGATAAAATTTAGGCAGGGGTGTATATGAGGAGTACCTATATGAAAAGAATCCAAAAACTTTCTGAAAAACTGTCAGATCCTGCTTTGGCAGAGCGGGCAAGAAAAATAAACAGCAATACTTTTTCAAGAAACAGAAAGATGCCTTTAAAAGATATTCTACTGTGCTGCCTTTCTAAAAAAGGACTTACTACTACACTGGAACTAAGAAACTATTTTATACAAAAGGATGTTCCTTCCATGAAAATGTCGAAACAAGGGTATTTACAACAGCGAAAGCGTCTTAATCCTGAGAAGGGGCATCGACCGGGGTAGTATTCATCTTATTTACTTATAGGTAAATGATTTCATATCTGAATAAGGAGAACCGGGAGGCGCATGAAAGAATGGAAGTTCTTGTGCTGCAGAAGAGATTGCGTTGGATTTTCAATTTACTTATATAGCTATTTTTATTGAGTGTATTAAAATGAAATGCTATAATATGGAACAATGCTTTATTATGAAAAAACAGATGTTGTATATACCATGTGGATTGATGGAGATGTTTCTATGCAACAAAGAAAACGGACGATCAAGGATTAAAGCTTTCTGTAATGGAGTATATGGTTCTATCATATAAGATTGAGTGACTCTGCCACTATATAATACTCAGTAGATGAATATTATTTTAAAGGAGTGTAATTTTATGTCAAATAAAATATTAATCGTTGATGATGAAATGGAAATTGCTGATTTAATCGAAGTGTATTTGAAGAACGAAAATTATATCGTATATAAATTTTACAATGGTCAAGATGCTTTAAAATGTATGGAAGAAACACCTATCGATCTTGCAATCTTAGATATTATGCTTCCAGACATAGATGGATTTACATTATGTAAAAAAATTAGAGAACATCATACATATCCGATTATTATGTTAACTGCTAAGGATGCAGAGATTGATAAAATTACAGGTCTTACGCTTGGGGCGGATGATTATATTACGAAACCATTTCGTCCACTCGAAATGATTGCTCGTGTAAAATCGCAACTTCGTCGGTGTCAAAAATACAATCCGGTTCATGTGGGAAACGTTGAAACCTCTAATGGTGAGTCAGATGATCAGTTAGTTTGTGGATTGTTGACTATGAATATAAAGGCACATACATGCTTTTTAGAAGAACAACCAGTAGTATTAACTCCTACAGAATTTTCTATCTTACGTATTTTGATTGAAAATGCTGGAAATATCGTGAGTTCAGAAGAGTTATTTCATCAAATATGGAAGGATGAGTATTATAGTAAAGCAAATAATACAATTACAGTTCATGTTCGGCATTTGCGAGAAAAGTTAGGGGATAGTCTTGATCATCCTAGATTTATTAAAACAATATGGGGGGTAGGATATAAAATTGAAAAATGATCAAAAAGATGAATACTTTGCTTTTCAAGAAAAATTAATTCGAAGAGTATGGATTAATGTTGCTACATCCATTGCCATTGTTGCAGGTTTATATCTTCTTATTTGGAAACAACGTGTAGGAGATTGGATTGTATGGTTTTTAGAGAATGTATTTCAAATCAATCATGAAGATGCATTTCTCTATTATCATGTTTATTTTAGGGAAAATAAAGAAATCTTTTTCACAATTTCAGTTCTTGTGATCGTAATTATATTGATGGTGAGGATTTTCCGATGGGTAACGGGTTACTTTAGCGAAATCAATCAAGGAATCGAATCTTTATTAACGGATGATGAGAATAAAATTATATTGTCACCGGAAATGCAGCCATTTGAGAGAAAGCTAAACTCAGTCAAGAGAACATTAGAAGAACGAAAAAGGGAAGCTTCTCTAGCAGAACAGAGAAAAGATGAGCTGGTGATGTACTTAGCCCATGATATTCGAACACCACTTACCTCTGTCATAGGTTATCTAAATTTGTTGGAGGAAGAGCCGAATATGCCTGTTGAGCCGAGAAAAAAGCGTGTTCATATAGCATTGGAAAAGGCTTATCGATTAGAAAAAATGATCAATGAATTTTTTGAGATTACGAAATATAAGTCCCAAAAAATTAGATTGTCTAAGGAAACTATAGATCTTTATTATATGTTGATTCAGTTATCAGATGAATTGTTTCCAGTCTTAGATGCTCGCGGAAATACGGTTTCATTACAACTTGATGAGAATTTGACTGTGAATGCAGATCCAGAAAAACTAGCAAGGGTATTTAATAATATTCTGAAAAACGCGGCATCATACAGTGACCCTAATTCTGAAATTTTAATTTCTGCAGAAAAAACAGAGCAAGAAGTTATCATTAAATTTCAGAACAGGGGAGAAAACATTTCAGATGAGGCAATCCATTCTCTGTTTGATAAATTTTATCGAGCAGATAAATCAAGATCCTCAGATACGGGTGGTACAGGTCTTGGATTAGCAATTGCAAAAGAAATTGTAATACTACATGGCGGACAGATTCGTGTATCCAGTAAAAACCATATAGTTACCTTTTCTGTTTCCCTGCCGTTGGCAAATTAATTCTTTATCCGTTTTATCTTAGGATTTTCTTAGTAATTAAACAACTTCATATTAAAGTTTGAGGCGTCTCTGTTCAGTAGAATAAATACTAACAGGGGCGTTTTTATTTTCCCTAACACAAAAAGGAGGATAATTGAATGAATGAAAATATGAAAACAGATTCTAAAAGAAAACAGTATATAAGACGACAACAACGAAGAATTTTCCCATGGAAATGGGTAATGATCATGATGTTATTAATCGTAGTTTGTGTGGCTGCAATCATTTTGCTTACAGGAACGAGAACGAAGACGGAAATGACTTCAAACCATATACAAAGTGTACAAGTGACCGAAAGTCAGGCTATTGATGAAAATGCCATGAACAGCATGGATTGGAATTTAGTGTTAGTAAATAATGAAAATGCAATTCCATATAATTATGAACCGGAATTAGTAGAAGTGTCGGGCGGTGAGAAAGTAGACGGGCGAATTTACGATCCTTTAATGGAAATGTTGGAGGATGCAAAGGAAGCAAACTTGGGTCAACTTCCAATGGTAGTGTCAGGACACCGCACCCAAGAAAAACAACAGAAAATAATGGATGATAAAATAGCAGAATTTCGCAGAGAAGGGAATTCCAAAAGCGAGGCAGAAAAACTGGCCAAAAAATGGGTGGCAAATCCGGGATATAGTGAACATCAAATCGGATTAGCGGTAGATATTAACGGAGCTACATACGATCTGTATTTTTGGCTTCAAGAAAACTGCTATAAGTATGGGTTCATCTTCCGATATCCTGGAGATAAAGCAGATATCACAGGAGTCGCAGAAGAGGTGTGGCATTATCGTTACGTAGGAGTAGAGGCTGCGACGGAAATCCATGAGAGAGGTATTTGTCTGGAAGAATATTTGGAAGAAAAGTAACAGGGAAACAGTCAATCTGCTCTCAATTTCCATTCCATGCATTCTGTTTAATAAATAGTTAGAATCCTGACGGCATGGAACACTATCCGAAGTGACAAGAGAGATTGTGACAGAATTGATTGAAAAAATTGTTGTGAATGGAGATAAGAGCATTGATATCGTATTTAAGTATCAGTCGCCTTATGGATAGGAATGTAAAAAAGAAAATGCCATAGTGAATCTTGTGATGGCAAGATATTTATTGTATAATTTCTATTAAAAGAAAGTATATAGTTTTATGATTTGGACAACATATTTAGTTAAGGGATATGTTAATATGGTGAGGTGGAATATGAAACTTAAATCGATTACACTGCAAAATTTTAAAGGGATAGAGAAATTAACAATTGTTCTGGACGGAAAAACAACTGTTCTTTTTGGAATAAATGGCGTTGGTAAATCTACAATTCTTCGAGCTGTTGACTTGATATATGCAAACATTATTGCCAAACTTATAGGAACTGGTAAAAAAAGGTCTGCAGAATTGGATTATGATGATATTAGTTATGGTAGATCAAAGGCAAATATAAATGCAGTATTTTCCTTTGAAGATGGAACTGAAATGAAATATAGTCGTTCTATTGATAGAGCAACTGGAAAAAAACACAATATAGCTGAATTGAAATTACTAGTAGAAAAATTTGAAGATTCTTATCTTGTAAAAGGGCATGATGATGGTAATGGAAATTGGGTCGAGGAAGTTGACAATAAGAATATGCCGGTCTTTGTTAATTATGGTGTCAATAGAATTGTGCTAGATGTTCCTGTGAGAGCATCTAAAGAACAGTTTGTAAAATTAGACGCATTTGATAAGGCGATTGAAAGTACAATAGATTTTAGAAATTTGTTTAAATGGTTTAGAAATCAGGAAGATATAGAAAATCAAGCCAAGGTAAGGGATAATTCAGAGTATGAAGACAAAAGCTTATCTGCAGTCAAACAGGCAATGTTGGCAATGTTAGATGGATTTGAGGATATTCATATTGATAGAAAACCATTAGCAATGAAAGTGAGAAAAGATGGGAAGTATTTAACGATAAATCAGTTATCTGATGGGGAGAAATGCACGATAGCATTATTTGGTGATTTGGCACGGAGAATGGCATTAGCAAATCCAGAAAGAGAGAATCCATTAGAAGGAACAGGCGTAGTGTTGATTGATGAATTAGATTTGCATATGCATACTTCATGGCAACGTAAGGTACTGAGTGTATTAAAAAATACATTTCCAAATATACAGTTTATAATTACCACACATTCTCCGCAAATTCTTGGAGAAGTAGATGATACATTTAATTTGTTTTATATGTTTAAAGATGGAAAGAAGATAGTTTTAAAATCATATAAATCATTTATGGGATGGGATACAAATGTGATTTTAGAAGAAGTGATGAATACTGCTTCTGTAAATCAGGATATTAAAAGAATGCTTGATAAAATGTATTTATTTATTGAAGAAAAGAAATTTGATAAAGCGGAAGAGTTGGCTGATATATTAGATGAAAAATCTAATGGATATGCGGAAGGAGTTGCCAAAGCAAGAATTCTTATTTCCAGGGGGCGAAGACATGAAAAGAATAAATAAACAAGAGCCTCCGCAATGGTTTGAGGATTGGAAGAGAAATTTTAAAGTGGCGAATAATAGAAATGCCCATTATAAGAATGATTTTTCTACTGATGATGTAGATGGTGCAAATAGAAGACGGAGGTTAAGAGAAAATCTTGTAGATGAACAAGGAAAAATATGTTGTTATTGTATGAGAAGAATATCAACAAATTCTTCTCATATTGAGCATTTTTTGCCTAAGGAGTTTTTTGCAGATAAAGATTTGTCTTATGAAAATTTGCTCGCCTCATGCAATGGAGAAGGAACTGTCGTAGTTGAAGATGAGCATTGTGGACATAGAAAAGATAATTGGTGGAGAGCGGATATGATTTCTCCAACAGATATAGAAGCAGAGAAAATATTCAAATATCTCCCGAATGGGAAAATTAATAGTGTTAGAGGCAAGACAACATCCAATATTGCGCAGGAAATGATACATAATTTAGGATTAGATAGTTTTCATCTTGAAAGGGATAGGCGTCAGGCTATAGAAGCTTCTGAGGTATTTGATGATGAAGAATATTCAGAGGAAGAAATAAGAAGTTTTATAGAATATTATACAAATAAAGATAATGGAGTTTATGTGCCGTATTGTAAGGCTATTATAGATTGCTTGGAAGAAATGTTATGATTGATGACATATGAATATCAATTTTTATCTCAGAAGTAAATTTGGTATGAGTTTGCTTCTGTTTTTTTTATAAAAGCGTCCCTTAATTATAATGAACACATAGAGGGGATTCACTTCCGGAGATTTATCTGACAAATGTATCAAATACAGGACGGACAGTGATATGTGTGGGAGCCGGAAACAATGGAAATGACAGAATCCATACATCGGGTACGCTGGATACCGGACAGAGAATACAGAATTACTGATTTATTATGGGAAATCGGGACCTTTTCAGGTGACTCAGGAGGTTTATTTCGACTTTATACCACAGCAAGAATACATTTTGTCCGGTGTCTGGAGACTGGAGCTCAGAGGCCGCAGGATAAAAGACGGAGGATATCAGCTGTGGCTCCCGGGCGGTCAGGTACTGAATCCGGGAACGGGCTTTTATTATCCAAAA
>JAETOL010000089.1 GCA_021771755.1 Lachnospiraceae bacterium | reverse complement strand
CTATTATACAGTATCTAAAAGTAACGTGCAATATAATACTATAAAATTGACAAAAAAATAAGCCTGGTAAAAGGCTTTAAAGTACTTTTACATTTAGATAGCTGTCAAACTCCCGAAAATTAATTAATTAATTTTATTGAAATGAAATTTTATTTTGTTTTTTCACGACAGGATTGACTTTTTGGCTTTCGTATTTTATAATGATTTTATTATAAAGCACGTGATTATGCACAAATATTATGTCACTAATGTAAAATTTTTATTATTTTTCACTTAAGGAGGTAATTATGACTTATATCCCACATTTAAACTATGTAAGTGAAGAGCAGATTAAGAAACTTCACGAATATGGAGTCGGACTTCTTGCAAATCTTGGTATGCGTGTTGAAGATCCACAGATCAGAGCACTGCTTTGTGAAAATGGCTGTACACAGAAAGGTGACCGTGTTTATTTCTGTGAAGATCTGATCAACAGAACTCTGAAAGCTCAGAAAAGAAATGTTACTCTGACTTCACCTGTTACCGGCATGAAAAAAGAAATGGAAATCGGCAAAACATTCATCCACAGTACCGGTGGTGCTCCATGGATCGCTGATATGAAAACCGGAAAACGCCGTAACGGTGAGTTGAACGACCTGATTGACACAATCCGTGTTATGAACCAGCTTCCTGAACTGGATGTTCCATGTGCGCTCGTTTATCCAAGCGAAGTACCATCTGCGATCACTCAGCTTCAGCAGACAGCTACAATGCTTGAGTATTCCCATAAACCAATTTATGGACCGGGCATCTCCATCGCAAGCAACGCAAAATATATCGCAGAATTGTTCAAGATTTACGGCGGAAGTGATCTTCAGAATAACCCAATCGGTCTGGTTGGTATTTCTCCAGAATCACCAATGTTCCTTCCAAAAGAAATCACAGACACCATGAGTCATATTGTAAAAGCAGGTATTCCGGTAAGTATTCTGGCTGCACCGATGGGCGGACTTACATCTCCACTTTCTATAGCAGGTACTGTCGGACAGGCTCATGCAGAAATTCTTGCATTTGCATCTGTTGCATATCTGATGAATCCTGAATGTGTAATGTTCTACGGTTCAAGAACATTCTTCGCTAACATGAGAAACAGCCAGAGTATCCTTGGTCTTCCAGAAACAGGTATCTCCAGCGCACTTGCTGTTCAGTTGGCAAATTACTGTGGATTTATGTCCGACGTTTATGGTCTGTCCTGCACAAGCTGTGCTATGGATGAGCAGGCTGGTTATGAGAAGATGATCAATGGTCTTCTTCCAGCACTTGCCGGCGCTACTATGGTTACTGGTTTCGGAAGTACAGCAAGCGTAATGTGCTGTTCACTCAGCCAGTTAGTTCTGGATAATGAAATCTGTGCAATGATCCGTAAAGCAAAAAGACCATTCGAATTCTCAGACGAGGAACTTGGTCTGGAAGCTCTTGAATACGTTATTAATGACGGTGAAACATTCCTTGAGCAGGAACACACAATCGATCATCTTCGCAGTGAGGTATTCCAGCCATCTATCGGATTCGACAGTGTATGGGCTGATTGGATCAAATGTGGTGAAACACCACTTACAGAACGTGCTGCTGACCGCGCTCTTGACCTGATCAAACAGGATGTTGTTCCGGAAGTAAAACCAGAAATCAAAGCAGAAGTTGAGAAACTGATGAAACTCGCAAAACAGGAATTATTATAATTTTAAAGAAATTTTCCCTAAAACGGCTGTCGCAAATGCGGCAGCCGTTTTATTGTGATGTTGTATATTATAGAACCATTTTATTCAAACTCGGCGTGTCCTTTGTCGTTATTAACTATATTTGTTTAAGTTTTATACAAATACACGCCGCTTTTTACTTCGATTACATCAATTATTCTGGCTTGCTGATTTTCTGTTGCCAAAATGTTGCCACGTCTTTATTATAGCAAATCCTCGCAGATTGACAACCTATTTTTGAAATGTTACGCAATAGAAGCCTGTTTTCGGGTATACAGGCATAAAATATCTCATATCTTAATTTGCAACTTTAAAACTCTTGCAAAAAGCCAATTTCAAAGCAGCTATTGCGTAACGGTCACTGTCAAATCATACTATCAAGCACTTTATTATCGGCAGCATTTTTCAAACGGACTGCAATACCGCCAATAGCACTTGAAAGATAATCCAAAAGTTCTCTGTCATCTTCATAATAGTTCTTTATAAAAATTTCAAGCGCAGATTCCAAGCGTTTCTTTATATCTTCCAAAGCTACTTGTATAAAAAGCTCCTGCATATATAAATAATCCGTTTGCTCTAATTCTGATTCCACCAAAGATTTCCCCGTCAAAATATGTCCTATAACATAGGTAAAAACTGTTTCACATATATTATCCATTGACTCTTTCCAATTCCTATCGATCTTAAACAATATATTTGTGACATAACCCGCAGGAAACGATTTCAAAAATTTCTGTTCTAAACCGATACACTTAATAAATACAAAAATCTTATCTATCCCCGTATATCTTGAAATATCTTTTAGCACCGGATAATCAAGAGTTAAAATTGTGTTTTGCGGTTCAAATTGAATATCATACCACTTGAAAAATTCTGGTATACCTTTAGCAAAGGTGTCATACAAGCATTGACTTTCATAGTGGTAAAATCCCGGCATAATCCTATTATACAAATTTAGTGCTTTTTCTGTCTTTTCTTTAACATATGCTGCACCTATTTCATACGCTTTTTGTGCTGGTATTTTTTCATTCAAAGCCAGTAAATTACCGTTAATTTCTTTTAATTCGTGAATACAATACAGGATAGCTCCCATTAACTGTTCCGCTTTTTCATAAGTTATAGATGTGCTTTCATTCGCTGTATACTTTTCTGCTAATTTTCCTACAATCGGCACCAATTCTTCCATTTCATAGTCCATTAGCCTTACCTTCAACAGAGTTCCTTTAAAGTTTCGAGATACAATTCATAATCCCATCTCTTTACATCATCAAATTTTGAATACTCTCCATAACCGTCTGAACCTTTATATCCACTATATCCGGCTCGGATTGCTTCCGCAAAATTAGCAAGACAGGTACTCTCCAAATAATCCAAATCTCCAAAGCACAAATTTTCAAACTGTTCTTTCATTAAGTGCAGAAGTTCATCGTCTGTAATTTCATCTTGCATTTCATTCTTGTACAGATAAAATATTTCCTGCAACCGAATGATTGTGTCTACATAATTATTTTGATGAATATAATCAGAATCACAAAACTCATAGATAATTTTTGTTGCAATGCCTTCCCCAAACTCGATTCTCTTTTGCTCTGCCAACGAATTTTTCCGTTCCTCCAAAATCAATTTTGCGTCTTGTTCCGTTAAGCAAAGTCCAAACTGTTCAGTCGATTCATTTGTTTTGATAACTCTGCTCAGTTGATTTTGTTCCTGTAATAGAATCATCCAGTCTTTGCTCAAAAAAAATTCCTCCCCATTTTCGTATTGGAAACTGATTATAACACCGCTCTTGCGGTATTGGTAGACTTGTTTTTAGAGCAATTTTGTGGTATTATAATAATGGAAAAAGGGAGCGATTTTTTACTCGCTCCCTCTTTGTTTTTATGAATATCTGCCATTACCGTGTTTCCCGATTGTGTTTTCTCCTTGCAGCCCGTTTCTGCTCGACTTCTATCTGTTCCTGTTGCTTCGCTCTGTTAATCACAGCGTTTACCTGTTCAGAGCCGACCATCGCCTTTACACGTCCAAAATCCGCTGCTACTATCCGCAGTTCCCGATTTTCTTCCAAGACTTCTTCCAGCCTGTTCGTCAGCCGTTCATTTCCTCTCCGTTCCTTGTTATACGCCGCTTGCAGCTTTGTAAACTTATTTGAAATATCCAGATACGCCGAATAAACGGAGCGCATGACTTGCACGATTTTCTTTACCAGTGGTTTTGCTTTTTTCTCCCGATACGACTTTGCAGATTCCATAACCGCCGCTTCTGGAAGTGTCTGCTCCGGGTCTGCGGAAAAATCTGCCGCCAGCTTCTCCATGTTCTTTACCATAGGGGCAAGTTCATTCATGCGTTTCTGATATTTGTCGGCCTGTTTCTGCGCTTTCTCTGCCTCCTGCCGGGATTCCTGTAAATCTTTCTGCAAAGAACGTATCTCATCATCAACCTGTAACAACTGTTCATGCAAATCTTCGTTGATTTCTTGAAAAGTAGCGTTTTCTTCCTGCAATTCCGCTTTCCTCGTTTCCAATTCTGCAACTTCCTTTGCGCGCTCCTGTTTCTCAAAATCCAAAACAGATAAATGTTTTTCATGTGTGCCTTTCTTCTCCCACTCAATCCCATGTTCCAGCATGACAGCAGCAAGCTGTTCTTTCTCATAAGCCACCCACTGATTTAATTCCGTTTCCCGTCTTGTGCCACCTTTAAATCCGAGAGCAGATAACGCCTGTTTCAAAGAAACTCTTGTATCAAGTCCTCGCTTGCTTCCTGTCGTATACGGTACAAAATCTATATGCAAGTGGGGCGTTGCTTCGTCCATATGAAGATAGGCACTGAACACCCTCAACGTAGGATTTCGCCGCTGAAAGTCCTGCATATATTTATCCAACACCTTTGCCGCAAGCTTTCCATTTGTTTTTTGTCAAGTACTTTTCCCTGAAAAAAGCGTCGAAATTCCCTGTTTTCGTCAAGGGATTTTCCCTACTTTTGGCGGGCATTGATTATGCATCCCGGCGCATGAGGGCGTG
>JAETOL010000088.1 GCA_021771755.1 Lachnospiraceae bacterium | reverse complement strand
GCTGTTCAGTACAAGATACAATGACTGTCATACACTTTTGGCTCTGTTTTATGAGGTAAATATTTAAAGAAAAGCCTGAAAAATTAATGATTTAGGGCTTGACATTATAGGAAGGACAGACAGTCATTCTGTATGATCCGCCGGGAAAGGAGACAGACCATGAAAAAAGAACAGCAACAGCTATTCTGGTAATGATGACAGGAATCACAATTTTTGCCGGATGCGCAGAAACACCAGAAAGTTCTCTTGTAAAAAAGAAGGGAAATATAAAAGAAATACTGTATGAAGAACAGGCAGAAGAACAGGAGAACACAGAAGTTTTGTTCGGTAAAAATATCCGGGAAACAGTAGGAGCGCCGGAAACTTATCAGAGTGAGACAGCAGATACCACAGGAAACCTTAAAATAGTAACAGATGCGAAGTGGTACAAAAGGAGCTGACCTGGTGGAAAGCCAACCTTGCCAAGGGAAATCTGGATCCTAACGGTCTTGGGAAGGATGAGAATGGGAATTATTATTTGGACATTAATCAGACCATTGAAGACCTGGAAAAGGAGTATGAGACAGCCCCTGAAACCCGTACACTGAAGGAGGTGAAGCCTCAGTTTGGGCTAAAAGGGGAAGAAGGAAACTATACCATGGATGATTACTTTGTTGGAGTGGCAGTTACAGAAGAGGGAACAGCTTTTAATTACAGTATGAATTCCTATGGAGCAGCCCCTATGTCTGTGGAAATCCGCAACCAGAGCCGTTATGAAAAGGAAAATATCATCAATAAATTTATGTATTGGGATGGATATGATTATTACAGTAAGCTGGCAGAATCCTCCCAGTGGGAGGTTGCAGAAGTGATTCCTACAGAAGAAGAGCTGAAAGAAGGAATTGGAATTTCTCTGGAAGAAGCCAAAGTTCTTGCAGATGAGAAGGTGAAGCAGCTTCAGATCCCGGATATGGAGCTTGGAGACTGGGAGTACGGACTCTGCCTTTATCAAAAGGGAAGTGGTGAAGATCAGAAGCTTGTGCTGACAGATACCGGCTATATCCTTCATTATACGAGGAAACTGGGAGGAATTCCCATTACTTATACGGAGGAACAGGGAGGCGAGCTGTACGGGAACGATATGGGAACTGAATCAGAAAGCTGGCCTTATGAGAAGCTGGACTTTTGTGTAACGGATGAGGGAATTGATGATGTACAGCTGATTGACCAGTACGATATTGGAAAAACAAAAACAGAAAATGTAAAACTGAAATCTTTTGATGAGATCATGGATATTTACGAAAAAATGATGCTTATTAAAAACGCTGATTATATGGAGAATGCAAAAGAGCTTACGTACAAAATAGACCGGATTGTATTTGGCTACACAAGAATTTACGAACCAAAATCAGACAGCCGTTCCGGCGTGCTTGTTCCTGTCTGGGATTTCTTTGGAAGCTATGAAGGCACTTATAAGGAAGAGGCAGAATGGGAAACCGGATCAGAGAATTTCCTTTATGCGCCGCAATATGAAAGCTATCTTACCATCAACGCTATAGACGGCAGTGTGATTGACAGAGGGTTGGGATATTAGAGGAAAAGGAATGGACAGGACAAAAAGAAGCCAAAAAGCTGTAAAACAAATGCTGGCAGTGGTTCGCTATGATTTCAGGGGATTTTTTAAAAGACCAAGGGTTATACTGACATTTCTTCTGGGATTTGTTCTCTGCTTTCTTTTAAGCAGCAGGATTATGCCTGTGATGGAAACTTACAAATCTCCTGTGCAGATGCTGGAACCGTTTTTGTGGACATTTGGTGATTCTACGGCGATTCTTTTAAGCTCTGTGCTTCTTCTGCTTCTTTTTTCCGATTTTCCTGTATGGAACGCAGTTACGCCTTATTATCTGTACCGGACTACCAAGGTTCGATGGCTTTTGGGGCAAATGATTTATATGGCTTCGGCGGCAGGAATTTATACATTGTTTATGCTGGGATCAACCATGATTTTGTGTGCCGGGAACAGCTATCCGGGAAATATCTGGAGTGATACAGCAGCTATGCTGGCTTATTCCAGACTGGGAGAAATCCTTAGTGTGCCATCTACGGTAAAGGTGATGGAAAGCATTTCTCCTTTTGGCTGCGCTGCTGTGGTGACGCTTCTTTTGTTTCTTTACATTCTCTGTCTCGGGTTTGTGATCCTGGCAGGAAATCTTCTGCCGGGAAAAAACAGAGGAATGGTGACAGGACTTCTGTTCTGTTTATATGGTTTTTTGCTGGATCCTCAGGCTCTTGCCAGAATTCTGGGATATGAAAAATATGAGATGTTCCGGGTCAATGTTCTGATCGGCTGGCTCAGCCCTTTAAGCCATGCATCCTATGGGAGGCATAATTTTGGCTATGACCAATTGCCTTCCATAGGGCAGTCTGTTCTGGTATTTCTTGGGATTCTGGTGCTTCGGCGGAGCTTGGAAGAATCCTGATTCGATGCGGACTTGTGGCAGCGGCTTTAAGCACAGGAGGAGGGATTTTTGCCGGGCTTACAGGATCTATATATCTGGCTTTTGGATTCCCTTTTGTTCTTTATTATTTCTGTGTGATTTTAAGGGATCGGTATTTTAAAAAAGCGCTGTGGCTTTACCCGCCTCAATGGATGGAGGGAAGCGCAGAATGGGGAGAAAAGGGTCTGGGACTATGGCTTTTTCTTTTTGTTCTTCTGGGGATGCTGATGGCGCTTTATGGAGGGATTCTTTATGACAGGGTGGAAGAAATCTGAGCCTGTGATCCAGGTGGATAAGGTAAGCAGATATTTTGGAGAAGACTGCGTACTGAAAGAAGCAGAGCTTACTTTGTATGAAGGCCAGGTCTGCGGCATTGTGGGAAATAAGTGGAATGTAGACGGAGAACAGATGGTTTACGGAGCAGATCTATTTATGGACGGAGAAAATTCAGCTTTTATAGAAGAGATAGAATCGGACATGATATTGGAGCCTGGCTGTATTCCCGAGATTACTGTTATGCCGGAATCTACGGCTATACCAGAACCTACTGCAGTGCCGGAACCGGATGTTTCACCGGAACCTACCATTTTTCCACAGCCAACGCCCACACCGGGATTTTCTGTGAATATTGAAAATATGAATATTTATCCGAATTGTGGAACACAGCCGGAAGAGGAACTTTTTGGAGATGGAAGTCAGGAAGAAATGGAGACGGGATCGCAGGAAAGTGCAGGTTATACGGGCTCTTTCGGCGGAGAAGTTTCTTCGCAGCAAAAAGAGGAGCTGACGCGGCAGCCAAAGCTTTTACTGGAAAGCAACAGTCTGACAGGAAAGACGCTGGAAGCGGGAACTGCCCAGGAAGTAGAACTTGTTCTGGAGAATAAAAGCAGGGATCAGGGAATTTACAATCTGAAGCTGGTCTTTTCAACAGAAACCCCAGGTATCCAGTTTGAAAAAAAGTCTTACTATTTTGACAGGATCAGTCCAGGAGGCAGGATCATTGTAGCAAATAATGTACGGACATCTATGGGTGCAAAGGAGGGGCTTGTTCCTGTTAAGCTTTCCTTTGAATATGAAGATAAGAAGGGAACTTCGGCATCAGGAATGGAGGAGACAGAATTTTTTGTAAAACAGATGGTATCAGCACACCTGAGCTGTGACGAAATTCCGGCAGAGGTGTATTCCACAGATACGGTAAATCTGGGAATCCGTGTGCAGAATCTGGGAAGAACAGAGATTTATAATGCCCGTGTTGTCATGGAAGGAAAAGGAATGTTTCCAAAAGAAGAGATTTTTCTTGGAAATATGGATGCAGGAACAGAGCGTACAGGAACCATGCGCGCTTTTGTAGGAACCCGTACGATGGAGGTCAATGGACGTGATGAAGGAACTGATGAGAGGGACATGTATGGAGCAGTCACAGGGAGGATCATTCTGAAATATGAGGATGGAGAGGGCAAACCATATGAACAGGTGAAAGAATATGAAACCAGTATCCGGAAACCAAGGATTCAGAGTCTGAACATAGAAGCTCCCAAAAAAGCAAATAACTGGTGGTATTCTGTATTTGCAGCTGCCGGGGCAGGACTGATATGTCTGGTCTTTGGACTTATACACAGGATCAGAAGGCAGAAAATACTTCTGGAGGAAATAAGAAGGGAGGCTTCTGGTGAGAATCTGTAAAAGAAGACATTTTTACCCGATGCTGATTCTGGGAGCATCCATTATGGCAGGAAGTCTTTGCTTATTGATTCGTCTGGCGGCTCCGGTTTTTTCAGGCTCTATAAAGGAATATCAGACAGTTGTTTCGCTTGGGCGCCTGCAATATGATGAGAAGCTTCTGGAGCAGGTGAAAAAGATACCGGGACTGGTTTCTTTTTCACCTGTTTTGGAAATTCCCGTGGAATTGAAACTGGAAGAGTATACGATGAGTACTGTTTTTCTGGCAGTGGATCTGAATGAACTGAAAATGGAGGGGGATTCACCGGAATATATTTATGTGAGAAATACTCCGGTACTTTTGATAGGAAAAAATACTTTGGAATCCCTGAAAGATCTAAACAATCATACAATTTCCAAAAGGAGGCTTGCCACTTTCTGGGAAAAGGGAGAAGGAAAACTTCAGTACTGTCTGTCTGAAGCCGGAAGAGAAAAGGATGGAAGTGATTTTGAGAAAGAAACTGAAGCAACGGAATATTCCGAGGCTGTTTGGACAGAATGTCCGTCTTTTCTTTGTCTCAGAAGTCCGTCAGAGGGGATTTATATCAGTCTGGAGCAAGGAAAAGCGTTGGGGGGAATGAGTCAGGAAGATGGTACAAAAGCGCTTCTTACCGTGAGAGGAAAAGAAGCCTTCAAAAAAGCACAGGATATTTTTGCTAATCTTTCTAAGTAATCAAAAAAGGTGAAAAAAATTTAAAAAAATGAAAAATTCCTCTTGCAAAATATAATAAGGTATGGTATTATTATTTTTGCTGAGGTCGTCATTAAAAGATAACAGCGAAAATAAGGCTCCATGGTCAAGCGGTTAAGACACCGCCCTTTCACGGCGGTAACAGGGGTTCAAATCCCCTTGGAGTCATTTAAAAAATAAAAAATGAGATTTTCTTTGACTTGATTCCGACATTTGGTGTATAATAGTTTTTGTAAGTGTTACGCGCCGATGTGGCTCAATTGGCAGAGCAGCTGATTTGTAATCAGCAGGTTATCGGTTCGAGTCCGATCATCGGCTTTTTGGACCTTTAGCTCAGTTGGTTAGAGCAACCGGCTCATAA
>JAETOL010000012.1 GCA_021771755.1 Lachnospiraceae bacterium | reverse complement strand
AGATACCTCTTGTATTCTTTAGATTTTACCAACTGGCAGGTCAGTAATAATCTAAATTTACTTGAGGTATTTTTTTGTGTCAATCTCTTGACCTATTTAAAGTATACAGGAAGCTTCCTAACCGTTTTGACATCTGGAGGGCATAGCCTGTATATTCTTCAAATTCTTCTTCCGCTTCTTCCGAAGACTGATATAATCGCTGCTCCAATAATCTTGTTATTTTTTCTTCTGTTCCTCCAAATCCACCAATAACGATCAGGAGTATAACTGCTATCCCAAGCCCGGACAGAATCAGAGAAATTAAATAAAGCATCATTTTCCACTGCAAAGATATCTTTCTTTCTGAAAAAAGCTTCAGAAGCCTTTTTACTTCTCGTATTGTACGCTTCATACACGTCATCCTCTGCTTATTTTGTCATGGCCGCTTTCAGATGCTCCAGTGCTTCCACTGCCAGCAGTCCTGTATCCTTCTCGCCCTCCTGCCAGCTTTTGTTGGCCTGGCGCAGACTGCTCCTCACGTTTTCTTCAAAGGATGTTTCCAGTTCCAGATAGGTATCAAGCTGAGGCGGCGTATAAAACTCATACGAATTCTGTGTTTCAATAAATGCTTCATATAAGCTTTTATATTTTGGATCTTCCAGTTTTTCTAATGCATCCGGAAGAATATCAAAAGCATTTTCTGTTACCGGCATATAGCCAACCTGTGTTACAAACCGAACATTGTTTTCCGGTTCTGTCAGCCACTTCAAAAATTCTGCTGCGGCTTCCTCCTTTTGCGTAGTGGATTTGACAGTGCAGAATCCTGCCCCACGCTGCATAACCATCCTGCTCCCGTTTTCAAAACAAGGCACAGGTCTCGCAATCACTTCGATTTTTTCAGACCGGTTATCTTCATAGGTCACGATATCTTCATAATAAAGAACACTGGCAGATGAGGCAACGCTGACTACCGCATTTCCGGTACGAAGCGGTTCTGTGGCATAGCCTTCATTCAGCCACACGCCTCCCTGTATTGCTGCTTCTGCATAAGGTTCCCACGCTTTATTAAATTTTTCCCCATAGGAAAGCTCCTCATTTTTAAAGAAAGACTCACCCATGGACTCTGTCCCCACCTGAAAATAGTTAAAATGATAATCATGAACAAAAAATGTTTTTCCATCTCCCTCGATTTCCGGTGTCTGTTCATCTGTCCACTGATAGTAGTCTTCAGAAAGTGCAAATAAACCTTCCCAGGTATCCAGCTGTTCTAATTTTGCCCCTGTGGCATCTGAAAAACGGTCAAATAATGTTTTATCAATAAACATGATCTCCGTTGACTTTGCAATCGGAAAGGAAACCAGTCGATCCTCAATCGTTCCTTCCTCCAGAAACGAGGGAATGTATGAGGATAATTCCTCTTCTGAAAAATAATCCCTGTAATCCACCAGAATCTCAGAATCCGGCATAGCTAATATGGTCTTTGGATAAGAAATAAACGTATCCGGGAGCTCAGAAGCCCCCGGTTCATCATTAGCCGCCCGCAAAACAGCATCATGAATATTATTGGTATTGGAAACGACAGTCACCTGTAGTTTTATTCCCTGCTCTGCGCCCACTGTATCATTAAATTCCTCAATCATATCATTCAGAGGTGAATCTGTCTGTCCGCCATAGACATGCCAGATTGTCAATGTTACCGGCTTTTTCTGCTTTTCCTTTATTCCGCAGGCTGAAAATATGGCTGAAAATAAGCTTAATACAATACCAGTTCTTACAAGACCTCTTTTGTTAAGTCTGTTCATCCCGTCCCCCAAAACAGTTTCGTCTTATTTTGATACGCTGTACATAAGTGTTTTCCATTAATTCTATTATACTTGAATTTCAGCCATTGCACAATAAATCTTTACGCCGCCTTTATACTTTCTCTGTATATATCTAATGTTTCAATTTATAAAAGCACGCGTTCCACAGAATTATTTTCCACGGAAACACGTGCTTTTCGTATGTTTTATTCAACGTATAAAATTTCCAGATTCCACTCTGACAGTGACTTTCTGTTTTACAACTGAGTCAGAGTATTTGTACAACTCATAATTGCAACCAATACTGCCATGATGATACCTGCCAGATATGGATTTTTTGTTGCACGATAAAGTTTTCTGGAAACAACTGCCGCCACTGCCAAAATAATAATTACCGGATAGAGCCAGATTCCGATAATAGACCCTCCAAAGAATGGGGCAAATTCATTAGGCAAATAGCCGCTGATAAAAAAGCATCCATACATGATGATTACCATGACAACACTGGGCAGAATATTAAATATAGCATTCACACAGGTATTTATCCATGGTTTTTTCCCTAATTCAAAGTAATTATAACTGTTGATACAGATGGAATTCGGTATGTAATATAACAAAAACAGAGGTAAGTATAATAAAATATATGGAATCAAATTTGCATTAAAAGCTTTCAGTGCAACTACCCAAAGTCTGAAGTCTGTCTTAAACAGGTAATCAGCCAAGAATACCAGAGCATATGCTGAAACTGCTACGATAAGAGCAAGAAGAACTGTCAGCCCCAGCTTTTTCGCACTGATCTTAACTCCATTTTCTTCTGTTCTGGAAGGAGCCTTTGTAAACCTCCTGCCAACCCAAAGAAGAAATAGTGAAAACACTCCACATAATGCCGCCCAAATTCCAATAAATGCAGGACCTGACTGCGGAACAGCCCCTCCAACCAGCTTTGAAATTATACCATAACCAAACATATAAACAACAAAGCTAAAAACCGCACCTAAAATACTGCTAACCCAAAACCATGTCTTTTCCTTGCCTGAAAGCGCCGGTGCCGGAAGGACTTCCTCCTCTGCTTTTAAGGAAGAAAAACAGGATGTTTTCAATAAAACTTTTGCAAAACTCACTACAAACATAATAAATCCAACAAGCCCTAAAGCATTAAAAAATGCCTTTACCTGCCATATCTGATCGCTTCCCTTAATTGGATTTGGTGCCCCCAAAGCTTCATCAAAAAATTGAACGCTTGAATCTACAACACGCTTAGAAAAATGTGCCCAGGGATGCGTAATATTCGGATTATAAATCACACGGGCCGCTTCTTTTCCCTCTATCTCTTCTTTATAAATTGTTTCCGCGCTACGTGCCTCCAAACCTTCCGGATCTTCACCAAAATATAAGAAGGACTGTGCATTTGCCTGCTTCATAAAGTCTCTGGGTGCTGTATGAGAACCATCCTCATTATATGTCCGATGGAAAAACTCATCATACTGACACGCAACAATACCCGCATCTCTATCTCCAAACATATTAATATATGCGCCATCCTCATTCTTATATACAGCATCATTGGAGACCAGAAGAGCTGCTGCAATCAACGGCTCCTGTACTTCATTATCCAGTAAAACTGCTGTACGACTGGCAAGTGCTCCATTGGAGTGTCCTGTAACTCCAATTTTATCCTTATCAACAAAAGGTAACGTAGCCATCATTTTAACGGCATCATACATTCCATTTGCATTATTTTCAGGTTTAAACCAATCTCCTGCCAGCAAATTATCTGAATTTCCATGTCCATACATATCAATAGAAAGCACTACATATCCTCGGCGCGCATATTCAACATAATTCAAATCCTGCATTTCACGATTATTATACCAACCATGGCTGCAAATAATAGCCGGAGCAGGATTTTCTGCTGTTGCTGTATCTGGTTTCAGCAGTAATGCGCTCATCTGATGACCACTTTCTGTTTCAAACCGCAAATCTTTGATAGTAACTTTCCCAAAGTTTGTCTGAATCATACTGGCGCCAATACCGCTGATCAGACATATGATCAAAGACAGACACAACCAGAAACCAGAACCTTTTTTTACCTTTTTATTCATCCTCATTACCCTCCTTATAATGGATGTATAATGCCTGTAGACACAATAAAAGGGTATACAAAACAATGCTTGTATACCCTTCTCTCCGTTCTCTTAGGCAGCACATATATTATGTATAAATAATAATATATTTTTTCATTTTTGTCAATATATGTAGTGCAATTTGCACATATTTTTATGCAAATACAAGTATTAATTAGGTTATTTTTATCTTATATTTCCGTCTTTTTCGCCCATCCGTAAGCATATTTTACTGCCTTTTTCCATCCCTGGATTCGCTTTGTCCGCGTCTTTTCTTCCAGAATCGGGACAAAAGTCCGATCAACCATCCAGTTGTTTTTTATATCCTCCAGATCCTTCCAATACCCCACTGCAAGTCCGGCCAGATATGCAGCTCCCATAGCTGTTGTCTCTACACACTGAGGGCGATTCACCGGTACATTGATAATATCTGACTGTGTCTGCATCAGGAAATTATTCGCACTGGCTCCTCCATCTACCTTTAAAGAAGAAAGTGCAATTCCGGAATCAGCTTTCATGGCGACAAGAACATCATTTACCTGATATGCCAGTGATTCCAGAGTTGCCCGTATAATATGATACTTATTTACGCCTCGGGTAATACCCACAATTGTTCCTCTCGCATACTGATCCCAGTAAGGCGCTCCCAGACCGGTAAATGCCGGAACCACATAACAGCCGTTAGTGTCTTTTACTTTTTTTGCCATATACTCAGAATCTTCTGCAGAATCAATAATCCGCATCTCATCACGAAGCCATTGTATGGCTGCGCCTGCTACAAAAACAGAACCCTCCAAAGCATATGTAACTTTTCCATCCAGCCCCCAGGCAATCGTTGTGATCAGACCATTTTCCGAAAATACCAGTTTCTCTCCGGTATTCATCAAAAGAAAACAACCTGTCCCATAAGTACTTTTTGCATCTCCTGCCTGAAAACAGGTCTGTCCAAAAAGAGCCGCCTGCTGATCTCCCGCTGCTCCGGAAATAGGGATTTCCCCTCCCAGAAATGCCGGATCTGCCATTCCGTATACACAGCTGCTTGGCATTACTTTTGGCAGAATTGCTCCCGGAATATCCAGTTCCTGCAGTATTTCATCGTCCCATTCCAGCGTATTGATATTAAAAAGCATCGTTCTGGCAGCATTGGAATAATCCGTCACATGAGCTTTTCCTTTTGTCAGTTTCCAGATCAGCCAGGTTTCCACTGTACCAAATAAAATGTCACCATTTTCCGCTCTCTCACGTACGCCCGGCACATTGTCAAGAATCCATTTGATCTTTGTTGCTGAAAAATAAGCATCAATGACCAGCCCTGTTTTCTTTCGAAATTTCTCAGTCAGGCCTTTTTCCTTCAAAGAATCACAATATTCCGATGTCCGCCGGCACTGCCATACTATGGCATTATAAACCGGCTCCCCTGTATTTTTATCCCAAAGGATGGTTGTCTCTCTCTGGTTTGTAATCCCAATCGCAGCAATATCCGCTGCTGACGCATCGATCATATTCATAGCTTCCACAGCTACTCCCAGCTGACTTGCCCAAATCTCATTGGCATCATGCTCCACCCATCCTGGCTTTGGAAAGATCTGTCTGAATTCCCGCTGAGCGACACTGCACATCTGCCCTTTTTCGTTAAATAAAATACATCTGTTACTGGTTGTCCCTGCATCTAATGCCATCACATATTTTGCCATACTTCCGCACCTTCATCCTTCTTATTTTACATAAACCAGATATTCTGCTTAGTGGTCGAAATCGCTGTTGCCCCGGCATTCAGCGCTTTCATAGTATCTTCTTTATCCATGATCATTCCCCCTGCGATCACTGGAACTTTGCCTTCAATAAATTCACAAAGTCTGGAAATCACCTTCGGCATCGCTCCCGGAATAATTTCTATCATATCCGGTTTTACATTTTCTATCTGTTTTTTCACATTTTCATAAACCATGGAATCCAACATAAAAAAACGCATAACTGCAAAAAAATCCAATTCTTTTGCTCTCTTTATCAAGGTTGATTTTGTAGATATGATCCCATCTGCTTTTGTTGTGTTTTTTATATAATCTACAGCAATCTCCCGATTTCCCAGTCCGCTGATCAGGTCAAGATGGATGATCACAGTTTTTCCACCCGCTTTTAAGCGTTCTACAATCGTCCCGATATTACAGAGATCTCCATAAAGCACAAATACAATCTGTATTTCTGCTCCTGATTCCAGGCATTTTTTCAGCCCGTTCTCGTCCTTAATTGCAGCAATAACAGGATAGTCCTCAAATTGTTCCAGTATTCTTTCCTTTTCCATGTTGTACCTCCAATGCCTTTATCAAAATATGAGGATAGACAGGCATTGCTTTTTTATCTCAGCAACGCCTGTCCAAGAAAAATGAGTACTACAATCAGATGATTCTGTCTGTTAGATTCTTGCCACTCCTGAATCTTTTGCCGCTTTTGCAACCGCGCTTGCTACTGCTTTTCCTACTCTTGGATCAAAAGCTTTTGGTATAATATAATCTGCTTCCAGCTCTTCTTCAGATATTAATTCAGCAAGCGCTCTGGCTGCCGCCATTTTCATCTCTTCGTTGATATCTTTTGCACGCACATCAAATGTACCTCGGAACACTCCGGGAAATGCCAGAACATTATTGATCTGATTCGGAAAATCACTTCTTCCGGTCGCTACCACTTTCGCACCGGCTGCCTTAGCTTCATCCGGAAAAATTTCCGGTGTAGGATTTGCACATGCAAAAACAATCGCATCTTCCGCCATGGATCTGACCATCTCGCTGGTTACTAATCCAGGAGCAGAAACCCCAATAAAAATGTCTGCTCCGACCAGCATTTCTGCTAAAGTTCCCTTTCTTTTTTCCCGGTTTGTACATTGTGCCATTTCTTCTTTGATCCAGTTCATACCGTCCTTTCGACCCTCGTAAATCGCACCGTTCCGATCACACATAACAACATTTTTAAAACCTGCTGATAAGATCAATCTGACAATAGATACAGCTGCTGCCCCCGCACCGGAAGTCACAACTCTTACATTTTCTTTCTTTTTGCCAACAACCTTCAACGCATTCAACAGGCCTGCAAGAGTAATAATTGCCGTTCCATGCTGGTCATCATGAAAAATAGGGATATCACATTTTTCTTTCAGCTTTCTTTCAATTTCAAAACATCGAGGGGCGGAAATATCCTCCAGATTAACCCCTCCAAAAGAACCAGACAGCAGATATACTGTATTTACAAATTCATCTACATCCTTTGTTTTGATGCACAGCGGAAAGGCATCCACATCTCCAAACGCTTTAAATAAAACACTTTTTCCCTCCATAACCGGCATCCCTGCCTCTGGTCCGATATCCCCCAGCCCAAGAACTGCAGAGCCGTCCGTAATAACGGCACACATATTATGACGCCTTGTAAGTTCATAGCTTTTGTCTAAATCCTTTTGAATCTCCAGACACGGCTGTGCAACTCCCGGTGTGTATGCCAGAGCCAGATCTTCCTTTGTAGAAACCGGTACTCGGCTGATCACTTCGATTTTTCCCTTCCACTCACTGTGTTTTTTTAATGATTCCTTTGCATAATCCATGATATTCTTCCTCTCAACTTTCTGTCATTCTCTCTTTTATGCCTCAAAAGGAAAACTGAATTCTGTCAATCCCAGTTCATCTCTCAACTGTATAAATTCCTTCTGTACAGCCTCTGTTACAGGAACACCTTTGTCCTTCCGGTACATCCATACATCATGTTCCTTTTCTCCTGCTGTATAAATACGATCCTGTCCAGGTGCCTTCTGAGAATCTCTCAGCTTTCTCAAAATATCTCCTGCTGTCTTTTTAAATGCCTCAGCTCCCATAAATGCCTCTGTATCGATCGCAATAAAGAAATGTCCCAAATGATACGGGCGCAGATTTCCGTTTTCATCCTTTCCGTCCAGGTCTTTCAGGAAAATGCCGGACTGCAAGGCAGCAGAAAGAATTTCCACAACAGCAGCATATCCATAGCCTTTATATCCGGCAAGGGTCTCACCGATACCTCCCAGAGGAGCCAGAGCCGCATTTCCACTGCGAAGGTCTTTCAGAATCTGTGCACTGTCTGTCAGTGTAGAACCATCTCTTCCAATTACCATTCCTGCCGGTGTATCTTTGCCGATTCTAGCATAATACTCAATTTTGCCATTCTGGATAATAGACGTTGCACAGTCCAGCAAAAACGGAAATTCTTCATCCGTAGGCATTGCAAAGGTCAGGGGATTAGTTCCCATCATGTTTTCCACACCAAAAGTAGGAGCAATGGATGGCCTTGCATTCGTTCCGGTAATTCCGATCATATTTTCTTTTGCAGCAAGATTCGCCCAGTAGCCTGCAATCCCATAATGAGAAGAATTTCTTACTGCCACCATTCCCATGCCATATTTATGTGCTTTTTCAATACACATATCCATCGCTTTCTTACTGGCTACCATTCCCATACCGTCATTGGCATCCAGAACTGCTGTAGTTGGTGTTTCTTTCAAAACATCTATTTTGGTAACCGGATTCAGGATTCCCTTACGGATACGATCCACATAAATCGGTTTAAAGCGATTACAGCCGTGACTTTCTATTCCCCATTTGTCACTTTGCATCAAAACATCTGAGCAAAGACGGGCGTCGTCCTCCGGCAGTCCCAGTTTTACAAAAACTGCTGTCATAAAATCGTCTACCAGTTCCCACGGAATAAAAGGTCTTGTTTCTTTCTGCATATTAAAATCCTCCCTAACATAACAAAAAGACAACGCAAAAAACACTTCGTGTTCATTGCATTGTCTCTCGTCTCTCTGCAACTATAAAACTATAATATATATACCATCAATTATTCAAAAAGTCAATAGGTCATCGGATTATTTTCCAAAATATATACAAAATGCACAATCGATATACCATTCAAACTATAGTACCGTCTGTGACAAACTCACAGACTCCTTTCCTCACCTGTGCTATACTGTTTTTATCAAATTTCAGGAGGTCTCACTGTGGAAAAAAAGATCAGAAAAAAGAAAAAAGCCTTTGTCAGCGCTGACGACTGTGTTGCCTGCGGCTGCTGTCTGAAGGTATGTCCCAGGAATGCCATCGAAATATGGCATGGGATTATGGCAAGAGTCGATATGGAAAGATGTATTGGATGCGGCAAATGTGCAAAAGAATGTCCCGCATCTGTGATCGTGATACAGGAGGCGGAAGCATGAAAAAACACTGGTATGATTATCTTTGGATTTTATCTCTGACATATCTGGTACTGGGATTTTTTAATATCCTGTTTGCCTGGCTGGGACTTCTCTGTTTTTTTATCCCTCTGATCATCTCCGTGGCAAAGGGAACAAAAGGCTACTGTAACCGCTACTGCGGAAGAGGCCAGCTTTTCAGTTTGTTAGGCGGCAATTTCGGACTTTCCCGCAAAAAGGATATTCCAAAATGGATGAAAAGCAAATGGTTTCGTTATGGATTTTTGATTTTCTTTTTTATTATGTTCTTCCAGATGCTGTGGAATACCTGGCTGGTATTCTCCAATGTGCAGGATCTGAAACAGGTGGTAACTTTATTGTGGACCTTTAAAGTTCCCTGGCACTGGGCATATCACGGAACCCTCCTTCACCCGGGTGTGGCTCAGTTTGCCTTTGGCTTTTACAGTGTCATGCTGACTTCTACCATCCTTGGTTTTTTCACTATGGTTCTCTTTAAGCCTAGAAGCTGGTGTGTCTACTGCCCCATGGGTACTATGACACAGTTAATCTGTAAGGCAAAACAAAAAGGTCAGGCTGCCTGACCTTTTTGTTTTGTCTCCGTTTCAGTGAATCTCCTGGTCCGAAAACTCCAGTGTCACTGCCTGTACCAGATCCATATCTTTAAATTTTTCCGGTTCAAAATAATCCTCAGTGGTATAACTTCTCATACTGTTTCCATTGTCATAGACCAGTACTGATACCGGAATTTCCTTACCCAGCTCGATTTTCTGAGCTTCCTTCAAAAAAGCCTTTCCTTCAATTGTATATTCCTGGTTTTCCCCGATATCTTTTGTGGAAAAAGTTCCCTGCCCGGCCATATTTATGTAGAAATCTATGCTGCGGTCATCTTGTATCTGCATGGTAAAGCTTCCTGAAATCTGCTCTGCAGGTTCTTTTTCTTTTCCAATAGACATAGAACCATCCCCTATGGTCTCCCAGGTCAGGTCCTCCTTCAGTTTATAAATCCTGGCAGTAACTGTAATGGCAGTCTCCGGAGCACAGAAAGATACGATCTGCGAATTATCTTCCATTCCAAAAGCTCCCAGAAGCTGTGTCTCACGCTCCGAAAGTTCATAGGGAACTACCTGCTCCTTTTGCAGCGCATGAATGTCTGTTTGCACGCATCCGGTCAATACTGCTGCCATGCACGCTGCCAACATACTCATTCGTATTTTTTTCATTTGAACCATCTCACTTTTCATATATTTCTATAGTCAGGGGTTCTTTGGCAAATACCTGACATCCAAGCCGGTATCCTTCCTCCAGTTCTTTCTGAGAAAACCAGATCCGATCCATGGTGTTGACCCTGGCTTCTCCTTTCAGTATTCTTACCTTACACTTCGCACAATTTCCACGGCCTCCGCAGGGTGTAAAAATATGGATATCTTTTTTCAGAAGATACTCCTGAAGTCTCGTATCTGCCGGACATTCTATGATCATGAAACCTCCTTTCCTGCCGGATATCTCCGGAATTTATTTTCTGCTGTCAATATATTCACTGATCTCCTGCATCCGAAGATCCAGAGAGTGAATCCCTTCCGCACATTCTTTCAGTTTTTCCACGATTTCCGCAGTTGAATCATCAATGTTTTTCTTATATTTTACTTTGTGTTCAATACTCGCCCAGAAATCCATGGCAATGGTACGAAACTGTACTTCCACCGGCATCCATTTTTTTTCGTTGGCAAAAAACACAGGAACCTCCAGGATCAGATGAAGGCTTCGATATCCGTTTGGTTTGGGATTTGCAATATAATCTTTCTTTTCCAGCAAATGAATGTCATCCTGGGAACAGATCTTGTCCGCAAGCTTGTAAATATCCTTTGGAAAAGAACATACAACACGGATACCTGCCACATCATGAAGGTTTTCTTCAATGCTCTGAAGGCTTACATCCAATCCCTTACGCTTCAGTTTTTCTGCAATACTTATAGGCTTTTTAATACGGCAGGAAATGGACTCGATCGGATTTCTGTCACTGTCCAGAGACAGTTCTGTATTCAGGACCTCAAATTTTGTCCGTACTTCCAGCATAGCACACTGGTACTGCATCATCAGTTTCATAAAAGGATAGGCCGATTCGATAAACTCCTCTGACCGATTTCCGGTAAGAAGCTCATCAAATGTAAAACTCCTGTTGCTTTTCAATTTACTTTCCTCCGTTTCCAATTTTATAATCCGGCAAAAAACAGCTCATAAAAATCATCTTCTCCCTCCAGCATAGGAGAATTTTCTCCACCGCCGTTGGTGCTTCGTCTCATCGTCGCATAAAAATCCTCTCCGGCGCTGATCAGATCCATTTCATATACAGGATATCCCAGTTCCCGGCATTTCCGGCAGAATGCGGCAAGAGGCTGATCCTCTTTTCTGGTGTCCATAAGCTCTCTGCGAAGCACCTTATCTTTCAGGGCTTTCTGTTTCAGTTCATCAAGCATTTCTGGTATTTCCATTATTTTTCCTCCTCTGCGCTTCCTCATTCTGTCTTTATTTTAGCATATCATAAACTTCGGGAAAAGAATTTTTTCCGGAGCTGTCCGTAAAACAGCCCCGGAAAGTTCTCTTTCCAGGGCTGTTTTTATATGGATTATAAAATATTGTTTTTTTGATTTTTATTCAATCGGTTCAAAATCAGCAACTCCGTGTTTGCAAAGCGGGCAGATATAATCATCCGGAAGCTCGTCTCCCTCATAGATAAATCCGCAGACCTTACATACAAAGCCCTTCTTTCCTTCTGTCTGAGGTTTCGGTTTTACATTGTTCTGGTAGTAGGTATAGGTCATGGTATCTTTATCACTCATAACTCTCGCCTCAGTTACAGAACAAATGAACATTCCATGTGTTCCCAGATCTACATACTGTTCTACCTTAAGGGACATAAATGCATTGATGTATTTTGGCAGGAATACCAGTCCATTATCGGAATAAAGTTTTTCCATACCTTCGAATTTATCTGTCTGGCGTCCGCTCTGGAAACCAAATCTCTGGAAAATCTCAAATGGAGCTTCCACAGACAGACAGTTTACATTCATAATACCCGTCTGTTTGATCACATGATGAGAATAATTCTCTTTGTTAATATTGACAGCAACACGATAGGGATTATCTGTAAGCTGTGTAACTGTATTTACAATCAGTCCGTTATCCTTGTTTCCATCATTGGAAGTTACAACATACAGACCATATCCGATTTTAAACAGTGCTGTCATGTCTTTTTTATTTGCAGTTTCAGACTGTGCCACATATTCTCTGCACAGTTCCTCTGCCATTGCTTCCAGCTGCTCCATATTTTCGTCACTTACGGAAGACAGGATCTTTACTGCGCTGTTCAGCCAGGTAATATTTTTGCTCTTTTCAAATTCACCCTTCATGATCTTTGCAGCCAGAGGAGCCCAGCTTCCGTTCTCGATCAAACCAATGGTACGGTTCTGATAGTTTCGCTCTGTCAGATGATCGATAAATTCACGCATGAAAGGATACAGCTCTGCATTGTAGGTAGTGGTTGCCAGTACCAGCTTATTATAGCGGAAAGCACTGGATACAGCCTCTGCCATATCATTTCTTGCAAGATCAAATACTTTAACAACCGGGCAGCCTTTTTCTTTCAGTTTTTCTGCCAGAATATTTACTGCTTTTTTGGTGTTTCCGTAAACAGATGTATAGGCGATCACAACACCTTCACTTTCCGGCTTATAAGAGGACCAGATATCATATTTCTCAATATAGTGTCCCAGATTTTCTGTAAGTACCGGTCCATGAAGCGGGCAGATTGTCTGAATGTCCAGGGTAGCTGCCACCTTCAGAAGCTTCTGTACCTGAGCGCCGTATTTACCCACAATTCCAATATAGTAGCGACGTGCTTCATCATCCCAGTCCTCTTCCACATCGAGAGCTCCGAACTTGCCGAAACCATCTGCGGAGAAAAGAACCTTATCTGTGCTGTCATAGGTAACCATAACCTCCGGCCAGTGTACCATAGGTGCAAATACAAAAGTAAGCACATGTTTGCCAAGAGTCAGGGACTCTCCGTTTCCAACCTCAAGAGTTCTTCCCTCCAGACTCATATTGCGGAAGAAGTTCTGCATCATTACAAATGTTTTTGCATTTGCTACAATTGTGGTATCCGGATAGACCTTCATGAAGTTTTCAATATTTGCAGCATGGTCCGGTTCCATATGCTGTACGATCAGATAATCTGGTTTCGCATTTCCGAGAACCTTTGCAATGTTGTCCAGCCATTCATGAGTAAATCTTGCGTCTACTGTATCCATAACCGCAATTTTTTCGTCTTTGATCACATAAGAATTATAGGCCATTCCATTTGGCACTACATATTGTCCCTCAAAGAGATCCACATCATGATCGTTCACACCCACATACAAGATGTCATCTGTAATCTTCATTCTAATACCCCTTTTTATTTGATGTACTTTTATCAGTTGTTCTTATTATATCCGTTCTTTACAGGAAAATCAATAGATTTTCGTTAAATATTTGACAAATTTTATCAAGTTTTATTTTATGAAAAAACCGCAAAGTTTTTAGTTCTTCTTTGCGGTTCTCATATTGTAGATAAACATCCCCAGCGAAGCCAGAATGATCAGTCCATATCCTATAAAACTGTACTTGTCCGGAATCTCGCCAAAAAGGAAAAATCCCAGCAGCGTGGCAAAAAGAATCTGCGAATAATCAAAAATAGATATCTTCCCAGCCGGCGCATATGTATAGGCAGCCGTAATCGTAAACTGTCCTCCTGCGGCAAACAATCCTGCCATGAGAAGGCTCCCCAGCTGTCCTGCTGACATCGGGGTATAATGAAGCAGGACAAACGGCAGTATCGCAAGACATGAGAAAAGGGAAAAATAAAATACGATCACCGGTCCTCTGACTCCCTGCGTTCCCAGCACCCTTACCATGGTATAAGCGATCCCCGCTCCCAGTCCGCCGCACACACCGATCAATGCAGGAAGAAGTGTCGCATTCTGAAATCCCGGTTTCACCACAAAAAGGCAGCCTGCAAATGCCAGAAGCACAGCCGTGACCTGTATCGGATTGATTTTTTCTTTCAGGATAAAATAAGAAAAAATAATGGCAAAAAAAGGAGACAGCTTATTCAGGATCGAAGCATCTGCCACCAGAAGATGATCGATCGCATAAAAATTACAGAGAATTCCAATTGTGCCAAAGGCGCAGCGCAGAAACAAAGGTCCCCAATATTGTTTTTTCACTTTTGGTACTTCGTGGTCTTTCAAAAGGATCACTGCTGCAAAAACCACCGCCACAAGATTCCGGAAAAAGCTTTTCTGGAAAGAAGGAAGGTCTCCGGCCAGACGCACACTGACATTCATGCACGCAAAAAAGAAGGCTGAAAGAATGATCATAACCATTCCTTTGATATAATTTTCCTGTTTCATTATCACTCACACTTTCTTTTTATAGTTTAACACACAGTTTTTTATTTTATCATATCTTTTCCTTCAGAAAAAGCCTTATTTTCATATTTCCAAAAACTGTCCCCTGATATTTTATCGTTTTTGCATCTTTTTCAAAGCACAATCATGGTGTAAAGTAAGTTCATCATTAACGGAGGTGAACCATATGACTCAAAATCCAGCAGACAGCAAATTAAAGCTTATGATCACAGCGGCTCTTTTTGCAGCTCTTTCCTGTGCTGCAACCATGTCTATACGAATTCCCACACCAGGTACCGGAGGCTATATCCATCCCGGAGATGCCATAGTCATTCTGTCCGGAATCGTCCTTGGTCCCGTCTGGGGATTTCTGGCAGGCGGAATCGGATCCGCACTTGCAGATCTTCTGGGTGGTTATTTTATCTATGTTCCTGTTACCCTTGCCGTCAAAGGACTGGTAGCTCTGTCCTGCGGATTTATTTTTCAGCATATGAAAAATACTCCCAGAAGCCGCGGTCTGGCAGTGGTTCTGGGAGGCATATCCGACATCGTACTGGTAGCCGGAGGTTATTTTCTTTGTGAAATTCCTATGTATGGAATACCGGGAGCAGCAGCCAGCATTCCGGCAAACCTGATCCAGGGAACCGGAGGTCTGGTCTTAGCCTGTATCCTTTATCCCTTCCTCATTTCTGTTCCGGGTATCCGCCAGATCAGAAATCAGATACGGACACAGCACTGAACCTTTTATCTGTGATAATGCTCTATGTAGTCCAGGATCTCAGCCGGATCCTTCATAAAACAGCAGAGGCCGAGGTTTACACTTTCCATAAACCTCTGCTCTGCTGTATATTCCAGAAGTTCCTTCATTCTGTCATAATAGCCATTGATATTATAAAGCACAATCGGGCGATCGATACGTCCAAGACTTTTCAGCGTCAGAATCTCAAAGAACTCCTCATACGTCCCGATTCCTCCCGGAGTGACAATGGTTGCATCGGATCTGTCTTCCAGAAGCTGCTTTCTCTCTCTCATGGTTTCTGTAAAAATAAATTCCGAACAGTTTTCATAAAGAACACCTGGTTTGTCAAAAAAATGCGGCGCAATCCCCAGAATATATCCCTTCTCTGCATCTGCGCCTCTGGCAGCGGCTCCCATCATTCCCGTGGCACCTCCGCCAAATACCAGACCATGTCCTCTTCTTCCGATCTCTCTTCCAAGCTCTTCTGTCTTTTTGTAATAAATCTCTTCCAGAAATGCACTGGAAGCCCCATATACACAAATATTCATCCTGTCCTCCTGAAATCTGTTTTACCTGAAAAGTTATCCACATTTCCGGCTCTTTTAAAGACAGTTTACCACAGCATCAGCTTTCTTTACAATCTTTCTTTTTCCTGGTAAGCAGCCAGCCACTTGTAACGGCCGTAAACGGCGCTACGGTTACCAGGCCAAAACTCCCCACCACAGTATCCAGTATTTCTGCAGAAACATACTTATAATTCAGGATATTTTCCACCGGGGTGCCCTGAGCCATAAAGGTCATCAAAAGAGCAATATACCCTCCGGAATAAGCCAGAAGAAGTGTCGTTGTCATGGTTCCCATGGCGGCCCGCCCTACATTCATGCCCGAACAGGCAGCCTCTTTCCATCCAATCTCCGGCTTTTTCTGTACGACCTCATTTACTGCCGACGTGATATCCACAGAAAGATCCATCATTGCGCCGGAGGCTCCGATAAAAATCCCGCTCATAAATATTTTTGTCAGATTCAGGTCCTGATAGCCGGAATAGAGAAGACTTTCCGAATACGCCATGACTGCACCATGGATCTTAAATGCATCTGTAAAAATGCAGCCGATCACACAGGTGACCAGAACACCCAGAAGCGCTCCTGATGAAGCCGCTACTGTCTTTCTGTCAAAACCATATACCAGAAATATGATCAGAAGGGTCAGGAAGGCGGTGATCAGAATCCCGCACCACACCGGATTCACCCCTGCCAGATATGCCGGAACAAGAATCTTCCAGATAGTCAGAATTGTGATCGCAAACGAATACACAGCTCTCAGCCCTGTCCATCCTGCAAATGCGATCAGAAGTACCACAAACATTCCTGCCAGAAGGATTTCCTTATCCAGACGATAATGATCGCTCATAGTCACAGAGGTGATCTTATCCCCACTGTAGCTTACCACTACATGGGCAATGTCCCCTTCTTCAAAAATTTTGTCCGACTCCAGAGAGCCACTGAGCATGTTCACCGCACGGATTTTCTCTCCTTTAAACCGGCCGCCCAGAAGCTCAATCTGACAGAACTGTTCTCCTGACCGGATCAGGCCGGAGCTTTTGACTGTACTTTCATCGGTGGAAAGCACCTTTGCCTTCACTTTATCTGTTCCCTGATAAATGACAGCATCCTCATAGCCCGTAGGAAGGACCATGAGGATCACCATCAGAAAGATTGCCACAAGAGAAACAGAGCTTTTTTTCAGTCTGCTCTTCATTTTTTACTGCACTCCTGTGATGGCAGCCAGTTTGTTATAAATATCCGTATTGTCATAATATCCCTCAAACTGTTCCTGCTCAGCGCCCATTGCAAACACCTCTACCGGAAGTCCTGTATGGGCATAGGATGCAAAGTTAATACCGGATTTGTTGTTCAGAATATGAGTGATGGTCACAGTCAGAGGCTCATAGCTTCCATAGAGGAGATATTCTTCCTGTCCAAACGCTTCCTCCTCACCGGTCCGACTCATAGTTTCCTCATAAGCAGCTTTCAGTTTGTTATATTCATAATCCGTCATAACCAGAGAACCGCCTTCTTCTCCTTCCGGATGTACATCCTTGCTGTCTGCCTGATTGGTTGTCTCTGACTCTCCGGATGGAGCCTCCAGTCCAAAAAGCTCTGTAATATCTGCCATAACTGTGTCAAAATCCGTTTTATTTTCTTTGTATCCGGCTACATAATCTGAATCAAATTTTGCATAGGAAATCTTCTGACTGCTGATATTTTCCAGAAAAGTATCGTAATCCGTTCCGGCAAATCCAATCGTCAGACCACCAGTCTCATGGTCTCCTGTAACAAGAATCAGCGTCTCGTCCGGATGCTCATTATAAAACTCCACAGCCTTTCCTACCGCCTGATCCATGGCAACCGTATCTGTAATCGTGGCAGCTGCATCATTTGCATGACATGCCCAGTCGATCTTGCCGCCTTCTACCATCATAAAGAATCCTGTATCGTTATTCAGAACCTCGATTCCCTTTTCCACATAATCGGCAAGTCCCCATTCTCCTTCTTCCCGATCCATATCATAGCTCATGGCATCGTCATCTGCCAGAGTCTCATCAATCACGATCGTCTTTCCGTCTTCCGCAGTCAGCGCTTCTGCTTCTTCCTGTGTTTTGACAACCTTATAGCCTGCCTCCTGCGCCAGCTGGTAAAGATCTGTTTTATCACCTTCGTCACCTGTGGTTTTCTTCAGACCGCCTCCTGCAAAATAATCAAACTCACTGGCGATCATTTCCTGGCCAATCTCATAGTAACTGTTTCTGGATGCCTGATGTGCATAAAAAGCTGCCGGTGTCGCATGGTTCAGATTCACAGTAGAAAGAATCCCCACCTTGTAGCCAAGCTGTTTTTTCAGTTTTTCTGCAATAGTCTCATATGCGGTTTCCATCTTTTCATCCATGTTGATAGTTCCGCTGTAGGTCTTATGACCGGTTGAAATAGAGGTGGCAGTAGATGCAGAATCCGGACAGAAGGAAGTGCTGTCATAGGTCTGGGCAGATCCTGCTACCGGAAACTTCATCATGTTCAGCCTGCTCTCACTTGTAAGAATATCATCTCCGTCATCCTCTATGGCATTCAGATAATAATTGGTAGTCTGAATCTGAGGATAGCTCATTCCATCTCCAATAAAAAGAAAAATATATTTTGGTGTCTTTGCCTCTGTTTCCTGAGAAGCTTCCTGCCCGGCCTCCTCTGCCGCCAGTACCCGGGCCGGAACTGCACACGGTACCATCATTGCTGCTGCAAGTAATAATGCACTGATTTTTTTCGCGTTCATAGATTGTTCTCCTTTTTCACGGTCAATACTTTGTAATCTGCTTCAGGAAGCACTTCTCCCTGACAGAACAAAGCTTATCAATACATGATTAAATGCACTTGCCTGGTTATGTTAAATTTATATCAAACATCCTTCCCAAATGTAAAAATTTCTGTTTGGCTGCTATCCACTTTCAGATGCAAAGAGAAAATTATCTTTTCCTGTAAATAACCAGTTCCGGATTTGTACCATTTTCTTCATAGGTACTGATAAGAATGAATTCCATATTAGCGGCAATCCCGAAACATCTGCTACAATCAAATTCACATTCTAATTGATTTCCCAGATATGTTGCTCCATCATCTAAAAATTTTACATTTTTCCCATTAGGAAGTCTGTATTCCAAATTGATGTATTCGCCTACAAGCGTATTCAGTTTTTCAACCTTCGGCATTCCTTCTATGTACAAACTGTTAATTTCATCTATGAGCTGTTTTTTAAATTCTTCAAACTCTTCTGCACCCGCAAGATTTTTATATTTCTTCCAATAATCAAGTTTCGGCAGCAGTTCTTTCATATATGTGCGAATTTGTTCCGGCGAAGACTGTCCATCTGCTATATTCCCTACGCAGACTTCGATCAAGTCATCCATATCATGATACATATATTTTCCGTCTGCATAGCACCATTTACAATATTCTTCATTAAAAAATCCATCTGTTTCTTTACTGATACTGGAATCTTCAAGCGGCATACCACAGCATTGACAAATCAATTGTCTTGGGGAACCCAGCAACGTATTGATTGAAACATCAAATAATCTCGATAAAAGTTTCAGTGTTTCTGTGTTTGGTGTTGTTTCTCCATTTTCCCAGCGAGATACCGCCTGACGTGTAACAAAAACCTTTTCTGCAAGTTCATCCTGTGACAGACCTGCTTTATTTCTTAATTCTAATATAATATTTTTTCTTTCCATGAAAAATTTCACCTCCACAGATATCATATACTTTTACCTCAGGATTGCAAAGCAACTTGCTGTTGCTGTACCCTGATTAGTTTATAAAGCAAGCTGCGCCTCCTTTTATTTTTTTCTGTTTTCAAAGTAAATAAACTGATCTACCGCGTCAAGAATATCCCTGAAATCCTCCCTTGGGGCGATTTCAATATACCGGGTCAGGAGTTCTGTTTCTTCTTTTTTATACCTTCCGTAAAAGATATCATAAAGATTATGCCCTCTCATGTAAATCCTGATCTCCTCCATATGCGCTTTTACATCTTCTATGGTTTCCAGATCCTTACCCAGTATCTCCCTGAGATTTTTTCCACTTTTGATCCTGTGGAGATACTCCTTCCATTTCTCCAGAAAGATCTCATAAAATTCCTCTTCCGAACTGATAACTCCAAGCTGCGCCATAACCTTTGGATTAAAAAAATAATTTTCAAAGGAATAATATTTCAGGATCAGCACATTCCTTGGCATAACTCTGGGAAGCCTGTCTATATCCTCCAGATTTCTGTCTTCATAGTATTTACACAGCTGACGCTGGAGCATTTCTCTGTCTTTGCCGTCTCCATCCCGGATCATCAGAAAATTATCTTTCAGGTAGATCTGATTCATATACTTCAGATTCGCATAGGTTTTGATATTGGTACAGCTGTTTGTTGTAATAATAGCGATTCTCTGAAGATTCCCCTCCTCGTCATGAAGCTCCGAATAATATTTTTTCAGAAGAAGGGGCAGTCTTGTTTTATCCTGCTTTCCTTCCACAATAAATACAAAGTTTACATTCATCAGATCTCCGGCAGAGTATCCCAGATCATCAAGAACCGCGCTGATGTCTGTTTTCTCACATATTTTTGCATACCCGTCTTCTCCCTGAACCATCTGACGGATCTGTCTGCTGTTAAAGTTGGAAAGGAGATTTGCAGAATGGGTAGAAAAGATCACCTGTCCTGATCTGCAAAGACGGTACAGAATATCTCCGGATACTTTCTGCAGTCTGGGATGAAGAAATATTTCCGGATTCTCCACAATGATCAGATCCGCCGCGTCATCTCCTGTTTCCTCACAGGTTTCCAGAAGAGACAGCATATAGATACTTCTCATACCTTTTCCCAGACAGCTGATCGGTTTATATTTTTCCTGTTTTTCATCATAGACCTCTGCCGTTACGGAAAGCATTTTTTCAATGTCACGATTCATGGAATAAAAGATCTGCTCTTTTCCTCCGTTTTTCCGGAAATTTTCATTCACCCGTCGTGAAAAATCATCCAGGTTCAGCTGATACAGCTTATAGTCCAGAAGCTTGGCAGTCTCAAAGGCATTCAGTTCTTCTGTGGTTTTCTGGTTCAAATATCCAATGCAGGAAAAACAGTGAGTGCATTTTTTTGCCCGGTCAAACATACAGCAGTCGGAACGCATCTGTTTCAGAAGCTCATCCTCCTGAAGAAGCAAAATATTTTCCTGGAGAAAATCCATCTTTCTCTGGGCTCCGATATAATACACCTTTGGAAAGATCTCGGGGATATGACTGTTGTTTTTCTGATAGCCGTCACTGTAGCGGATCCGTCCCTCTTTGTTTGCCACAAACTCAAAAGTAAGTATCCCGTCCTGATAGGAGGGAAGCTTCCGGCAAAAATCCTGATACCAGGCCGTATGGTTCCGATAGGGACTGATGATCCGTTTTTCCTGCATCCGGGAAAGATCCTCTTCTGTAATCCGAAGTCTGACCCCAATCTCAATATTGGGAAAATCTTCCAGAAAATCCTCCAGGCAGATCTGATAATCGCCGCTGACTGCCCGAATGGCATCCAGAACCGCTGTCTTCCCTGTGTTGTTCTGCCCCACCAGAATCAACGCATTCTCAATATCCGAAATATGAATATTTTTTATGGATTTGAAATTCCGAATCTGCAGGTCTGTGATCTGCATAACATACACCTCCCCCGGATCAGTTCCCTGTGATCTTCCAGCACCTTCACAGTTACGATCAGTTCCTTCTCTTTTTCTTTCATTGTAACCCGTGGGGAAGATATGTCAATCTGTAAAATAACTTTCTGTTTGTGGTAGTAACGGAATATGATTTTTTGTCTGTAAAGGACATGCAGGGTCAGATGAATCTGTCACAGAAGCTGGTTCGGGATTTGGAAAGTTCTATGTTTCTGCTTCTTTGCAAAATACACTTCCCCGTATGCTGAACTCGTCTGCGACTCAAACAGCAGCATCCGGGGAAGCAAAGCAAAGTCGCAGAAAACAAGAACTTTTGACCAAATCTCTCAAGGCTTCTGAAACAGATTCATCTGACCCTGCATTATTTTTTCAGACAGCAAATTTATATTCCTGTAGTTTTGTTATTCCCGGACGGGGCGCTGCAGGATTTCTGTTTGGCTGTTACCCATATTCAGATGCAAAGATAAAAAGGCTGATCGTAGTGCCTTGCGAGGCTTCCGTAGATAAACCTGTGTTAGCTGCTGCCACCGAGCACGCTGTCTGAGCCGTCAGGCGAGTTCGTGCGAATGGCAGCAAATCAGCACACAGGTTTACCAGGAAACGCAGCACAGCACATGATCAGCCTTTTTATCATATGCATCGTCTAGGGGTAACAAGAAACAAAAATCCGCCCCCACAAACAGTCATTTACTCTGTATTTCTCAGCCGTTCTACAATACTTTCCTTTTTCATCCTCCGATATGCCAGTGAGGGAACCAGCACAGCAAGAACCGCCAGTATCGGCAGCATAATGACAAATGTCTGGAAGTTCGGGCGGTAGGCAAAGAACAGGATCACATTGTTCAATGCCGTCATTATGATCCGTGAAAGCGCCGTGCCAAGAATCAGACTGATGCCCCCTGATATCAGCACATAATACATACTTTCTTCCAGAAGCATCCTCTTTAGCTGCTGCTCTGTCATTCCAATACTGCAAAGGATCGCAAATTCTCTTTTTCTGGCAATGATGCCGGTAATAATAGAATTGATAAAATTCAGGATTCCCACGAACGCAATCACCGCACTTAAAGCAATACCGATCATGCGAATAGAACTATTCATGGTCTGGAAACCTTCCACCAGTTCGTCCTTGGAAAGATATCCCATTTCTTTGTTTACATTTTCCGAATAATCCTTTACCGTCTGTATAAAGCTGTCAAGATATTCCTCCTCCACCTCGTAGGAAATACCAAAGCACCAGCTTCCCATAGCCTGTTCCACATCCTGTCTGGGGATCACCGCCTGTACGCCGTTTACCGGATAAGTCATATCTGTCATACTGCCGGGAATATCCACAATGGCCATGACCTCGTACTCTGTTTCTCCCAGGTTTTCCCAGTGATGGCCAGTGATTTCTCCTTTTTCGTCTTTATCCTCGATAATCTCCGACTCCTCGGTAGGAACAAGCAGCTTTACCTTTTCCCCTGGCTTATAAATACTGGCGCCTTCCGTATGATCGCCGATAATGTCTGTCAGAAGAATATAACCTCCCTGAACAAATTTTTCCAGGTCCAGCTGACCGTCCAGAACCGTCAGTTTGGAAAGAACAGCTTCGTCATAGCCATAAGTACGGGCTTCCAGCTGTCTTCGATTTTTCACATCATCTATGATCGAGGAGGAAAAATCATCCTGCCGCAGAAGCCCCTGATCCTGAAACCTCTGATATCTTTCCATTGCGGTATCATCTGTAAAAAGCGACACATTATTGTAAATCTGCCAGAGCTCATTTTTCGCCGTGACTCCCGGCTGTGCGTCTGCCAGCTTCACATATTCTTCATCTATCTGGTAATCTGCCACTCTTACCGCACTGCTTCCGGTCAGGTTTACCGATGCCAGAAGTACGTCGCCAAGAAGACGCTGTTCCAGATAGGCGTCTACCCGAAAGCTTCCTACGCCTGTAAGCACGATGCATAAAAGTATCATACTCATAGAAAGAGATACCAGTACCAGCGTTGTTTTTTTCTTATTCCTTCCCAGATTTGACAAAGCCATCCGGTGAATCCGCGCGCCGTTTTCGGATTTCTTTCTTTTTTTACGGCTGCCATTTCCCTCTGTATACCGGATCGCCTCCACCGGAGATACGCTTCCGGCAATTTTTCCGGGCTTCCGGCAGCTGATGAAAACAGTCAGAAGAGCAAAAACGATTCCGAATACAGCTACCTGCGGGCGGATTTTCAGGCTGATCCCCAGATCTGTATAGGAAGTGATCTCCATAACAAAGGGGAAAAGCAGTTCAGACACTCCATATCCTGCTGCCAGACCAATGGGAATCCCTACAATCGATAAAACCAACGCCTGACGGCGGATTATGGATCTGATCTGTTTTTTTGTGGTTCCCACTGTTTTTAAAAGACCATAAAAACGGATATCCTGAACCACTGAAATATAAAAGATATTGTAAATGATCAGATAACCGGTAAGCAGGATTGCCAGGAAAGCCAGACTCAGAATTGCCAGCATCAGAGGATCTGCATTTTCTGCACGATTCTCCATATATGCCCAGTTAACTCCATAATCAATGGATTCCTCTGGTTTATATCCTTCTGCTTCTCCATCCGGATAATAACCGGCATCCCGGATAATGGCTCGTACTGCATCCTCACTTTCTGCAGGACTATCAAAATACAGACCTACAGAATAAAGACCTGCACCGGAATCCTGTGGATGCGTTATGCCCCACTCTTTCAACTCCTGGTCGGTAATCGTTCCTTTTAAATTTTTCCAGAAAGCTTCTGAAATATAAAGCTCTGAGGCATGACCAAGCTTATTTCCTTCATACCAGCCGCATACCCGGAAGGTTTTGCTGACCTTCTGCCCATGAAAAGTAAAATCCAGAGGAATGTCAGTCCCCAATTCACAGGGAAGCTTCATTTCATCCAGAAGATAGGTGTCCACAATGATATCGTCCATTTTTTCCGGAAAACCGCCTTCTTCCAGTTCAATAAAAGAATTTTCCAGTTCCTTTTCTCCCTGTGCCAGACGGATCTCATACTGTCTCTTTACGACATTCTCCGCCATACCCAAAAAAACGTTCCATGAATAATCCTTTACCCGTTTATCCGCTGTCACCTGGTTCATCTGCTCCTCAGTCACACCCTTCAGTCCGGCATGAAAACGACCGCCTACTTCCCGCATGGTAGTTTCCTGCATGGCATCTGAAATCCCCATTCCCATGGCAGCAAGAGCCGTAAACATCATACAGGTCAGAGCAATTGCAGCGATGACAAAGCTGTTCCTCATTTTATTGTTTTTCAGGCTTCTTCCGGAAAGACGGCTGACGACCTTCTGATTGTTATTTCTCATAAACCGCTCCCTCCTGTAATCCTTCCGTCCTCAATGCGGATTACCCTGTCTGCAAGCTGCGCCATGGAGTCATTGTGTGTGATCATCACAATCGTCTGCTGAAACTGTTCTCCCGTCAGTTTGAGAAGTCCCAGCACTTCCTGACTGGTCTTACTGTCCAGATTTCCTGTAGGTTCATCTGCGAGAAGAATCGCAGGTTTGCTTGCCAGCGCCCTTGCTATGGCAACCCTCTGCTGCTGCCCTCCGGAAAGCTGGTTTGGCATACTGTTCTTTTTTTCGAGAATACCAAGCATCTCCATGATCTCTTTTATAAATCTTTTATCCGGCTTTTCTCCATCCAGTTCTATGGGCAATACAATATTTTCATAAACATTTAGTATAGGAACCAGATTATAATTCTGAAAAACAAAACCGATATTCCTTCTGCGAAAAATCGTCAGTTCCGACTCATTCAGTTTAAAAAGCTCTTTTCCGGACACAAATACACTGCCGGAGGTTGCATAATCCAAACCGCCCAGCATATGAAGAAGGGTGCTTTTTCCCGATCCGCTGGTTCCCACCACTGCCAGAAATTCCCCTTCCTCTACAGAAAGATTCACTCCATCCAGCGCTTTTACCTGATTTTCTCCTGTTCCATAGTATTTTTTCAGATCTACTGTCCTGAGAATTTCCATGATCCTGACCTCCTTACTTTTCATACCGCTATATTACCATCTGGTTCTGACAGCACTCTGACAAAAAAGAAAAAAGTTCTTACAAAACTGTCAGAACTTCATTCAGAAGGAATATCCGAAAACTGCTTCCCTTTCCTTTTTCGGAGGCTACAGTCACATATCCCTTTTCCTTATTTAAAATCAGCTGCGCAAGATACAGCCCCAGTCCGCTGCCTTCCTCCTGCGCCACGCTGTGGCTGCGGTAAAAACGGCGGAAAATTTGATTATATTCCTCCCTGGCAATTCCTATCCCCTGATCCGTGATCTCAATCTGTGTATAAATTTCCATCGGAAGCACGCGCACACGAACTGTGCTTCCGGAAGGAGAATATTTTATGGCATTATCCAGAATATTTCCAATTGCCTCTGCCGTCCACTTTGGATCATGATACAGCTTCCGGTCCTCAAAAGGCTCTGCTGCTATGGTAATCCCCTTGTCCTCTGCCTTGGCATAAACACCGCTGATGGCAGTTCCAATGGTCCTGCGGATACAGGTATATTCCGCAGAAAAAGAAATGCTCCCGGTTTCCAGTCGGGAAGCCTTCAGCATACTTTCCAGAAGCCATTTCATTTTCCTTGCCTGTTCCTTGGTCTGCTGTACAAATCTTTGGCGCTCTTCCGGTTCCAGGCTTTCATCCTCCAGAAGCTCTGTGTACATGATCACGTTTGCCATCGGTGTTTTCAGCTGGTGGGAAAGATCAGATAAAAGAGCCGCAGTTTCATCTCTTTCTTTTTCTGCCTTTTCTTCTTTTTTGGCAGCCTGCCCAAGGAGTCTCTGCAGTCTGTTTTCCAGCTTGGACTCCCGTGTCTCTTTCATCGTAGAAAAAGCAGCGCTTCCATTTTCTTCATAATCCTGCATTAGCTTCTGCATCCGGTTCAGGGCTTTTATAAAAGAAATCCCCAGCAGCAATACTGCCAGAATAGCCAGGATCAGGATTCCTGTCAGAATTTTCTCTGTCATCTTCGTTCCTCCCAAAGATATCCCATTCCATGTACGGTTTTGATATATTCCGGGTGGGAGGCGTCTTCTTCTATTTTTATCCGAAGCCTGCGTATATTCACCATCAGAGTATTTTCCTCCACAAAGCGGCCGCCGCTGTCCCACACATGAGCCAGCAGCTGTTCCTTTAAAAGCACCTGATTCTTATTTTCCATAAAATATTTTAAAAGCCTGTACTCCGTCAGACTCAGATCCAGCTCCTGCTCCCCCTTCCAGGCTCTCATTTCTCTGGTATCCACACGAATCTGCCCAGAAGTAAGCGTTCCTTCTCCATATACACCCTGCCGCCTGAGCAGGGCTGCAATCCTAGCTTTCAGCACTGCAAGAGAAAAAGGTTTGGCTATATAATCGTCTGCGCCGCTTTCCAGACACATGACCTGATCGATCTCCATATCCCGGGCTGTGATCATCAGGATCGGTATTCTCCATTTTTCAGAAATTTCCCGGCAAAGCGCAAGTCCGTCACCATCCGGTAAATTCCAGTCCAGAAGCACCAGATCCGGCTGACTGTTATCCAGAGCCGCCCGGCTTTCTCTGCAGGTAAAATAAACCTCTGTCTCATATCCTTCTTTTTGTAATGTAAAAGAAATCCCTTCTGCCAGCGCCTTATCATCTTCGATCAAAAAAATCCGCATGTTACGCAAGCCTCCTGAATCTTACCTGTTTTTCTTCCTTTTATGCTTATAAAAATAAATGATCAGAATCACTGCTGTAACTGCAAGCACCAGGCAGATGACTGCCAGAACGATCAGTTTCATAAATAATGCCTTGTTTTTCTGTTTCATCTCTTCCGCCTCTTTTTTCAGGCGTCTGGCTTCTTCCTCTGCTTCTTTCTGCTGACGTTCTGCTTCCTCCTTTGCCTTCGTCTCTTCTTCTCGCTGCAGGCGCTCTGCCTCGGCTTTTGCTTCCGCTTCCTTCTGCAGCCGCTCTGCTTCAGCTTTTGCTTCCGCCTCCTTCTGCTGACGCTCTGCTTCCGCTTTTGCTTCCGCTTCCTTCTGCAAACGCTCCGCCTCGGCTTTTGCCTCCGCTTCTTTCTTCTGGCGCTCCGCTTCGGCTTTTGCTTCCGCCTCCGCTTTTGCCGCAGCCTCTGCCTGCGCCTGTGCCATATCATAATAGCTGGTCTGGGAAAGAGCTACATATCCCCACATATCCTGATAGCAGGTATATCCCCAGGCTCTTCCTGTACTGGCAGTGCGCTCTCCCACAATATGCAGAATCTCCCCGTTAGGAATCATATTACTGATGATCTGATCGTACTCTACACCGGCTCCATACCGGAAATTCACCCCGCCGTCAGGCGCAGACACGATTACATAATAGTCCACTGTCACATCCTGATAATCCGGTACGATCATTGCATCTCCATAAACCGGTACTACAGTTAAAAGTAATGCCAAAATACAAATCACTGCTCTTTTTATCTTTTTCATGTTTTCTCTCCTTTTAGATCCACCTTCCTGCCAGTACTCCCGCAAAAACAGAGACTGCGTTTGCCACTGCGGAAAATAACAGAAATGATCTTTTTTTCTCTATACAGATTTGATATACAGCTGCTTCTGTCAGCCATACGGCAAGCTCCGCGGCTATCAGATACCATCTAAGCGCCGGGCCGAGAAAAATCCCCCCTGCCAGATACAAAACAGAGATCAGAGGATTCGTCATCAGATTTACAAGAAGCACCAGGCGCAGTTCGTAAAAGTCCCGCATTCCCATGATTACTGCTGTCATAAGCTCTGAAACTTCTGTCACCAGCAAAGCCAGCAGCACATATCTAAACACAGACTTTCTCCTTTTTCCACCCCATATACAGAAGTATCATGGAAATCCAGGAAAGTCCCAGCAGTCCTCCCGGTGAAAAAAGAGGACTGTCCCACTGCATGCATACCGGAAGCACACCCAGAAACAGGGCAAAAGTCAGGATACCGAAGGCAAATCCCTTTGCTTTCGGAAATATCCGGGCCATAGATAACAGCGTAACCGGCATGGTCATATTAAAAAGAAAAATGGACGCAATACCTGCCCATGGGTGTGCAAAGGAAAAAAGAGAAAGAATCCCGGACACTCCCAAAGACAGGATCACCTTATCCGTTCCCCAGAGATCCGCCAGAATACCCCCTGCCATTTTTCCAAACATGACACTCAGAGCACATACCACGCTCCAGAAGCTTTCCTGTTTCCAGTCATAGGACAGGATACTTCCGGTATAAGACCGCAGGACAACCACAAGAAAAAAAGCAGTGAATACCATTCCGAAGCCCTTTTTCCCAAAGGGAAGCCCAACAGGAGGGTTCTGAAGCAGTTTTTCTTTTTTATGTATGCGTCCGCAGATCAGAAACAGCAGGATTCCTCCTGTCAGCACCGGCAAAATCACCGCTTCCACAGGAAAAACCTTCTTTCCAAAAAAAGTTCCCAGAAACACCCCCATAGCTCCTGTAGAAATAAAGCATCCGCTTGGAGTGTATTGATCGTCACTCATATTCAGAACATCCAGTCCTCCTCCTACATGGAAAAGTCCGTTTCCCAGTCCTGCCAGTAAAAGCGAGATCAGGCTGCTTCCCGTCCACAGATATCCTGCCAGGATCATCCCCAGTCCTGCTGCCGCTGCCAGTGGATTGCGGTTCCATTTGTCCACCAGTATCCCCACAGGAAGAGGCACTGCAAAGGCCAGCGCATTATAAAGCAGGACCCACCAGATGGCTTCCTCTCTCCCAAATACAGGTGGCAAGATCCGGGTATACATAAGATAGATCGTAGAAAAATCCACCAGGAAATGAAACAGGCTGTACAAAAACAGCAGGTTTTTCTTTTTTATCTTAACTCCCCCCTTCCTCATCTTCCTAAACCTGTTATCATTGTACTATGGTACAGACAATTTTGTCAAAAGTTCCTGACTGCTGCTTAAATTTTCAGGGGGCTGCCGTTTATCCGGTTTAAAAACTTCTTTTTTATGTACCATATGGGAAATCGCTTCTTTATAATCATCAAAAACTCCCAGAGTCACAAAAGCAGGAATGGCACTTCCGATCCCGGAAACCTCATAGGTCTGTGTCCGCACTACAGGAAGCCCGAACATGTCAGCCGTGATCTGGCAGATTTCACTGCTCTGCGCGCCTCCGCCGCCTACCCGGATCTCCTCAAACCGAAAATTTCCTCTTTTTTCCATATGGCGCATTCCGTCCATAAGAGCAAAATTGATTCCCTCAATGATCGCCCGATACAGGTGGATCCTTGTGTGAACATCAGAAAGTCCGATCACCGAACCTTTTGCCTCCGGCATCGTCAGATTCGGAGTAAAGTACGGCTGGAGCAGAAGCCCCTGGCATCCTGCCGGAACCTCTTTCAGTCTTTTGTTCAAAAGCTCTTCCGGCTGTACCTTTGTTTCTATTGCCTCCATGACCTCTTTCTGGGTAAATTCCTTTTTAAACCAGGAGATCAGCCAGTAGCCACGGAAAATCTCGATTTCCGGATTAAAGTGCCCCGGAAGGATCGCATCATAAGGTGGAATAAAGGTTTCCGGTTCCAGATATTCCCCAGTCGTAAAAGTAACCGTTGCTGTGGTTCCAAAGCTGAAGACAGCTCTTTTTTTGCTGACACAGCCAAGTCCCAGAACTTCGCAGGCCTTGTCTGTTCCGGTAGCAATGAGCTTCAGTTTACTGGAAAGCCCCAGATCCTCGGCTGCCTCTTTTGTCAGAGAACCGATATACGCCCCTGGTGGTATCAGTTCACACATCATTTCATCCGGAATGTCAAACACAGGACGCACCAGATCATTTGCCTTTTTCCATCGCCTGTTTTTAAAATCATAGGGCAAATAGCCCACGATGGAGGCGGTGGAATCTGCCATTCTTCCGGTCAGTCTGTAATTCAGATAAGTACTTAAGAGTACATATTTTTTGGTTTTTGCCCAGATATCCGGTTCGTTTTCCCGGATCCAGTTACAGTGAGATTTCTGATACTGCAGATTCAGCGTTTTTGTCATTCCCACTGCCTTTATGGCTGCCGCAGCCCATGGCTTCATCCGGAGTTTCCCTGACGCTCTTCTCTGGTCAAGCCAGAGAATGGCCGGACGCAGAGGCCTGCCGTCACGTCCCACGCACACACTGGTGCAGCGGATCGTGGTCAGAGTCACTGCCTCGACCCGAGCAAAAATTTCCGGAAGGCTTTCCCTCAGCTGCCAGGAAACCCGGCAGAGATTCTGGTAGTAAAAATCCGGATCCTGCTCTGCCCAGCCGGATTTTTTGGAAATATAGGCAGGATAGACACTATTTCCATAGACACTTATGACTTTTTTTGAAGTTTCTGACAATCCATCTATATCCCTTCTTTCGCAAGTCGGTCATATGTACGACTCTTTTATCTTATAGTATCATGTTTTTATGCAAAGTCAATAAATTTATTGTCATTTTCACAGTTTTTATAGGCAAAACATACAAAACACGCTATGATATTTCTGTAAACAGATTTCAGGAGGTACACCTATGGCCGCTCCCCGTAAAGAAGATGTCCGCAGCCTGATCATCGAAGCTGCGGAAGAACTTTTAGCAGAAAAACCCTTTTCAGAGATTTCTCTTTCCCAGCTGGCAGCCCAGACAGGCATTTCCAAGGGAACTCTCTATTATCATTTTAAAAATAAAAACGAAATCCTTTTTGCCATCACAGATAAATACCTGGATGAACAATGGAAGGAACTTTGTCAGTGGACCGAAAATGCAGACAAGGACACTTCTCTCCACCGTCTGGTAAAATATATTCTGGAACGTGATGTGGCCGGGGTTAAACTCCGTCTTCCGCTTTTTTATGATGCCATGATCGGCAACGAGGAAATACGGACGCATCTGATCCGGCGCTACCAGTGCTTCGCCTCCCTGATCGCAGAAAAAATTTCCAAACGTACCGACAAGGTATCCGGCGAATATTTTGCATGGCTTCTGCTGCTCCTTTCCGATGGTCTTTCCATGCACGAGACGATCCGGGACAATAATCTGGATACCGACAGTTTTATCCGTCTCACTGCTTCCTATATCGAAAAATTTTTTCCAAAAAATAAAAGCACCCGGGAATCGTTTCTGATTCCCGGGAATTCTTATTCAGTCCCCTTTATTATCAGCTGTTTTGATCCAGAGGGAAACCTCTGCTCCGCTCCCATCCTCTGAATTCTCGAATTTTAGAAATCCTCCCTGCTTTTTCATAAAAGTATCTGCAATAGACAATCCCAGTCCCTGATGAGTCCGGTCATGGCGGCTGTTATCTCCGCTGAAAAACGGCTCTGCTCCGTAGACAAGCGCCTGCCCGGAAAATCCCGGTCCATGATCCCTTACCAAAGCCACAAGATAGCTTCCGGAAAAACGACCATCCTCTGCTATCTCCTCTGTACGGATCTCTATATGGATTCCCTGAGCAGAATCTGTATGCTCCAGCGCATTTCCAAGAATGTTTTTCCATGCCCGCATCACCTCGTCTATACAGCAGAGGATTTCTCCTGTACTTTCCGAATCTGCTTTCTCATAAGCAGAGAATCTCTCCTCTTTTCCCGCATTCGGGTTTCTGCTTTCCAGGATCACCGGAATCTTCTCCGCTGCCCCAAGAGCCTCTGCTTCCTCCCGAAGTTTTCGGGTCAGCTCTTCTGCTCTCACCAGCTTCTTTATTTCTTCTTTTTCCCTGCCTCTCAGAACCTGACGCATAGAATCCAGATACTGCTCCATGTAATCCACATTTTTCAAAATCTCCCGAATACATTCCTGCTCTTCTTCTCCGGGCTCTCCCTCAGAAAGAAGCTCTGCATTTCCCCGGACTACGGTCAAAGGCGTTTTGATATCGTGTGCCAGGGCAGAAATCTGCCGGTTTTTCTGCTGCTCGGATTCCCACTGCTGCTGGAGAGAAGCTTTCAGCGCAAGCTTCATTTTTTCCAGGGACATCATGACATCTCCGATCTCCTGGATTTCCGATGGCCTGCTCTCAAATTCCAGGTCGTTGGCAGCAATTTTTTCCGTTGCCTTGCAAAGCCCCTCCAGCTGTTTTTTCATCCTTCGGGCAAAGCATCTGGACAGGATAAAACCGCTGACAACCGTCAGAATAACAAACAAACCTATGGTAAACCAGGTGGTAAGCTGTTCCGCCGGCGGAAGGATCTGATTCCATCTTTCCTTTGCATAACGGACTTCTATAAAATATTTAGTAATACATACCTCGCCGTTTTTTCTCTGAAAAAAAGAATAATAACCTTTTCCATCTGCATATTTATTATCTTTCCGGTATTTGTCCCATGCGGTTTTTTCTTCTTTTTCATCAAAATTTCCATAAAGAAGTTTTCCATCTTCCGAAAAGACTCCATAAAGAGTTCCCGCAGGTATCAGCTTCTCCGTCACCCTTTCTGCATTTCGGATCTCCTCGCCGTTTTCTGCCAGAACCTGTTCCGCATAGTTGGCCGGAAGCAAAGGACCTCCGATCATGGTGACAGTGCCCAGCATTACAAAAAAGCAGAAAAAAGCCAGCAGGATCACTATGCCGGTAAAGCTCAGGATATATTTTCCAAAGAGACCTGTCAGGGTTATTTTTTTGCCGCTTTTCACTTCCATTTATACCCGATCCCCCACACCGTTTCTACAGGCGACACTCCCACCTTCTGAAGTTTCGCCCGGATGTTTTTCACATGCTCCGTAATGGCAGAGCTGTCACTTTCTCCATCGTATCCAAAAACATGCTCATAAATCCGCTCTTTTGAAAACACCTGCCCCCGGTTCAGGGCAAGATACTCACAGATGGCATATTCGCTTTTTGTCAGAGGAATCTGCTTTCCCTGACAATATATCTCTTTCGACTGCAGGGAAAATTCCAGATCGCCCAAAGTGACCCGATGCCTTTTTTCTCTGCTCTCCCGACGAAAATGAGCCGCCACCCTTGCCCGCAGTTCTCCCAGACCAAAGGGTTTTCTGATATAATCGTCTGCCCCCAGACCAAAACCGGTGATCAGATCACCTTCTTCTGTTTTTGCCGTTACAAAAAGTATGGGGCAGTCCACCTGTTCCCGGATCCTGCGGCAGACTGTAAATCCATCTGTTCCCGGCATCATAACATCCAGGAGAATCAGTTGATAATCACTTAATCTCTCCGGATTTATTTTTTCCGGGTCATCCAGCGTATCCACCAGATAGCCTTCCTTTTCCAGTGCTTTACGGATCACTGCCAGAATCCCCTGATCGTCATCAACAGCCAGAATCCTGCACATATGTTTTCCTCCTAATCATTTTCCTGTCTTCCTTCATAAAAATGAAACCATATAAAGATTATGACACAAAGACTCACGCCCATCAAGACGCAGGTCAGAATCTCATGCAGCTCCGTGGCAGAAGCTCCCAGCGCTGCTCTTCTGTTAAATTTTTCTGCAAGATACAGAGAGGTTCCACGAGCGCTCCAGGTACAGGGAACATACTGCCATTTCCCCTCTCCAAGTCCTGTCAGAAACAGAGCAGAGATAAGAAGTTCCCCTATGGAAACAGCCAGTGACACTACTTTTGAAAAGCAAAGATTGAGAAACAAATGCTCCAGATAAAGAGGCAGACTTCCCAGCCAGAGAAGCACTCCTGCTTTCAAAAAAACAGAAAACGGTATTTCCATATCGCCTAATATCAGGCGGTTTCCTGCTCCATAAATAATCGTGGCTCCCATTACAGCCAGAAAAGCCATACCATGCAAAGTGATCCATTTTGCCAGAAGGGCGCTTTCCTTTCTTCCGGGAAGCAAGAGGAATCCCTGAAAATGCCCAGGAAGTTCCAGTTCCACACTTCCCGCACAGATCAGAGCGGAAAGCGCCGGAAAAGCCACTCCCACCGCCTGTACATAAACAGAAAGCTGAAGCTGGGCGCTCATCCTGGTCCATGCCAGAAAAAGGATATCAGCCACCACGGGAACAATCACATGAATGGGAACCAGAAAGGTATGGCGCATTTTATAAAATTCTGCTTTTAGTAATTTCATTATCTTTCCACCTGCCTTTGAAACCATTTCCGGGTAAAATACCAGAGCACTCCAAACCACAAAAGAGAGACCGCTACTCCAATCACAGCTGCCGGTGCACTCATAAGCTGAGAGGTATAAGTCATCTGTCCCGGCTGTGCCGGTAAACCGTTAGGCAGAGTTTTTAAAACAGGGCACATAACTCTGGGGGTAATTCCATACGGGACAAGAAAAAACAGCTTTTCCAGAGCCATAAGGGGACCAGCTGCCTGACTTAATCCCACGCTTATGAGTACCATAACCAGCATTCCTGTTTTCTGCACCAGAACCAAACAAAAAGGAAGCTGCCACAGGGACGTGAGCCAGATCAGTATCGCTGCAAGAATCTGGTTCGGAACAGCCGGCGCGTTAAAAAAAGTTATATGAAGTCCTCTTTCCAGGACAGCTGCTCCAATAAGAACAAACAGAAGCAAAAACAAAGCAGCAAGTCCACTTACCAGAACTGCTAACAGCACCTTCGCATCCCAGATTTTTCCCATATCTGCCGGAAGCGCCCAGATGGTACGGTTTTGTTTTTTATAGTCCTTTCCTCCAATCTGCCCGCAGGCGACTGCCAGAAATCCCGGCATCATCAGCATATACCACCAGTTATAACCATCCATTGCAAAATAATTATGAGTCAGCTGCGCAGACAAAAGAGTGCTTACCGCCGGCATCAAAATCATCAGCTTCCACAGAAAAGTATGACGGTATTTCATTTTTTCAGCTTTAAAGTATATATTCACTTATCTCACTCCTCTCTCTGCTGCCACAATTTTCATAAACAACTGTTCCAGATCCTGACTTTCGTCCACAATCCCTTCATACCCAAGCTTTCCATTGGCCATAATTCCAATATAATCCGCAGTCAGCTGAATCTCGCTTAAAATATGACTGGATACCACAACCGTAATTCCCTGATCTGGAAAACTACGGATCAGATGACGAAGTTCCTGAATTCCCAAAGGATCCAGACCATTCACCGGCTCATCCAGAATCAAAAGCTTTGGATGCCCCAGCAGAGCCATGGCAATCCCCAGTCTTTGCTTCATTCCCAACGAAAATTTACCCGAAGGCTTTTTTCCCGTATCCGTAAGATCCACGATCTTCAGGACTTCCCTCATCCGTTCTTCTGTTTCTCCCAGGATCAGGGCCCGCACCTTAAGATTTTCCCAGGCAGACAGATTCTCATAAATAGGCGGGGTTTCAATCAGCCCCCCAATCTCCTTTAAATCCTTCCTGCTCCATGGATGTCCCTGAAAAATAATCTTTCCGGAATCCGGCCGCATAAGACCTGTCATCATTTTTAATAATGTAGATTTTCCTGCTCCGTTTGGTCCCAAAAGACCATAAACGCAGTTTTCTGGTATAGATAAAGAAATATTTTTTAAAACCGGCTGTTTTTTGAAAGACTTTTCAAGATTTTTGATTTCAACGATATTCTGACTCATCTTTGCCCTCCTGTAAGTAAGATATTTTTGAGAATCGCAGGTATTTTCGGTTCAAAATTCTCCGACGGTGCCCGCTTTTCCTTTTATACCTACAGGGTAGGAGATAATTATAAGGATTTTATAAGGATAGGATTTAAATATTATAAATCTATAATCTGCCATTATAAAGAAAAACATGGTACAATAAAAACAATAATAAAGAACCCTTTCACACATCTTATTCGTAAAACTATCTTTGGCATGGATAAAAAAGGAGCTCCTAATGAAAACGAAAAATCCCCATTCCAACTATGATCTTCAGATAGATATTGGAAAAAAACTCTTTATGGAATATGATCAGGAAATGCTGATCCGGCGGTTTCACCTGATCTCTGATGAAACATGGATCTATCTGGATTATTTCCACACGCCATACCGGATCAGCCGAAAGACCGGGCAGATACAGGAAAAACTTGCAGAAAACCGCTGGAGCGAATGTCGGTGCTACGACACGGTAATGACGATTTATGACCTTTTATGTTATCCAAAAACAGAAACAGCTCCCGGATTATCCGGAAGCTGGTGTCCTGTAAGTAAATTTGCTGTTATGGGTGGGCCTGATGCTCTGGGCTTTTCCAAAAAATATGCAGCCCTCTTTCAGGATCATCTCCCGGAGCTGTCAAAGGCCTGCGCCGCTTTGGGAGGGATCCTCCAGAAAAAACTTGCCGGCGCTGATATTACCTTCCTGATCCCGGTCACTCCCTACTTTCCTGTACTGCTTCAGTTCTGGGAAGGGGATGAGGAATTTCCACCAAAGCTGATGCTGCTCTGGGATGAAAACTCCATGTCCTTCCTTCATTTCGAGACCACCTACTATCTTCAGGGTGATCTTCTTGAAAGGCTGATCAGACAACTCTGACACTCTTCTGCCCTTCGGCTCCGGTCTGCAAAAGAATCAGTAATACTCATGATCGATCTGGATTACCGGGAAGTATTTGCTTCCCGGAAGCTTCCGGATCTTATCCTTCAGACTGTTCATGATCTCATTGTCTGTACTTTTGCATCCGCTTGGTACTGACACGTCGAAAATCAGATTTGTGCTGGTTGGACCCTTTACCATACGGAAATCATGCATACTGAAAGTCGGATCTGTCTCCCGTACAATCTCATTGACCTTTTGGCGCATCTCCACAACTTCCTCATCATTGGTCACAATTGGATCCATATGGATAGTGGCTGAGCAGTGCAGCTTTTCCTGAAGCTCATTCTCAATATGATCGATCTGCTCATGGATAGCCTGGATATCCCCCTCGGAATCCACTTCCACATGAAGAGAGATCATCAGACGTCCAGGACCATAATCATGAACGATCAGATCATGGATTCCGTAAACCAGATCATGAGAAGTTACAATCTCATGGATCTCGTCAATGAATTCCTCCTTCGGCGGCTGACCAAGAAGAAGATCCATGGTCTCTTTAATGGTGGATGCTCCGGTATAGAGAATAAAAAGTCCTACCAGAATCCCAAACCAGCCATCGAGCAGAAGTCCTGTATACTGACTGATCACGGTTGCCGCAAGTACAAGCGCTGTGGATATGGTATCGCTTAAGCTGTCCATGGCTGTTGCATGCATGGCGGCGCTTTCAATCTTTTTGCCTACTGCCCGGTTATAATAAAACATATAAATCTTTACAAGTATGGAAGCAGCCAGAATTCCAATGATCACGGGACTGCTCTCAATCGGTTCCGGATGGAACAGTTTTTCCACAGAGGATTTTACCAGTTCAAATCCCATGATCAGGATGGCTACCGAAACAAGCAGACCGGAAATATACTCCATCCTTCCATGTCCGAACGGGTGCTCAGGGTCCGGTCTCTGTCCTGAGATCCGAAATCCAATCAGTGTGATTATAGATGAACCTGCATCGGAAAGGTTGTTAAATGCATCTGCGGTAATGGCAATGGAGCCACTCAGAAATCCTGCAATCCACTTTCCCAGAAACAGCACGATATTCAGCCCGATGCCTACTGCCCCGCAAAGCGTTCCATAGGACTGGCGGACAGCAGGCGAGGTATAATTTCGTCTGTCTCTGATAAATAAAGAAGCCAACAATTCAATCATAATAAACTTACATCTCCTGAATATCAGTCAAAAAATTCAATTCCCATTAAGGTCAGTCCATGAGCCGGCGCAGTAGGTCCGGACACAGATCTGTCACAGGCATTCAGGATATCTCGAACGCGCTCCGGCGGATACTGTCCATTTCCTACCTGGATCAGTGTTCCGGCAATGATGCGCACCATATTATAAAGAAATCCTTCGCCGGAAACCCGGATCGTGACAATATCGCCGTCTCTCCATACATCGATCCCGGTCACAGTACGGATCGTTGATTTTACCTGGGCTCCTGTTCCGCAGAAGCTGGCAAAATCGTGGCGTCCAATCAGATAGGAGGTTGCCTCCTGCATCTTTGCCACATCCAGCTTATAATGATAAAAATACGAATAAAGGCGTTCTGTGGGAACCGGAAACTTCCGGTTCAGAATCCTGTATTCATATGTTTTTTCACTGTCACAGTATCTCGGGTGGAAATCCGGCTCTACTTCCTCCGAAAGCTGGATCCGGATATCCTCCGGGAGTCTCTGATTCAGAGCATAGGAAATTTTTTCTCCTGGTATCCTGGTATTTGTATCAAATACCGCCACATTTCCCAATGCATGAACTCCTGCATCTGTCCGGCTGGCACCGATGGTTTCTATTTTTTCTCCCAGAAGCTCTGAAAGTGCATCATTCAGCACACCCTGAATGGTAATTCCGTTTGGCTGGATCTGCCAGCCGCAGTAATTTGTGCCATCATAGGCAACGACAAGTCCTACTCGTTTCATATTCCCACCACCCGGAATGTGATCGCAACAGCCAGATAAGCTGCCAGGATCAAATAGGTCACATAATCTCTTTTTTGATAGCAGAGAGGTTTCATCTGTGTTCTGTGCTCTCCTCCATGATAACAGCGCGCTTCCATAGCCATTGCAAGATCATTGGCCCTGCGGAATGCAGAAATAAAAAGAGGCACCAGAAGAGGAACCATACTTTTTACTTTCTGGATCAGATTTCCATTTTCAAAATCTGCACCTCTGGCGATCTGCGCTTTCATGATCTTATCCGTCTCCTCCAACAGGATCGGGATAAAACGAAGAGCGATCGACATCATCATAGAAATCTCATAAACCGGCACATGAAGTCGATTTAATGGACGAAGACTTCTTTCCAGTCCGTCTGTAAGCTGATTCGGCGTAGTTGTCAGTGTCATAAGAGAGGAGCCGATCACCAGATAGATCAAACGGATAGCCATCCTTACGGCCAGAGAAATTCCCTCTTTCGTCATTTTCAGAAATCCCAGTTTCCAGATCACCTCTCCAGGTGTCAGAAACACATTGAACAGCATGGTGATCAGAAGGATCATAAAAATTGCTTTCAGACCCTTGAAAATAAATTTTACAGGCACTTTGGAAATTTTAATCAAAGCAGCCAAAAATAATGTTGCCACTGCATATCCGGGTATGGTATGGAATAAGAACACCGAAATAATAAAAATCAGTGTCCCCATAAGCTTGGTTCTTGGATCCAGCTTATGAAGAGGAGAATCCGCCGGATAATACTGTCCGATGGTAATGTCTCTAATCATCGTTATGTCCTCCCTTCAAAAGCGGAGAACCGGTTTCCTTCAGTGTTCTCAGAATATCCTTCGCCGCTTCTTCCACTGTGGTGGCATCCGGATCCACATCCAGTCCCTTTTCTTTCAGTGCATGCATGATATAGGTAATCTGAGGCGCTGCAAGTCCCATCGTCTCCAGTTCCTGATAATGCGCAAACACTTTTCTGGGCGTATCGTCAAAGGCAATCTCTCCATGGTTGACCACGATCAGCCGCTCCACATACTTTGCCACATCCTCCATACTGTGAGATACCAGAATGATCGTAATCCCCCGAACCTTATGAAGCTCTGCGATCTGATCCAGAATCTCATCCCGTCCTTTTGGATCCAACCCTGCTGTAGGCTCATCCAAAATCAGGATCTTGGGATTCATGGCAAGGACCCCGGCTATGGCCACTCGTTTTTTCTGACCTCCGGAAAGTTCAAAAGGAGACTTGCTGAAATTTTTTTCTTTAAATCCAACCTGAAGAAGTGCCTTTTTTGCTTCCTTTTCTGCTTCCTCCCTGCTCATGCCCTGATTCATAGGTCCAAAACAAACATCAGAGAGTACGTCACTTTCAAAAAGCTGATGCTCCGGATACTGAAATACAAGCCCTACCTGACTTCTCAGACTTCGCCTGTCATATTTCTCTGCCCACACATCTTCTCCATTATAAAGAATCGTTCCCGAAGTTGGCCGGATCAGTGCATTCAAATGCTGGATCAGCGTAGATTTCCCACTTCCGGTATGACCGATCACTCCGATAAACTGTCCATCAGGAATATTCAGATTGATATCCTTTAATGCATGGATCTCATAAGCTGTTCCCGGACTATAGGTATATGTTACATTTTTTAACTCTATTGACATAAGGCGTTCACCAGTTCCTCCGTAGTAAGGATCCCATCCGGAAGATCGACTCCGGATTTTTTCAGTTCATGTGCAAGAAGTGTAACCTGCGGCACATCCAGTCTGTACTTTTTCAAAGTCTCCACCTGAGAAAAAATTTCTCTTGGCGTTCCTTCCATCACTACATGTCCCTCATCCATAACATAGACATGATCTGCCTGGATCACTTCTTCCATATAGTGCGTGATCAGGACGACCGTTACCTTTTCCTGTCTGTTCAGCTGATGTACTGCATCCAGCACTTCTTTTCGACCATTGGGGTCAAGCATGGCCGTAGGCTCATCCAGGACAATGCACCGGGGGCGCATAGCCATAACACCGGCGATCGCCACTCTCTGCTTCTGTCCTCCGGAAAGCTTATTCGGTGAATGATGGCGATACGCTGTCATCCCTGTTTTACTCAGGCTTTCCTCCACCCTTTTCCAGATATCTTCCGTGGGTACTCCCATATTTTCCGGACCAAATCCCACATCTTCCTCTACAACCGTACCAATGATCTGGTTGTCCGGATTCTGAAATACCATTCCTGCCTTCTGCCGGATCTTCCACAGTTCCGGTTCTTTCAGGGTATCCATTTTATCGATCCAGACAGTGCCCTCCGTAGGAAGAAGAAGGGCATTGATATGCTTGGCAAAAGTAGATTTTCCAGAACCGTTATGCCCCAGGATTGCTACAAATTCCCCTTCCTGGATGTCCACGCTGACATCATCAACTGCCCTCTGTGTTTCCTGTATATTGCCGTCATCATCATATTTAAAATAATCAAATCCAACCTTTAAAGCTTTGATGATTCCCATTTTTTATCCTTTCAGACTTCTTCTGCAGGATCTTCTTTTCCTGTCAGAGAGTCGATCAGCTCCCAGATTTCTTCTCTTCCCTGTTTGGTCTCCGCTGAATAGGCGATCACTGCAGTTCCTTTTTTTACCTGAAGTCCTTCGCGGACCATTTTCAGGTGTTTCTGAACCTGGCTTCTTTTCAGCTTATCCAGCTTTGTTGCTATGATAATAGGTTCATAGCCATTATGCAGGATCCAGTCATACATCTGTCTGTCGTTGGCAGAAGGCTCATGGCGGATATCAATAAGCAGAAAAACTGCTTTCAGATTCTTAGAAGTATGGAGATATTTTTCAATCATCTTTCCCCATTTTTCTTTTTCCGCCTGAGAAACCTTTGCATAACCATAACCCGGAAGGTCCACCAGATACATTTCCCCATTGACCTTATAAAAATTAATCGTCTGGGTCTTTCCCGGCTGTCCGCTGGTACGTGCCAGCGACTTCCGGTTCATCAGCCCGTTGATCAGGGAGGATTTCCCCACATTGGATTTTCCTGCAAATGCTACCTCCGGCATTCCCGTATCCGGAAGCTTACTGGTGACACCGCATACAATATCTAACTCTGCCTGTTTAATAACCATTGGTTTCCTCTCTGTTTCTTTAATCTCTGGTCAGTGCCCGATGGAGCACATCTTTCATATTTTCCACAAAGGATATCTTCAGTCCGTCCAGAATTTCTGCATCCATTTCTTCAATGTCCGCTTTGTTCTCTGAAGGAACAAGGACCTCCTGTATCTTTGCATACTTCGCCGCAAGAAGCTTTTCTTTCAGGCCTCCGACCGGAAGCACCCTTCCTCTCAAAGTGATTTCTCCTGTCATAGCCACATCTGCTCTTACCGGCTTTTTCACTATGGCAGAAAGCATGGCTGTTGCCATGGTAATTCCTGCAGACGGACCGTCCTTTGGAACTGCCCCTTCCGGAATATGTACATGAATATCATTTTCCTGGAAAAATGCAGGCTTGATATCATACTTTTCTGCCACGGAACGGATATAAGAAATACCCGCCTGCGCAGATTCTTTCATTACATCACCAAGCTGACCGGTCAGTACAAGCTCCCCTTTTCCAGGCATTACATTCACTTCTATTTGAAGCGTATCTCCGCCTGCCTGCGTCCACGCAAGTCCTCTGGCAATACCGATCTCATCCTTTTTGTTTGCCATCATATAAGAATAGCGGCTCTTGCCAAGAAATTTTTCTAAGTTCTTTGTAGTAACCTTCACCTTAGCCTGATCATTTTCCATGATCTCTCTGGCTGATTTCCGGCAGATCTGTCCGATCTTTCTCTCCAGATTACGCACTCCTGCTTCTCTGGTATAAAGATTGATGATCTTTCGAAGTGCCGGCGTCTGGATCACCAGACTTCCCTTTGGAAGTCCATTGATCTCCATCTGCTTGGGAATCAAATGATCTTTTGCAATATGTTCTTTCTCATTTTCTGTATAACCAGAAATTTCGATCACTTCCATACGATCCAGCAGAGGACGCGGGATTTCCTGCATATCATTGGCAGTAGCAATAAACAGTACTTCTGAAAGATCCTGCGGAACCTCCACATAATGATCATTAAATCTGCTGTTCTGCTCCGGATCCAGAACCTCCAGAAGAGCGGCCGAAGTATCTCCCTTATAATCACTGCTTGTCTTATCTATTTCATCCAGAAGCATCAGCGGATTGCTGACACCTGCCTGCTGAAGAGCAGCTGTGATCCGTCCCGGCATGGCTCCCACATAGGTTTTTCTATGACCACGGATCTCTGCCTCATCCCGGACACCGCCCAGACAAATACGGACGTATTTCTTATGCAGCGCCTCTGCCACAGATTTTGCAATGGAAGTCTTACCGGTTCCCGGAGGCCCTACCAGACAAAGGATCGGACTTTTACCGCCTTTTGTCAGACTGCGGACAGAAAGGAATTCCATGATTCTCTCTTTTACGTCCTTCAATCCGTAATGTCCCGTTTCCAGTATGTTCCATGCCTCTTTCAGGTCTTCAGAATCCTGAGACCTTTTATTCCACGGAAGACTGAGAAGTGTTTCGATATAAGTACCTAAAACTGCGCTTTCTGCAGCACTGCTGTTCATGGATTTAAAACGCCCGATCTCTTTGGCTATTTTATCCTTTACTTCTTTCGGTGCATCCAGATCTTTCAGTTTTTTGCGATATTCCTCAACGGTATCTGCCGTGTTTTCCTCTCCAAGTTCCTCCCGGATCAGCTTCAACTGCTCGCGCAAAATATAATCTCTCTGATTTTTGTCGATTCTGGTCTTTAATTTTTTCTGAAGCTCCTGGCCTACTCTGAGAACTTCAATTTCATTCTGCAAAATAGCCCCCAGAACTTCGTATCTGTTTTCCAGAGTCAATGCCTCCAAAAACTTCTGTCTGTTCTGCCAGGTCAGAGGAACATTTACAGAAATCTGTGTGATCATCTCTTCCAGATCTTCGATATTCAAGATCTGGACCGCCAGCTCCCTGCTGACCTTATGGCTGTCTCTGCTGTACTGCTGAAACAGATCGCTGAGACTTCTGTGCATTGCTTCTTTTATATTTTCTGCATACTGATCCTGATCCGTTTCAATCACTGATATCTCTGCATTAAGAAACGGATCTTTTTGTGTCAGAGACAGCAATGCTGCCCTTTCCCTGCCTTCTACAAAAACACGAAGAAGATCATGGGGAAGCTTTATCACCTGTTTGATATATGCAATAGTACCCACTTTGTAAAGCTGGGAAAGTCCCGGATCCTGAACTTCCGGATCTTTCTGTGTAATGAGAAAGATTTCCTGTTCCTGAAGCATCGCTGCCTCTACGGCCTTGATGGAACGCTCCCGGCTCACATCAAAGTGGACGATCATATCCGGCAGGATCGTTGTTCCCCGAAGGGCGATTGCCGGTAAATTATTCACTGACTGCGTCATTTATATTCATTTCCTTCCTCAGGCAGTTTCAGATCTGCCTTTCTTCCTGGAACGAGGACTTCTTCTTCCAGCAGCCTGCTCTGGTTCTTCTCCCCGGATGATCTCCGGTTCACCAGTTCCCTCGACCGTTTCCTTTGTGATGATCGCCTTTCGGATCGTGCTGTCTGAAGGTGCCTTATACATCAGATCCATCAGCGAGGTCTCCATAATGGAACGCAGTCCTCTGGCTCCTGTTTTTCGCTCCAGGGATTTCTTTGCTACAAGCTCCAGTGCCTCATCCTGGAAGTCAAGTTCAACTCCATCCAGTTCAAAAAGCTTGTGATACTGCTTGGTAAGAGAATTCTTTGGTTCTCTTAAAATACGGATCAGAGCTTTTTCATCCAGACCATCCAGTGTAACAACCACAGGAACACGTCCGATAAATTCAGGAATCAGTCCGAATTTTACAAAATCTTCCGGCATAACCTGTTTCAGCACTTCTCCTACATTTCTTTCCTGTTTAGAGGAAACCTCTGCACCAAATCCAATGGATTTCGTATCCTGACGTGCTTCGATAATCTTTTCTATTCCGTCAAAAGCGCCTCCGCAGATAAACAGGATATTTGTGGTATCAATCTGTATAAATTCCTGATGAGGATGCTTTCTTCCGCCCTGAGGAGGAACACTTGCTACAGTTCCTTCCAGGATTTTCAGAAGAGCCTGCTGTACACCTTCACCGGATACGTCACGGGTAATCGATGCATTTTCAGACTTTCTGGTGATCTTATCAATCTCATCAATATAAATAATTCCATACTGTGCCCGCTCAATATCATAATCTGCTGCCTGGATGATCTTCAGAAGGATGTTTTCCACATCCTCACCTACATAACCGGCTTCAGTCAGAGACGTGGCATCGGCAATGGCAAATGGAACATTCAGAAGGCGGGCAAGAGTCTGTGCCAGAAGGGTCTTTCCGGATCCTGTCGGTCCCAGCATCAGGATATTACTCTTCTGCAGCTCAACATCCAGATTCCTTGCTGCTGTAATTCTTTTATAATGGTTATAAACGGCTACAGAAAGAGCTTTTTTTGCATCTTCCTGACCAATGACATAATCATCCAGGATCTTATGGATTTCTTCTGGCTTCAGCAGGTTGATCTCACTGTCAAAAGTTTCTTCCTGGCCATAAGGAGCCAGTTCCTCTTCCATGATCTCTGCACAGATTCCAATACACTCGTCACAGATAAAAACCCCGTCCGGGCCTGCGATCAGTTTGCGTACCTGATCCTCGGATTTATTACAAAAAGAGCATCTGACTTTTCCGTCTCTTATCTTATCTGCCATGGATATTTCTCGTTTCCTTTCTTTTTGATATGCTGAGATAAAAGCAAGATAAGACTCCCTGTTAGAGGAGTCTTTTCTTTCGTCTTTTTATTTATGCTCGACAACACCGTCGATCAATCCATATGCTTTTGCTTCTTCTGCAGTCATATAATTATCGCGGTCTGTATCCTTTTCAACCACTTCCAGAGGCTGACCTGTATTTTCTGCCAGCATCTCGTTTAAAATTCTCTTCGTCTGCGCAATGTGATCTGCTACAATCTGGATCTCAGTAGCCTGACCCTGAGCTCCGCCAGAAGGCTGGTGGATCATAATCGTAGAATGCGGCAGAGCAAATCTCTTGCCTTTGGTTCCTCCTGCCAGGAGAAAAGCGCCCATGCTGGCTGCCATTCCAAGGCAGATAGTGGATACATCACATTTAATATATTTCATGGTGTCGTAGATCGCCATGCCTGCGGTGACAGATCCTCCCGGACTGTTGATATAAAGCTGGATATCCTTGTTCGGATCTTCAGCTTCCAGGAACAGAAGCTGTGCCACAATAATGCTGGCGCTCACATCATTAACTTCCTCACCCAGAAAAATAATTCTGTCTTTCAGAAGTCTGGAATAAATGTCGTAGCTTCTCTCTCCCCTGCTTGTCTGCTCAATGACATAAGGTACTAAACTCATATATATGCCTCCATTCGTCGCGTCACAGTGGATTTCAAAGATGTCCGCTTACGCTTCCTTTGCCTCGTCTGCTACAAGAGTAACTGCTTTCTGTACAGCCATGTCTTTCTTCATCTGCTCTAATTCACGGTCTCCAAAAAGCTCTTTTAATTTGTCAGCTTCCATCTTGTACATTTCAGCCATCTTGCTGATCTCTTCGTTTACTTCTTCCTCTGTAGGCTGGATATTCTCAACCTCAACGATCTTTTCAAGAACAAGTCTTGTCTGGATTCTCTTAAGAGCCTGCGGTTTCATCTCTTCCTGCATTTTTTCTACAGTCATTCCTGTAAACTGGAAGTACTGCTCCATGGTAAGACCCTGGGACTGCATTCTGGATGCAAAATCATTGATCATCTGACGAACCTGAGTGTCTACCATAGCGTCCGGAATTTCCATCTGTGCATTTTCGATTGCTTTATCTACTGCTGCGTTTTCTTTTGCAGCGCGTGCTTCTTTTTCTTTTTTCTCTGTAAGATTTTTCTTAACGTCTTCTTTGTACTCTGCAAGAGTATCGAACTCGGAAACGTCCTGAGCGAAATCGTCGTCAAGCTCCGGAAGTTCCTTAGCTTCTACTTTCTTCACGTCACACTGGAATACAGCTGCTTTGCCTGCAAGCTCTGCTGCCTGATACTCCTCAGGGAATGTTACGTTTACTTCTACATGATCTCCGGCTTTTGCACCAACCAGCTGATCTTCAAATCCCGGAATAAAGGAACCGGAACCAAGTGTCAGCGGATAATCTGTACCTTTGCCGCCTTCAAATGCAACGCCGTCTACAAAACCTTCAAAGTCAATGGTTGTGATATCGCCGTTTTCTGCACCGCGATCCTCAACAGTTACTGTTCTGGAGTTTTTCTCCTGCTCTTTTTTGATCTCAGCATCAACATCCTCGTCTGTTACTTCTACTTCAGACTTCGGAACTTCAAGACCCTTGTAATCACCAAGAGTTACTTCCGGTTTTACAGCAACTTCTGCAGTAAAGATAAATGCTTTGCCCGGCTCTGCCTGAACCACATCGATCTCCGGCTGAGAAACGATCTCAAGTTCGCACTCCTCAAGTGCTTTGCTGTAATGCTCTGGAATAAGAGCGTTTGCAGCATCCTCAAGGAAGATTCCTTTTCCATACATCTGCTCGATCATTTTTCTCGGTGCTTTGCCTTTACGGAAGCCAGGGATAGCGATTTTTCCCTTAGCTTTCTGATATGCATTCTGCATTGCCTTGTCTAAATCCTCAGCAGAAACCTCGATTGTCAGTTTCGCCATGTTTTTTTCCATTTTTTCTACCTGTAAACTCATGTTTCCTGTTCCTCCTTAAATTGTCAGGTTCTGATTCTATTTTTTACAAATTTTTTCTATATTTGCCTGCTTTTCAGCAATTCAGGCAGGTGTATCTTCTTAAAAAAAGATACAATTACAGTCATTATCGAAGTATAGCACAACTGGCACAAAAACACCAGAGTTTTTTTCAGGATTATCTATTTACCTTTCCGATACACAGAACAAATCCTTACTTATATACAATAGATTCTGCGATCTCCAAAGCCTTCTCTTCTCCCATAAGCTGTGCGATCAGGCAAAGAGCAAAGGGAATGGCGGTACCCAGACCGCGGCTGGTCGTCACATTTCCATCTACCACTACAGGATCTTCGCAGGTTTCCGCCCCGTCAAGCTGGTCCATAAAAGACGGATAGGAAGTTGCTTTTCTGCCCTTAAGAAATCCCAGTTTTGCAAACACACTGGGGGCTGCACAGATAGCTGCGATTTTTCTGTTCTTATTATAATGCTGTGTAAGAAGCTCTGTAAGCGGTGCAAACTCTCCCAAATATCTGGTTCCCGGCATTCCTCCCGGAAGTACCAGCATATCTGCATCCGAAAAATCCGTCTCATGAAAAATCCTGTCTGTTTTCATTTCAATTCCGTGAGAAGTTGTGATATCTCTTGTTTCCTTGATGGAAACGGTATCTACAGAAATGCCGGCTCTTCTCATAAGATCCACCACTGTCAGCCCCTCGATATCCTCAAATCCATCAGCCAGAAAAATATATACTTTACTCATGATCCTACCTCCTGTTTTCCAGGACTTCTGTCCCTCTGTATGTTTGTAAGTATACCACTTCCAGATACTTCCATACAAGGTTTTGAAAAAGTTTGAAAGAAAACAGATTTTATTTAAAACAGATGACGGAAAAATCTACAGATGATATAATAATCCATAAATTATCATTTCCGCAGAATGCGGAGGAATGGAGAAAGACTATGGAAATTGAACGAAAATTTTTAGTAAACAAAGAACAGCTTCCGGAAAACCTGGAAGAATATCCCTTCCACCGGATCGAACAGGGTTATCTGTGTACGGAACCGGTTGTCCGTATCCGCAGGCAGGATAACGATTATTTTCTGACCTACAAATCCAAAGGACTTATGTCCCGGGAGGAATATAACCTTCCCCTTACAAAAGACGCATATTTCCACCTGAAAACGAAAGCAGACGGTCTGGTCATTTCCAAAACCAGATACCTGATTCCGGAAAAAAACGGACTGACCATCGAACTTGATGTATTTCACGAAGAATATGACGGACTTTTTCTGGCTGAGGTAGAATTCCCCTCAGAAGAAGCCGCAGAAGCCTATATTCCTCCCACATGGTTCGGCAAAGATGTAACCTGGTCCTCAGAATATCACAACAGCACATTAAGCCAGGGCAGGATCATATCAAAAAACTGATTTATCACCGGGTTTCTTTTTTTTTCGTTTTCTGCCCGGATTCCATTTGCCACTCATCAGCAATTTTTCCAGATGTTCCGCACAACGTAAAGGAACCGCCCCAATAAGTTTCCCTGCTATACGCACAGCCCGATTTTGACTTTTTCCAAGCCTCATGGAAAATTCCAGCAGTTTTTCCACAAATAACAACATGTGCTAAACCTCCTCACAGGAATAGTTTAGCACATTCTGTTCTTTAACACAATTTAATAAAAATTATTTATTCATTTCTTATTTTACAGACGTTTCCCTTTTTCTGCCGCTCCGTTCAGCGCCTCAAACACTGCGCTCCTCATTCCGGCCTTTTCCAGGATCCTGACACCCTCAATGGTGCTTCCGGCCGGAGAGCAGACCATATCTTTCAGTTCTCCCGGATGTTTTCCTGTTTCCAACACCATTTTAGCGCTTCCCATAACTGCCTGGGCTGCAAAGGAATATGCCTGGCTTCTCGGAAGTCCCTGCGCCACTGCTGCATCGGCCATAGCTTCAATAAACATAAACACATATGCCGGAGAGCAGCCACAGACTGCACTGAATGCATCCAGAAGCCGTTCCGGAACAAATTCAAATCTTCCGAAGCTTCCAGCAATCTCACGGATCTTCTGTGCGTCTTCCTCTGTCACACGTTCATTGCAGCATCCTCCGGTCATGCCTTCCCCTACCTGTGCCGGTGTATTTGGCATCAGACGGATGATCTTCATCGGGCGTCCGCAGGTATCTTCCAGCCATTTCAGTGTTTTGCCCGGAGCAATACTTACCAGAAGCTGCTCTTCTGTCAGAAGATCCCTGACTTCCATGATCACTTCCTCGTAAAACTGCGGCTTCACTGCCAGAAAAAGAATCTCTGCTTTTTTTGCAACCTCACGATTGTCCATAGTGGTCTCCACACCCAGTTTTTCCCGGCTGCGCTTTGATCCCGCTTCTGTCAGATTTGATACAATAATATTATTTTTTTCAACAATACCCTTTTTCAGAATTCCTCCGATCATGGCTGAAGCCATGTTTCCGCATCCAATAAATCCAATTTTCATTTACATTCATCCTCTCTGTGATTTTCTGCATGATACCCTACCACATCTATTTCCGTCATCAGATATTTGCGGATCGCAAACAAAAGGGCAATGGCGATCACACCAATCAGTGTCTGCGTCGTTCCCAGATGCTCGACAACCATCTGTCGGGCAGTGGCAAACATCAGCACCTCAACAACTGTCTGAGAAGAGTGTCTGCAAAGCATTTTTACAAATTCCACCCCAACCACCAAAGACAGTCCGTTAGCCAGAAACTCTGAAAAAAATCCCGAATCCATGTTCATAATCTCGGTTCCTACCACATCATAGATCAGCCGGATCCCGGCAAATGCGATCACAACCAATATCACAACAGACAACAGAATCTCTGTATAACGGGCAATGTTGTAGATAACATCATTAAAGCGTTTTCTTATTGCATGATTTACTTCTTTTTTCATATAGCTCCTTATCCTTTCGTACCTCCTTTTCTCTATCATACATGCTTCTGTCCCTGTGTTCAAGAAATTCTGAAAAAGTTTCCTCTGACAGCTTAAAAGTAATAAAAAAAGCACCCCTGCCTTTTTATAAAGCAGGATGCCTTTTCAAGCAGATAACGGGAATCGAACCCGCCTCCCCAGCTTGGGAAGCTGGTGTTCTACCGATGAACTATATCTGCATGAGCCTATTATAGCACTGTAAAAATTCCTGTGCAAGGCTCATCATATAAAAAACACAAACTTATTTTTAACGGCCGTACCGTTTTGCAAGTGCTTTCATTTCTTTTTGAAGTGCTTCTGTAAACTGTCCGGGTACAAGTCTCCACTTCCAGTTTTTGCCTAAAGTGGATGGCTGATTCATACGGGCAGAGTTATCCAGGTAAAGATAATCCTGCATAGGGATCACGCAAAGCTTTGCCACACTTCTCATGACCAGACAGATCAGGTTCTGGCAGATTTCCTGCTCGGAGCTATGGAAGTCATTCAGATACTCTCTTACCTGTCTCCGCTCCAGAGGACTGATATCCCGGAACCAGGAAAGCAATGTTTCATTATCATGGGTTCCCGTATAAACCACACAGTTTTCCGGATAATTATGCGGAAGATAATCGCTTGCATTTCCGGTATCTCTTTCATCAAAGGCAAACTCAATGACCTTCATATTCGGATAACCGCTTTCTTCCACAAGGGCCTTCACAGAATCTGTCATGTAGCCCAGATCCTCTGCAATGATATCACGCTGTCCCAGTCTGGCAGAAATTGCCCGGAAAAGATCGATCCCCGGTCCTTTTTCCCACCATCCGTTTTCTGCGGTCTTATCTCCGTATGGAATGGCATAATACTCATCAAAGCCGCGGAAATGGTCAATACGCACCACATCATAAAGACGGAAGCAATGCTCAATACGGTGGATCCACCAGTCAAAGCCTGTATTTCTGTGAACCTCCCAGTTATAAAGAGGATTTCCCCAAAGCTGCCCTGTGGCAGAAAAGCCATCCGGCGGACATCCGGCAACCTGAGTCGGACAGTTTTTTTCATCCAGCTTAAACAGCCAGGGACTCGCCCAGGTATCGGCACTGTCCATGGCAACATAAATAGGAATGTCTCCGATGATCCGGATTCCCTGTTCATTGGCATAGTTCTTCAGTTTCATCCACTGCTGGCGGAACTTAAACTGCATATATTCCTGAAATTCAATTTCAAAATACAGTTCTTCCCGGTAATAATCCAGTGCATTCTGCCATCTGAGACGGATGTCCTCCGCCCACTCGCTCCATGGCTTTCCGTCGAAACGCTGTTTCACAGCCATAAAAAGAGCATAATCCTTCAGCCACCAGGCCTCTTCCTGCTGAAAACGCAGAAATTCTTCATTTTCTGCTATATTGCTGCGTTCATATGCTTTTCTTAAAAGTGTCGTACGGCTTTTGTATATCTTTGCATAATCCACACTGGAAGGATCCGTCCCAAAATCTGCAGCGTCACATTCCTTTTCCGAAAGCACGCCCTCTTCAATGAGATCCTCCAGGCTGATAAAATACGGATTTCCTGCAAAAGTCGAAAAACTCTGGTAGGGAGAATCCCCATAACTGGTAGGTCCCAGCGGCAGGATCTGCCAGCAGTCCTGTCCGGCTGCCTTCAGTCCGTCTACAAACTCATAAGCGCTTTTGGAAAAACATCCGATTCCATATTTTGACGGCAGGCTGCTGATGGGAAGCAGCACGCCGCATTCTCTTCTATCTGACATAATCTTTCTCCTTCCTTGTATTTCTTTTATAGTGTCACAGGAGAAAAAAAGTGTCAATGTTCATTTTTTTATATTTTTATCAAAATTTTGGTCACTTTGCTGCTTTTTCTGCAAACTCCGTTGTTACAAGCTCCTCGTAAGCAGCTCTTTCACTGAGTTCTCCGGCGCCCTCCAGAATATCCTGCAAAAGTTCAAAGCTCTCCTCTTCAAATATCAGGTTTTCCTTCCAGGTATCCTGATCGTAATAACGTTTTACAATCGTCGTAAGGGTATCCAGATCTGTTTCAGGGAACTGTGGAGCGATCACCGCCGCGATCTCCTCCGGTGTATGCTGCTGAACAAACTCCATTCCTTTCTGAAGTCCGTTGGTAAAGCTCTGAATGATCTCCGGATTTTTCTCTATATAGCTTGTTTTGGCGCTGTAGGAGGTGTAAGGAACATAGCCGGAATCCACACCCAGAGAAGCAACCACATGCCCTGTTCCTTCTTTTTCAAGCGCCGTGGCAGAAGGTTCAAACTCCACCGTAAAATCAGAAGAAAGATCCCCTGCAAAAGCAGCTGCCGTAGAACCAAAGTCAATACTCTGGTCAATAGAAAGATCCTTCTTAGGATCCAGCCCGTTCTGCTTTAAGATATACTCAAAAACCATTTCCGGCATGCCACCTGTCGCACTCATAGCAATGTAAATAATCATCTGATAGCTGTCTGGCAGTGATTTCTGCAAGTAAATTGTTAACTTCCTGATTTTTTCTCACTCAAAATCGCATTATTCTCTATAAAACTCAGGTTTTGGCTTTTCTCCTGGCATTATAGGTAGTAACAATTCCTTAAAAACGATAACCAT
>JAETOL010000087.1 GCA_021771755.1 Lachnospiraceae bacterium | reverse complement strand
TTGCAAGAAGAAAACAAAGGAAGTATAGTATAAAAAGGTATTGAATTGAACTGATATATCTGAAACACATCCGGCAGTTTCTGCCACTATAATTCCTACAGTAAATTTACGCCGCCCCTCTGCAAAAATTTCTTTTTCGGATTCATTTTTTACAGTATAATATAATGTGTTGTGTTTAAAATCCGTAATGGTCACTATAATGCCATTCTGTTCATACACCACTGTTTTTTCAAACGATGTCGCTTCTGTTTCTGTGTTTTCCTCTTTGACAGTTTCTGCACTTGTCTGACTTTCTCCCTCTCCGGCTGCCTTCACTTCCTTTGGGCCGCCGTATGGCGCTGACGAAAAAATCATCATTCCAGACAGCAATATACACAACCCTCTCTTTTTCATGCCTTTGTACCTCCTTCATAAAAAATATTATAAGAACAGTATACCCCTCACCGGTATTTTTTTCGCAAGAGGCAACTTTAAACTTTTGATCACAAATTTGCTGTATCAGGCACTACTGCTGTCTGGATGAAATCCCCTTTCAGAAGCCAGTCAGTCTGAAAAGCATCAGTTCACTGGCAGACTCATCCGCCCTTTTCTGGGTTGCCAGGATCAGAATCGAGCCGTCATCCAACAGCTGCATATCTTCCAGCCAGGGATAATCGGTTCCAAAAATATCTTTTGCCCGAATGGTTCCTACATGAACCCCTTCCTTATCCCAGAACTGAATTCCCCTCATATTTCCGTCTATTGCGACAAATCCGTTCTCTGTTTCAGCCATACCTGTAATACTTCCCAGTTTATCCGGGTCGCTGATGTCTGCACCTCCCAGCTCCAGAAGCTGATTTCCATCATGATCATAAACAATAATTTTTTTGTTGTCGTCCTCTGCCGCAATATTTCCTGCAACCAGAATATGCTGTTCTGATATCTCCACATCATCCAGCATGGAAAATGGTCCCTGACGGGAAGCATCGTCGTTTAATCCAGTTAAGATCCAGGGCTCTGAAGTCAGATTTCCATTCTGATTTGTTATTTTCTGCGTATCGCTGTTCACCCAGAAACTGATTCCCCATTCCCCTGACGGATGCATCGTCAGATCGCCTGTTACTGTTGTCTGAAGCGCCTTCTGTCCGTCTTTTACTCCGATTACTTCAAAAATCCCCTGTGAAAGATATAACATTCCGTCCGGAGCTGCAGAAATATATTCGTATTCATCCTCCAGTTCCATAGAAGAAACATATTTCATCCCATCCGCAGAATATTCATAAATCTCCAGCTGATTCTCCAGTAAATGAAAGATCTGATTTCCCTGTTTATAAAATTTGTGGTCCATAATTTCAAAAATACCCTGAGGTTCTTCAAATGGAATATACTCCGGAACAATCGTATAAGAGCCTGCCATTTGTTGTGTCAGTACCGGCTGAAAAGGTTCCCCCTCCCATGGCCAGGGCGCATCCTTCAGCCCTTCATCTTTCAGCTCCAGCCAGATTCCTTCCAGTAATTCTTTCACCTGAGCATCATCCTGTCCAATATCTGTATGAATTGTGTAAGAGATTCCGGACGGCTCGTGGCGATACTGGTAAAAAAAGCTTCCTGAATCATTCATTGGAATGACCGTATACTCTGCGTTGCCTATGGACAGAGTTTCCATTTTCCCATCTGCAAAATCCTTTAGTTCAACTCCGTATGAATCCAGATTTTCCCGAAAACTGTAAGCTCCTTCGCTTTCTGCAGATATGCGGATTTCACACTGAGAATCCTCTCTTGTTTCTCCGTCAAAAAAAGTTACCCGGGCATATCCGTCTTCTTTCTGCATGTTTTCCTCGTCATATTTCCAGGAGTCCGGATAATATACTTTAAAAAGTCCCAGATCCGTACTCTCACGATCCTTAAATTTATCTGCCGCCTCGTTCTCCACAGATTGTTTTGGATCTGCCGCCGCCTGCTTCTGCCCACAAACTGTCATCAAAAAAGCACATACTGCCACAGATACCAGATACCATTTTTTCATTCTCATAGAGTCTTTCCCCCTTTCTGACTTCTGTACCTGCCTCTACTTCTCCTCTTCCATGCTGTTTCTTATGCAATGAAAGGTATAATAATCCTTTTCTGTACTGTAAGTGACATCCAGAGTTTCATCCTCATTGATTGTTATGGTAAAAGAAGGATCTTCTGTTTCAATCGTACAGTATCCCAATGCTGCAGACCATGGAAAGGTACCGATTTCCTGGCCTTTATAAGCCACAGCAACACTTCGGTCATTTTTAAACTCAAGCCGCAGTGCATCGTGAATATCCTCCACACCATCCATAGATGTCTGTGGTCCATCGCCCAGAAGTTCCTCTACGCTCTCCGACATCCACTGCCCCAATACCTGGCTTTCTTCCTCTGTCAGATACAAGTCCGGATTCATTGCCTCCGTTCCTTCTTTTGCAAAAATAATCTTTACCCCCATACCAAGCATATCATCAAAAGAAATGGTATTTTCTCCGAGAACCCCAACCATATCTTCTCCTTCGATCGTCAGGGTAAATTGATCTTCTTCTGCCGTCCATTTTCCTTTCCCTGTATCTTCTCCGATAAGTACGCTTACTTTTCCCCCTTTCTTTACTTCAAACTCAAATGCACCCCCAAAGGTTTCCTCAATTTCCACTGACATTCCCATCATCTGTGCTGAAACAGCTATCCACTTACCTTCGCAGGGGCTTTTCTCTTTTCCGGAACTGACTCCGCAGCCACTTATAAACAGAATACCGATAATCCAGGTCAGAATAACTAAAATGCTGATTTTTTTCTTCATCATGAATCCCCTCTCTTTCCTTTTACTTTTTTTCCGGCAGGAACGGAATCAGCAGTTCCACTACCTTACTGATCGGCATAGTCTGTAAAATAACTTTTCCAGGACCTCTGACAACCGTATTAAAAATACCTTCTCCCCCAAGAAGCATGTTTTTTGCTCCTTTTACCGCTACAACATCCATCGTACAGCTTTCCTCCATGGCCGCAAGATAGCCTGTGCTGACCAGAAGTTCCTGCCCTGCGCTCAGGTCGTATTCCATAGCACTTCCGTCAATTTCAATGAACGCAGTTCCATTTCCACTGAGCTTCTGCATAATAAAACCTTCTCCGCCAAAAATTCCCTTTCCGAGCTTTTTCTGAAAATACATAGATAATTCCACACCTTCTTCCGAAGCCAGGAATGCACTTTTCTGTACGATCATGGATCTGCCCGCACAGATATCCAGTGCCTTGATCTCTCCCGGAAAACTGGATGCAAATGAAACCATGCCATCTGTTCCTTCGGCTGTAAATTTATTCTGGAACATGGAATCTCCGGAAACCAGTCTTCCAAACATTTTTCTGACTCCGCCCCCGGAAACGATTTCCATTTTTATATTAGGGCTCATCCAGCTCATGCTTCCGCTTTCAGTAATCATGGCTTCCCCTGCTGCCAGCTCACATACAACAACCGGTAAATTCCCTCCCAAAATATCATACTTTTTCATTTACTTTTCCTCTCTTTCTTTGTTATTTTTTACTTCCGCGTCTCTTTGTCTTATGCCATTACAGTATCATGTTTAAAATCCCTGTTCTATGGTACCAGGTCTACTTTTTACCTTTAAAATCAAAAAGTAGACCTGGTATACCATGCAAAAAGCACAAAAGGGACATAGTCCTTTTGTGCTTTTTTACTAAATTTCTATTCATTTATTTTCATATCGCTCTAAGCGCTCCAAACAGCCGCATCTGCGGAAAAGATCGATATACATCAGTAATTCATCATTTGATGAGATTCCCAGCTTACGATAAATATTCCCATTGTGTTTTTTTATCGTACTCATACTGACACAGGCAATTGTGGGGATCCGGGCGATTTCATACCCTTCTATATAATAATGAAAAATGTTATACTCTGCCTTTGTCAGCTCCTTTACATTCTCCGAAAACTGTTTCAGTAATTCTTCTATCTGCGGCGGAAGGTCATTTACAGAAATTGCCCTATCCTTTTCACTGATATATCGGTACAGATCCTCCAGCTCTTTGATATTGGAATGCCAGTGGTCCAGTTCCGCTCCCTCCTGCACATCCTGAAAGCTTTTTAATATCGGACGAACAAAGCGTCTTGATAAATACATGGCAAACAGATACATAAAAAGGATAAAGCATCCCACACCTGAAACAATATAAAAATGGTTTCTCAAAATGCGCCGGTCACATTCCTCCTTCGGTATCAGCACAGCAGTTACCCAATTATCTGTTCCGTTCATCCGGAAATCCATGGTCTTACTTATTCCATAATAGTCTTTCTTCTGACCATAATAAACATTATAGCCTTTTCTTTTTTCAACAGAAAGCTTCTCTGTTTCTCCCAGCCATGTTCCTTCTGTATTTCCTGTCATTCCCTTATCCACACTTAAATAAGAACCCTCCACAGGAGCCATCAGAGAAACCATTGAGCCATATGTACTTTCCTTGGATGGATATTCCAATTTAAAATGAACATGATTAAGCTCCACTCCGCAAACACCATAGAACTCTCCGTTTCTTCCCAGGATCGGTACGGTAAGCACCATGATATCTTCCCAGGTATCCGGAAGCTTCATCCGGTATGACCAAAGATATTCTCCCTGTGAAGCAGTCTCCCCTGCGTGGTAATCCTCCCATCCGGGTAAAACCTCTGTATTAAATTCCAGATTCCACCGGTTGTGAAGCTCCAGGCCATACGTTCTCGCAATTTCAGGACTGCCCCGAAATAAAATGGTTTCCGGATTCAAAACCACATTACTGCTCACATTGATCAGCCGGAGATACACACCGCTTCTTGAATGATCCGCATTTGGTATTTCTGTATTTACAGTTGCATCCAGAACCGCAAAAACTCCACTGCTCCGTCCCATCCGGATCGTGGTATTTGTTTCCGCATATAAAATATCCTGTACTTCCAGTAAAAGCTCCGACTGGTTATTCAACTCAGAAAGTGATAATTCCTTTGCTTCAAAAAAATCATCCAATTCCCTTCCTATAATGTCAAGCCCTAAATCATTAATTTTTCAGGCTTTTCTTTAAATATTTACCTCATAAAACAGAGCCAAAAGTGTATGACAGTCATTGTATCTTGTACTGAACAGCT
>JAETOL010000086.1 GCA_021771755.1 Lachnospiraceae bacterium | reverse complement strand
CATTGGCATCCATCATTTTAGAACACGAAAAGAAAAATACAATGGCTTTTTCTGTCCGGCTAAAAATGGTTAATTCTATGCGACTCTGGGTGGTCGATTCCACCCGACGCTAACAATTGTAATGCGCCAGCTTTAATCATCTGATCTCTACTAGTTAGAACACAATGCTAGCAATTTCCTTTGAGACATTATTCAAAGCATCTCCTTGCATATTGTTCTTTCTGATATTAGAAATAGCATTACGAACAGAATAACGATTGATAAAGTAATATCCCTGAAAATAAGCCTCATAATCTGTGTACTTCTCAACAATATTAAACAATGCCATTTTAACAAGATTATCACGACATTCCTTCGGCATATTTGGTGCTATATCTGAACCATCAGGATTTTTCAAAGGTCCCACATATGTATATGAGTATATCTTATTCCTTAACCATATTCTAGAAGACACGCCACTCGTAACTGCCCCAAGATATTTTACATCTCCATGTTCTGTAGTTACAATTCCATCACGTGGTCCCAAAATATTTCCGCTCAAAATATTGTTACATACATCGTTTCTATCATACTTGCGATACTCTGGATACATAGGCACACTTACATTACTCTGAATTAAATTTGCAAAATCAGCTTTTATCTGATTGTAAATTGCTTCAACAAAACTATTATGTTCAACCATCTTATTTACCATGTCCTTAAGATTTTCAAACACGATAAGTTCATATAAATGATAATCTGCTGACTCATAATCCGGTTTTCCATCATTTTGCACTAATGTAGTTGAATTTGGATAAATATAGCGTAAATCCTCATTATTATACACTTTATAATTGTAATTAAAATCAACTCCATTAATCTTACCAATATCAAACATCTCAAGCAATCTATAACACTGCAAGTAAGTATTAGGGAATTCTTTAAATCCCTTTCCATTTCCTTTCTTAGCAGACTGTAGAAAATCTCGAACATTCTCTACTGTAACATTTTCTTCATCTATTCCATACATAAAATCGTACAATGTGGAAACTGAATCCGGGCGTGTCATAATAAAAACTGGTACTGACTCAAACGCACTTTTGTAAGCATTCTTGTACCATTTTATCGTATCTGCAAAAGGAGCTGCTGTTCCTAATAGTAAAACTGCATCAATTCCATCAATTCCCAATTCCTGCATTGTTCTTGATTGCACTTTAGTTGCTTCTTCTGGATCTATATCCAAAAGACCACGTGTATCACGTAATACTAAAGAAACGGTTTTCTCATCAAAGAATTGTGCAAATTCTTCAACAGGTGGTACAACCACCTTGATTCTGCGTAAAAATCTATTACTAAGTCTGTTCTTAATGAGTTTTGCCAAACCTTGTTCATCACAGCTATTTACATAACTCATAATAGCATTTAGCACATACTGTTCAAGTTCACTACCCGATAAATTCTCCTGCTTTTCAAGTCCAAAAATATCTTGTAAATATTTACCTTCCTCACTATCCAAGACTTCTGAAAATTTCTCACAGCTTATCCTTTCTTTAAAGTCAGTGCCAAACACTCCCTGATAATTTAGCAAAATTTCTTTCAAAGCAATATCATTTGCCCCAGTGTCATAAGTCCAATCCACTGTAACCTCAGTTCTACAATTACTCAACGAAGCCATTTTAGCTCTGTACTTTGGATTACATAATGCCATTGCGATTGTTGTCTTTCCACCTTTTGTTAAGGCCGCCATTAATAATACTAATTCTTTTCTTTTCATAAGTTTTCCTTTCTGCTAACAAGCATAAAAAAAGATCATACAGTTACGTATGATCGACTTACCTTAACAATATTCCTAATATATCCGGATATCATCACGAAAGCGATCACACCAATAGCAAGAACGAAAGCTCTTTACCATTTTATATTAGTATATCACGCAAAAAATTTTTGTCAACGATTTTTTAAATCTTTTTGATATTTTTGATATTTTCTAATTTCCAAAAAAAAGAACGCCCCAGCCAAGCCGGAGCATTATCTATCTTCTATATCAAATTACCTTAAACATCTTCTGTGACATCGGTTTTTCGTCCTTCTTTTCAACCTCCGCCTGCGCCTTCCTAAACTCTTCCATCCGTTTCAGTTCTTCCTCAGCATCATCAAATCCGATATGCGTGTACACATTCATTGTGACTGATATATCCGAATGCCCCATGAGGTACTGCAGCGTCTTGGGATTCATTCCCGATTTTACCATATTGCTGCAATAGGTGTGTCGGCACACATGTGGATGTGTCAAGTATAGGACAAAAAAATTTTATTTTTTTCTGCCGAAGACTATCTGACGCTTCCATCAGGTAGTCCCAGCACCTTTATTATCTTATGATAAGTCATTCTTGTCCTGCTCAAGTTACCTCTGTTCCGAAAAAATATCGTCAAAATTCCATTCGATTTCAATTTCATCCTGACTATGAACACGAATCACCTTGATAATCTCACGCAACTTCTCTGTATCGAACTTCTGAATTCCCAAGAAATCTTTTAGTTTTATTTTATCAGAAAGTTCGTTTTGTTCAAGAAGCTTTTTACTATTCTCTGCATCTTCTATCTTTCGTTTTATTTCATCCAGCTGTACACTTATCTTTTCAGCTCTCTGCTTATACAAATCACGATCTATACGACCATCTTTATAATCATCATAGAGCTTCATCTTTTCCGAGGTCAACTGTCGGCTCTGTTTTTGCAATTCTGAGGTATTGATCTCTTTGTAGTCGCATTGCCTTTTGGCAGATACTTTCTTTTCTTTTCCAACATTGACGCTGCATACTGATGAACAAGCCCAAGGATATTCTCCTCCAGCGGTTCCCGCCGGATCACCAGACTTCGACACACAGGATCTCCATTGGTTCGGGCATCTGAGCATTTCAGCAGATGCTCTGTTTCTTTTAACAGAGAATGCCCACAGTTGGCACATAGCAGCAATGCCGGCTGTTTTTTACGTCTTTCCAGAGTAAAATTAGTGCGTGATTCCGCAACACTTCTCTTCTTTTTCGGATGCATTTCATTTGCTTTTTCAAACAATGCCCTGTCTATAATTGCCGTATGATGATTTTCCAGGCGAACCCATTCTGTTTCCTCATTTAGAACTGCTTTATGACCGGTATGCATACTGCAACGTGTTTTTCCCCAGATTCTGGTTCCAATATAAATCTCATCCCGTACAATTGCCGCTACTGTCGTAGGGCTCCAGTGTTTCTTTTTGATCGTGTCAAACCTCTGGAACTGCACCTGATCCCCTCTTGATAATTTCTGCTCATCACAAGTGGCAATCGCCTGTCTGTTCAATTCCCTTGTAATATCTGCAAAACTTGTTCCCTCTGCTGCCATCTGAAAAATCATTTTCACAACTTTTGCAGCTTCCGGATCAACTTCCAGCCTTCCATCTTTTCCTTTTTTATAGCCATATCTGGCATTTACCGGAAGGCGTGTGCCGTTTTTTGTTCTTGTCTGCATTGCTGATGAAATTTTCTTGGACAAATCCAGACTATACATATTGTATACCAGATTCTGCAATGCTACATTCATTCCACCAGTCATTCCGCTGCTTGCTGCACTGTCATAGCTGTCATTAATCGAAATAAATCGTATTTGTAGAAGTGGGAAAATATATTCAATATAAAATCCAACTTCCAGATAGTCTCTTCCGAATCTGGAAAAGTCTTTTACAACTACACAGCCGATTTCTCCGCTTTTCATGTCATCCTGCAGCTGTTGAAATCCATGCCGTTTAAAATGAGTACCGCTGACACCGTCATCCACATATTCCAGGATGTCAGCCTCAGCTACACCCAGCTGATCAATCACAAATGATTTTAACAGAATTCTCTGAGAAGTTACACTGTCGCTCTCTTTTTTGGCTCTGCCATCTACATTGTCATCTTCTGCGGATAAACGGATATAAACAGCTGTTTTTCTATGATCTGTCATCTTGACTGCGCCTCCTTCTCTTTCTTTAATTTCTGTAAATCTGCAAACTGATCGTCATATACCAGCTTGATCTCATAATCATACTTACCATGGATAACAATTGAATCCACAAAGGCATCTGCCATTTCTTTTGTCAGCTTACGCTTTGACATATAAGTATGTATCACATTTCCCCAGCCTTCTTCAATGTGGTAATCCTGGGAATACCGAACCTGTGCCGCCAATACTGTGTCCAGACGGCTCTTAATATTCTCAATTTCATTGGAATAGATCCGAGAAAACTGTATGTACTCTTCTTCTGTAATCAAACGTTCCGAGTAATCTTCATATAAATCCGATTTACGCTTACTGATACGGCTTAGTTCCCATCGAAGTTTCCCCACCTCTTTATCCAAAAGCAGGTACTGTGTCTGATTTTTGGAAGCTGCATTCATTTCCTGAATCATTTTTTCTGTATCCAATACGGTTTTCATATGCGTTTGGATCAGGCGAAGAACATCGTCATCCACATATTCTTTTCTGACTCTGTGCCCTTTGCATTGCTTTCCTCCGGATTTATGGTTAGTGTTGGCTCCGCAGATATAAAAGAATGTGCCATTTCTTTCTCTGGACAACGTCATGCGGTTGCCACAGCCTCCGCACCATATCTTTCCTGTATAGAAATTATGATTTCGAATAGCCCCATTGTTCTGCTGATGTCTCTTCTTATACGCTTCCGTATATTCCTGTATTTTAGATTGTACCTGCTGAAACAGCTCTCTATCTATAATTCCTTCATGTGTATTCTCCACATGCAGCCATTCACTCTCTGGTCGGTTTCTCTGTTTATTTCCCTGAAAAACACTTTGCTGGTATTTTCCAAATACAGAATCACCTGTGCAATGAACATCCTGAAGTACTCGTTTCACTTCATAATTGTTCCAGGGTTTTGACTCAGGAAGCGGCTTTTCACCGGTTTTATAAAATTTTCTCTGTAGAGTCGGCGATAAAACGCCATCTTTATTGAGCTGTCTTGCGATATCACTATAGTTCCTGCCATCCATATACATAGAAAATATACTCTTCAGATGTTCTGCAGCTTCTTCATCAACGATCAGCTGATGAGGGTCCTCTTCTGACTTTCTGTAACCATACGGTTCCCAGGCACTTGTAAATTTTCCCTTTTTCCAAAGTGCTTTTTTGGCGCTGCTGCTCTTTTTGGCAAGGTCTTTCGAATAGAAC
>JAETOL010000011.1 GCA_021771755.1 Lachnospiraceae bacterium | reverse complement strand
GGAATCCTCCTTCTTTTTGTTTAGTACAATTTTTTTGTGGCGATTAAATTTTACATCAAAAAGGGAAAGGATTCCTTATATTTTGGGCATTTTTTGAAAGTTGTTTATAACCGAGGTGGTTGGTTTGAAGCTCTGTGGATAAAACTGCGGAAACTCAAGGATTGTAGAAACTTGACATTTTACCTCCATCCTTTTAAGATAAACTATAAACGGAATCAAAATGTTTCCGCACATTTTCATAGATTTAAGCATATGCTTTAAATTCACAGCAAAGGAGAAATTATTATGGCAAAAAAAAGACTCCAGAAAAAAAAGGCTGCCGCAGCCAGAGTAGAAACCAAAAAGGCAGATCCGATTAAAGTCGAAACAAAAAAAGTGGATCCGGTTAAAGTTGAAACAAAAAAAGTAGAACCTGTTAAAGTTGAAACAAAAAAAGTAGAGCCTGTTAAGGTTGAAACGAAAAAGGTAGAGCCTGTTAAGGTCGAAACAAAAAAGGTAGAGCCTGTTAAGGTTGAAACAAAAAAAGTAGAACCTGTTAAAGTCGAAACAAAAAAAGTGGACGCTCCTAAGTTATCCGCCCGCCCGGAGGAAGAAGCTGTTTATCAGGCACGTCTCAACCGTCATCTGGATGAACTGAAATGGCTTTACTGCGAACTTTATCAGGATAATCCTTATGTTACCATGCATCTGAATGATCTTCTGGATGAACTGAAAAATTTCTACGATGCACGAAACACAGAGCTGAAAGCTTCTGATCTTGCCCGCGAAAAAGATCCTGCATGGTACAAGCGCAACGATCTTACCGGAATGATGATGTATGTAAACTCTTTTGCCAAAACTCTGAAAGGGCTGGAGAACAAACTGGATTATGTGCAGGAATGTAATGTAAATTATCTGCATCTGATGCCGCTTCTTTCCTCCCCGAAGGGACGCAGTGACGGCGGCTATGCCGTGGCAGATTTCCGCAGTGTTCAGGAAGAACTGGGAACCATGGAGGATTTCGCTCATGTTACCTCCGAATGTCATAAACGCGGCATCAGTGTATGTCTTGATTTTGTCATGAACCATACTTCTGAGGATCACCAGTGGGCAAAGCGTGCCCGTGCAGGCGAAAAAGAATATCAGGACCGTTACTTCTTCTTTGATTCCTATGATGTCCCGGAAATGTATGAAAAAACCTGTCCTCAGGTCTTTCCTACAACAGCGCCCGGAAACTTCACATGGCTGGAGGATGTACAGAAGCATGTCATGACCACCTTTTATCCATATCAGTGGGATCTTAACTACCGCAACCCTGTCGTACTGAATGAAATGATCTTCAACATGCTTTATCTGGCTAATCAGGGTGTTGACATCGTCCGTCTGGATGCCGTTCCCTATATCTGGAAACAGCTTGGCACCAACTGCCGCAACCTTCCCCAGGTACATACCATTGTCCGCATCATGCGTATGATCTGTGAGATCGTGTGCCCTGGTATTCTTCTTCTGGGTGAAGTCGTTATGGCTCCGGAAAAAGTAGTTCCTTACTTCGGTACCGTAGAAAAACCAGAGTGCCATCTTCTTTACAATGTGACCACTATGGCAAGCACCTGGCATACCGTTGCTACAAGAGATGTTTCCCTGCTCCGCCGTCAGCTTGATACCGTAGCCGGACTTCCAAGAGATTATGTGTTCCAGAATTATCTCCGCTGTCATGATGACATCGGCTGGGGACTGGACTATGATTTCCTGGAAAATTTTGGTATTCAGGAAATCCCTCATAAAAAATATCTGAATGATTTCCTTACCGGAAGCTATCAGGATTCCTTTGCACGAGGAGAACTTTATAACGACGATCCCCGTCTCGGAGATGCCAGACTGTGCGGAACCACTGCCTCTCTGTGTGGTATTGAACGTTTCGGATTTGAAGGAAATGAAGAGGGTGTTGCAAGAGGCATCCGCTACGATATCACCCTTCATGCATTTATGCTTTCTCAGTCAGGCATCCCGGTTATCTACAGCGGTGATGAGATCGGACAGCTGAATGACTATTCCTACAAAAACGATCCTGAAAAAGCTGTCGATTCCCGTTATCTCCACAGAGGAGACTTTAACTGGGATCTGGCAGAAAACCGTCACCGTCCGGAAACCGTACAGGGAAAACTCTTCCCGGTTCTTGACAAACTGGAAAAAGCACGAAAAGAACACAGTGTATTTAACAGCAATGTGGCATTCCGCACCATCGACACCTGGGATTCTTCCATCCTTGCTCTTGTCCGCGAAAATGAGGAGGAAAAATTCATTGGAATCTACAATTACAGTGAATATGATAAGGTTGCATGGATCAATGAAGAAGACGGCATGTATACTGACCTGCTCTCCGGAAGAGATATGGAGGCAAGAGGTGTTCAGATCCCTGCCTTTGGATGCTACTGGTTATTAAGAAAAAAATAATCATGCTTACTCAGCCAGTTCCCTGACCGCTTCGATTCCTTTTTGTATTTCTTCTTCTGTATTAAAATGACTGAAGCTGAAGCGTACCGCCCCCTGTTCAGCAGTTCCCAGTGACTGGTGCATCAGGGGAGCGCAGTGCGCTCCTGTTCTTGTGGCAATACCATAATCCGCATACAACGCATCTCCTACCTCACCGGAATCATAATCTCCGATATTCAGAGTTACGATCGCGCAACGATTCCTGGTGCGGAAATCTCCATAAATCTTCACTCCCGGAATATCCCGGATTCCCAGATAAAACTGCTCCATCAGATCCTGTTCTTTTTTTCGGATAGCAGAAAGTCCCTGCTGATTCAGATAATTGACTGCTGCACCCAGTCCGGCCAGTCCATGTCCGTTCAAAGTGCCGGCCTCCAGAGCAACAGGCATCTGTGCAGGATGCTTTTTCTCAAAGGTTTTCACTCCACTTCCGCCGGATTTCAAAGACCGGACAGAAATCCCCTCCCGCACATAGATTCCGCCTGTTCCCTGAGGTCCCAGAAGTCCCTTATGCCCGGTAAAGCACAGGATATCAATGTTCATCTTCTGCACATCAATGTCAAAGACTCCTGCTGTCTGAGAGGCATCCACAACAAACAGAATTCCTCTGTCTCTGGCAGCCTTTCCTGTCTTTTTGATATCAAGGACATTCCCTGTAAGGTTTGATCCATGCGTACAGATAAAGGCTTTGGTATTTGGTCGGACTGCCGCCGCAAACTGCTCCGGATATACCATTCCGTACTCATCGCAGGGCAGTATTGTCACTTCCACTCCCTTTTCTTCCATTTCATACAGCGGACGAAGGACAGAATTATGTTCCAGCACCGTAGTGACCACATGATCTCCCGGATTCAGGATTCCTTTGATCGCCGTATTCAGGCTTTCTGTAGAATTTGCAGTAAACGCAATTCTGGATGGATCTTCTCCGTGAAAAAAATCAGCGATCCGTTCCCGGACCCCGTAAATATTCCGGGACGCATCAAGGGACGCCTCATGAGCGCCCCTTCCTGCATTTCCCAGAGAGTTCATAGCCTGTGCCACTGCATGGATCACCGGTTCCGGCTTATGCATCGTGGTGGCTGCATTATCAAAATAAATCATAACGCTTCTCCTCTGTTCTATATATTTCTGCTGCAAAGTGCAGCACCTATGGCTCCTGCATATCGACATTCCGGTTTTGTCAGCACCGGTTTTCCCAGTTTCTCTTCCAGAACTTCCCGCAGATAACTACATTCACATAAGCCTCCGGTCAGAAATACCTCTTCGGAGCTCATATTCATCTTACTGCACTGGGATGCCACTTTATCTGCTATGGAATTTACCACTGCAAAAGCAATATTTTCTTTTTTCTCACCCTGACCGATCAGGCTGATCACCTCTGATTCTGCAAAAACCGTACACATGGAACTGATCTTTACATCTTTTCCCTTTCGCGCCAGTTCACAGAGTGCATCCGGCTTCAGGGCCATGGTATTTGCCATGATCTCCAGAAAACGTCCGGTTCCGGCAGAACATTTGTCATTCATGGCGAAATCCCTGACCATACCGTTTTCCAGAATGATGATCTTTGTATCCTGACCGCCAATGTCAATAACTGCCATGTTCTTCTTTTCGTAAAGCCACACTGCGCCCCTGGCATGACAGGTGATCTCCGTTACCGTTTTATCTGCATATGGCACGGACACCCTTCCATAGCCGGTAGCAACCACCTTTCCGTTTTCAGGTGAGATGCCTTTTTCCAAAAGCATATTTTTAATGATATCTGCAGTATCCACGCTGCTCCATCCGGTGGGCTGCACAGACTGATGCCGGATCTTTTCATCCTCGTCCATAACCACAACCTTAGCGCAGGTAGAGCCAATGTCTATTCCAATATAATCCATGATCGCCCGTTTCCTTATTTTTATAATTCCATAAAAACTATCTGTTCCACTTTGAGGTTCAGGTTTTCTATCTCCCGCTTATATGCTTCGTAATCCTCTGCTGTCATTTTCCAGGCAAGCCCGCAGCCTGCGGTGATCTCTCTTGGAACCGGGATCAGCCGTCCCGGAATTTTGTGCTCCCCGCACTTTTTCTCCATGGACATGGCTGCTGTTGTCGTGGAAAAAGTCAGTACCGCACAGGGAAATTTTTTCCTTATCATGGCTTGATGATCAGAGATGCCTGACCCATTTTTTCAGCGATCACATACATATTTGTCACCGTTCCCACCTGAAGTTTTTCTGAAAGGCCATAAAAGTTCAGACAGGTTCCGCAGGCAAGGATTTCCACACCCTGAGCCTCCAGACTCTTCAGATCCTCCAGGGTCGGAGCATCCTCACAGGCCAGTTTCACACCGCCATTATAAAACAGAATGGTGGAGGGGAGCTGATCCTGCTGAGAAAGTGCATAGATGTAACTTTTCATCAGCGCTGTTCCAAGCTCCGGATCGCCTTCTCCCATACATTCTGACGAAATCACCACTACCGTATTCCGGCGTCTTCCATCCGGAATACAGGAAATTTCCTGCTCCTGAGCATTTTCCCCTTCTCCTGCGGTTACCTGGATCTCCACACGGAATTTCTTTTCCTCCAGTTTTTCTGAAAGCACCGTATATCCGCTGCTTTTTCCCAGTTTTGTCAGATTCTGTACGGCAATCTCATTGTCTACAAATGTTTCTACTGTACCGCCCTGTGCCTTCAGTTCTTCTATGACTTTCTTTGTTTTTACTACAGGAATCGGACATACATCCCCTATTGCATCCACTGTTTTTTTCATGTTTATTTTCACCTTTCTCTTTCTCGGATTTTTATTTAAACTGGCTGATGGTCTCCAGAAAAGCCTCCAGACGGGTATTGATCTGCCCGCTGTCTGCTTTGGAATAATCGGTTTCAATCATCAGATACGGCACGTTTTTGGCCATTGCTGTTTTCTTTACATTGTATGCCTCAATCGAATAGGTATGGCAGGCACAGAGGATCAGCTCCAGAACACCGTCTACCTGATACTCATCGATCATATTGCTGATATACTCCATACGGGTCTCATTTGGACTCATTACAGAGCAGTTGATATTTAAGTATTTTTTTGCAAGCGCTCTTGTAACCGGAAGGTTTTCATCTACCTTTTCCACTTTTTCACGGGTGCCGTTGCAGCAGTCAAATGCCACTACATCCGCTCCCAGCTCCTCAATAACCTTAATGGTCTTTTCACGGATACCGCTGTTTGGGCATCCGGTGATCAGGATCCTTGGGCGTCTGGAGGGTTTTCCCTTATAGTTTTCTTCCCAGTCCTTTTTCACCTCTTCGGTTCTTGCCTCGATGATCCTGCATCTCTCTTCAATGTCCGGATTAAATCCAAGTCCATCCAGCCTTGTTCCCATCTCATACCCGGAAATAGGCGCAGGATTTAATTTGCCAAGTTCCAGAAAACGCAGCATCACTTCACGTTCCCTGTTTTTCAGACGGATGGCTTTTTTTACATCCTCCTCAGTAATGGTGATTCCGTAAAAATCCTCCAGTTTTTTCCAGAATCGGACCACTTCTTTTTCCCATGCGTCAAGAGCCGCTTCATCTCTCCTTGCCGGAAGCTGCATCACATATGTTTCCTTGATATCGTTCATCAGCTCGAACATTTTTTTCTTTCCGTCACAGGTAGTTTCTCCTACAATAAAGTCCGAAAAATAAAAATACGGACAGGTATCTGTCAGGGCAAATCCATAGCTTGCCTTAATCAGAGGGCAGAGATTTTTCGGAAGGTCTGCCTCTGCTGCCGGAATCGGCTCCTCACTTGTAGCGCATAACGGGGCCGCGGTTCCCCCGGCTGCCTCGATCAGCTCTGTAGGTACAAAAGAGCAAAAAATCCCAACAACTCTTCTCCCTGATTCTTTCAGTTCTTTCATACGCAGAAATCCTGCTTTTCTGGCCTCTGCATAAGTTTCAAAATTTTCTGGTAACTGGATCATTTCTTAATTTTCTCTCCTTCTCATATGTTGATATTTTCAATCACAGATTTTTCTGATACATCTTTAAAAACCTGATAAATTCTCCTGCACATTCCTTTAGAATATAGTTTTTCTGATATACAATATAAAACTCTCTTCCAGAAAACTCCTCCGGCAGACTGAACTGCAAAAGTCTTCTGGATTCCACATAATCCTTCACTGCCTTTTCGGAAACAATCGAAATCCCCAAACCTCCTGCCACCAGGTTTTTGATGGATTCCTGATCGTTGATCCTTGCTGCAATATGAAGTTTATCTTCTCTGATTCCCATCTTTTCCAAAAATTTTCCGGCGCTTTTTCCACTTCCGCTGCCCTCCTCACGGAGGATCACCGGTTCTTGGAACAAATGCTCCACAGGGAGCTCTTGCTGTTCCTTCATTCTGAGAAATTTTTCCTTTACAGGCGTGATCACCACCAGTTTATCCTGATAAAATTTCTCAAATGCCAAAAGTTCATCTTCTGTTTTCATTCCTACAAGTCCCAGATCATACGTCCCCTTGTGCACCTCATCGATCACTCTCTGACTGTCCATCTGATCAATGGAAAAATACACATTTTCATGCTCTTTCCCAAATGCAGGCAGCACCTCGGGAAGAATATAAGCAGAAGGGATAGTCGAAACTCCCATACGGATAATCTCTGCTTCCCGTCCGTTCCAGCTGTTTATGAGATCGTCCCGAAGCTTCAGGATATTCTGCGCACATACAAAAAACTCCTGTCCTCTCTGGGTCACCTCAAAATTTTTAGCCGTACGGATGATCAGCCTGGTATGCAGCTCCTCTTCCAGATTTTTCAGATGAACACTGATGGTAGGCTGTGAAATTCCCAGCTTCTCTGCTGCTGTGGTAAGATTTTTGTACTTTACAATGGCTATATATGATTCTAATTGTTTAAATTCCATAGATTCCAACCTTTTTTTTTCATTTTATCATATATTATTAATATGTACAATGATTATATTAAAATTATTAATATTTATGTGAAATGTACTACTTTCCTGATAAAAAAGCGGACGAGTCCGCCTCGAACTCCCTCAATCCCTCAATCGTTGAGGGACTTGTTCCGCTTTGCGCGCCAGATGCAGACTGCCATGGGCAGTCATATTCCGCATGCATCTGGTCGCATCCTCGCGGAGCGTTTTATTTCTTATACATCTTTTCCGTTCAGTAACCTTGTCATAAAGGAAGTGATCGGTCCCGGTGTTTCTTTGTCCAGAGACCGGGCATAAATATCCCGGATCCATCCGGTAATCACATCAATAAGAACCGGTGCAAACGTCATCAGGATAAATACCAGAATGATCATTCCAAAGTCAAGAGAGCCCAGCGCAAGCAGCTTCTGGAAGATTACGGCTGCAGCAAAAAAGATAAACTGCATGCCATAAATGATCACCTTCCGGTATCGATTAAGAGGTGCATAGACTGTCTTTAACGCTGCCATATAATTCCAGCCGGTTACAAGGACACAGGCTGTATTCAGCATTGCATTGGAGTGATATACATTCTGGCACACCAGCATAATGGTAAATACACAGGAACTTATGGTGATGGCTGCCGGAAATGCATTCAGAAATACATGCCGTAAAAATGTATGATCGATCTTGTCGTAATTGTTTTCCTGTGCAAGAAGGAACGTCGGAATTCCCACTGCACAGGCACTGATCAGAGACATCTGGATCGGCTCAAACGGATAGGCATTTCCAAAAAAGATAGTCAGCAGCGACAGCATAACTGAAAACATGGTCTTGATCAGAAACATGGAGGCTGCGGTACGGATATTATTTACCACACGCCGTCCCTGGTTCACAATATGAGGCATGGAAGCAAAGTTGGAATCCAGAAGCACTACATTTGCAATATTCTTGGCTGCATCGCTTCCCTGCGCCATAGCAATGCTGCAGTCTGCTTCTTTCAGAGCAAGTACATCGTTGACACCGTCTCCTGTCATGGCAACGGTGTGCCCCTGCTTTTTCAGAGCCTGTACCATTTCTTTTTTCTGCTGAGGCGTCACACGCCCGAATACACTGTACTCCTCTACTGCCCTCTGGATTTCTTCCTCTGTTTCCAGTGTCGTGGCATCTACATAACGATCCGCATTTTTCAGACCGGCACGTCTGGCAATTGCAGCAACTGTCACCGGATCATCACCGGAGATCACCTTCAGATCAACCTCCTGGCTGTCAAAAAACTTCAATGTATCCGGAGCTTCCTCACGGATCACATCTGTAAGAAGCAGAAATGCAACCGGCTCAAGTCCTTCCGGGATTTCTGTTCCCTCCGAAGCTTTCGGACTGTGTGCCAGGACCAGTACACGAAGACCTTCTTCCGCATATTTCTGTGCATATTTTGTAAGCTCTTCCTTTTTATCCGGAAACAGGAACTGGGCAGCTCCCATCAGATATGTTCCTTCCTCTTCAAAAACAGCGCCGCTGTATTTTCTGTCAGAAGAAAACGGAATGGCATGATGGCAGTTCATGGATGCCTTGGCAGGAAAACGCTTTCTGAGGGCATTGGCTGTGGCATTCTCATCCCGCAGTACACTCATCATGCTGCACATAATGCGCTCGATCTCTTTGATATCTGCCTCTTCCTTTTTCAGAACAGTCTGCTCCGATACAGTCTCCGTCTGTTCCCCGCTTTCTGCTTCGGATTTTTCCGGATTTTTTTCACTGTCGTCCTTTTCTTTTTCTCCGTCATCGGAGTTCTCCTGCATCAGGCTTCCGGAAAAAGGCTCCACACGTTCCACGCACATGGTTCCTTCTGTAATGGTACCTGTCTTGTCCAGACAAAGCGTATCCACTCTTGCCAGTGTCTCAATGCAGTAAAGCTCCTGCACCAGTGTTTTCCTGTTTGCGAGAACCAGTGCCCCCAGTGTCAGAGCCACACTGGTAAGAAGCACAAGACCTTCCGGAATCATTCCCAGGACACCGGCCACCATACTTACAATCGAGTCACGGAAGCTGTCTCCCACCATATAATACTGCTTATAAAACAGCAGCGCGCCCAGAGGAACAATGATAATACTGATCACCTTCAGAATTGCATTCAGGGAATTTCGCAATTCAGAATTATGCCGTTTAAACTCTTTGGCCTCACTGGTGATCTGGGATGCATAATTGTCCTTTCCTACATGGATAACCTGACAGCAGGCTTCTCCCGCTGTTACAAAGCTTCCGGAAAACAACTGATCCCCCGGATTTTTCGGAAGGTTATCCGACTCTCCGGTAAGCAGTGATTCGTTGACCTCCAGGCTTCCTTCCAGGATCTGTGCATCTGCCGGAACCTGATCGCCTGTTTTCAGACAGACCAGATCGTCCAAAACCAGTTCTTCCGTCGGAACAGTCCATTTTTTTCCTTCCCGGATCACCACAGATTTTCTGGCTGTGAGAATAGCCAGCTTATCAATTGTCTTTTTTGCACGGATCTCCTGGGCAATACCGATCAGCGTATTGATGATAACAATCCCCACAAAGAATGCATTCTTAACAGATCCAACCATCAGAACCAGTACAAGCAGCACAACATTCAGAAAGTTAAAAAATGTCAGTGTGTTTTCTCTGATGATCTGTTTATAGGTTCTGGTATTCGGATTTTCATCAGCGTTTACCTGCCCGGCCTCGATCCTCTCTTTTACCTGTTCATCTGTAAGTCCTGTCAAACTTCCACCTCGCAATACTTTTTCTTATAAGCACAGTAAGGCTGCGGCAGAAACCTCCGGTATATCTTCCTTGATATACCGGAAAGTGTCTGTGCAGCCTTTACTTCGTATTAATATTCTTCTTCCTCTTCTTCATCCTCATGAATATCGGACTTTGGTTTGGAAAGCCCTTCAATCTCAATGTGATTTTTCTGTGCATAATCCCAGAGAGCCGCATGAATGGCCTCTTCTGCCAGAAGGGAGCAGTGTACCTTCACCGGGGGAAGTCCGTCAAGTGCCTCCATAACTGCCTTGTTTGTCACCTTCATTGCCTCTTCAATGGTTTTGCCGATCACAAGTTCCGTTGCCATACTGCTTGTTGCTACTGCCGCACCGCAGCCAAAAGTCTTGAACTTGCAGTCTTTGATCACATGAGTTTCATCGTCAATATCAAGGAAGATTCTCATAATATCTCCACATTTTGCATTTCCGACAGTTCCTACTCCGCTTGCATCTTCAATCTCTCCCACATTTCTGGGATGCTGAAAATGATCCATTACCTTTTCACTGTACATAATCTGTTTCCTCCTGTATATTCATCCATGTATTTTTATAGTCTTTATGCTCTAACTGAAGCCTCTTTATAAAGCACTTCTTTATTTCTGTTTCTTAATAAAATCCTCATAAAGCGGGGACATATTTCTAAGGTTCTGGACGATTTCCTTCAGCTTATCTACGGTATAATCCAGTTCCTCTCTGGTGGTCTCTTCACTGAGTGTCAGTCTCAGAGAGCCATGGGCGATCTCATGGGGCAGGCCAATTGCCAGAAGTACATGAGACGGATCCAGGGAACCTGAAGTACATGCAGAACCGCTGGAGCCGCAGATGCCACATCCATCCAGCATCAACAGAAGAGATTCACCTTCAATAAATTGGAAGCTGATATTAACATTATTCGGAAGACGTTTTACCGGATCTCCGTTCAGCTTTACATAAGGGATCTCTGTTGTGATCCTGTTGATAAGATAATCTCTCAGCTCTGTTTCCTTAGCTGTACGTTCCTTCATTGTTTTTTCTGCACGGTCAGCTGCTGCACCGTAGCCTACGATACCCGGAACATTTTCAGTTCCTGCACGACGCTTCCTTTCCTGTGCTCCTCCATGAACAAAAGAGCGGATCTTTACGCCCTTGCGTATATAAAGGAAACCGATTCCCTTAGGTCCGTTGATCTTATGTGCACTGGAGCTGAGCATATCAATATGATACTCATCCACATCAATCGGTACCTGACAGAACGCCTGAACCGCATCTGTATGGAAAAGGATTCCGTGTTCTCTGGCGATCATTCCGATTTCTTTGATCGGCTGGATAGAACCGATCTCATTATTTGCAAACATTACGGAAATCAGGATGGTCTCCGGTGTAATAGCCTTTTCCAGGTCTTCCAGGCGGACGATTCCATTTTCGTCCACATCAAGGTAGGTAACCTTTGCCCCTCTTACCTTTTCCAGATATTCACATGTATGAAGGATAGCATGATGCTCAATCTTTGTTGTAATTATGTGATTACCCTTGCCCTTATATGCCTCGAAAGCAGCCTTCAGAGCCCAGTTATCAGATTCTGATCCTCCTGCTGTAAAATAGATCTCCTCTGTCTTTGCGTTGATTACTTCTGCAATGCGGCTTCTGGCATTGGTCACAGCCTCTTTGCTGTTTGCCGCAAAATCATATACGCTGGACGGATTTCCATAATATTCTGTAAAATAAGGCAGCATGGCTTCTACAACTTCAGGAGCTGTTTTTGTAGTCGCTGCATTATCCAGATAGATCAATTTATTCATATTCTTGTCCTCCTGCTATAATAAAAATATATTACATTCTTTCTTCCTGTTTTTTTCTGCTCTCTTCTATCAGCTGGCTCAACATTAACGTATCCACAGCCTGTGTGATACTGTCGTTGATCCGTTTCCATACATACTTCGCAACACAGATATCCTGTGTCTCACACGTTTCTTCCGTTGAAGTTCCCGCACACTGAGCAGCTTCAAGGCCACCTTCCAGGACTCGCAGGATATCTCCCACGGATATATTTTCTGCCGGGCGTCCCAGACGATATCCTCCACAGGCACCACGGGTACTTTCCACCAACCCCGCCCGTTTCAGTTTTCCCATCAGCTGTTCCAGATAACTGACAGAAATATTCTGTCTTCCTGCAATACTCTGTATGGAAACAGCCTCTGTTTCACTGGATACTCCCAGATCAATCATGGCACGAAGTCCGTAAATCGCTCTTGTTGACAGTTTCATCTGTTCACCTCTTTTAATTCCCAGTATTTTTGTCGGAATTACTGTAATTACAGTAACAGATAGTGACCGTTCTGTCAAGGTTATTTTTTGCATATATTAACAAAAAAACTCCAGGATCTTCTATGTCAAAAAAGAATTTTTTCAGGGGAACATTTATCCTGACATGTACCGGTCTGGCCAGCAGGGTCATAGGTTTCTTCTATAGAATATTCCTCTCTCATACGATTGGTGCACATGGGCTCGGACTTTATCAGCTGATCATGCCTTTACAGAATCTTGTACTGGCATTCACGGTGTCCGGTATCCAGACTTCTCTTTCCAGACTTGTCGCCTCCAGACTTGCTCTAAAAAAAGGAAACGAAGCAAAAAAACTTTTTAAGTGCGGAACTATAATGTCCTTCCTGCTTTCCTCTGCTGCTGCGTGGATCTTTTATTCACAATCGGGCTTTTTTGCCGGACAGATTCTAAAAGAGCCTCTTACAGAACCTCTGATTCGAATCCTTGCCTTGCAGTTTCCTCTGAGTGCCATCCATTCCTGCATCAACAGTTATTATTTTGCCGAAAAAAAGGCCGGGATCCCTTCCGGACTGCAGCTTATGGAGCAGATTGTCCGAGTCAGTTCCTCCTGGCTGATCTCCCAGATTCTTCTTTCCCAGAATCTTCCCGTAACTGCTGTGGTCGCAGTAGGCGGCTCTCTGATATCCGAAATCTTTACCGCTGCCTCAGGCCTTCTTCTCCTGGGACTGCATTTTTCGAATAAACATAGCTCTGATTTTTCTGCATTATCCTGTATGCATGAAATATTTCATACTGCATTTCCATTGACACTGAACCGTGTTCTTCTGACTCTTCTTGGAAGTATTGAGGTCGTGCTGATTCCTCAGCAGCTTCAGGTCTATGGATTATCATCTGCTGATGCTTTGAAGGTTTATGGTATTTTTACGGGGATGGCGCTTCCTCTGATCTTATTCCCCTCCACCGTAACAAATTCTGTCTCGGTGATGCTGATGCCTTCTGTGGCGGAAATGCAGGCTCTTGGCCGTCAGAAAAAAATCCGCTCCGTTACCATCGGAGCTGGTACCGGCTGTCTGTCCCTTGGAATTTTTTGTACCCTCGGATTTTTTCTCCTTGGGCCTTATCTGGGCAATTTTCTTTTTAAAAGTCCTACAGCCGGAACCTATATCCGTACCTTGTCCTTTATCTGTCCTTTTCTTTACATGAATACAACACTGTCCAGTATCCTGCACGGACTCGGAGAAACTACCCGTTCCCTGCTTCATAATGCTGCGGGAATCCTGGTTCGGATTTCCTTTGTACTGTTCCTGATTCCCGCAGTCGGCATCAGAGGGTATTTCTATGGTATCCTGATCAGTGAACTCCTTCTGAGCTGCCTCCATATTTCCTATCTGTACCGCAGATGATCCAAAACGCAATTGCGAAAAGCCCGGATTCTCTATCGACAATAAAACAAGAATCGTTTATAATAAACATAGAAATACCATTTGTCCAAAAACACGGACACGAGGAGGAAACTCTCAAGAGAGTACCTGTTTGTCCAAAAACATGGACACGAGGAGGAAACTATGAGTTTTTCATTTATCAAAAAACTGCCTACACCGGAAGATATCCGAGGTGAATATCCTGTTGATGCTTCCATTCAGGCATTAAAAGAAAAAAGGGATCAGGAGATCCGCGATGTCTTTACGGGAAAGTCAGACAAATTTCTTGCTATTATTGGTCCCTGCTCTGCTGACAACGAGGACGCAGTGATTGATTACCTTTTAAGACTGCGCAAGGTACAGGATAAGATTTCCGATAAAGTCTTAATCATTCCCAGAGTTTATACCAATAAGCCTCGTACTACAGGCGAGGGCTACAAAGGCATGGTCCATCAGCCAGATCCAGAGAAAAAGCCAAATATGCTGGCCGGTCTGATCGCTATCCGCAAAATGCATATCCGTGCGATCCAGGAAAGCGGCTTTACCTGCGCTGATGAGATGCTTTATCCTGAAAATTATCGTTATCTTTCCGATCTTCTCTCCTATGTAGCCGTAGGCGCTCGTTCTGTAGAGGACCAGCAGCATCGTCTTACCGTCAGCGGTATGGATGTACCTGCCGGAATGAAAAATCCTACCAGCGGTGATTTCAGTGTTATGTTAAACTCTGTTACTGCTGCTCAGGGTTCTCATCGTTTTATCTACAGAAGCTGGGAAGTAGAAACAACCGGAAACCCTCTGGCACATACGATTTTACGAGGCGCTGTAAATAAACACGGAGAAGCGATTCCCAACTATCATTACGAGGATCTGCGTCTGCTCTGGGAAAAATATCAGGCAAAAGATCTCAAAAATCCAGCGGTAATCGTTGACACAAACCATTCCAATTCGAACAAGCAGTATGAACAGCAGGTCCGTATTGCAAAAGAAGTCCTTCACAGCCGTCTGGTAGATCCGGAACTTAAATCACTGGTAAAAGGACTTATGATCGAAAGTTATATTGAATCTGGAAATCAAAAGATCGGAAAAGAGCATATCTATGGCAAATCCATTACAGATGCCTGTCTTGGATGGGAAGAATCAGAAAAACTGCTTTATACCATTGCTGAAATGTGCTGATAAAAAATGCCCGGACTGAAAATAACAGTCCAGGCGTTTTTTATATCAGCTCCTTGGATGAGCTTTCATATATACATCTCTCATTTTCACAGGATCCAACCCCAGATATACCTGGGTAGAAGAAATATCTGAATGACCCAGCATCTCCTGTACACTTTTGATATCCGCTCCATTCTGAAGCATATGAACCGCAAACGAATGCCGCAGTGTATGAGGTGTGATATCTCTATGGATTCCAGCTGCCTCTGCATAGCCTTTCAGCACTTTCCAGAACCCCTGTCTGCTCATGGCTTTGCCAGAACAGTTCGTAAACAATGCTGTTTCCTTTGTATCTTTTACAAAGAGTTTTCTTGCCTTGTCCATATACCTGACAAGTGCATCTCTGCTCACATTTCCAATTGGAAGAACTCTTTCTTTTTCACTGTCATGGCAGATCACATATCCAAAGCTAAGGTTAATATCCTCTGTTTGCAAATTAAGCAGTTCACTGACTCGCATTCCAGTTGCATAAAGCAGTTCCAGCATAGCTTTATCCCTTATCCCTTTTCCGGTATCGGAGCTAGGCTGTCTAAGAAGACGGTCTACTTCCTCCACTGTGAGGAATTCCGGCGTTTTTTTCTGAATTTTAGGTGCTTTCAGGTATTCAGAAGGATCCTCCCGAATGATTCCTTTCTTTAATAAATAATGAAAAAAAGCCCTGATAGACGCAATATTTCTGGATATGGTAGCTGGAGCAAATTTTTCTTTTCTCATTTCGCCTAAATAGACTTTGAGATCTGCTTCTGTTACTTCTTCCATTTTTTGAACCCCGGCCTGATCAAAATACGCAACCATTTTTTTTAAATCCCGTCTATAAGACAGTTCCGTATTTCCAGAAATATTTTTTTCATTTTGCAGGTATTCCATAAATTCATTTATCAAATGTTCCATTTTCATACTTCCTGTTTTTTATAGTTTCTGACAGCATTCTGTACTTCAAAACAAATCTCAATTCATAATTCTGATATGTTAATTATTATACACTGTATGGAATCCAAATCAAAGTCTTTTCTGTTATTCAAGCCAAAAACCAGTTCTTCTGTATGCATTCTCTTCAGCCTCCGTTTCCGAATATTTTAAGGCTTTTCATAAGTACCTCCAACACCGGTGGGTTGCACCATATCTCAAGAATCATTCCAGCAATGCACATCAGCCCGCACAGAACAATCCCCATAATATATCTTGAAATTTCAGCTGGAAATAATCCGTGGTTTTTCCATATTTCCATTGATTGACCATAAACCAGTTTCAGCAGCCAGTAGTAACAGGGAAAATAAAGGATATATTGAGGAAACATGATTCCTATACCAATCACACCGCCCTGAAGCCCAAACTGCAGAATAGAAACCGTCATCAAAAGACCTGTCTGAAACCCCATAAGTAATGTTTCTATAACTGAAAGCGTTACTCCAAATACAGATAATCCACAAAATGCAGTTATCAGGAACTGGCTTCCTCGCATCCTCAAAACCTGAAAAAAATATTCCTTTTTTTCCAATGTCTTATCAGCGAATGATGCCAAAAGATAAACGGAGGCAGCCGTTTTCTGATTCCAGTCAAATTTCCAGGCAAGATCAGGCAAGATCGTGCCTGCCAAAAAACCAATTAAAAAAATCCAATGTACCGGCAATTTTCCCCTTTTATATAACTCCAGTCTTTTTTTCATTCTCTCACCCTGTACCAGTTTACGGACTCAGAAATGAAAATATGTCATATGTTTCCAGACTTTTTATTTACCTATACGCAAAAAGCCGTGTGAAAAATTTTCACACGGCTTATATACTTCATAAAAAGAACCTTTTACGGTACATCACCTGTCAGAATTATTTTGCGTAATCTACAGCTCTGCTTTCACGGATAACATTGACTTTGATCTGACCCGGATATTCCAATTCCGCTTCGATCTGTTTTGCAATGTCTCTTGCCAGCAGAACCATGTCAGCGTCTGTCACATGTTCCGGCACTACCATTACACGGATTTCCCTGCCTGCCTGAATAGCAAATGACTTATCTACACCTTTGAATTCATTGGTGATATCTTCCAACTGTTTCAGTCTGTTGGTATATGTCTCCAAAGTTTCTCTTCTCGCACCTGGTCGTGCAGCAGAAATAGCATCTGCAGCCTGTACAATACATGCAACAAGAGATTCCGGCTCTACATCTCCATGATGAGATGCAACTGTATTGATCACAACAGCAGATTCTTTATATTTCTTACAAAGATCTACACCGATCTGGATATGAGAACCTTCCACTTCGTGATCAATAGATTTACCAATGTCATGAAGAAGACCAGCACGTTTCGCCATACGGACATCTACACCGACTTCGCCGGCAATGATTCCGGAAAGCTGTGCAACCTCGATTGAATGTTTTAATGCATTCTGTCCATAGCTGGAACGGAATTTCATACGTCCAAGCAGCTTCAGCAGCTCAGGATGGATTCCATGTACACCTACGTCCATAGCTGCGTTTTCACCATCTTCGCGGATCTGCGCTTCTACTTCCTTCTGTGCTTTCTCAACCATTTCTTCGATTCTTGCCGGATGGATACGACCATCTACAATCAGCTTCTCAAGAGCAACTCTTGCCACTTCTCTTCGAATCGGATCAAATGCAGAAAGAACAACTGCTTCAGGAGTATCGTCAATGATCAGATCAACACCTGTCAGTGTCTCCAATGTACGGATATTACGTCCTTCTCTTCCGATGATTCTACCTTTCATTTCATCACTTGGAAGCTGTACGACAGAAATCGTTGTTTCTGATACATGATCTACCGCACATTTCTGAATCGCGTTGACAACATATTCCTTAGCTTTCTTTCCTGCTTCTTCCTTTGCACGATTCTCAAGCTCTTTATAGAGTCTTGCTACGTCCACCTTAACATCGTCTTCTACAGTTTTCAGCAGTTCGTCTTTTGCCTGTTCGGAGGTCAGACCGGAAATTCTTTCCAGTTCCTGTACTCCCTTCTGTTCAAGCTCTTCTACTTTCTTTTCTCTCTTCTGCAATTCAGCAGCTTTTGCTGTGCATTCAGTCTCACGTTTCTCTACGATATCCGCTTTTTTATCTACAGATTCTTCTTTTGATAAAACACGTCTCTCGTATTTCTGCAGCTCATTTCTGCGTTCCTTGGTTTCTTTCTCCAGTTCATTTTTGGTGCGGAGAGATTCTTCCTTCACTTCCAATAAAGCTTCTCTTTTTTTCGTTTCAGCAGTTTTTAAAGCTTCATCTATGATGCTTCTTGCTCTGTCTTCTGCTGTGCCGACAACCTCAGCGTCTTTTTTTGCCTTATTCTCGACAGCCAACTTGCAAGTAAGAGGAACCGCAATAAGCAGTGCGACCACTACAGCGACAATTACACTTATGATGATAGTTGTCACAGGAGCACCTCCTTATTTAGTTTTCATTGTACAAATACAACAATACAAGTTTAGCTGTTTTTGAGAAATCTGTCAAGTTTTTCTACCTATTTGTTGCCATAATTTTTGCAAAAGGTAATTTCCATTTCTTCCAGCACAGAAGAAATCTCTCCTGAACGAAATCCTCTTCTGGAAAGAAAGCCATACAGACGGCGCATCTCTTTCTCATCTAGTTCAGACCCTGCTGCACAGCGTTTTTCCACTGTACGTCTTAAAAGCTCACGTTCATCTGGCATTTCTGTCTCGCAGGCCGTATCCCATGCTGCTTCTGCCGTATCTCTGCCGATTCCTCTGGAGTACAGTTCCTGAAATATCTTCTGTCTGCTCTTCTCATGAATACGACAGGTAATAAAATTGACCGCATAACGATCATCGTTGATATAACCAAAACCTTTTACATATGCAACCGCATCCCTTACTGCTTCCGGAGAAAATCCGGCCTGTTCCAGCCGCTCTGTCAGTCCTTTTTCAGTCCTGTCCATACGTTCCAGAAGCTTCATGGCCTTCCTGCGCGCCTGTCTCTGCTCTTCGCCTGTTTCCATCATGACAATACCTTATAAAAGTTCATCCTCTTCGTCAGAGGCAGCTGCTTCTGTTTCTGCTGCATTTTCCTGCATCTCCTCTTCAGGAAGAAGATGATAGCAGATTCTTACCTGTCTTTCAATTTCTTCACAGATTTCCGGATGATCTTTCAGGAATACTTTTACATTTTCACGTCCCTGTCCGATCTTCTCTCCCTTATACGAATACCATGCACCACTTTTATTTACCACGGCACATTCTGCAGCCAGATCCAGGATTTCGCCCTCTCTGGAAATACCGGTTCCAAACATAATATCAAACTCTGCCTGCTTAAACGGAGGTGCCACCTTATTTTTAACGACTTTTACCTTCGTATGGCTTCCAACCATCTCTCCACTCTGTTTCAGTGTTTCCCCTCTTCTTACATCCAGACGTACAGATGCATAAAACTTCAGAGCACGTCCTCCTGTTGTTGTCTCCGGGTTTCCAAACATCACACCGACTTTTTCACGAAGCTGATTAATAAAGATCACCACACAGTTGGATCTGCTGATTACTGCTGTCAGTTTACGCAGAGCCTGTGACATCAGACGTGCATGGAGACCCACATGGCTGTCTCCCATTTCTCCTTCAATCTCCGCCTTAGGAACCAGCGCGGCTACAGAGTCGACAATAACAATATCCACTGCACCGGAACGTACCATTGTCTCAGTGATCTCCAAAGCCTGCTCTCCATTGTCCGGCTGTGAAATATAAAGATTATCGATATCTACGCCAATATTTTTTGCATAAACCGGATCCAATGCGTGTTCTGCATCAATAAAGCCTGCAATTCCGCCTCTTTTCTGAACCTCTGCTACCATATGCAGGGCAACCGTAGTCTTACCACTGGATTCCGGACCGTAAATTTCAACAATACGTCCCTTCGGAACACCACCTACTCCAAGGGCAATATCCAGTCCTAAAGATCCTGTGGGTACAGCTTCCACCTGCATATGAGCGCCTGATTCCCCCAGCTTCATTACAGAACCTTTTCCGTACTGTTTTTCAATGTGTCCCAAAGCTGCCTCCAGTGCTTTCTGCTTTTCTTCATTTATCATTCTGCAGTTTCTCCTTATTTGTTTATTTCAAAAGTTCCAAACCTATGTTCGTGTTTTCTTCTTACATGCTATTATAATTTTTCATTATTGTCAAGTAAAACTTTTCGACAAAAACCAGCAGCGACCGCCTGTGATTACGGTCCACACGGCACTATCCTGCCAGTTTTTTGGTATATATGCAAAAATTCCGAAACGTACAAATTTTATCGAATATAGCAGTCAAGTCCGCCTCGGACTACTACTTTCCTAATGAACAAAAAAAAGACCAGGCTGCACTTTTTCAAATGCAACGTCTGATCTCTCTTTTATACTCTGTCTTTCTTTTTTCCCGATACCGCAGCCAGCATGATAACTCCTGCTGCCAGTATAAAAATACTGATAAATTGAGAGGTGGAAAGAATCCCTACACTGCCCCTTATCAGATCTCCCCTTAAAAATTCAAGGAGAAAACGTCCGATACTGTAAAATATCATATATCCTGCCGCCACTTGTCCATCTGCTTTTTTATGCCGTGCAAGAGCAAGAAGCACTGCAAAATGAACGAAATCAAGAATACTGGAATAAATCTGTGTAGGAATAAGGGCCACATTATTAGGCGCAAAATCCGAATTATGAAAAGTAATAGACAGCCATCCCTGTGTTTCTCGTCCATAACAGCAGCCGGCCAGAAGGCATCCGATACGTCCAAAGCCCTGCGCCAAAGCCACAGAAGGCACCAAGAGATCAAAATATTCCAAAAAATGAAGCTTTTTCATGCGGCAGTACAGCCAGCCGGAAAAAATCCCTCCCAAAATGCCTCCATAAACAACAAAACCATCTGCCATCGTCCATAAAATAAAACCTGGATCTGAAACAATTTCCTTCCATTCAGTGATCCAGAACAAAATTTTTGCTCCTAGGAATCCCCCCAGAAGACACCAGATCACAAGAAAAAAAACATGATCTGCTTCCATTTTGTGTTTCCGGGCACGGTACTCTGCTGTAAACCATCCGGCCAATACTCCTATGGCAATCATAAACCCATAACCATAGATTGTAAACGGCCCGATCGTAAGAAGTTCATTTTTCATGGGAATCCCTCCAGTCTTTCCAAATAGTCAGTATTTTTCCGTTTCCCCGATCATTGAGCAGTTCCATTCCCGGATGCGTACATTCTCCGCACACATCCATTCCCAGAACTTTTCTGCATGCAAAGACCTCTTTCAGATACTCTTCCAGCTCGTTCAGTTTCATATCTCCCTGACTCCAGTCCGTAGATGCATCCTCCGGACACAGAACATCCTTATCCACAGAAATATAAACCGGAAGCTCTTCTGGCAGATTTCGGAAAAATTCCAGCAAGGCCTCCTTTTTCTCCTTTTTCAGCGTTTCTCTGGAAAGAAAGCGAACTTTTTTAGCAGAATCAGGATCAACCTGATCGAACGATTCCTGATCCGGTCCTGCCAGAATCAGTTCCTGAAGAAAAGGAATTTCTTCCAGAGCTTCTGCTGCCCATCCTCCGCAGGACAAAATCCCTCCAAAAGCCGGCGGCTGCATATCTGTGTGATTATCAAATAAAAGAAGGCAAAATGGTTCCTGAATTTTTTTCAGCCACAGAAGACTTACATAATGATAGTTTCCGGAATCCAGAAAATGTATTCCGTTTACGGGAGCCTCCCGGATCAGGTCTTCCAATGTTATTCTTGCTTCGTCATCGCAGTAGCAGTTACAACCGGAAAGCTCCTGTACCTCCACCCAGGAAATTTTTTCTCCATGGTAAAACTGCTGCCCTTTATAGGTACCTGTAAAATTCATCATAATAATATCATTCTTTTTTTCCATAGAGCCATCTTACCATGAAGCAGTTTTTCACGCAAGGCAATTCCTGTGAAAGTCTTCTGTCTCACATCGTATTTTTTGCAGAAAAAAACCGGGAATACTGAATACAGCATTCCCGATCTTTCATGATCTGTTCTCTATAAAATATGCTCTGTGAAGTAAAACTCAGGCTTTGTCAATGGATCCGAAAAGTTCCATTTTTTCTTTTACAGTAGCCTTGATTGCTTCGAAACCAGGTGCCAGAAGTTTACGTGGGTCATATCCCTTACCCTGCTGATCTTTTCCTGCTTCGATATACTCGCGTGTAGCTGCTGCAAAGGAAAGCTGACACTCTGTATTTACGTTGATCTTGGAAACGCCAAGGTCGATTGCTTTTTTGATCATGTCAGCCGGAATTCCTGTACCGCCATGAAGTACCAGCGGCATTTCACCTGTAAGCTGCTGGATCGCATCCAGAGTTTCAAAGCTTAATCCTGCCCAGTTTTCCGGATATTTTCCGTGGATGTTGCCGATTCCTGCTGCAAGGAAGTCAATACCAAGGTCAGCGATCATTTTGCATTCCTTCGGATCTGCACACTCGCCCATACCTACTACACCGTCTTCCTCACCGCCGATGGAGCCAACTTCTGCCTCAAGAGACATTCCGTGCTCTGCAACGATCTTAACCAGTTCTTTTGTTTTTTCAACATTTTCTTCGATCGGGTAATGAGAACCGTCGAACATGATAGAAGTGAATCCTGCTTCTACGCATTTCAGGCATCCTTCATAGCTGCCGTGGTCCAGATGAAGAGCAACCGGAACAGTAATGTTCAGTTCTTCCATCATTCCCTTTACCATACCTACAACGGTCTTGTAACCAGCCATATATTTTCCTGCACCTTCGGAAACACCGAGGATAACCGGAGAATTGTTTTCCTGTGCTGTCAGCAGAATAGCCTTTGTCCACTCAAGATTGTTGATGTTAAACTGTCCTACTGCATAATGACCTGCTTTAGCTTTTTTCAGCATTTCTGACGCATTCACTAACATGATAAATTCCTCCTAATCTTTCACGGGGATAGGCATTTAACTTTCCCCAAATATAACTTTAGTTTACCAGATTCCAGCGGATTCGTCTACTGTTTTGTTGATTTTTCACGAACCGGTTGCTCTGTGATATTTTTTCGTCAGATCTTCCAGAAGAATATCTGATGGTTCTTCCTCTGCTGCCGGATGTGGCCGGGAAGCAAAATCCCGGAGTTCCCCGGCTATTTCTTCCATCAGCTCCTTATCCGCTCCCAGCTCAGAAGCAGTTTTTTCGTAATCCGCTCTGCTGCGTATACTATGAACAGCCAGAAGATATGTTTTCAAACGTTTTCTTTCGTGACCGGTTTCATATGCTCTCCAGAAATATTCCAGCGCTTTCTCCATCTGAAACAGGTAACTGTACGCGCATCCCAGATTATGACAGATACTTTCTTCTATTCCTTCCTGAAATTCATTCAGATCTTTTCTTTCCAGAAGCTTCTGATATACCTGTATCGCATGTACATACATGCCGTTTTCCATCAGGGCATCGCCCTTCTGTTTCTCACGTACCGGAAGCGATTCTCGCTCCAGCTGCTGTATTCTTCCATTCAAAACCTTCAGTTCTTCATAGGTCAGGTAATTGATTTCTTTAAATACAGGATAAAGGATATCCTCTGCGCTGCTGAACTTCCCGAGCACTGTTCTCAGCTTTGCTGCAAGACGCCCAAGATTCAGTTCATTCTGGATCCAGTCACAAAGCTCCTCATTGATAATTGTCTCATCGATGAGATACAGATTATGATACAGATAATAGCACAGTTCCTCCAGAGTATAGATATTCGTACTGATATTTTCAATAAAATACGGCAAATCTGCTTTTTTCGTCTGACATAAAATATATCCGCTCAAAAGTCTTCCTCCCTTACCACTGTACAATCTCTTCCCATACTTTTCCACTTGACGGGAACATCTCTCCAAATCCCAGATCTCGTACAGTAATCCTGCATTCTTTTCTGGAAATATACTGAAGTTTCAAAGAAAGTCTTGTAGTCTTATTCGGGCGTTCCGGAATTCCCGGAAGCAGCATACCCATACGTTTTTTTTCGGTTTCTCCCATAGTCCCCACTACAAAAACCAGTTCTTCCGTATGATCCAGGATCAGTTCACAGGAAGCTTTACATTCATACCAGTTGGTACCTGCCTCCAGCAAAGAATAGTATGCAGGCGCTCCCATGACCCGCATTTCCATTCCCACATCTTTCACGACCAGAGAGCTTCCCAGATAGCGGTAGCCTTTGAGTTTTCTGTTAATATGTTTTTCAGCGCCGGAACCACAGGCACCTGCTGCAAACAGATTATTGCCATAAAAAACTTTTCGCTTCTGGTAACAAAGAAGCTTGACGGATTTTACTGCCCATTCCTGATCAAATCCCTCTCCATTCATCTGGATGCTGGAATAAAGCTCTGTCCCTAAAGTTTCTTTTATGAATTTGTAAAAGTCTTCATCTCTTTCTTCCGGAGCCTCTCTAAGAGAAATCTCCACCGAATTTACCAGGCGGACAAAAACCGGTTTTGTTCCGGAACTCATTACCAGCTTACGAAACCGTACTTTGTCTTTTTTAAAGCTGTACCAGCCCACACTCCGATTCCAGGTTTCCACCTTCTGAGTCAGCACATAATAATAAAAACTTTCTTCATAATCCAAAAGACTGAATTTATCCTCTGAAATTCCCAGAAACTCTGCCGCCTTCTGAAGATTTGCCACCTGAACGGAGTCCATAGTCTCCATAGTGACTGTCAGACATTTTACGTTTTTTTCCACCTCTGAAACGCCCAGAAACTGCAGCATTCCTTTCAGAAAATAGCCCAACAGCTCCCAGGGTTCCTTTTGTTCTTCAGCAACCTGTACTTTTTCTTTGCTCATGGAGATATGGTAAAGATCATCCAGAAAAAAACCACCCTTTTCTCTCGCAAAGTATTCTGCTTCCAGACCGATACAGTAATCCCCCTGTTCTGCCCGTCTGCACAGGCATGTAGGTGTCTCATAAAGACTGCTGCCCACTTTTACCGGAAGAGAACGGGATTCCTCCGCTTTCCGGTCATAATAACAGATCTGAGAATATTTTTTTCCAAGGTCAATTCCGATAATCAAATCCCGTGTTTCGTTCATTTTTCCTGTTCCTTTTCTATGGTAAACATTTCCTGTACATACTGTTCCTGTCGAAGGTATTGCTTCACTCCATCCGCAACCTCTTTGGATTTATCCAGGCGTCTTGCAGAAAGGATCCTGTTCAAAAGCTGATATTTACTTCCCGGTATCCCCTCGATTTTTTTCATGGTAACCGTATGTTCTGCCGTTTCCTTTGCCTCACCGTTTCTTTCGATACGGAAATAATAGTGCAGGGTTTCTCCATAGAATAATGTAAATGTCTTTACAAAAATCCCCTGATAGATATTGCGGAGCGGCTCACTCTTATATTCTCTTTCTCTCCCCAGACCGGCATCCAAAGCATAGTACAGCGTAACCTTCGCATCCGGATGCGCATGACATTCCACAAACGTTTTATCGTCCAGCTGCCATGGGCTCAAAAGTTCCGGAGACAGTCTGCGGAAAAATCCAAATACCATCTGGTCTTTTGCGCAGTCTTCCAAAAATTCTCTGGTCATTTCCCGGTATTTTTCACTCATGTTTTTTTCTTTTGAAATTTCTGTCATAAGAGCCATTCTGCAGATTTTATTTACCGGCCATTTATTTTCACACGCATATTCCAGACGCTCTCTTATAAAATGTGTCATGGGATATTCTTTTACAAAAATACCATACGCCACCTGCGTCAGATATGCCCCAATGATACGTTCTTTACCTGACTGCTTTACATAAGATTCCAGAACAGCCTCTCCCTCTTTTCTGTAGTCTGAAGTAAAGATCAAAAGTGAAAGGATCCGCTCCTCCAGATCATAGGTATCCATCTCAAAGCCTTTTGCGCTTTTCCATATGGAAAGCAGTTCTTCGATTGGTCCAAATCGATAAAGCATCAGATAATGGAGAATCACCTCATCATATTTTCCCTGTCTATAGACTTCTGAAGCAAGCGCAGACAGCTCATCATCCTCTGCCATATCTGCTTTCAGTATCATGCGGCTGGTAAGTTTCAAAAGACTGCCCGGATCCAGTCCCTCATATCCATATTCCTCGACAAGCGCCATCGCCTGGCGGAACATCCGGCGACTGATCAATACCCCTAACAGCTTTGGTCGGTCAACTGTGATATATTTCCGATAATCCATAGCCTGCAGATAGTGATCCAGATCCTCTCCCTGTACATGCTCTGCATAGTAATCCAAAAGCTGTTTTCTGACCTCATTCCTGTAATCATCAGAATATGACGGAGAATCTGCTATTTTGCAGAAATATTCCAGATCTTCCCCATTCATTCCTCTTTCTTCACAATGCTGAAGAAGGACTCCCGGCTCATCTACACCAAGCTTTAACACCTTTAATGCAGCCTCTTTGTCATCATTGAGCTTTTTCAGATTATAATGAATGGTAGAAACGTATCTGCGCTGCTTATCATCCTGGAACAGAATCACAGCATCTTCTGTATAAATCCTTGGATATGCCACACCTTTTACACAAGGATAAATTTCTTCCTTTTTCATTTTACTGTGGCAGACGATCACCTGACGGATTTTTTTATCATCACAGTAAAGCCGGAATGTAAACAGATTTCGGGCAAGAAGTTCTGCATCTTCTGTATTTTGAGGATCAAACAGAAATTCCTGATAAAGGATCGCATAGTTTTCATCCATCTGCCCTTCTGCAATCTTGCGCCGGGCAAATTTTTCCATAGTCTCCTTGTAGCTCTCGTAGATAAAAGGCTCTTTTTCTTTATATGTGATCACACTTGCATAAACAAAAGCACGCCTGCTGTCCCCAAGTGTTTTGTCATTGTAATTAAAATACATCAGAAGAGGCTTCGGAAGTTCTCTCTGATAAGTGATATCCATGGTCTCCACATAATATTCGTACAGACGCGTGATTCTGAGTCCCTGCTGTACTGCCAGAGAAAACCAGCGAAAATACTCCGGCTTTCTGGGATTTCCTTTCATGATGTATTTGCAGATTGCTTCCAGCACGTCTTCAGAAGGAAACTGCCCATATCCTGCCACCAGGGCATAATAAAGACTTCCCGAAAAGTTCTTTTCATAACCGGAAAGATACGCAAGACGCATAACCAGCTCTTCCGTCAAAAGCTTCTGTCTTCCCGCAAAGCGAAATACCTGGATCCAGAAAGGACTGAGTCTGTGGAATAATGAAATATCTCTGCTGATCCACTGCCATGCCTCCAGATACAGAAGCGGGCTGATGCATCCTCTTTCAAACTGCTCCTCCATCATAAAAATGCCTTCTGACGGAAGATTCTTATATCCTCCATCCATCTGAAGCAGAAGCCACAGGAGCGGAAAACTGTCTGCTTTCTGCATATGGAAGTTCTGTATCCGCCACACCGCCTGTGTCTTATCTCTGTACAGTCCTACTGTGCTGCAAAGATACAGATAAATTCCCGCAAGTTCCAGTTCCTCCCGGGAAAACTCTTTATCCTGATATTTTTTCAAAATTTCCGAAGCATCTGCATCATTGCCTTCCAGATGGTCAATATATGCTTCATACATCTGATAATCCGGATAATCACAGCCCGATGCCCGAAGCTGGTTCAGGGTAAAATGACTGCTGCCGACCCAGGTGTTAAAATCCATCCTGCCTTCCCGATATTCCAGATAGTCCTTTACCAGTGCAATTCTTTGGCGTTTTTCCTCAGCTCTGACATCAACCCGTACACGAGGACCTTTGGATGCCATCACTTCATATACAAGCTTCTGATACGGGCTTTGTACAATGATCTGTCCGATTTGATTGCCTTCCTTCAGACGATCTGCATGGAGTACATAATTCACACGGCAGGTACTGCCAATGAAATCCTCCTGATTTACCACCCGATGCTCTATTTCCAGAAAATCGCCTACCGCTTCTATGTCAAGCCGCAGATGTCCCCATCCGCTTCTTTGAATATCAAATGATTCCTGTATCGATTCTGTTATTTCATAGAATTCATTTTTCACAGTCTTCAGTGAAATGGAAACCGGTTCCTTTTCTTTCAGGGCAATAAAAAATTCCTCCAGATGCTGATATGTTACAGGCTGCTGAGAAAGTCCCATAAAGAGGGCTTTCTGCTTTTCTCCCGCATTTTTCATCATCACAGGAAAGAAACTGCTGGTAAAAAGGTGGTAGGCTTTCCGGAAATCCTTCTGTGCGATTTTCCTGAAGATCTCCATATCTTTTATTTCCCCTGCGGTATCCTGAAAACTTTCTTTTTCTGCTTTTATTTCAAAAGGGATCTTATATTCCCCTATATTGGAGGTAATACACAGCCATCCACTGCAGACGTCACCTGGCATCATACCGCTGCCGTCTGCACCATAAGGGATACAGACAGTTGTCCCCGAAAATTTCCCGGCTCCAGGAACGAATCTGCGGTCAGAGGACGTAATATATCCCTGAATCTTTTCATCTGTCTCTGTTCCCAGATAAAGTTCTCCTCTGACCGCATCTCCTGCTTTCAAAGAAATTTCCAGTCTCTCCTGAGAAAAAAGGAGCTCCGGTTCTTCGTATCTGAATTTTCCGCTGAGTATTTGTTCAATCTTTTTTTTCAATATGGTTCACCTTTTTGTCCTTTTATCTAGTGGGTTTGATTTTCATTCCCTTATTATACACTACTATGCAAACAGGCGCAAGAAAAGTAAAATTCTCCCTGCGCCCGCCATACAAAATATGTTTCATTTACAAAGTACTATTGATCACTTCTTCTCTTACAGGAATAGATGCTGTCGCACCTGGTCTTGAAACAGCGATGGCAGATGCCTTTGCTGCCAGTTTTAAGCCTTCCTGTATAGGAAGTCCGTCTATCAGGGAAGAAATAAAATATCCTGTAAAGGTGTCTCCGGCTGCCGTGGTATCCACTGCTTTCACCTTATAGATTCCCTGGCGATAGATTCCTGTATGATCCTGATATACGGATCCGTCTCCTCCCAGGGTCAATACCACTCTGGCATTCGGATAAAGGTCCTTTATTCTGGAAAGAATCTTATCCGGATCTTTTTCTCCTGTGATCTGACCGCCTTCGATCTCATTGACCAGAAACAGACTTACTTTGGAAAGATCACACTTTTCCAGCCCCTTATCATACGGCGATGGGTTCAAAATGATCATCATTCCCTTTTCACTGGCTCTGTCTATTATATAATCCAGCTCACTGATCTCATTCTGAAGAAGAATCATATCTCCCTCTTCAAAGGAATCCAGCACATAATCTACGAATTCTCTTGTTATGCTCCTGTTCGCCCCTCCAAACAAAAGAATACAATTCTGCCCGTCTTTGTCTACCTGTATCACTGTATGACCGCTTGGTCCCGGTATCTTCCGGATAAACTCTGTATTCACTCCATTTTCACGGCAGGTTTCCAAAAGGATCTCTCCCTCTTCTCCAATCATCCCTGCATGATAGACCGGAATTCCAGCCTTGGCCAGAGCGATGGACTGATTCAGTCCTTTTCCTCCGCAAAATGTCTTTCGGTCTTTTGACGCCTGGGTTTCTCCCGGGATCAGAATGCTTTCCACCTGATAAACATAGTCTAAATTCAATGATCCAAAATTCAATACCTTCATATGACTGCCTCCTTTGTACAGGTTCCCCATTTCCTGTAATACACGTCTTTTTATATCTTCCAGTATATAATTCAATCCAAATTCCGTCAAGAATTTTGGTGGAAAAGCACTAAAGCCCTGTCCCGGACATAGACTATAAAGAAATCCCCTTTGAGGTGAAGACTTGAAGACTTTTCAAAAACCTTTGACATCAGCCGAAGAAAAATACTATCTTCAGCGCTTCCGTGAGGGCGATTTGGAGGCCAAAAACATCCTGATCGAACGAAATCTCCGGCTAGTGGCTCATGTTGTAAAAAAATATCAAGGGCCGGACGTAGATCTGGATGATCTGATCTCTATCGGAACAATCGGACTGATCAAGGCAGTCTCCACCTTTGATCTGACAAAATCCGCCAGGCTATCTACTTATGCCGCACGATGTATTGATAATGAGCTTCTGATGATGCTTCGCGCGAAAAAAAAACATTCTCGTGAGGTTTCTCTGTATGAGCCCATCGGCACAGACAAAGAAGGCAATGAGATCAGTCTCCTGGATATCATCGAAAGTCCTCCTGTAGACATTGTAGATGCCTATGCAGCCCGCCAGGATATCCGTTTTCTGCTTTCCTCTCTGAGCACCGCACTTACCCCCAAGGAATATCAGGTAATCTGTCTCCGTTATGGTCTGTACGGACTTCCCGAAGAAACACAGAAAACCATTGCCCAAAAGCTCCACATCAGCCGTTCCTATGTTTCCAGGATTGAAAAAAATGCTCTGAAAAAGCTTCGTCTGCTTTTTCAGGAAAAAACATAAAAAGGGACGCTGCCTTCTCCTGACGGGTCCGGCATCATCCCTTTTCTTTTATCCTTCTGCTCTTCTCAGAAGATCATATTTCTCTACCTCTGCGCCCAGATCTACAGCAAGCTTCTGCTGAGGATGGGGCGCGCTCTCTACAGAGACTCCATTCTCATCATAAATCGCTTTAACCACTGCTGCTAAATTGCGGCCATCCGGTTTCATGATCTCGATCGTCTCACCTACCGTAAATTTATTTCTCTGGGTAATATGGACAAGACCATTTTCTTCAACTTCTTCTGCATATCCCAGGTAAGTATATTCTTTTACATAAGTGTTGTTATCATAGATCTGCGTATTTTCATCCGGCTTCCCATAGAAAAATCCAGTAGTAAACTGACGATACGTACAATTGGAGATCTGCTCCTTATACCATTCCATATTGGAATAATATTTTTCCGGAGATTCCATATAATCGTCAATCGCTTTTCTGTAGGTTCTTGCAACCGTGGCTACATAAAGCGCCGTTTTCATACGCCCCTCAATCTTCAGGCTGTCAATCCCGCAGGTCAGGATATCATCCATATGTTCAATCATGCACAGATCCTTGGAGTTAAAGATATAGGTTCCTCTCTCATTTTCAAAGACAGGCATATATTCTCCCGGTCTGGACTCCTCTACAATGGAATACTTCCAGCGGCATGGATGTGTGCAGGCACCTCTGTTTGCGTCTCTTCCTACCAGATAATTGCTGAGAAGGCAGCGTCCAGAATAAGAAATACACATAGCACCATGAACAAACGTTTCAATCTCCATGTCTTCAGGGATATTGGCACGAATCTCCCGGATTTCCTCCAGGGAAAGTTCTCTGGCTGTTACCACACGCTTCGCGCCCAGACGATACCAGAAACGATAGGTTTCATAATTTGTATTATTAGCCTGTGTACTGATATGACATTCAACCTCCGGACAGATTTCCTGCGCATAGGTAAAGATTCCCGGATCTGCAATGATCAGCGCATCCGGCTTCAGTTCCTTCAATTCCTGAAGATACTCACGTACACCTGACAGATCCTCATTATGCGCCAGAATGTTTACCGTGACATAAACCTTTACGCCATGTTCATGGGCAAAAGCAATCCCCTCTTTCATATCTTCATGCGAAAAATTCTTAGCTTTCGCACGAAGTCCAAAGGCTTCTCCTCCAATGTATACCGCGTCTGCCCCAAAGACTACTGCAATCTTTAAGACCTCCAGACTGCTGGCAGGTACCAGTAATTCTACTTTTCTCATATATTCTCCTTATCCCCGTTTACCGGGTCCAATGGCTTTTTGATACTGAGAGCGGCTCCGTCTCCCAGTGGAAGTATGCTGGTCAGAAGTCTTTCCTCATGTTTCAGCGTATAAAGATATTCCCTCATTCTTTTATAAATAGTCCTGTTTCTTCGTTCCACCAGATAATGAGATTCTATGATTTCTCCTTCCTGAAGTACATTATCCGAAAGAAGAACACCCTCTGGACCCAAAAGTCGGATCACATCCTCCAGCCAGTGAATATACTGTCCTTTGGCTGCATCCATAAAAATCATATCGTATGCCGGTTCCAGTTCCTTAAGGATCTGGCCTGCATCCCCTTCCAGCAAAGTGATCTGACTGTTCCTTCCTGCTCTGAGAAAATTCTCTTTCGCAATAGGAATCCTTTTCTCATAATTCTCTATCGTGGTGATTTCCAGATCCTGCGGACCATATTCACACATAAGAAGTGTGGAGAAGCCCACGGCTGTCCCCACCTCCAAAATTCGCTTTGGCTTTTTTACTGCCAACAGTACTTTTATAAAACTCTGCATTTCTCTGCGGATGATGGGTACGCCAGAAGACAGCGCTTCTTTTTCCAGAGCCTCCAAAAATTCTGTATTTCCCGGATCAAGAGAATTGATATAAGTCCTCATCCGTTCCTCTACGATCACTGCTCTGCTCCCTCCTGCTCTGCATCACCGGAAATAATCGCCATAAGTCTTGTCGGTTCATAGGCTGTACTGAGAAGATATGTCCCGGGTTTCATCTTTCCCTTGTAATTGGAAAGCTTTTCCTGTATCCAGAACACTTTTGCATCCTCGATCAGCCCTTTACTCTCCAGAGTTTTCGCAATATCATACACAGAATCATCTTCTTTAATGACCACCGTGATCTCCTGTCCTTCTCCCGGACTCATTGGCTGCTGGTCAAAAACATCATGTCCAAACTGATATGCCATTCTTCCGATCCAGATGATCAGAACGACAATACAGACATATAACGCGATTCGGAAAGCACCGCCTGCTACAAACACGCCTGCCTTTCCTACACGGTCTCTTGTGTCTCCCATGTGATCCTCCTTACTGAACGCCTGCATCAGAGCGGCGGAACGTCCATCTCAATACCTTCTGTCAATGTCCTGCATATTCTTTGCAGCATCCTGCACAATGCAAGTTCTGCGTCCAGATACGCATTAACCTGGGGAATGCGGCGAAGTTCTTCTGATTCCCTGGAAAGCTCCTCTGCGAGATGAAACATATTGCTCCTGTCCGCTTCATTTTGAAGGCGAAAATTATCAGACCGGAACTGACGGACTCTTTCCGCCAGCTCCGGATTCTGATTCAGGATTTCTTCCTGAAGTCTGTATTCCTTATAAACGCTGCTTTTTTTTACAGACTGAATCAGCATATGGATGCTCCTGTTAATCCCATCCATTGTCAGGCCTCCATAATGATCGGCAGTATCATCGGTCTTCTCTTTGTTCGCTTCCAAAGATAATCGCCTACTGCATCCTTTACAACAAGTTTGATCTTGCCCCAGTCTGTTATATTTCTGTCCATGCAGGATTCCAGAGCCTGTTCTACAACCTCTCTGGCATGAACCATGAGATCCTCAGATTCCCTTACATAAACAAATCCCCTGGAAACAATGTCCGGTCCTGCAAGAACCACATTGCTGTGACGTTCCAGTGTCATCACAACAATCATAATACCGTCTTCTGCCAGATGCTGTCTGTCACGAAGCACAATATTTCCTACATCTCCAACACCAAGTCCGTCAACCAGGATTCCGCCTGTCTGAACACTTCCGGTTACCTGCGCACTGTTCTCATCCAGTTCAAGGACATTTCCGGAAGCCAGAATAAAGATATTCTCTTTTGGAATTCCCAGTTCCTCGGCAATATGCTTCTGCGCTGTCAGATGGCGGTATTCACCATGTACCGGGATGGCATACTTCGGGCGCACCAGTGAATAGATCAGCTTGATCTCCTCCTGGCAGGCATGACCGGAAACATGTGCATCCTGGAAAATAACCTTTGCCCCTTTCATATACAGCTCGTTAATGACTTTGGAAACTGCCTTTTCATTTCCCGGAATCGGATTGGAACTGAAAATGATGGTATCATTCGGTTTAATCGTAATTTTTTTGTGGATATTAGCCGCCATTCTGGACAGCGCCGCCATGGATTCTCCCTGGCTTCCCGTCGTAATAAGCACCACTTTTTCATCCGGATAATTCTTTACCTGATCGATCTCGATCAATGTATTTTCCGGAATTCTCAGATAGCCCAGTTCCGATGCTGTAGAAATAACATTGACCATACTGCGGCCTTCTACTGCAACCTTTCTGCCAAACCGATATGCCGTATTAATGATCTGCTGCACACGGTCTACGTTAGATGCAAAGGTGGCAATAATGATCCTGCTGGAAGGATATTCATTGAAAAGATTATCAAATACTCTTCCCACGGTTCTCTCGGACATGGTAAATCCCGGTCTCTCTGCATTGGTACTGTCGCACATCAGCGCCAGCACACCTTTTTTGCCGATTTCAGCAAAACGCTGCAGATCAATGGCATCTCCAAATACCGGAGTATAATCCACCTTAAAGTCTCCTGTATGGATCACAATTCCTGCCGGTGAATAAATCGCCAGTGCAGAAGCATCCTGGATACTATGGTTTGTCTTAATAAATTCAATAGAAAAATCTCCCAGGTTGATCACCTGTCCGTGCTTCACCTCTTTTAACTTGGTGGAGCGCACCAGATTATGCTCTTTCAGCTTATTGGTGATCAGTCCCAGCGTCAGCTTTGTGGAATAGATGGGCACATTTACTTCTTTTAATACATAAGGCAGGGCACCGATATGATCCTCATGTCCATGGGTGATCACAAACCCTTTGACCTTGGAGATATTTTCTTTCAGATAAGTCACATCCGGAATCACAAGATCGATTCCCAGCATATCATCCTCTGGAAAAGACAGACCACAGTCTACTACTACTATACTATCTCCGTATTCAAAAGCTGTAATATTCATTCCAATCTGTTCCAGACCGCCTAACGGAATTACTTTAAGCCGTTCTGAAGCTCTGCGGCTGCGTCGTCCCTGTCTGGGATTATTCTTTACCGGAGGCTTAGATGAACTTCTCGTCGTATTCTTATATGACGGTTTCTGCTGTTTATCTGTATATTTTCCGCTCTGTCGTGTCTGCTGTTTATATCTGTTATTTTTTTGTTTTGTTACCTGTTTTTTTGTATGATAAGCGGAAGGCTTTTGTTCGCCTCCGTTTCGTTTCTGTTTTTCTTCTTTTTCTATTACATTACTATTTTCACTTTTCAAACATTGCACCTCCATACTTATGTGCTGCTTTATGCAAATTTGTGCACGAAAACTCAGGAATACCATTGGCATTCCTTCTCAATTTTTGTCTGTATCGCACAGACCTTGATACGATTCTTTTATTACTGTCTTGTTTTATTCAAAAAATTACATTTCCAGATCTACGTCTTCCAGCATCTGCTCAAAAACCTTATAAACTGCCTGCAGTTCTTCTTCCTCTTCTACCATTTCATAGCAGGCTTCCGGGCTTTCGTCCGAAGAAGTATCTTTCAAAATATAGGCGGATGCTTCATCTTCCTGGGAATCCGATACCAGAAGATAAGATTTCCCTGCGATCATAGTCTGTTCTTCTACGTAAAACTCTTCTGTTGTCCCGTCCGGGGACTGAAATCTGATTTTTTCCATGCTGTCATCCTTATCTGTTTGTCAGAGAATCCAGATATCCCTGCAGTATCAAAACTGCCGCCAAGGAATCCAGATGCTCTTTTCTGTCCTCACGGCGCACGCCGCCTTCCATAAGAACACGATTCGCTTCCATTGTGGTAAGACGCTCGTCCCACATGACAACAGGCAGACCCGTCCTTCTCTCCAGCGTTTCTTTAAATTCCAGAGATTTTTCCGCCCTTTCTCCAAGAGTATTGTTCATGTTTTTCGGAAGTCCCACAACGATCTGTTCTACACCATACTCTGCCACCAGCTCTTCTATACGGGCCAGTGTCTTTCGAAGCTTATTTTCCTGCTTTCTCCATATGGTCTCCAGTTTCTGTGCAGTCAGACCCAAAGGGTCGCTGACTGCCACCCCTACGGTCTTAGAGCCATAATCCAGTCCCAAAATACGCATATCAGCGTTCCCAGGAGCGATTTCTGATATACTCGTTCAGCAGCTCCTCCACCAGTTCATCTCTTTCGACCTTCATGATCATGCTTCTTGCACCTTTGTGACTGGTGATATAGGTTGGATCACCGGACATAATATAGCCTACGATCTGATTGACCGGGTTATATCCTTTTTCGTCCATTGCATTGTAAACCAGATCCAGAACTTCTTTTACTTCCAGCTCCTGATCCGGTTTTGTCCTGAAATACTGTGTATTTCCTAAATTGTTTTCTGTCATTTTTTCTCACGTCCTTACTATTATTTCTTTTCTATTTTAATATAATTCACCGTAAAATACAAGGAGAGTTTTCTGACGGTTCTCCACGAAGAATGTGTTCCTTCGCAAAACCGGTAATTTTTACTGTCAGAAGGTCATTAATATGGAGTCCCTCTTTTTTCTCCACCGCAACCTTCACGTACTCTCTGCTATGACTGAGATAAAAGGATCTTCCATCGATCTCTGCTTCTTCTTCAATGAGGATTTCCAGATTTCTGCCTATCATATTTTCTTCATATTCCCCGGCACGTAAGTCATGTAATTCCAGCATTTTTTCACTTCGTTTCGCTTTTTCCGCTTCTGTCAGCTGTCCTTTCATCGCTGCCGCCTTCGTTCCCTGACGTCTGGAATATTTGAAAATATGTGTTTCATAAAAATGAATGTTTTTTACAAATTCATAGGATTCCTGAAAATCTTCTTCTGTCTCCTGCGGAAATCCAACGATCACATCCGTAGTCAATGCCGGCGCCGGATAATACTTTCGGATCAGTTCACATTTTTCCGCATATTCTTCGGCGCTGTATCTGCGGTTCATATCCTTCAGCGTCTTATTGCAGCCGCTCTGAAGAGAAAGATGGAAATGTGGACACACTTTAGGGAGTGACGATATCCCTTCCAGAAACTCTTCTGTGATGATACGCGGCTCCAGTGAACCCAGTCGGATTCTCTGGATTCCATGGATCTCATGAACAGCGCGGATCAGAGAAAGCAGATTCTGTTTTTTCTCTTCTTCTTTAAAATCCACACCATAGGAACTTAAATGGATTCCTGTAAGAACCACCTCTTTATATCCGCCTTCCGCCAGCTTTCGTACTTCTTCCAGGATGTCTGCAATCTCGCGGCTGCGCACCCTTCCTCTTGCATAGGGGATAATACAATAAGTACAGAACTGATTGCAGCCGTCCTGTACCTTGATATAGGCTCTCACATGCTCTGCCGTATGATCAATGGACAGCTCTTCGTATTCTTTCGTTTTATTTATTTCTATCACTCGTGTTTTTTTGGAGTGTTCTTTTTCATATTCCTCAAGAGCCTCAACGATCCGGTTCTTCTGGTTGTTTCCAAGGATCAGATCGACGGAGGTATCTTCTCTCAGCTTTTCTGTATCTGTCTGGGCATAACACCCTGTAGCTACTACAATAGCCTCCGGGTTCATTTTTTTTGCCTTATGGAGCATCTGTCTGGATTTTCTGTCCGCAATGTTGGTAACTGTGCAGGTATTGATCAGATATACATCCGCTCCCTCCTGAAAAGGCACGATCTCATATCCCGCCTGCTCCAGCAGCTGCTGCATTGCCTCTACCTCATAGGCATTTACTTTACAACCCAGATTATGAAGCGCAACTTTTTTACTCATATTTATGTCATTCCTTTTCTATATCAACTGGTTTTTCTGTACACTTCCACTTCATGGAAATTTAACAGCTTTTCCCTTGACTTTTCAGTAAGGGGCGTATAAGATAAAAACTGTAATACAACTAATCTAAGGGAGGTCATCATTATGAAAACTTTAAAAATATCTTTGAACTCTATCGACAAAGTAAAAGCATTTGTAAATGAGATCAGTAAATTTGACTGTGATTTTGATCTTGTATCCGGAAGATATGTTATTGATGCAAAATCCATCATGGGAATCTTCAGTCTGGATCTTTCCAAACCGATCGATCTGAACATCCATGCAGAGGGAGCAGCTCTGGACGCTATCCTTGCAGTTGTTCAGGCTTATGTGATTGAATAAGTTTTTTATTTTGCCGCAGCGTATCTGTACGCCGCGGCTTTTTTCATTTTAGTTGATCTCGATCACTTCTACAGAAGTCAGCGCTTCTTCCATCAGCTGATCGATCTTTTCTTCCAGTTTTGTCTCAGATCTGTGGATCACATTCAGGTTCGGTTTTGTAACCGGATGTTTGGCTACAAATATCGTACAGCAGTCCTCAAACGGCTGGATAGAAGTCTCAAAAGTATTGATTTTTCTGGAAATCTCCACGATCTCCTGTTTGTCAAATCCGATCACCGGACGATAAACCGGAAGCGTGCAGACTTCGTTTGTTGCCGCAAGGCTCTGGAGTGTCTGGCTTGCCACCTGTCCGATACTTTCTCCTGTGATCAGACCAAGACAGCCGGATTCCTTCGCAAAATGTTCTGCAATGCGCATCATATAGCGGCGCATGATAATCGTCAGTTCTTCATGCGGACACTGGTCATAAATATACAGCTGAATGTCTGTAAAATTCACCACATGAAGACGGATCGGACCACTGTAGCGGGCAACCAGCTTTGCCAGATCCACCACCTTCTGTTTTGCACGTTCACTGGTATATGGCGGTGCATGGAAATATACCGCATCGATCTTGACGCCACGCTTGGCGATCATATAACCGGCCACAGGGCTGTCGATTCCGCCGGAAAGAAGGAGCATTGCCTTTCCATTTGTTCCTACAGGCATACCGCCCGGTCCCGGGATTGTCTCTGAATAAACGTAAATCTTGTCCCTGATTTCTACAGAAAGTGTCATCTGCGGATTATGGACATCCACCGATGCCTCCGGAAAGGCATCCAGGATCAGACCGCCAAGCTGTGCACTGACTTCCATAGAATTCACCGGATAGGACTTTTTGGCTCTTCTGGTATAAACCTTGAAGGTTCCTGAAAAATCCGGATAACGGTTTTTCATATAGCTGAGCACATCTTTTCCCATCTGTTCCAGCCCCTGATCCTCATAGATCACAACCGGGCTGATTCCTACGATTCCAAATACACACTGAAGGGCTTCTACTGCCTCATCAAAATCATATTCTTCCGGGCAGAGCACATAGACTCTTCCCTGTTCTTTAACCACGCGGAACTCACCTTCTACCGGTTCCAGTGCAAGACGCATCTGTTTTACCAGCGCATCTTCAAAAAGATACCTGTTTTTTCCTTTGATGGCGATTTCCGCATATTTGATCAGAAATGCATGAAAAATCATAACTTTTCTCCTTTATGCTTCTTGATTTTCTCTTTTTGTTTTTATCTTCTGGAGTATCTGCGCAGCACCGGAACCAGTTCTCCCATAACCTGAAGGAAATAATCTGCTTCTTCTGCTGTGTTTTCCTCCGAAAAACTCAGACGTACCGTACTTTCAATCTGGTCTTTTGCCATTCCCATTGCAGTCAGCGTACTGCTTGGCTTCCGCTTATGGCTGGAGCATGCACTGCCTGCCGACACAAAAATCCCTCTTTCTTCCAGGGAATGAAGAAGGACTTCACTTCGTACTCCCATAACGCTGATGCTTAAGATCTGAGGCGCACCTTCTCTTAATGCCATACCATTGATACGGATATCCGGAATTTTTTCCAGCCCTTTTGCTATATGCTCCTTCAGGCTGTACATTCTTTCCACATTGGCATCCAGATCACGGTAAATTTCCTCCGCTGCCACACCAAGACCTGCAATTCCCGGAACATTATCCGTACCGGAGCGCATTCCACTCTGCTGGCCTCCTCCAAGAATCTGAGGCTGCAGCTTTGCCTTTTCATTGATATAAAGAAAACCGACTCCCTTAGGGCCATGGATCTTATGGCTGCTGACAGAAAGAAGGTCAATTCCCATTTTTTTCGGATAGATCCTGTATTTGCCAAATGCCTGGATCGCATCTACATGAAACAGAGCTTTCGGACTCTTTTCCCGAATACGCCTGCCTATCTCCTCCACAGGCATGACTGCCCCCACTTCATTATTTACATACATCACAGAGACCAGTATGGTATCCGGACGAAGGACTGCTTCCAGCGCGTCCAGCTTCACGACTCCCCGGTTATCCACCGGAAGATACGTAACCTCAAATCCCTGCTCCTGCAGAAACAGAGCCGGCTGGCTGACTGCGGGGTGTTCCACTGCAGTTGTGATGATGTGGTTTCCACTTCGCTTATTTGCCATTGCCGCACCGATCAGCGCAAGGTTATCCGATTCTGTTCCTCCGGAGGTAAATAAAATCTCTTTTTCCTGTACTTTCAGGATCCGTGCCAGTTTTGCCGCAGAATCCTTTACATATTTTTCCGCCTCTACGCCCTTCAGATGCATGGCAGAAGGGTTTCCAAAATCTTCTGTCATGGTTCTTATAACAATTTCTTTTACAGAATCATAACATCTGGTCGTTGCGGAATTATCAAAATATACTTCCATGCTCAATCTATACTCCCTTTATTTTCACAATATCCTGAAAATTTATCATGACGGCTGTTCCAGCTGAAACATCAGTACGGAAAGAATCGCAAGACCAGCTGTTTCCGTCCGCAGGATCCGTCTTCCCAGAGTGATCGGGGATGCGCCTGCTTTTATCGCAGCTTCCACCTCTGCCTCCTCGAAGCCTCCCTCCGGTCCGATAAAAATCCCGACCGACTGTCCCGGCCGGATCCTGCTTATGATCTCTTTTGTCTCTGCCATACCTGTTGCAAGCTCATAGGGAATCAGACAGATGTCCAGCGCTCCGGCATAAGCAAGGGCTTCCCGGTAGGTCATAACCGGATGTACGGAAGGAACCCGCATCCTTTTTGACTGCTTGGCGGCACTTTCCGCGATCTGCTGCCATCTTTCTACTTTTTTTGCCGCTTTTTTGCCGTCCAGACGGACCACACATCTTTTTGTTTCTACCGGAATGATCTCAAAAGCTCCCAGTTCCACCGCTTTCTGAATGATCAGCTCCATCTTGTCTGATTTCGGAAGCCCCTGGAAAAGATAAAGCTTATTTGGCAGTTCATAATCCGGTTCCTGGACATACAAAATATGAAGGCATACCTCGTCCTCATCTGCAGTTTCGATCCGGCAGTGATATTCCTTCTTTTCTCCGTCACTGATCCACAGCTCATCACCTGGTTTCATCCTCAGTACATGAACAATATGATTGACATCTGTCCCTGTGATATGAATCTGATGAGCCGCTTCATCTATCTGATGTGGTTCTGCAAAAAACCTCTGCATGAATCAGTCCTTTCTGGCTGTGACAGATACCCATTCTCCCTGCTTTGTCACCTCGACAAGAGTCAGTCCTGCGTTCTTTACAGCCTCAGTTACTACAGTTTCTTTTACATCAAGGATTCCGGAAGTAATATAATAAGCGCCTTTTTTCATCTGATGGACGATCACCGGTGTCAGCGGTACCAGAACGTCTGCCAGAATATTGGCCGCTACGATATCATACTTCTCATATCCCACCTGATCCTGCACTTCTCTGTCATCAATGATGTTTCCGATCATCATGTCAAAATCCTGATCCGGGATCTGATTTGCCTCTTTGTTCTCCTGAACAGCCGGAACTGCACAGGGATCCAGATCAGTTCCTACTACATGACCTGCGCCAAGCTTCAGAGCTGTAATTCCAAGGATTCCGCTTCCGGTTCCCACATCAAGAAGCTCACAGCCATCTTTCACATATTTCTTCAGCTGACGGATCACCAGCTGGGTTGTCTCATGCATTCCTGTACCAAAAGCAGTTCCCGGATCAATATGAAGGATCATCTTGTCCCTGTCTTCTTCCTTTACTTTTTCCCAGGAAGGAACAATCAGGATATCATCCACATAGAACTGTTTGAAATACTGTTTCCAGTTATTGATCCAGTCGATGTCTTCCGTTTCATCTACCTCAATGCTGCCCTCACCAATTTCCATAAAGGAGCGAAGTCCGTCCAGTTCCTCCCGTACTTCTTCAAGGATCGTCTGTGCATCTGTCTCCTCACCGTTTCTGAGAAGCTTTCCATCTTCTGTTTCCTCTACAAAAAAGCTAAGATAGGCAGTTCCGTCATCCTCCTGCATCTGAGGGAGGATATCCACAAACATCTGCTCCTTTTCCAAAGCGGTAAGAGGCACATTATCCTCAATCTGTGCACCCTCCAGGCCAATGTCATACAGGGTGCTGATAATGATATCCTCTGCATCTGTAATTGTTTTTATTTTAAATTTTTTCCACTTCATAACAAATTCTCCTGTTTTATCTTAAAATATAACGCTTCATGTTGTTATACTTCTACTACCTCGCATTTTATCATACACGAAAGCACAAAAAAAGAAAAGAGGATTTCCCTCTTTTCCTTAAAAGTTTCTGTGATTCCCGTTTTCATCCGGATATGGATCAGTCTTCAAATGTTTCCTTCAGCTTATCCATAAAGCTCTTTTTCTTCTTTTCTGATTTTTCACCGGATCCGCTTTTCGGCTCTGCTTCTCTGTTTCCACATGCCTCATCAAACCTGCGCAGAGCTTCTTTTGCCTCTTCGTTCAGATTGGTAGGAACCTGAACCACAAGAGTCACATAATGATCTCCACGTACATTTTTGTTTCTCAGTGACGGAACACCTTTGCCCTTCAGACGGATACGGGTATCTGTCTGAGTTCCCGGCTTCACTTCATACACCACATCTCCGTCCACAGTGCTGATATGGACATCTCCGCCCAGAGCAGCCTGTGCATAAGTAATCGGTGCCGAAGAGAAAATATTCATATCCTGTCTCTGGAAGATCGGGTGACGGGCAATATTTACCTCCACAAGAAGGTCTCCTCTCGGACCGCCGTTCGTTCCCGGCTCTCCTTTTTCACGGATGCGGATACTCTGTCCGTTATCGATACCTGCCGGAATAGATACCTGAATCTTCTTTCTGGAGGAGGTATAGCCAGTTCCCCGACAGGAGGTACATTTTTCTTTGATCACTTTTCCGGAACCGCCGCACTCCGGACAGGTCTGTACATTACGGACCATACCGAACATGGACTGCTGGGTATAGACAATCTGCCCCTCGCCGTTACACTTCGGACAGGTTACCGGCTGTGTTCCAGGTTTTGCCCCGGTTCCATGACAAACTGTACACTCATCCTTCAGAACGATCTCCAGTTCCTTTTCACAGCCAAATACAGCCTCCTCAAAGGTGATATTTACCCGTGCACGGAGATTTGCGCCTCTCATTGGGCCGTTGTTTGCCCGTCTCTTGCTTCCGCCGCCGAACAGGTCACCGAAAATATCGCCAAAGATATCTCCCATATCCGCGCCGCTAAAGTCAAATCCGCCGAAGCCGCCTGCACCGCCTCCGCCGTTTTCAAAGGCCGCATGACCAAACTGGTCATACTGTCTTCTTTTATCCGGATCACTTAAAATGCCGTATGCCTCTGTGGCCTCTTTAAATTTTGCCTCAGCATCTTTATCACCCGGATTTACATCCGGGTGATATTTCTTGGCTAATTTTCGATATGCTTTTTTCAGTTCCGCGTCACTGGCGTTTTTGGCAACCCCCAGGACTTCATAGTAATCTCTTTTATCAGCCATTGTTTCTCTTTCCTATGCTTTCTATCAGACTTCTTTATAGTCTGCGTCTACTACATCGTCACCGTATCCGGCTTCATTTCCGCCCTGGGAAGCTCCGCCTCCCATGTTGCCCATGTCCGGACCAGCCTGACCGCCGCCCTGCTGTGTCTTCTCATACATCTTCTGGAACAGTTTCTGAGCGCTTTCCATCATCTTCTCCTGTGCTGCCTTGATGTCAGCAACCTGTGCATCTGTCAGCTCTGCATTTGCAGTCTGGGAAAGAAGGTCTTTCAGTGCGTTCAGATCAGCCTCTACAGCTGCCTTGTCATTTACATCCAGTTTGTCACCGGCTTCTTTCAGCGCGTTCTCAACCTGGAATACCATAGAGTCTGCGTTGTTTCTTGTGTCGATCGCTTCTTTACGTTTCTTATCCTGAGCCTCGAACTCTGCTGCTTCTTTGACAGCCTTGTCGATCTCGGAATCAGACATATTGGAACCTGCTGTAATTGTGATATGCTGCTCTTTTCCGGTTCCAAGATCCTTAGCGGATACATTTACAATACCGTTGGCATCAATATCAAAGGTAACCTCGATCTGCGGAACACCACGACGTGCCGGCGGGATTCCATCCAGACGGAACTGTCCAAGGGATTTGTTATCTCTTGCAAACTGACGCTCACCCTGTACTACGTTGATATCTACAGCTGTCTGGTTATCTGCTGCAGTAGAGAAGATCTGGCTCTTCTTTGTCGGGATTGTTGTGTTTCTCTCGATCAGACGAGTTGCGATTCCGCCCATGGTCTCAATAGAAAGAGACAGCGGAGTAACATCCAGAAGAAGGATATCGCCTGCGCCTTCATCACCAGCAAGCTTACCACCCTGTACGGAAGCACCAAGTGCAACACACTCATCCGGGTTCAGAGATTTGCTCGGCTCTTTGCCTGTGATCTGTTTTACTTTGTCCTGTACTGCCGGGATACGTGTAGATCCGCCTACCAGAAGTACCTGACCAAGCTCAGAAGCGCTGATACCAGCATCAGAAAGTGCACGGCGTACCGGCTCTGCAGTCTTCTCAACAAGATCATGTGTCAGTTCATCAAATTTTGCTCTTGTAAGGTTCATATCGAAATGCTTCGGTCCTTCTGCTGTAGCAGTAATGAACGGAAGGTTAATGTTTGTTGTTGTTGCGGAAGAAAGCTCTTTCTTTGCTTTTTCAGCTGCTTCTTTCAGTCTCTGAAGAGCCATCTTGTCATTGGAAAGGTCTACGCCCTCAGCTCTCTTGAACTCAGCAAGCATGTAGTCTGTGATCTTCTGGTCAAAGTCATCACCGCCAAGACGGTTGTTACCTGCTGTAGAAAGAACCTCGATAACACCATCACCGATCTCAATGATGGAAACATCGAAAGTACCGCCGCCAAGGTCGTATACCATGATCTTCTGCTCTTTTTCGTTGTCAAGACCATATGCCAGAGCTGCTGCTGTAGGCTCGTTGATGATACGTTTTACATCAAGTCCTGCAATTTTACCTGCATCCTTGGTTGCCTGACGCTGTGCGTCATTGAAATATGCCGGTACAGTGATAACTGCTTCTGTTACGCTTTCTCCAAGATATCCTTCCGCATCTTTTTTCAGTTTCTGAAGGATCATAGCTGAAATCTCCTGCGGAGAATATTTCTTATCATCGATTGTTACACGATAATCGGAGCCCATTTCTCTTTTAATAGAAGAAATTGTCTTTTCTGCATTGGTAACTGCCTGACGTTTTGCAGGCTCACCTACCAGACGCTCGCCTGTTTTTGTGAAAGCAACTACAGACGGTGTGGTTCTTGCTCCTTCTGTATTTGCGATAACGGTGGGCTGTCCACCTTCCATAACTGCTACGCAGCTGTTTGTTGTTCCTAAGTCAATACCAATAATTTTTCCCATGATAATTTATCCTCCTTAATTAGCAACCTTTACCATACTGTGTCTGACTACGAATCCTTTATAGGTGTAGCCCTTCTGAAATTCTTCTACAATAATATTCTCGCCGGCTTCTTCATCCTCCACATGCATCACTGCATTGTGGAAATCCGGATCAAATTCTTTGCCTACCGCTTCGATCACTTCTACGCCCAGCCCTTCCAGTGTTGTCATAAGCTGTTTGTAGATCATCTGCATGCCTTCGGCAAAGGCGTCTCCTTCAGGAGCCTGTGCAAGACCTCTCTCAAAATTATCAACTACCGGAAGCATATTTTCAATAATCTCTTTTGCTCCCACGATATACATACCTGACTTTTCTTTTTCTGTACGCTTACGGAAGTTGTCAAACTCTGCCATGCTGCGTTTCAGACGATCTGTCAGTTCTTCGATCTGCTGATCCTTTTTGTCTTTTTTCTTTTTGCCGAAAAAAGATGTCTTGGTTTTACCTTCTGTTTTTTCTTCTGCTGTTTCCTTTTCTTCCGAAGTTTCTTCAGCAGCTTCCTCTCCGGCTGTGGCTTCCGGTGAATCCTCCTGCACCTCTGTTACAGTTTCGTTTTCAGAAGCAGTCTGTTCTGTTTCCTCCTGTACCTCAGACGTGTTTTTCATTTCTTCTGCCACGCTTTTTCTACCACCTTTCTATCTTCACCTACTGGCTGTCATCATTCTCTTTTTTATTCTTTCTGAATACCTGATCCAGTTCAACCTTCAGGGTTTTCAGATTGTTTACAACATTTTCGTAATCCATTCGCTTCGGTCCTACAATACCAATCGTACCATGCATTCCCTCTCCCAGCTCATACGTTGCAGTTACTACGCTGCAGTCCTTCATCGTAGGGATCGGAAGCTCATCTCCGATATACACCTGAACCCCGGTATTTTCGGAATCTGCCATGTGTTCCTTTACAAGATCCGCAAGCTGCTGTTTTTCTTCAAAGGTCGAAATCAGCTCAGTGGCTTTCTGCTTGTCAGAAAGCTCCGGATACTTAAAGAAGTTTGTAGCACCTGAAGTATAGATTTCCAGGTCATCCTCGTCTACCTGAATAGTTGCCGCAACAGCATCCAATACTCTTGCAACAAGTCCGCTGTGAATCCCTGCCTGTTCCTTCAGCCTTGCGATCATTCCCAGATTGATATCCTGAATAGGAAGACCGTTCAGGTTGGTGTTCAAAAGCAAGTTCAGCTTCAGGATCGTCTCATCATCCATCTCCTCGTCAAGATCTATGATCTGGTTCCGGATCACGTTTCCCTCACAGACCACTACAGCCACCAGCTGCAGTTCATTGACCCGGGAAAGCTGGATAAATTTCAGCTTGCTTCCGCTGTACTGGGGAACTGAGATCATCGTTGCGTAATTGGTGTTTGAAGCAAGAACTCTGGCCACTTTTTTCAGGACCTTTTCCATCTTGTCTGTCTTCTCGATCATCAGATTACGTATCTCTTCGATCTCATCTTCCTTTTCCTGCATCAGCTCATCTACATATAGCCGATAGCCTTTATCAGAAGGAATTCTGCCGGCTGATGTATGCGGCTGTACAATGTAACCCAGATCTGTCAGGTCAGACATTTCATTTCGGATCGTCGCTGAGCTGACATTCAGATCTGTATATTTGGAAATAGTTCTGGAACCAACCGGTTCGCCTGTTTCCATATAGGTTTTGATGATCGCTTTTAAAATTTTCTTTTTGCGGTCTGTCAAATTATCTTCCACGCCCTCAGCTCCTTTCCTTCTATTTGTTAGCACTCAATTTCAAGGAGTGCTAACATCTACATTGTTAAGATAGCACCGTTAAAATCTTTTGTCAAGGGATAAGAAGTATTTTTTATGAAAATCTTTCTTCTTCGGCAAAAAAATACAGACACTGCAGAAGTCTGTTTTCTGCCATGTCTGTATTCTATATATATTCTTCTTCTATAATATCATGCCTTCAGTTTCTCAGTGATCACGTTTTCCTCTACCGGCGCTCCGAAATAATACCCCTGGATACAGTCAAGATCCATTTCTTTTAAAAGCAGATATTCTTCTTCTGTCTCTACCCCTTCCTGACATACCTTGATATTTACATCATGGCAGATGGCAACAATAAAGTTGATAAAAGTGGAATCAAATCTGCTGGATAAAATATCCTTCACAAAGCTCCTGTCAATCTTCACAAAATCGATCGGCGCTTTTTTCAAGAACTCCAGAGAAGAATATCCTGTGCCAAAATCGTCCATGGCCACCCGGATTCCCATTTTTCTCAAAAGCTCATACTTGTCTCTGAAAATATCCAGATTCTGAACTGTATTGCTTTCCGTCAGTTCTATCACCAGATTCTCAGGTGGAAATGCTTCTTCTTTAAGAATACGGATCACATCCGGTATGTAGAAATCCTCCATCAGCTGAAGGGCAGAAGCATTTACACTTATCGAAAAATCCGGTTTCAGGGCGATCCATTTTTTTGCCGCCTGAATGGATTTTCTCAGAATCCACAATCCCATTCCATAAATCATTCCCTCTGCTTCCATCACCGGAACAAACTCTGCCGGAGAAATCATATTTCCTTCTCCATCCCGAAAGCGTGCCAGCGCTTCTGCACCTATAATCTCTCCGGTCCGGCCTGAAACCTGCGGCTGACAATTCACATAAAAGCCCCTGAACTTCTGATTCACAGCGCTTCTCAGCTTCCTGATCAGTTCCAGAGTATAATTTTTTCTTTGAAGGATCTCCTCGGTAAATATCACAAGACGGTTCTTTCCCTGTTCCTTCGCATGCTGCAGAGCATAATCTGCATACTGACATAACTCGTCCACCGTCTCTCCATCATCCGGATAAACAGAACAGCCGGCTGAAAAATGAACTTCCATTTTATAGTTCTTCCACTCTTTTATCTTCCAGAGGTTTTTCCGAATGTCGGCAAAAAGCATCTGAACATCTGCCACTCCGGCATTTGCCATAAGAATTCCCATACGGTCATTATCCATTCGGAAGATACCTGCATTCTCCGGCAGCAGTGCCTGTATACAATGCGCCATGGTGCAGAGGATCCGGTCCCCTTTCTTTCTTCCGTACATCTCATTAAACTGCCGGAAATTATCAATATCCAGAATCACAACCGCCATTCTTTCCATTTCTGTGTTTTCAATTCCCTGGCTGATGCGTCTGGTAAACACATGATAGTTAAAAAGCTGTGTCAGCGGATCGATCTTATTCTGGCCGCCCATCCGGTGCATGATCCCGCCAAAAAGCGCGGGATTCCCATATTCATCCCGGATCAGATGTCCCCGGCAGCGAAGCCATACATATTCTCCGTTTCTCTGTTTTGCCCGAAATTCCACATAATGGGCATCTCTTTTATTTTCTCCGATTTCCATATTGGATTTATAAAAACGATCCCAGTCATCCGGATGCACAATATTCTTCCAGTAGATAAGAGGGGAGGACACTACCTCTCCCGGGAGATCAAAAGCCTTTACCTGCGCCGGAGTATACTGAAAAATCCCTGTTTTCATATTACAGATATACACATAATCGTCTGTACTCTGCACCAGTGCCTCATACAGATATTCCGAAGGATACTCCATCTTTTTTTCCCGATCCCGTGTATTCAGGCTGATTTCTTCACGACGGGCAAGACTCTCATTTTTTCGTTTTCGGAGTTTCTCCTCATACATTCTTTCGTCCGCCATTCCAGAGCTTTTCGTGAAATGTCCTTTACGCTTTTATCAAAGAACACCATGACAAATTCATCTCCGCTCAGGCGAAACATAAAATCCGGTTTTTCTATCTGACTGTTCAGATAGCTGCTGATTTCTTTCAGCACATAATCGCCTTCAGACAATCCAAAAAATTCATTGATGTGTCCCAGCTTGGTAATATCAAGAATCATAAGTACACAGGATTGCGTTCCTGTCAGCTTCTCGATTCTTTCTTCCAGAAGCTTTTTACCGTTTGCCCTGTTCCACACATCGCAAAGGGAATCTCTTACCGCAGATTCTGTAAGCTGGAGCATCCCTGTAATATCGTAAGACTGCTGCATATGAGCAGGTTTTCCGTTCCACAGGATCACACTGTCGAAATTTTCAAATGTTTTGCCCAGCTTCAGATTATCCTCGCGCCACTTTATCACATCGTTCTTTTTTGTTTTCTCAAAAAGTTCCGGTATCCTGCAGAATTTGCAGCGCCCTTTTTCCCCAACCTGAAGAACCTCCCAGCATTTTTTTCCTTCCGGTTCAGAAATCTGATAATCCTTTTTCATCTTCTCGTTCATAAACAGAATCTCGTCTGTATCCGGGTCAGTAACAAAAATACTGACCTGCATCTGATTCAGAACATCGTTCATTTTCTTCTTTCTCCCTTAAGTCTCTCTGATAGGAAGAGACTCCCTTTAAAGTTCCTATTCTAACCTGTAATTTTTCGTGCCCCGTATAAAATGATTTATCAGTCATTATATTAGTTTAACACATACCAGGAACTTCGTCACGAAAAATCCCTCTGTTTTTCCAAAAATATCAGTTTTCAACAAACTGTATTTTCTAAAAACAGAGGGATTGACCATCTCTTTATTTACATTCCGCTTCTTCGGATTGAATCAACTGCTTCTTTTATTTTTTCCGGAGGAAGTACCAGCGCAAAGCGCACATATCCTTCCCCATGAGGCCCAAAACTGGCTCCCGGCGTCACGATCACTCCGGCTTTTTCCATCAGTTCCATACAAAAGGCCATACTGTCTGTCCTTCCATCCGGAAGCTTCGCCCAGACAAACATGGTTCCTTTGCCATTCGGAAGCTGCCAGCCTATACTGCGAAGTCCCTCACATAAAGTATCTCTTCTTTCCTGATACAACCGGCACTGCTCTCTGACTCCTTCCAGCGGGCCTCTTAACGCTGCAATTGCAGCTCTCTGCACAGGAAGAAACATTCCAAAATCAATCTGACTTCTCAGTTTTCTGAGGGCTGCGATCACGTCCGGACGACCGATCAGAAAGCTGATCCTTGCACCAGTTATATTAAAGGATTTGGAAAGGCTGAAAAATTCCACACCAACCTCACCGGCTCCCGGCGTTGCCAGAAAGCTGCCTCCTTCTGCTCCATCAAAAATGATATCACTGTAAGCATTATCATGAATAATCAGAATATCATATTTTTCGGCAAATTCCACGATTTCTTCATAAAGTCCCGGAGTGGCAATGCTCCCCACCGGATTAGAAGGAAGAGAGACCACCATATACTTTGCCTTTCGCGCTATTTCTTCCGGAATCCCCTTTACATATGGAAGAAAATCATGTTCCTCTGTCAGAGGATAATAGTAAGGCTCTGCTCCTGCCATCAGACTTCCTGCTGCAAAAACCGGATAACAGGGATCCGGAAGCAATACAATATCCCCTTCGTCACAGAGCGCCATTCCCAGATGCCCCATACCCTCCTGACTTCCATATACAGACATCACCATATCCGGAGTGATCTTCACCTGAAAACGTTTCTCGTAATAATCACACACTGCCTCCAGAAGTTCGGGAAGATCCCGCAGACTGTACTTCCAGTTCTCATCATCCAGGGCAGCCTCTGCAAGTGCCTTTTTTATGTAATCCGGAGTGGTAAAATCCGGAGTTCCCACACTCATATTATAAATCTTCATTCCCTGCTTCTCCAGCTCCATCCGCCGATTGTTCAGAGCTGCAAAAATCTCATCGCCAAATCTGTCCAGCCTTTTTGAAAATCTCATTTTTCTTCTCCTTCGTCATAAAATCACTTTTTCATTTTATCACTGTAAAGAGAAGAAGGCAAGAAAAAATCTCTTTTTACTTAAACATGCAGGGTTTTGTTCTGCAGTCAGGCATCCAGTTCCTGAAGGTTTTTCTTCAGTTCCAGCATCTTGTCCCTCAGCTCTGCCGCCTGCTCGAAATTCAGATCCGCAGCCGCAGCGCGCATTTGTTTCTCGACCTGCGCAATCAGCTTCATCAATTCTTTACGGCTCATGGATTCCGGATCCTTTTTCAGCTTCACTTCTGTTTCTGCAACTGCTTTGGATACTGTGATCAGATCGCGGACGGCTTTTTTAACAGTGGTAGGCGTAATTCCATGTTCTTTGTTATACGCTTCCTGGATCGCACGGCGGCGCTCTGTCTCCCGGATCGCATTTTTCATGGAATCTGTCATCACATCCGCATACATGATCACATGACCCTCGCTGTTTCTGGCAGCTCGTCCAATGGTCTGGATCAGAGAAACCTCTGAACGCAGAAATCCCTCCTTATCGGCATCCAGAATCGCCACAAGAGTAATCTCGGGAATATCCAGACCTTCTCTCAAAAGGTTGATGCCCACCAGCACGTCAAACACATCCAGGCGCATATCCCGGATGATCTCCGCCCGTTCCAGCGTATCGATATCTGAATGAAGATAGCGTACGCGGATTCCCACGTCTTTCATATAGGCAGACAGATCCTCCGCCATTCTCTTCGTCAGCGTAGTGATCAGGATCTTATGTCCCTTTTCAACTTCTTTATTTACCTCTCCTATCAGGTCATCGATCTGACCTTCCACCGGACGTACCTCCACCTTCGGATCAAGGAGCCCCGTGGGACGGATGATCTGTTCTGCCCGAAGCAGTTCATGCTCTGCCTCATAAACTCCCGGAGTAGCAGAAACAAACATCACCTGATCCAGTTTTCCCTCAAATTCCTCAAAACTCAAAGGTCGGTTATCCTTGGCAGAGGGCAGACGGAAGCCATAATCCACCAGTGTCTGTTTTCTGCTCTGATCTCCGGCATACATTCCGCCTACCTGTGATACTGTTTTATGGGACTCATCAATAATAAGAAGAAAATCATCCTTAAAATAATCCATAAGGGTATACGGCGGCTGTCCGGGAGCCAGTCCTGTCAGATGTCGGGAATAGTTTTCAATTCCGGAACAAAAACCGGTTTCCTTCATCATTTCCACATCAAAGTTTGTTCGTTCTGCAATTCTCTGGGCTTCGATCAGCTTGTCCTCACTTTTAAAATAATCCACCTGCTCTTTCATCTCTGCAAGAATTGCATCTGCAGCTTTTTTGATCTGCTCCTGAGGCACAACATAATGTGAAGCCGGGAAAATAGCTGCATGGCTCTGTTCATTTTTAATCTCACCGGTAAGCACGTCAATTTCTGTAATTCGCTCGATCTCATCGCCAAAAAACTCAACCCGCACGGCACGGTCAGTGGCATTGGCAGGAAAAATCTCCAGCACATCCCCCTTTACCCGGAAGGTACCTCTGTGAAAATCCATTTCATTTCTTGTATACTGGATATCGATCAGCTGACGTATCACCTCGTCTCTGTCTTTTTCCATTCCCGGGCGCAGGGAAATCATCATATCAAAGAACTCCTGCGGTGCTCCCAGACCGTAAATACAGGAGACCGAAGAAACCACGATCACATCCCTGCGTTCACAGAGCGCAGCTGTGGCCGAGAGTCGCAGTTTATCGATCTCATCGTTGGTAGAAGCATCTTTGGCAATATAGGTATCAGTGGAAGGAACATAAGCCTCCGGCTGATAATAATCGTAATAGGACACAAAATATTCCACCGCGTTATTGGGGAAAAATTCTTTAAACTCTCCATACAGCTGTGCAGCCAGAGTTTTATTATGGGCAAGGACCAGAGTTGGCTTATTCAATTCTTTGATCACATTTGCCATGGTAAATGTCTTGCCGGAACCGGTAACGCCAAGTAAGGTTTCAAACTGATTGCCTTCTTTAAAACCCTTCACAAGTTTCTCAATTGCCTGAGGCTGGTCTCCGGTGGGCTGATATTCGGAGTGTAATATGAATTTGTCCATGATTTTCCTCCTTTTTTCACGCATTTGTTATGATTATAATCAGCCACAAATTCGTGTAATTTCAAAATTAATTTTACAACTATATAACACTAATCCCCCCTGAAACAGCCTGGACTATTCAGCAGGATATATAATTGTAGTATACCACAATCGGCAAATATTGCCATACAATACCAAAAATGTCAGGAAGCTTTTTTCATGCTTCCTGACATTTTCTGTATATCTCTCAAGCTCTTTTATTGAATCTTCTCTCAAAGATATTCATGCAGTTCTTTTATCAGAGTCTCTTCTGCCTTTATCACATCTTCTGCAAGCTTTTTTACCTTTTCTTCCGCCTTCGGATACTGGTGCAGATACTGGTACAGGGATTTCACTCCCATATTGCATCCATCTGTAAGAAGGTCTGCCGCAGCACGATCCGGATCATCATCCTCAAATTTCATGTTTGTTTTTACCCAGGACATCATCTTTGCCATAACCGGCGGTTCCTTCCCTTCATCATGAAAGGAAAGCAGATATTCATGCGTCGTATCTCCCAGTCTGGAATGTGTTTCCATACTTTTCAGTATCAGTTTTCGCAGGTTACTGTCCGTCACATGCCCCAGCACATCCTCCAGCGAGGAAACACCCATTTTTATCCCGGCATTACACTCTCTTAACAGTTTAATGGTATCATCTTCCACAAAAAACACCTCCTGATCTTCATACAGGAGAGTATTTCCTTATCTTACAGATTCATGCATTTTTTATGGAAAAACCTTTACTGGGTCGGACACATAACAATGATCCTCTGAGGAGCTGTCTGAGGAGGAATACTTTTGGTCACAGATCCATAATAGACCAGAAGCTCCTGACTTTCCGGCGTACACATAAACCTCTGTCCGTTCAGCGTCCGGATATTTGTCAGCGGAGAAATATTCAGCTTCAGAGACTGATCTTCTGCCGTCAGTGAATCATCAAAAAATTTCAGGGTCACATCCTGCCCGTTTCGCAGAGATGTGATCAGCTCTGCCTGATACTGGGGCGGAAAAATTGCCGGGGCAGGAAGGCTGGTATCATAGAAAGCAGCCACCCGCATCCCCCTCCTCAGCCTTATATTATCCACCACTATTGTATCCGGTGACACCACAAAATTCACGATCTCGCCTTCCGTATCCACAGATATCACAATGGAACAGCAGGAACCTCCACTTCGAATATCCCGGATCATACCAACTACTTTTTCATAGGAAGCATATGTCATAATAAAGAACCTTTTTTGTTTATCCTATGAAAAAAATCCGGCTCTGTTCCAGATTTTATATTTTTATCGGATATAAATCCCGTCACTGCCCATAAAAGCCCCTTCCGGGCAGGAAATTCCCAGTAGTTTTTTTCTGTCTGCTGTCAGTTTTTTGTAATCATTTTCCATAAGACTGAAAAGAAGCTCTCTTGCCATTCCCACATGGATCATTCGCTCCTCCTCGTCTTTTTTCCCATCCGGAAAATAAGGAACCGCTACGGAAATTTCCGCGTTTTTATCATGAAAATGAAGCCTTGTTCCCTGCTCAGTAAATAATTCGCAGATTGGCTTATAATATGCCCGGAAAAAATCCTCCTCTGCAAAGCGAACCTCTTCCCTGTGTTTTTCTTCTGTTTTTTCCGGTTCTCTTATCACTCCACAGAGAAATCCGTGATCGTAATAGGTCATGCAGACTGCTGCCGGTGAAGGGATTTTCCCATTAATAGATGCGATGGCTGCTGCCTGCTGGCTGCCTTTTTTCAATGCCTGCTCTCTCCGGTTGCTGCCGCCTTTTGCCTCCCACACACTCCATGCCTGATCAGCCTCCTGAAGTCCGATCATATCAGGACGCCATTCACTGTTAAAAAAATCAATAAATCCATCTCCGTCTGCTTTTTCGATCAGATTCAGATGGGTCAGATAATCCGTATCATACATTCTTTTACTGATCAGCTTCGTAAGAAACATTCCCATATAATAAGACATTACACTTTTTTCTGAAGAGTCCAGATATGCAATGCGCTTCGCTTTTTTTATCCTGTCGCCTTCTGTGTCAAGAGCTGTTTCCGCCAGAAAAAGCTTATAAGTAAGCTCCAGTCTTTTTTTTGAAAAAAATCCGGCTGTCATTCTCTGTATCGGCATTCCACAGGTAACGACTGCATGAAGCAGCTCCTTATTGGAAAATTCCAGTTCAATATTTTTGCTGGTAAGCCCTGTAGTGCTCTCACGATCCTCCATCTCCAGGGACATGGTATATTTTTTATCTTCTGTTAATATCATGGCACGTCTCCTTGTATCAATGCTGAAATATCTTCCTTTATTGTAGCATTTTTCTGTAATGTAAGGCAACGGATTTCGATGAAATCTCAAAAAATCCCCGGCTGTTAAACCGGGGAATCCTGAATTCAGTTATTTTTGCAGGAAGCTTCACATGGCATATCAAAATCCGGATTAAAGGCATAAAAGTTTTTGGAATCCAGTTGTTCCTGAACGCTTCTGAGAGCTTCACCGAACCTCTGAAAATGAACCACTTCCCTTGCACGCAGGAAACGGATCGGATCTGCGATCTCCGGAATATTCCGCACCACGCGAAGGATGTTGTCATAGGTTGCCCGGGCTTTCTGTTCTGCTGCAAGGTCTTCAAAAAGATCTGTTATCGGGTCGCCTTTGCTCTGAAATTCGCAGGCATTAAATGGAATTCCACCTGCTGCCTGAGGCCAGATGCCTACTGTATGGTCAATATAATAGGGACCGAAACCGCTTTTCTCAATTTCCTCCATAGAAAGATCACGGGTAAGCTGATGGACGATGGTGGAAACCATTTCCAAATGAGCCAGTTCTTCAGTACCCACATCATTCAGAACAGCCGTTGCCATCCGGTTAGGCATGGCAAAACGTTGAGAAAGATAACGAAGAGACGCGCCGATCTCTCCATCCGGTCCCCCGGACTTCTGTACCCTATAATAAAATCAGGATGATATAATATTCACCCCGTCAAGTCAATCTTGACGGGGATTTTAATTGACATCCTCTCCAAAAATGTTATAATCAAATTGTCAGATACAGTGGATGCTCTGTATTTGGTCTTCCTGCAACT
>JAETOL010000085.1 GCA_021771755.1 Lachnospiraceae bacterium | reverse complement strand
TGGTAGGGGTATCTCAACAATACAACATATATTCAAAAACTGCTATTTCTTTATGAAAAAAGTAGTGGTTTCACGTACTTAGGGCTAGCCGTCGCGCTAGCGACTTGGTACAATAAAGGTGATACATTTTTTTAGTCATATGTTTTTTGGATTCTGGTGTATAAATAGCACATGATACAATCCTCCGTAAGTTTCATTACTGTGTTGACTTTTCCTTTAACTCCCATTATAGTTGTAATTATATTATTTACAATCATCAAAGCATTAAAAATGTATAGTTTATCAACACATTTAAAAGAACTGTTGAGAACTTGGGATGTTTTAAACAAACCAGAAATATTTTCACCCCAAAAACGCGAAAACAAGATCATTATATCATACTACAAGGAGTTTCTTATTATGAAATACTCAACGAAATTAAGCGATACTGTTCATGTGATGGTTCTGATTGCTATCAACCAGGAAAAATCCCTCTCCAGTGCCTCAATTGCAGAAAGTATCCATACAAATCCCGGCTTTGTACGCCAGCTTATGTTAAAACTAAAAAAAGCGGAACTTATGACCAGTGTAGCCGGACATGCCCGTCCTTCTCTTTCAAAACCAGCAGATCAGATTACATTGCTGGATATTTATAAAGCAGTTGAAGGTGATAAACCATTGCTTCATTTAGATACTCATACTAATCCAGAATGTGGCGTTGGCATTAACATTCAGTTATCTTTGCAGGGATTTTATAATGAAATTCAAAAGACTGCCGAAGAAAAAATGAATACGATTACTTTACAGGATATCATAGATATCTACTATCAGCGGATATCTATAGAAAACAACTTACAAAATATCATTTAACAGGAGAACATTTTCATGTACCTTCAGCAAATACGAAATGCCACTATTTTTTTATATTATGGTGGAAAAACATTTTTAATTGATCCTATATTAGCTCCAAAAGGAAGCTGGCCTCCACGAACCATCAAAGCAATGACAGATTGAAAATATTTCAAATTAACCTTTCAAAGCCGATATTTTATTCCAGTTTTACTGAAATAAAATATCGGCTTCTATTATTTCAACCTGCTATCCAAATGGATCTCCTGGATTTTCTGTTCCAATTTATCAAAAAATAATTTTTCTAATACTTGTTTTTCACAAGTTTTGCTGAAACTTATATACATTTTTTCATTTTCTACTTCTAAAACTTTTTTTCATCCACATTTTTAACACCATCATTGCGATATTAATCAAAAGGAATATTATAAGCAAATTGACCGGAAGCCACTCTCTGATAATATCTCCCAGAACTACAATTCCTGCAAGACTGGATAAAAAGCATAATTTTGAAATATCATCCCACTGCTTTTTGTAAATCTGGATTCCTTCAATAATATACAGAACTGAAATCACTCCAATTATTATAAACAACGCTAACGCCAAAATTCGGAAAAGCCATGCTTCACCTGCCTGATATGCCACCTGATTTCCAAAACCATCATCATAGGTCGGTATCACCAGCCATTCTATAAATCGACAATACCATCTGATCGGAACTCTAAAAAAATCAAGCAAATCTCTTTGAAAAGCACTACTTTTCAATATTGAAAATAAAATTATTGTCACATATCCTGCTCCCCAGAAATATTCTTTTTCTTTCAATATATCCATCTGTCTTTTGGCATTTAGATTTGCTCTTTGTATCTCCACATCTGCCCGTTTCTTTTCCCTTTCAACCTGGGCCACTGCCTGCTTTGCCTGTTTCTCTGCTTCTTCCTGTCTCTGCTGTGCCTGATCCACCGCTTCAACGGATGATTTATTTACCTGAACTTGCAATTTAGAGTTCCAGTCCCGAACGTCTTTTATTTCTTCTTCGAGCAGTTCTTGCTCGCTCCTGCTCATCAATCCGTTTCTGTTCCTCAAGTGTGTGTCCTTTCCTGGAATTCCTGTATAAACTCGTTCATCTTCTGATTTCTCGCCTGCAACTCGTCCCGCTCTGCCGTCACTTTCTCCAGCGTTTCTGCCTGTTCCTTCGCAAGCTGCTTCCACCTGTCGGTAGTATCCGGTAAGTTCTTCGTCTGCTCCGGCTGTTCGTTCTGCTTCGGCTCGTATCCTTTCGTAATTTCCATTAAATTCATTCTCTAACCCCTCCTTGCATATGTCCAGATGAAAGGTTTTGGACAGATTGCTGTCACGCACTTTCTTCCCATCCTGATTCTGGAACGTGATGTGCTTTCTCTTTTCCGTCCAGTTCACACTCCATCCGAACTGTTTCATTTTTTCTATAAACTTTTCTTTACTGATACAATTTTCCATTGCTTTTAAGACCGCCATTGCACAGTCAGCCACAAAACTGTCCTTGACCTGTTGTCGGAACAAATTGTATTTATCTTTGCTCCATGCAATGACTTCCCCTTTTTCAATCTGGCTCCCATCAAAGTGCTTTCCTTTCTCGGCAACTGTCAGTCCACGTTCTCGGCACATCTGATTGGTAAGCTGTTTCATACGTTCCAGATCCTTTTTGGTGTTATGCAGTTTTCTTCCATCTTCATAACTCACTGAATTAATAACCAGATGGCAGTGGATATGATCTTTATCCTTATGCACAGCCACTAAGGTCTGGAATCCACCGAACCAATTTTCTGCAAACTCTTTTCCAAATTCAAATGCCTGCTCCTGAGTAATCTGCTCGTCCTTATGCCAGGAGATAATATTGTGGGCATACATTCTTCCGGAGTCTTTATTCCATAATTTCTTTTCTTCCAGAAATGTGCGATACACCAGATCATAATTCATCTCCTCATGCAGATAAGGGCCGGTCACATAGGCAAGCTGCTCACTGGTCTTGTCCTGACGCAATACATATTCGATACAGTTTCTCATTGCTCCATGCGTATTTGTCCGCTTATTAATCGTCTTATTAACAGCCATATCTTTTCACTCTCCTTCCTGTATTTGAGAATATTTCTGTTGAGATAATACAAAATATCTTCCCTTGGCATAAAACCATCCATATTCATTTTTCTTGCAATCTGGTTGAGATTTGTAGCTGCACCACGAAGCTGACTGAGTATCTCTGCAAGCATCTGGCTCAGCTTTTTCAATTCTTCCACTTCCTCTGCGGATGCAATTTTTAAATCTGCTATCGCATGGAGTACAACTGCCTGCTGAGTCTGTCCAGATTCCTTTACTTTATTTTGAAGCAGATCATACTCTGCTTTGTTCATTCGTATCGTTACTGTATAATTTCGTTTTCGCATAAATCTTTGTCTCCTTTCTCACTCTATCTTTTTTATAAAACAGCCATAACCTTTCTGGTTGGTAGATTAGCAGGGGATATATAAGGGAGTGCAACGCGCCCCATGGCAAGTTTAGGAACAGCCCAAAGGCTGGCTCCGGTGCATAGTGGCTTGCCACTTTGCGAAACTTGCCTGTCATCTGCCGCCACAGCAAAGACTTCCTCAATGATTCTTCCTGCGGCATCTTCCAGAATAAAAAGCGGCTGATGATAGTGGTTTTGTGGTGTGGGAAAAGACTGTGAAGGAAATCCGGATTACTCCCCTTTGCAGAGTATTCCAGCTTTCTGGAACAGGCTTTTCACACACCACTCCGGTGCGAAGTACCGGACAATCTCTAGCATCGTTCCCGCTATTTCTGCCACATTACATCTGAACCACTTTCTTTTTCTACTACAAAACATAAAAATAGCAGTCATAAACATTTCCAAGAATTTCGTCTCAGGAAATATCATCACTGCTAATCGTTTTTTCTGTTATTCTCTTTTTACAAAACTGTTCTGTACTGCCAATTAGGTTTTACATTACTTCTATTTCACTTAACAGCATTTAAAAACCGTCCGCAAACTCCAATGCTGCATCCATATCAGCTTCCTGTTCCCAGTCCATTGCATCTTCCGTGTCCTGTTCCTCTGACTTTTCCCCTAATCTGCCAGATGGTTGGTTTTCTCCCACCGATTCTTTTACAAATGGCGTAATCATTTCAAACAGATTCTTTGCCATAGCCATTGGAACGGATTCTTTCACTCCATCCCGGATAGCTGTCTCTACTCTTTCCAGAAAAGCATCTTCTTTTTCTCTGGTTTCCAGATATGGGTCTTCTTCATTCCGGTACTCTCTGGAAAAATAATCATTCAACGCTGCCACAACTGCTTTTGTGTAGGATTTATATTTCTGTCTGTCCATGGTCTGAAGATATTCCCACGCCTGCCGATCCTGCTCGTCACAAAGATTCAGTCGTATATTGGTGTTGATGATTTTCCGTTCTTTTCTCATACCAGCATCCCTCCGTTTTTCTGAATTTTTCTTACTGTCATAGCCTCATATCCTTTGGCTGTTGCACAGATATCTCGCACAATCGTTACTCTGTCTTTGTCATATTCCCCGAAGTTCTGAATCATACAGCCACCGCCACCAACTACATATAAACGCATCAGTTCCGGATTGTATTCCCGTTCTCTCAGCTTATGAAAAATTTCTCTTGTATAATCACTGGCAGCCTTACGGATCACAGCCAGATATTTTTCTCCAATGTCTGCTGTCCCTGTACGGATCACCTGTTCAATCACAAGATCATCTACCACCGTTCCCAGTTCTTTCAGCAGACTTTCCCTGACTGCAAGCACACACTGGTGCGTTCCATATTTTTCTGTAAAGCACTTCTTTTCCACCGGACGGGAGTTGTTGATATACATGATGTTCATAGTTCCATTTCCAATATCAGCCAGCATATTGATTCCCTTGAAATCCTCCAAGCGGTAAAAAGCTGCCGCAAATCCCTGTGGATAGATATCTGCTCCTGCAAAATCAATATGATACTGTTTATCACGGAACGTAAAATCCACGCTCTCGTTTTGAAGCAGATATTTCTGGAAATCCTCTTTCTGAGTAGCCACCCACGTCAAAGGCAATCCAGCCGCAAGATGCACCTTTGCCCTGTTCATTCCTTTTCCTTCCAATTCTCTTGCAATCGCAGCCAGTGTCAGCACATAATAGTCGTCATCCTGCGTTTTCTCTGCACAGAACTCCTTATGTTCCTCTCCGATCTGATAATACATGCCATTGTAAACAAGAAGGTTGTTCTGGAAGATTGGCTCTTTCTCATATCTCACCACACCGGAAGGAAAACATCTGGTTGCAGTTTTCATGTTGCCATAACCGTGATCAATCCCGATCACCATAATTGTCTCGTTTTTGTTTGTTTTCATCATTCTCATAATCATACCTCATTCTTTCTTCTTTATTTTTATTGATAAAAGAACAACTAGGGCAAAAAGGGCATTTTTCTGAACCTTCTGACAGCTTTTCCATGTTTTTGCCCTGTCCTGATCTCGTTCATTTTTGCCCCAAATGCCCCAAACCATCTGTTATATATTCAATTTTAATTGTTCAGAGTGTTCATCAAAGGGAGTTTTCTCCCCTGCTTCCAGAGGCTGGAAATCTTCTTCTCGGATTGCAATATCCTGGTAGCAGTAATCGCCGTTATATTTCCTTGCCTGAAACCCTTTGCCCTCCATATTTTTAAAAAATCCTGATTTTGCATGTCCCTGACGACCATTATCCTCGCAGTATTCCTCGTACATCCGGAACACATCACTACGTTTCAGACGCTTTCCTTTTTCCTTCACCAGTTTATCCTCAAGAAAGGCACATACGCTGTCTGATAACCGCCGCAGTTCCCGGACACATTCTTTGCTGTGTTCGCTTTCGATAAGCTCTCCACGTTCATAGACATCTTTCAGTGCTGTCACTGCCATATGAATTGCATAATCCGCTTCTGCCTTGATCTTTTCTTTCAAGCGTATATCTTTTTCATCTCTTGGAATCATCTGGTTCATATCCAAAACAAGGAGTCTCCGGTAAAAAGCATCCGATTTGTCTTCCAGATTCTGCGGCATTTCATTTGTTGAAAAAAGCAACTTTGCATATGCCTTGTAAAAGACCGCATCTTTTCCCTTTTTCTCATACAAAAGTGTATCTTCACCAACTGCCTTTTTCAGTACATCGGTTGTGTCCATCGCTTTACATGGGATATCCGCACAGGCATTTAACAGCTTTCCGTACATCCCGGTAGCATAAAACCGTTTATTTAAGTCCTGCAATGAGATACTGGATGTATTTTCATTCCCGATTACATGCTGGATCAGTGCAACTGCAACAGACTTTCCGGTACCGCCATTTCCTTTCAGCATCAAGAATTTCTGGAACTGGGTATCCGTAGTCATACAATATCCGAAATACTCCCAGAACATCTGCTGTTCCACCTTGTCCGGTATGGAAGAATCCAGATATTTTCTGATATTTGCCCCACCTTCCAGGACTTTTTCCCTGTCCTCTGGATAATATGGGAAGGGAATCTGATTAATAGTCAGATACTTCGGATCATGCTCTATCAGCTCGCCTGACAACACATCATAATAAGCATTTCTGAAATTAATCCAGTGGGCAGGCTGCTTATTCAGTTCATATGAATTCCGGTAAATCTGTGGCTGCGTAACCAAAAGGTTATAAACTCTCTGGATCGTGCTGCTATTAACCTGATCCCGATAAATCAGCTTTTGAATCCGGTATTTCAGCTTTACACCCTTAGTGTCCTCAATAAAAACGCCATGCTCATAATAATAGGGAATCTCTCCCCTTACAAAGAAGCTCACATTCTCCACGATATAATCCACAATCTCCATGTCCCTCACACCAGTGACCTTCCCTTTTGAATCAAACTTGTGGAAACGGCTTAATTCCGGTTCATTCTTCGGTTCCCGCTCAAACCGCAGGATAAACTGTTCCAGAGCTTTCCCTACTTCTGGCTGATTATCCAGTTTTCCCAGATATTCTTTTTCTTTAAACAACTGCCACCCGGCTTTTCCATCCAGACCAGCCTCCTTACAAAATTCCAGAATCCGATCATTCATCCATTTGGTCGTGCAGGCAGCCACATAGTGATACGCGCTCTGACAGGTTCCATGAAACTGAATAGACCGCATATCTTCTATGAAACTGTTTACACTGAAATAGTATCCATCATCTTCCTGCCCCAGATAAAGTGCCTGATAACCTGACATCACAATATTCATTGCAATATCCTGATTGTCCACCAAAAAGATATACTTCTTGGAAGTACCTTCCGGTTCTGTTTCCATATAATGCTTCAGGAACTTCTTGTTCATGTTCATCACTTCCTTTCAGAGCACAAGAAAAGACGTGGGCCATATTTCCATGACTCACGCCTTACCTGCTCACAATATTCAATTTTCTGTAAATCTATCTGTTATTTCCTGCGTTCATCTATCTTATACATAGATCATTTCCTTCAGGATGATTTCTTCTGCAATCGCCCTGTGACCGTTGGCAGCTCTTACCCATTCCATCTGATCTTTCTCCTTGTCCGGCAATGGATCTTTTTCTTCCAACTGTTTCAGGATAATTTCTTCCCGTTCTCTGGCTGCCTTGTCTACTTCCAACAGATGCTCACCAATACTATCTTGCAGGAGCATTACCTGATACAGCGAATTTCTGTGATTTTTCAAATAGTCTCTACGCAAGAATCCATATTTGCCAAGCTGCTCCATCTGATTGCCAGATTTATAGATAAGGTTCGGAATCAGATATCCATTCACATTCGTATATGTTAGTTTCATTTTATTAGCACTCTCCTTTTTTCTCTGATTTTTTACACCAAATTTACACCATTTGCAATTCATTTGACGATAGGCTACGATACCAGACAAAATGACTGATTGCCCAGAAAGCCTGTAAAATAGGCATTTTTGCAATACACAAGACAGGACAAAAATCGACTTCCATTATCAAGAGATGAGCGCTAATTTCTTAAATAATTTTTTTTGGAAACTTCTGTTATATAAAAAGTGCTTCTATTCTGAAATATTTCCAGAATAAAAGCACTTATGTTTTGAAATCAAATATCCAAAATTATTTAATTGTCACATGCTCCATAATAAATTTTCCAACCGTAAAACCGTCGGCAGGGTGACCAGAACCTAATTTTACGAAAAACTCACTCACATCTATCTTTTCATCTAAAAGCCATTTTAAATAAAAACTATGATAAACTGCATTTGCCAGATCATAGGCTGCCGGTTCGCTGTCTTTCATACTGCTAAATTCTTTTTTCACTTCTTCAAGATTATCAGGCATATCGCTCGCTGCCATGACAGCAATTTTAATCATAGATGATACTTCGGTAAATTCGTTCCAGTTAAGAGGCTCCCAATTGAAATCTTCCACAGAAATGCCATGCGGCTCCAGGTATTCTGTTTTGACTGCTTCATTCACCAGTTCATTCAGAAGCTCCATCTGTTCCCCGGTCACTCCAAATTCATTCATCGAATCTCCTGCCGCATCCCCTTTGGGTGTTTTTACAGTAATCGTATCTGTACAAGCGATTTCACTGTACCGTCTTTCCATAGGATTGTTCTGATCTCCTGTCACTTCTATAATTCCGAAACCTAATCCTATTTCCTCAAATTCTTTTATTTGAAGTTCATCCAGTTCAAACAGATTTCTGTTCACCTCTTTTTCTTCTCCCGATGCAGCCCCCGTTTCTACGACAATGAGTCCCTGATAAGCGGAATCTTTTTCATTTGATATGTCACGTATCACCTGACCGTTTACTTCGATTTTGAGTACCTCTGCAAGCTAGCGTAAAATTTTTGTAGGACACATAGAAAAGGGAACGCCAGTTTTGTGTTATTATATTAGTCGACCAAAACCAATAGCACAAAGGAAGGTGTTCCCTATGATTAAGAGTAT
>JAETOL010000084.1 GCA_021771755.1 Lachnospiraceae bacterium | reverse complement strand
CAGGGAAAGTTCGTCTTTCTTAAAGCCAGGCAGGTCAATATCCACTTCATAGTGGTCGTCATGCTCCTGCACATCGGTCTTCATCATATTCGCCGCATGGCGTCCGTACAGCTTCCGCTCTGCTTTGCGCATCGCTTTATCGTCAAACGACGGAAAATCGAAAAAGTCATCAAAGAAATCGTCAAATAAGTTTTCTCCAAAAATACTAGGTGTCATCATAAGTCATCGCTCCTTTTCCAAATTAAAAACTACTTGTTAACCGGAACTGGGGATGATTGGGAAGAAAATGAAACCTTCTTCTAGTTCCTTTCTTTCCTCCTCCTTTGTTCTATCTGTGTTGTAACACATTTATTAGCACTCGTCAAGTATGAGTGCTAATAAATGTGTGAAATGTTTGTGAACTCAGTCTGATCTTAAAACCACATTGTTTTTTTGTCTCTAAATCGTGGAATACTGCCGTCCTGGTAAGGATCATAATGGTTACAGCCAAACCGCCCAATTTTCTCATATCTATTTTGTTCCAGTAAACTGCTCACTTATTTCTTGCGATTATTTTTCCACGCTTTGTAAATGGCATTACCTACCGGAAGCAAAATACAGATGAAAACAAACCATTGTGGAAAGTGCATCCTATCTCCCCCTTCTTATATCAGATTAACACTGCTGCAATGATGCAAATAACAGTGATACACAGTGCGATCAAAATTCTCAACAGTGAAAAACTATATAGCTTATCCGGTTGTTCAACATCATAACGTATTGTAACCGAACTACCGATTTCTGCCGTCATAGGAACCTGTACACGATTTTTGGAAGTAAAGTTTCTTCCATCTACCTTATAGCTAACTTTCGCCCATTTTGAATTGCGCGCTTTCGCTATCTCTGGATTTGGTGATGTAATAGAGATAATCGTTCCTACCGTCTGAACCGTCTTATTACGCTTTATTAAAAAACAGATACCATTAAAAATGGCGAACACAAGGGAAACCACTGCTATAAGATAAAGAAAAATAATATCGCCAGTCAATTGATTTTACCTCCAGTCTTATTCCAAATCTGTTTTCTTATAAAATTCCACAGATACACAGGCCGATGCAATCAGTATCATAAGGCCGATCAGGATAATTCCGCCATATAGGAGCGCAGGAGGCAATGCGTTGAGAAAATCCAGATTTATACCGTCCTCCATTTTAAGCAGTTGTGGAAAAACAAAGGGAGAGGCCATAATGATAACCACAAAGGCAAATTTTGTTTTTTCATATCCCAATTTGTACTGTACAGGAAGATAAACCCCAAGAAAGACTGCCAGCACAAGAAACATGAGTATCGGCATCTCAAAATGAAAACCTCCCAATTCCGCAAAGATAAAAGTTTCTATCCAGAAAATCACACAGCAAACAGCATAATTTACCAGACAAAAAACATATTTGGATAAAACAAGCAACTTGCGGGGATATGGTGTAGTGCATAGCATGGTGGATGCTCTCGGGTATTGGTATTCTTTCAGGGAAACATACTGCAAAAGCATAAAAATAGCAAAGATAGCAGACAAAACAAAGCTCATAGGCCCAGCGTATTCAGGAACACGCCATACCATAAAAGGTGGTATGATAACACAAACCACAAACATGAGCAAAACATACTTTTTCACGATTAGGAAGTCCCTTTTAACCAAATGGATTAACATCATTTTTCCCTCCTTCGATGCTGCCTAACATAATGTCCTCAATCGTAGGACGTTCTATAATTATGTCTGGAATACGTTTCTGTACTTCCGAAATTTGTTTCGTAATTCCTGTGAAACCAAATGTTGTTTCAGAAGTGCTTACAAAGAGTTTGCGGGTATCTGTATTAAGACTCCGCATATCCCCTTTCACAATGCGGTAACTATCCAGCAGAGAATCTTTTTCCTCCTGAAATACGATGCGTCCATTGTCAATCATGATAAGCATATCTGCAATCTTATCCAAATCAGATGTAATATGAGTAGAAAAAAATACGCCTTTACCACCATTGTCCATATAGTCAGTTAGTATCTTTAAAAGCTGGCTGCGAATCAGGGGATCGAGGCCGCTGGTCGGTTCGTCCATTATCAGCAGTTCTGCTTTGTGCGAAAGGGCTAATGCCAAAGCATATTTCATTTTCATACCTTTGGAAAGGGTGTTAATTTTTTGCTTTGGATTTAGAGAAAATTGCTCCAAATAGTATTTGAAATCCTGTTCACACCACGATGTATAAGCTGGAGCAATCACATTTTTCATTTCATTCAGGCTCAATTCATCATAAAAACACCCATCATCTAAAACAATGCCGATGCGGTCCTTGATTTGCTGCTCCTGCTTTTCTATATCCATACCAAAAAACTGAATGTGGCCGGATTCTCGACTTGTAAGTCCTAATATTGTGCGCAGTGTTGTTGTCTTTCCTGCACCATTAATGCCAATCAATCCCGTAATGCACCCTTCTGGAATGGAAAATGTGACATCCCTTAAAGAAAAATCACCATACGATTTATTCAAACCTGAAACATTCAAAACCAAATCCATTTCAATCCTCCTCGTATAAAATGTCCATCATAGCATTTAGTTCCTCTTTGCTAATATTAAGCGATTTTGCGGTCTGTATCATATCCTGCATTTTCTGTTCCACAAGGCGGCGTTTGGAATCCCGTAACAAATCGATATTGCTTGTTGACACAAAGGTACCTTTGCCCACCTGACTTGTGACAAATCCTTCTTGTTCCAGTTCTTCATAAACCCGCCGTATCGTCAACACGCTAACCTTCAAGTCGTTGGCAAAAGCGCGAATAGATGGAAGCGAATCGCCCTCAACCAATTCTTCTTTCAGAATCGCATCTTTGATTTGGTCTTTAATTTGCTGATAAAGTGGACTATCGGAAGTGTTTGATATCAGTATCTTCACAAGATTATATTCCTCTCCTTTTTATTGTGCTGTTTATATATACACACTATATACTATAAGCACAAATTTGTCAATAGAATTTAAAGTGCCGACAGCAGCAGTAAACGCCTATTGCCATCGGCACACTTATTTTTCACACTACAAATCTGTCCCCGTTTTCAACCACCGTTTTATCAGAACACCCAAAATCAGCCTGGACACCATCACTTCTTTTATCGTTCCGTAAATCTATCCTCAATCAATACATCCTCTGATTTCCTCCAGAGAAGAAATCCTGTTTTCCTTCATGTATTTCCTGATCCCATCTATGATTTCCACTGTCGCATATGGATTATGGAAATTTGCGGTCCCGACAGCAACCGCCTGTGCGCCTGCCATAATAAATTGAAGGGCATCTTCAAATGTCGAAATACCGCCCATTCCAATAACCGGCACATCAACGCTATGGCAGACCTCATAAACCATCCGCAGGGCCACCGGCATAATACCCGGGCCGGAATAACCGCCTATCTTACTGGCAAGGATAGGCCTGCGCTTATGAATATCTATCTTCATCCCTCTTAGGGTGTTAATTAAGGAAAGGGCATCAGCCCCGCCAGAAACAGCAGCTCTGGCAACTTCCGTTATATCAGTGACTTCCGGCGATAATTTTACGATCAAAGGTTGTTTTACATAATGTCGCACAGCCTTCACCACTCTTTCTACAACATGAGGATCTGTCCCAAAACTCAAACCGCCTTCCTCCACATTCGGACAGGAGATATTGAGTTCCAACATATCAATGTCACAACCTGCAAACCTTTCTGCCACTGCACAATACTGTGATAAGGTATGCCCACAGATATTGACAATAATCTTTGTATCATACTGCCTGAGAAACGGAATATCATTTTCTATAAAATGCTTTGCTCCTGCATTCTGCAGGCCAATAGAATTTAAAAGACCGCTTTGTGTTTCTGCAAGCCTGGGAACAGGATTCCCTTTCCACGCTTCCTCAGAAACTCCCTTTACTGTGATCGCCCCTAAACGATTTAAGTCAATCAATTCTCCATATTCACGGCCAGAACCAAATGTACCGGATGCTGTTGTCACCGGATTTTTCCATGTCACGCCTGCGATGGTTGTTTCCATTCCGCTATTCATTCCAAACTACCTCCTCCCCTGAAAAAACAGGGCCGTCTTTGCATACCCTGAGGTATCTCCAGTCCTGCTCTCCGGGCTTTTGTATTTTCACTCCACATCCAAGACAGGCACCAAGGCCGCAGGCCATCCGTTCCTCTAAGGATACCTGAATGGGGACGTTATGCCCTTTTGCCCACATCGAAACAGATTGCAGCATCTGGCGCGGTCCACAGGCAAATATCATTCCCGCCGGAAGAGTAAGATTCTCCAGCAAATCCAACACGGTTCCGTGAAAACCGTAGTTTCCTGATTGGCTTGCAATATGGACCTCCAGACCTAATCTTTGAAAATCTTCTGCCATAAACGGATCATCCCGATATCCAAGCAATACTACTGTATTTTCATGAAACCTTTTTGCAAGTTCCAAAAGAGGCGGGATACCCAGGCCGCCGCCAACAATCACATTTTGTGTTCCTGCATCCGGAAGCGTGAAACCATTTCCCAACGGTCCCATAACACGGACCATATCATCCACCTGCAGGCATGAAAACTGCTTTGTCCCTTGTCCCACAACCCGATATACCACAGTCACGCTCTCTTTAGATATGGAGGACAGGCTGAGGGGACGTGCCAGCAGATTCCTCTCATCCGGTGGATATAACTGAATAAATTGTCCCGGTCTTGCCGTTTTTGCGATCTCCGGTGCCGACAGCTCTATCTTCCATACTCCCGGTATGATTTCTTCGTGGTTTATCACCGCTGCAGTGCAATATGTACTCATACCTGTCCTCCTTTCCCGCCAATACGCAGGGCTTCTATCATCTCATGGGTTATACTGATGTCCGTCAGCTCTTTTGGTAAATCGGTACGGGAATGCCATGCTGCCATTGCAAGTTCCCTGGTATCAAGATGAATTTTATCCGATCCGTCCAGTTTGGCAGTATAACCCACAATAATGGAATCAGAAAATCCCCATGGCTGGCTTCCAAAATATTTCAAATCCTTAATGCGGATACCCGTTTCCTCAAAAACCTCTCTTTTTGCTGCTTCCTCCAATGTCTCTCCGATTTCCACAAAGCCGGATATGAGAACCCATTGGGAAAGGGGACGGTCAGCATACTTTGTCATCAGCAGCTTATCTCCATTTGTTACTGCCACCATCACCACCGGGGCAATGGCAGGATAAACCGTGTTTCCACATTTCCTGCAGACCAGTGCTCTCTGTTTCGCATCCTTCTCCATCACATCTCCGCACTTGCCGCAATAAACATTCCTTTCATACCAGTGTCCCAGATGCAGTGCTGTAATACCGGCAAAATATGCCCACTCAGGGAAAATGCCTTCTAAACTCTGAATAGGGACATAGTGTAAGCACTGCCCATCCAGCAATGCTGTATCCTGTTGCCGGATCAGATAAACCGGCACCCCATCCACAGAAAATAGATATACCGTCCCATCACTTACTTCACTCATAGGACACTGCAAGTCCCGAAAGGCAGGAAGCGCACAGCCTCCATCTTTCCGGATTTGCAGGAGCACCTTTTCTCCCTGGAAAGAGAAAAAAAAATCACTTGATACAGGTGCTGCATTATGAAATGTATTGTCTAAACGGTAAGGGAAAATATCCTGTATCATTGTCCAGTCCTCCCATTACAGATGCCGCAGATTTTCACGATACCTTCTAAGCTCTTTTTCGTCCACGGAATCGATCACTTCATCCAGCCATTTTATCATCCTCATTTTATCCTTTG
>JAETOL010000083.1 GCA_021771755.1 Lachnospiraceae bacterium | reverse complement strand
GATCCGAGAATATGATGATGATGGAAATGAAAAGATTGATTCTGGGCATATGAGCACAATGGTAAATTCTTTTGGAGAGGATTATGGTTCTATTATGACACACTCTCACCCGGATAGATGTATTGCGGAACCCAATATACACCTTGGAGAGAAAGATACGATAGACTGTGAAACTCTCAAAGATCAATTGTGTCAGGATTGTCTGGATAAGGTGTGTGAATTTTATGAAGATCAGGTAAACAGTGATAATGATGAATATCTGGAAAGCACAGGGTACTCACTGATTGATTTTACAACAGGAGAATTTTATACCCTATCTGATCCGTATCGGGGATATAGTATTCGGGATTATATGGTTCGGTATGATTATAGAGAACAGGTAGATGGAGAAAAATATATAGATTTGCTGATCTTCTATGCTCCAATCCGGGGAGAGGAAGGTTAAAGTATTGTTGCATTAATGGAGATACAATCATGAATAGTTTTTCAGAAAAAAGTCTTTTGTCATTAGGCGATTATTATGTATATGGGTTGATCGATCCGAGAAATAAGCAGATTTTCTATATTGGAAAAGGAACTGGCAACAGGGTTTTCGAACACGAAAGAGAAAGTATAGTAAATCCGGATAGTGAAAAGTTAAAATTAAAGACTATTGCAGATATCAAATCGGAAGGACTTGATGTAGAAAAAATAATCATTAATTCTAATTTGACTGAAGCGGAGGCATTTGCAGCTGAAGCATCACTGATCAACGCCTTTAATTATATTAGTGATATTGGACTGTCAAATATTGTTTCCGGACATCATTCATCGGAGGCGTTATCTGTAGAAGAATATGAAAAGGAATATGGTGCTGTCGAGTTACAGCAATCAGATATCAGGCATAAGCTTCTTGTTATAAAGATAAATAAGTTATACAGGAGAGACATGGATGCAAAAACTTTGTATGATACGGTTCGCGGAGTATGGAGAGCATCTATGAATCGTGTGAAACAAGCTGAGTATGTTATTGGTGTCTACAATTCTTTGATTGTTGCTGTTTATAAACCAACACAGTGGTATGTTTGTAAAGAGGCAAAAGACAAACTTCCCAGTCTCCTCCTTGTTGTTGAAAGTATTTTTATTGAGCAACTTCTATGAGTTTTTTGCTGATTCGGTTTGTAACCTCTGCATAGTAGAGTGCTTCTTCGGTAGAAAGATCACCGTCGTCCAGTGCTTCCATTTTACTCATGGTTTCTGTGTATTGTTTAAGATAATCTGTATATTCGTCCATCATACCGAGAACATCATCCTGGCTGGCGTTTTCATATTCTTTCATGAAAGAGACATATTCATCAAAGAATGCTTCGTAGCTGTCCATAGCTTCCTGAAATTCAGGGCGGATACCGTCGGTTTGTGATGAGTCTGCCTGCTCCGCAGAAGTACTTTCTGATTTTGTTTCTGTAGATTCAGATTTTGATTTTTCTTCTTCATATTGCTGGATGATTGCATCAACATCAAAGTTTTCCTGGTAGAAACCACTGCTTACAGCGGACCAGTATCCGTACAGTTTTGAACTTGTATTCGACCATGATTTATAGATAGAAGAACTGGATTCGGACCATTCTTTATAGCAGATACTGGATTCTTCACTCCATTTCTCATATGGTGCAACATCATACCCGTCTTCTACTATTCCATCATAATAGGTGTTGTATACCTCATCCATAGCATCATCGTAAACTTCGTCATAAAAATTGTCCATCTGATCATCATAAATATCATCATAAAACGCTTCCATAGCATCATCTCTCGCATCATAATCTGCAGGGTCTATGGAGGTAGCAATCAGTTTGTAATATTCCACTGAACGTTCTACGGTTCTTTTAAACAGAGCATCTTCCTCTGATATTGTAAATGTATACCAGTCTGTGATCAGGTGTTTGTTCTCTATGTACTCTTCATAACTATTTCCAACAGCAGAATTCGTTTCTTCAAGTTTTTCGGTGATTTTCTGAATTGTGTTGGAAAAATCGCTTTCGATTCCCTCTCGAATGCCCTCCAGAGAACTGTTGTCATAGTTGGCTGAGACCTCCTGCGTGGAATTTGTACTAACTGAGTCTGTTGTTTCCGTTGTCTTTGCAGTTTCACCGCAGGCAGTGAGTCCAACTGTCATCGTTAGAATTGTGATTCCTGTGAGCCATCTTTTCTTCATTGTATTGTTCCTCCCTTGAGATAAAGTAATGTGTTTTGAGGAAGTGGGCTTGCCACTTCTTTTTAAGAAAGACTGTCCAATATTTCCTGAATAATATGAATCATATGTGTTTTTTGGTCTATTTCCTGATTGAGTTTCTTCTTCTGCTGTATCAATGCGTTTCTTAATACAGAACCGGAATCATCAATAATCTCCTTGATCTGTTTTAGGGAAAATCCCATATCCTGATAAAGTTTAATTTTCTTGATCCGCTCCTGTGCTGCAGAATCATATAGCAGATACCCACGGTTATTTTTCCCTGTTGCAGTAATCAGAGATTCGTTTTCATATCCCTGTACTGCCCGACGTGATACGCCAAGGGCGGTACATACCTCTCGTAAAGTCATGTCCTCCATCTATTTCCTCCTTACAGCGTAAAATTGCACGTAACGTGCAGTCAAATGATTTTTTCTTTGAAAGAGGGCAAATACACTTCCTCATAACAGGAAATGTTTTTTTCGCGAGGTTTAGATAATTGGACATGTTGTAGATTTTGTTGGCGACTGCGAGTACAATATATAGATGGATTAACATAGAGCGAGTTTTGAATATAAAAAAGAGGGGAAGACATGAGGACAAGGCAGGAGGCAATACAATATTGCCATTCATTTCATGATGTATATGAAGATTATCCTTTTCATGATGATAACTGGTGTGTTATGCGTCATAAGAAAAATAATAAGACCTTTGCTCTTATTTATGACAAAGACGGATATGTATGGATAAATGTAAAATGTGATCCGGAATGGAGAGAAATTTGGAGAAGTGCTTTTGTAGCGGTTGTACCGGCATATCATATGAATAAAATTCACTGGAATTCTATTATTTTGGACGGAACTGTTCCGGATCAGGATATAAAACGGATGATTGCGGAAAGTTATGATCTGAGGTGCTTATGGCATCCATCAGAGCGGTAAATGGTATACAAATGAAAATATCGATCAGATGCTGATGGAACGTCATCTGGCAAAGAAAGCCAGAAATGCAAAGAAAAAGCATCATTTGAAAGGTCCGGCAAAACGGACGGAGGAAGATGATAAAAGGTTTGAGGTATCGTTGTAGAAATTAATAGAAAAGAGGATTTCTCAAAAATAGTGGAATACCGGATTCTATTTCCACATATGAATTGTGTATTTATTAGGATATAGAAGATATAATTTCCCTATAGAACAGATGGTTTTCTATTTGAATTTTTAGTTGGAAGGTAAAAGAGAGGAGAAAACAATTATGAGAATTGTAAATCTTGAAAATGAAAACAGAAAATTTATTAAGACGGTGGATAACTTTCATATACTGGAATATGTACAGGATGCCAGTGTATCTCCCATGAATGCAATCGATGAGTATTTTATGAGTAAGATGAATGTCAGAAGAAGACAGGTTGTCATTGATATCAACAAAGATCATTCTGCAGTCATTCAGGCGGGTTCCATGCAGTGGATGGGTGGAAACGTTCAGGCAACATCCGGTGTAAAAGGAATCGGAGATCTGTTTGGAAAAGCATTAAAAGGTGCTGTTACCAAAGAATCTGCTGTAAAACCGGAATATGTCGGAGAAGGATGCCTGGTACTGGAGCCTACATATAAATACATTATTCTTCAGGACGTATCAAAATGGGGAGCAGTCGGAATGACCATTGAGGATGGAATGTTCCTCGCCTGCGATGCCCGCGTGAAAAGAAATGTCGTTGCCAGGAAAAATGTTTCTTCCGCTGTATTGGGTGGAGAAGGGCTGTTCAATATGAGTCTTCAGGGAACCGGTGTGGTTGCGCTGGAATGTAATGTTCCGGAGAATGAACTGATTGAGGTCGAACTGGAAAATGACGAACTGAAAATTGATGGAAATCTGGCAGTATGCTGGTCATCCAACCTTGATTTTACTGTTGAAAGGACGACAAAGACATTGGTAGGATCTGCGGTCAGTGGAGAAGGCCTTGTAAATGTATATCGTGGAACAGGAAGAGTTTTGATGAGTCCGGTTGCACCGACTTCTTCTCTGCTTGAATCGACAAATACGATAAGTGCAAAAGCCGCAGCGAAAAACAGCAACACATTGGGAAAGTGAATCGGAATTATGAAAAATGTATCAGGGAGAATAAACTATGGATAAAGAAAAAATAACTGAGGAATTCACAGAAGAAGTTGCTGATAGAAAAGGGTTTATTGCATGGGTAAAAGAACATAAAACGCAGCTTATCTTAACAGGAATTAGTGTAACTACCATCTTAGCAACTGCATTAGGATTAAAGAATAAGGATGCAATAACAGAATTGTGGAATACATTAAAAAAACAAATAGAAAAGGGGGATTTATATAGCTCAAAATGGTTTGAAAAAGCCAATCTTGAGGAACTTGAGACAGCAAGAAGAATCGTTCAACAGGATTATAATAATCCGAATTTGGATTTGGATTACAGAAATTACTGTTGGAATCTTATAAATAGATTTGATAATACTATCGGGAAAATAAAGTGGGCTGGTAAAGAATACAGATATCCAGTTCATAGTAGTAATGGATGGCATTTGACAAGTGATGACTAAGACAGATTTCAGTTTAGTTTATTCAACTGATGAAATAAGAATCCAAGAATCGTAGAGGTGGTATTATGGCATATGATCTGGAAAAAGAAAAAAGAGAAGCAGTTGATGCCGGTAACAGGGCATTGAGAAGCCTTAGGGCTGCACAGGACAACCTGAACAGTGCAAAGAACTGGGGAATTTGGGATATGTTTGGTGGTGGATTTATCTCTACCATGGCGAAGCATTCCAAAATGGATCGGGCAAAGCAAAACATGGAGCAGGCAAGATATGACCTGAAAAATTTTAGCAGAGAACTGAATGATGTGAATATAGCCTGTCATCTGGATATTGAGACTGGGGATTTTCTTTCTTTTGCAGACTGGTTTTTTGATGGATTTGTTGTGGATTGGATGGTCCAAGATCGGATCAATCAGGCTTCCAGGCAGATTTCAGAAGCAATCCGGAGAGTAGAAGGAATACTCAGACAGTTACAGAGATATTAATTGGTTCATCTTGTTAAATATAATTAATCAAGAGCAGTAATTTATGAAGTTTCGTAAATTACTGCTCTTTCATTTATTTCAGCTTTTCTTTTTCAGCATTTAACAGTTCTATATTAAGGTTGTTTTCACTGGCTGTTTTATCAACCCACAGATTTAATGAATCAATGGCTAAAGATACTTCGTCAAGTTTTTTACTGATGAAAGCAAAATCTTTGATTTCATCATCTGAAATTTTTCCATCCCGTGCAATCTGAATCAGGCGGCTGGTCAATGGATTGATTTCATTCAGGCTGGCGATCGTTTCCAGAATAATATTGGATAATTCGGATATCTCAACTTCTGGAACGTAACGGTCACCGATGGTACATTTGTGGGAACAGTAGTAATTGCAAAGATCCGGTCTTTTATAACAGTCGGCCATCTGGATGATATCATATGGAGTTGGTTCCTGAAGTTCATATTCAATCTTCTCAATTCTGGAGGCAGATACCCCTACCATATTTTCACTTGCCTTTTCGCGGGTAAGGCCCTGAGCTTCCCGGCACAGCTGATATATATTTTTGTTCTCTCTTGTTGATTGTTTACCCATTAATAGTTCTCCCTCATCTCTCAAAACTAGAGAAATACATATGTCTAAGTCTTCTCTTCCAACGTGTATTTCTGTATATAGAATTATTATACTTAAAACATAGAAAAACAGCAAGGATAAGTCAGAAGAAATGAGGTGTTGGGATGGATGTAGCAAAAAGAATGCAGTTGATCAGAATCATTGAAAAAATAGAAAAGAATCCGGAATTCAGTGAAAAATTGGGAATTCAGAATAAGTCAGTATTAAAACCAGTGAAGGAACGAAAGTAGAAGGAGAAATGGTTATGAAGCATATTGTAATTGATTTGGAAATGAATGCACTGGACAAGAAGTTTAAAGATGAAAAGATAATCTGCGGAAGAGAGATTATCCAAATAGGTGCAGTTTTGTTAGATGATCAATATCAGGAAATTGGATATTTTAATACGTTGGTGAAACCTCAATATAATGAGCGGATCGAAAGAAAATTTGAGAAATTAACTGGTATTTCGACAAAGATGGTGCAGAACGCTCCTGTTTTTGCAGAAGCAATAGAACAGTTCTTTTCCTGGTGCCACAGCATTAAAGATGAGATTCATATTTACCAATGGAGCGAATCTGACTATGAGCAGATTACAAAGGAATTAGAATTAAAAAGAATCTGTCTGAATACAGAAGATACAAAATTACTACAGGATTTTCAGGACTTTCAGAAAGAATATGGGGAAACACTTGGTCTATCTAAAGCAGTATCCTTGAAAGATGCAGTAATGTATGCAGGAGTAGATTTTTCAGGGAAAGAGCATGATGCTTTAGATGACGCGAAAAATACAGCTGCTTTATTGAGAATCGTTAGAATTCCGGAGCTCTGCAAAATGGCACTGGAAAATGTAATCGATGCATTTAATTCAAAGCCCATAGGAACATCTCTTGGTGATTTATTTCATTTTGATGAGTTGGGAATACCAGCATAAGGAGGAAGAAAAATGTTGTCACTGTTATTTGCTATTTGCATGATATGGATATTTGGAAAATTATTATTCTTTGGAATCAAAGCTGCCTGGGGAATATCAAAGCTTTTGGTAACGGTTGTATTGTTGCCACTAGTGTTAATCGGGATGGTTATCGGTGGATTGATATACATAGCATTTCCGATATTGATTGCAGTGGGCATTGTTGCACTGATTTCATTAAAAGCATAATCTCTAAAAACAAGAAATAGGTATTGTTAATCCACTAGGTTGAAAGTGTATTTATGAGATAAAGAAAATTATAATAAAATCATCAAATAAAAGAAAAAACAAAGGAGAAAAACCCATGAAAGTAATTAAGAAATTAGCAATCGGATGTGTAGCAGTTGTTGGAGTATTTTATTTATTAGTTTTCATTACAGCATGGATCTAATATAGGAAATAGGTACAGAGGAAGGGGATTTACGTATGAAAAAACTAAAAGAAACTGGTTCTAGTTTATTGATGATAATATTAATTGCAGCACTTGGATTTGTAGGGGGATATTGGTATCACTCTCAAAAAACAGTGGATGAAGCAGAAGTTGTTGAAGATACAACTCCTGATGTGAAACTTCCGGGAGAGACAGAGAAAAGTGTAGTAACTGTAGATGAGGTTCGCACTAAACTTGTTGCTATTGGGGAGTTGTCCACATATTCCGGGCAGTACACGGTAAAAAAAGGACGTGATTTTTTTAGAAATGTGTTGGATGATATCCGAATTCCGGGAACTACTAATAACGTTACTCTTGAATGTGAAGGGATTGTAAAAGTTGGCTATGATGTCAATGAAATAGGTGTGGACATTGATGACCAAAGTTATACCATATATATTTCCCTTCTGGAAGCAACTGTTAATGATAATTATGTAATATGGGATTCGGTAATATGTAAGGAGGATAATAATCCGCTTAATCCTATAGATTTTGAACAATACAAGCTTCTAATTGATGAAATTGAAGAAGAAGGACTTTCACAATCTGAAGAACAGGAAATTTATAATGCCGCAGAAGAAAACATCAAAAACATAATAGTAAATTTCCTTTCAGGAATGGATGATTATCAAGTGAAATTTTTATAATAAAGTAAGGTAATAGTTCGCCAATAGCGAGCTATTATCTACATATAGAGGTGGGGGATAAAATTTATGGAATTTGGATTATTAGAATATTATTTAATAGTTGTTAATGTTATAGGTTTTGTATTATTTGCAGTAAATACCTGGTTGTATTCATATACTACGGACGGTCAAATTGATGTAGCATTAACAATTACTTCGTTATTGGGTGGTTCAGTAGGTATTTTGCTGTCAATACTTGTTTTTGATCGAAAAGCAGAAAAAGGTAATATGATGTCCAGAGTCTTTATTGCCTGCATATTTGTAATTCAGATTGTTATTTTACTAATTGTCAAAGGGTTTGTGGCAAAGAATATTACATTGGCATTCTGGAGTTTTTTTGAGCAACATAAAATATTGATCATGTATTTGGTGGTTCTTAATTTTATTACATTTGTAGCATTTGCAATAGACAAAATTGCTGCTATTGAAGGTCGCTCCAGAATTCGTATTGTAACACTGTTAGGCTTAGCCTTTATAGGCGGATCTCTTGGTGGACTGATTGCAATGTATTTGTTTAGACATAAAATTAGAAAAGATTATTTTTCTGTAGGAATTCCGTTAATCATGGTAATGCAAGTTTTTGTAATTTTTTATTTGATGAACATGGCATGAGGATAAAGTCTTTTATATCCCAAAACCTGAGAAATATAGATGAAAAATCCACGGGAGTGAACGTGTATTTCTAATTAAGAGGCACTTATAATATAGTCATAAAATAAAATATTATTTTTGAAAGGGGAAAGAAAATGGCTGGTATTAGAAAAACAAGAAGTGATTGTACTGTAGGTACTTTTGAAAAGAAACATGGATTACCTCCAGGAACTATTCGCAACAAAAATGGTCGTGATACAAGAAGCGACAAAAAAATAGGAACTATTAGAAAAGAAGCTATGAAAGCTTCCTGTATACTTTAAATAGGTCAAGAGATTGACACAAAAAAATACCTCAAGTAAATTTAGATTATTACTGACCTGCCAGTTGGTAAAATCTAAAGAATACAAGAGGTAT
>JAETOL010000082.1 GCA_021771755.1 Lachnospiraceae bacterium | reverse complement strand
AAGCCTGAGAACAGTTATCAAGTGGAAACAGGCAGCTTCAAGGACGAGGCAGCTGATCCGGATGGATGATTTTTTGTCACCAGAAGAACTGGAAAAGTATGAAGAACGGCAGGAAGCACAGCGTCTTGCTGATATGGAGGAAGTAAAGCAGTCACTGGGAACGGAGGAAGTTCCGGAAGAGATTGAGGAAGTTCATGAAGAAGTTCATACGGAAGAAAATGTGGAAGATATGCCGGAAGAAAACGGGCAGCCATTAAGGGCAGAAGACGTGCAGAACCTGGTCTTAGTAAACCGCCAGTATTCCTCTGTGAGCAGGACAACGGAGTATGACTTTACCTGTGAGATACGTGGGGAGCAGGATATCCTGCATTATATGGTGGAATACCACGATGACGGGGAAGGGTTTACCATCCATACGGAAAAAGATGATATCTGGGAGCGGATGTCCGAACCGGAACTGGAACGGCTGGAGATGGTACTGGAACGGGAAGCCCTTTATTTTCAATACCATGAGGATATTGAAAATGCAGCGACTCTGGAAGAACTCCGGGAAGTCAGCTACAGTATCATGGAAAATGAATCCGTTTATTTCCGGCAAATATCGGAACGTGTCTGGAATGAGTATGGGGAAAAGGAACGTGCATTATCTGCGGAGATACCGGCAGTTAATTTTCATATCACGGATGACCAGCTTGGCTACGGAACAGCAAAAGAAAAATTCAGAGCCAATGTGATGGCAATCCGGGTTTTGAAAAAATGTGAAAGCGAGAACCGTTATGCATCAAAAGAGGAGCAGGAAATCCTGTCAAACTATGTAGGGTGGGGAGGCTTGCCGGATGCCTTTGATGAAAGCAAAGCCTCCTGGGGTGACGAGTATCAGGAACTGAAAGATCTGCTTACCAAGGAAGAATATGCGGCGGCAAGGGAATCCACGTTGAATGCCCATTATACACAGCCTGTTATCATTGAGAGCATGTACCAGGTGCTTCAGAACCTGGGATTTGAAAAGGGAAACATCCTGGAACCGTCCATGGGTGTAGGAAACTTTTTTGGAATGCTTCCGGACAAGTTACAGCAGTCCCGGCTTTACGGAGTAGAACTGGACAGCATCAGCGGAAGGATCGCAAAACTGCTTTATCCGAACGCTGATATCCAGATCAAAGGATTTGAAAAGACAGATTATCCCAATGACTTCTTTGATGTGGCAATCGGAAATGTCCCTTTTGGTTCCTATAAAGTGAATGACCGCCAGTATGAAAAGTATAATTTTATGATCCACGACTATTTCCTTGCAAAGACCATTGACCAGTTACGACCGGGTGGCGTGGCTGCCCTGATCACAACCAAGGGAACCATGGATAAAGCATCGCCGGAGGTAAGGAAGTATCTTGCAGAGAGGGCAGAACTTCTCGGTGCGATCCGTCTTCCGAACAATGCCTTTAAAGCGAATGCGGGAACCGAAGTCAGTGCCGACATCCTGTTCTTCCAGAAAAGGGAGAGCATTTCCATGGAAGAGCTGGAATGGGTTGCTCTTGGAGAGGATAGGAATGGGATTACCATAAACCAGTATTTTATTACCCACCCGGAAATGGTACTTGGAACGATGGCAGAGGTGTCCGGACCATATGGCATGGAGACTGCCTGCCTTCCGCTGGAAGGGGCAGACCTGGCGGAACAGCTGGAAGATGCCGTGGTAAAAATCCATGGAACGATGGTTCCGGCAGTAACGGCGGAAACAGAACTGGATGAGATCATGGAAAGCATTCCTGCAGATCCGGCTGTCCGGAACTACAGTTTTACTGTGGTGGATGACCAGATCTATTACCGGGTAAATTCCCTGATGAATCCGGTGAAGCTGCCGGCAGCCACGGCGGAACGTGTAAAAGGTATGGTAGAGATCCGTGAGGTAGTCCGGGACTTGATTGCTCTGCAGATGCAAGAAAATGCAACGGATGAGGCGATACAGGAGCTTCAGGTCAAACTGAATCAGGTCTATGATTCCTATACGGAAAAATATGGGGTCATCGGAAGCAATGCAAACAAACGGGCATTCTCCGATGACTCTTCTTATTGTCTGCTTTGTTCGTTGGAGGATCTTAATGAAGACGGTACGTTGAAACGGAAAGCGGATATGTTTACCAGGCGGACGATTAAGAAAGCAGTAGCTGTGACCAGTGTCGAAACTTCGGCGGAAGCCCTGACGATTTCCCTGAATGAAAAAGCCAGGGTTGATCTTCCCTATATGGCAGGGCTGACAGGTAAGACGGAAGAGAAAGTTGCAGAAGAACTGACAGGAGTAATCTTTCGGGATCCGGTCAATGGGCAGTGGGAGACTGCGGATGAATATTTATCCGGTAATGTCCGGGAGAAACTGAAAACGGCAAGAATTTTTGCGGAAAACCATCCGGAATTTACCAGCAATGTAAATGCCCTTAAGCAAGTGCAGCCGGTAGACCTGGATGCATCAGAGATTGAAGTCCGGATCGGTGCCACATGGATCGCCCCGGAAATATACCGGGATTTTATGGCAGAATTGTTTGATACACCGGGGTATCAGGTCGGTACGATAATAGACATCCGGTATTCGGAAGCCAGCGGAGTATGGAATATCAGCGGTAAAAATGCAGACAGTGACCGGAATGTACTGGCCACAGCAACGTATGGTACCAGCCGGATCAATGCCTATAAGATTCTGGAAGAAACCCTGAATTTAAAAGATGTCCGGATCTATGACACAAAGCTGGATGCAGAGGGAAATGAAATCCGTGTGTTGAATAAAAAAGAAACGATGCTGGCAACCCAGAAACAGGATGCGATCAAGGAAGCATTTAAGGACTGGATTTTCAGGGACCAGGAACGGAGGGAAAAGCTGTGCCGGATTTATAATGACCGTTTCAATTCCATACGTCCCAGAGAATACGACGGCAACCATCTGACCTTTCCGGGAATGAACCCGGAAATAGAGCTCCGCCCGCACCAGAAAAATGCGGTTGCCCATCAGCTTTATGGGGATAATGTCCTGCTTGCCCATGTAGTGGGAAGCGGAAAGACTTATGAGATGGTAGCCGCAGCTATGGAGAGCAAACGGCTTGGCATTGCCCAGAAAAGCCTTTTTGTAGTTCCGAACCACCTGACGGAGCAGTGGGGCGCTGAATTTTTACAGCTCTATCCGGGAGCCAATATCCTTGTGGCAACAAAGAAAGATTTTGAACCAGCAAACCGTAAAAAGTTCTGTGCCAGAATCGCAATGGGTAATTATGATGCTGTGATCATCGGGCATTCCCAGTTTGAGAGGATCCCTTTATCGGAAGAACGCCAGAAGATGGCCATTGAAAAGCAGATCGAAGAACTGGAAGCAGGGATTCAGCAGGCAAGGCTTGAGGTTGGTGGCAGCCGTTTTACGGTAAAACAGCTGGAAAAGACAAAGAAAAGTCTCAGGAGGCGTCTGGAAAAGCTGGAAAACAAAGAGAAAAAGGATGATGTGGTAACGTTTGAAGAACTGGGGGTAGACCGTCTGTATGTGGATGAAGCCCACTATTACAAAAATGCGTTCCTTTACACAAAAATGAGGAATGTGGCAGGCATTGCCCAGAATGAAGCCCAGAAATCGGCGGATATGTTCAACAAATGCCAGTATCTGGATGAGATTACCGGCGGGAAAGGCATTACATTTGCAACGGGCACACCGATCAGCAACAGCATGACGGAGCTTTATACCATGCAGCGCTACCTGCAGTATGGCAAACTGAACCGGATGGGATTGGGACATTTTGATTCCTGGGCATCCACCTTTGGCGAAGTTGTAACCAGCATCGAACTGGCTCCGGAAGGTACCGGATACCGGGCAAAATCCAGATTTGCCAGATTTTACAATATCCCGGAACTTATGAGCATGTTCAAAGAGATTGCGGATATTAAAACGGCAGACCAGCTGGAACTTCCGGTGCCGGAAGCAGAGTATGAAACGGTGGTGTTAAAACCATCCGAGCATCAGAAAGAGATTGTGGAAAGCCTTGGAGAACGTGCAGAGGTGATCCGGGATGGTGGTGTGGATTCCTCTGTTGACAATATGTTGAAAGTGACAAATGATGGAAGGAAGCTGGCACTGGACCAGCGTCTTGTGAATCCATTGCTTCCGGATGATGGAGACAGTAAAATCTGTGCCTGTGTGGAAAAGAGTTTTGCTATCTGGAAAGAGACCGCATCAAAACGGTCAGCCCAGCTCATTTTTTGCGACCTCAGCACACCAAAAGGGGATGGAACCTTTAATGTTTATGATGATTTGAAAAAGAAACTCATGGCAAAAGGGGTACCGGAAGCAGAAATCGCATTTATCCATGATGCCAATACGGAAGTGAAGAAAACGGAGTTGTTCAGTAAAGTAAAATCCGGACAGGTTCGTTTTTTACTGGGTTCCACTGCGAAAATGGGCGCTGGTACCAACGTGCAGGACCGTCTGATTGCCCTGCATCATCTGGATGTGGGCTGGAAACCTTCTGACCTGGAACAAAGGGAAGGGCGTATCATCCGTCAGGGTAATATGAATAAGAAAGTGCATATCTATCGGTATGTGACAGAAGGAACCTTCGACAGCTTCATGTGGCAGTTGATCGAAAGTAAGCAGAAATTTATTTCCCAGATCATGACCAGCAAATCACCGGTACGAAGCTGCGAGGATGTGGATGATACGGCACTGTCCTATGCAGAAGTAAAAGCCCTGGCAACGGGGAATCCGGCGATCAAGGAAAAAATGGCACTGGATGTGGAAGTATCAAAGCTGAAACTGCTGAAAGCGAATTTCGTGAGCAACCATTATCGGCTGGAAGATGATATCGCAAAGAATTTCCCGCAGCAGATAGCAGTACTTAAAGAAAGCATCGAAGGATACAAAGCGGATCTGGAAAAGTATCAGGCAAATAAGATCACGGATCCGGAGAAATTTGTGATGGAAGTCGGCGGCACAGTATTTTATGAGAAAAAGGAAGCGGGAGCAGCCCTTCTTGCGGTCTGCCAGTCCATGAAACAGGCAGATGCCATGATCAATGTCGGACAGTATCAGGGATTTTCAATTCGCTTAAAGTTTGATTCCTGGAACAAGGAATTTATCCTTTTCCTGAAAAATGAAAATGTATATCGTGTCAGCCTTGGCTCCGATGAAAACGGAAATATCATCAGGATCAATAATGCATTGGAGGCAATCCCGCAAAAACTGGCGGAAGCAGAGCAAAAGCTTGAGACAGTGCAGGGACAGCTGAAGAATGCGATGGAAGAGGTGAAAAAACCGTTTCCGAAAGAGGAAGAACTGAACCAGAAACTGGAGCGTCTGTCGGAACTGAATGCATTGCTGAACATGGACGAAAAGGAAACTGTGATGGAGGGGGAAGAAGAGCAGGACGAGGAAAAAGAGGAACACCAGTCCCTTCATGACAGAATTACTGCCATCAAGCAGAACAGCCAGAAACAGGATGTGAAAGAGGCTGCAGTGAGAACCACAGAAGCGTGTATCGGATAATCTTTTGATATACAAGACAGGTTATAAGGTGTAAAATAGGGGCACAGGGTTGTGCCCCTTAAAATGAACAAATTGGAAGTCGAGGAGACAAGGGTATTCGGATAATGTATCCAAAAGTGAGTTTAGCCAGAGAGGAAATGGGGTTAATGATTGAAATATTGTTTGGTGACAGCGAAGCCGGTTCCATGAAAGCAGCAAAAAATAAAATAGTGGTTGGTAAGGTTAATGGTCCTGTTTCTGTATGGATGGCAGGGAAAAAGACGCCGCCACAAAATCCTTTTACCGGATGGATAGAGGGGACATCGGAGGAAGTGATTTGTCTTGGCTTTATGATGGATATTGGAAACATCAAAGTGCAAATGGACAGTCCTTACCGCAGGGAATTGATTTATTCTATGTATGCGCAAAATCAGTGGGAACAGGATGGAGAGACAGAGGAAGAACTGAAAAATGCCGGAGATGTTTATGCAAAAGAATTATATCGATTGATGGAATTTCTGGATCACGGAGAAGCTGTCAGGATATGGTACAGCGATACTCCCTATTCCAGATGCGGTTTTTATAGCTTGTGCCAGATATTAAAAG
>JAETOL010000081.1 GCA_021771755.1 Lachnospiraceae bacterium | reverse complement strand
AGCTGGAAAAGTATCGTTATCTTTTTCAATGCGCAAAAGAAAGTAATGATTTTGATTCATTTATGAAATTCGCAGTGTAGTTTTGTGCAATTTTTCAAATTTGCTCATTTATAGTATTTAATTCATTAAATCAACCTATAAGTGAATTTTCCTTTTCCATGATATAATTTTTAAGAAAAATCCCGTTACGCTCCACCTGCTGCTCTTTCACAACCTTATACCCTCTTTTTTCAAAGAAAGGCTTAGCCGTAATAGATGCATGGGTTATAATATTCTCCTTGACATTTGATTCTAATTGGTCGCAAATAGCCGTTGCAATTCCTTTTCCCTGATAGTTTTTGTGTACATACAACCTGTCCAGATATCCCGTTTTATCTATGTCCCCAAACCCTACAATTATATCATTCTCAACAGCAACAATGCTAAAGTGTTCTTGAAAAGACTGATCCCATTTTTCCAAATCTACCTGTCCCGATGCCCATGCATCTAACTGTTCCTTTGTATAATCCTTCACATTTACGGAATGAACTGTATTAAAAAACAACTCTGCCATTTCTTTACAATCAGAAGATTCATATTTTCTAATGACCATTGTAAACTCCTGTTATTATTTATATTTAAAATTATATTTGTTGCACCTTTTAATTGTCTATAAAATATTAAAACGCTAAATTTATAGCGTAAAATGTTTCACGTGAAACATTTTACGCATTTTAACGCTTACAAAATTTGTTTGAATTATTTTTTGCTAAACCCAGTAACTCTATCTTTTATTTTTTCGACGGACTATTGAAATCCGAAATATTTTTTTACTTTCAAACTTACCTAAAAAAAATATTATGCCTTAGAAGTTTTTCAAAAATTCCTCCTGACTAATCTCCTCGATATACTTTTATGAGTGTGCCTTTGGGTAAGGTAAATCCTTACAAATATTGCAAATCGCCATACGAATTAAATCAACTTTGTAATTGTTTTAGATAATGATAATCAACAATGCCTACTTTTATTTATATACTTTAATTATTTATATGATTTGATCAAAATCTTATCTTCCTGTGTTGGATTTTCAGCAGATTTATTTTTTGATACTGCCATAACATTTTCATCACAGCCCTATATTTAAAATTCAATATGCTGTAATCTATCTATACTATATCATCTCAATCGATCTGTATTACCTCTTAGATGAAAAATCAGAGATTTTCTCAAAATATCTTTTTCAACTTGTTATGCAATAGATATTTTAATATTATTCATGTTCTCTTCATTTATCATATCAGCCAGTCCCACAATAAAATAATTATTTTGATAATACTATTTTCTATTAATCAGAATATATTTTTCAACCATTTACACCACCTGAACACAATCTTCCCAAGCATATAATCTGATCATTATTTATTATACTTTTATAAATTTACGCAGGGAATTTTTATGTCAGAAAGTTCATTGCATAAGCTTTCTCTGTTCTTTATCCCCTGTCCAATATAATTATACTTTTTATGGTACTTTACATTTTTACAACCTGATTTATATTCATAATATATCCATGTTTCAAAATATAGAATTAATATTATATCAAATATTTCAGAAAACAGAGTAAGTATATAATATTATCATGTATTTATATTGACACTGCTTTTATTATTATATTTAATCTATGTAAATGTTTCACGTGAAACATTTATCACTTTTCCTGTTTCAAAACCTCTTTAATCTCCGGAATTGTTTTCCCTTCTTCTCTCAGACTTTTTATAAGACAAATTCGTTCCATACTTTCTTCTCGTTTATATCTGCGAGTCAGATTATGCTCTGGCTGCACAAAAGGAATCATTCCTTCCTCTGTATAGAATTTTAATGTACTGTATCTCATTCCGGTCAGCCTTACCAATTCTCCAATAGTCACATATTCTGCCTTCTGAATTACTTCTAAATCTCTCTGTCTTGACACATCCTTACTCCTTAATCTGTATACATAACCATTAGAGCTGTCATCATTGCAATAGTATTATCTAAATAATCAATCATATATTTTACTAATTGTCCTGCTTCAGAATTCATAATCTCTTTTAATTTCTGACGAATTTCTTTTTGCTCAAAAGCAGAGAAATAAGTTTTAATGATTCTGCTTCTTTCCAGCAACACAACCAGACATACAATATCCTCAGTAATTTCCTGATCTTCCAATAATTCTGCCCGTATCATATCAATTACATAGTGAATCGCATCTCTGGATGGAATATAAGATTTCTTTCTTCCAAAAATCCCATTCGACTCTGCAATAGAAACAAGTCCTATATCAGCAAGGGAATCACCTACTGCTCCCATAAAACCTTTAAGTTTCTTATCTGAAAACGAGTAGTTGTACTCCTCTATAATCTTTTCCACTTTTACCGGTCTTCCCTGGTCAATAAAATCATATAAAGGATGCAAATAGGCTTTATTTTCCGGCAATGAATTTGTTACCATTACTTTCTTCTTTTCAAGCTGAATGCAGTCTGCCATCTGTAATTCCAGAAGGCCTGACGCTACCATACAGACAAGTTTATTTGTATCAAAACCAGATATTTTTCCTTTTTCATTCATTGCACAAAGCATATATTCCTGGGTAATCGATAAATCCTTCATATATTTTTCCTTCCTAAAATATAGTCAACTTTTTTAATTTGTTCTTTGAACTAATATAGTCGGTGTACAAGGAATAGCGACCGTATTCCCGTACACTGACGCTGCCAAATGTCAAATAACTGCTATTCCAACTTCTTCTTCCATTTCCATTGCCTATTACTTGCTACTTACGATTTAAAATATCATATATTCCTAAAAAATTCAATTTAAAACCCTGTATTTATTAGAACAAAACAGATGTACCTATTTCTCGCGGAAAGTTTTGAAAAAAATTCTTACTCAATGTACCACTTTTATAGTGAATAAAAACACCCCTGAATGGACCAACATGTATCCATTCAAGGGCATTCTCATTTTGTTATCTGGTATCTTTTATATCCTCTCCATCCACCTGCTGCCAACAGAACTGCCAAAACCACATAAGCAATCGGAAGGATCTGCATCTGTGTAAAGTATCTTCCAAACAGCGAAACCAGACGGCAGTCAAGAAGATTCCAGACTGCAAGGATATTGGAAGGGAAACTGTTCCACAACTGAACAGCCATTCGGTATTGATCTGGGATGCTGATTGCCAGAGAAAGGAGCAAAATCCCTGTCATAACCGCCATAGTTCCCATACCTGACTTCATTTTTTCTGCGCAAAACATTGCAAAGGCTGATTCCAGAACAGCGGCAAAAATAAGCAGTATAATCTGGTTTCCAATTACCTGACCGATGGTAAGAGGATAGGAACAGGCTGCATAGATCAGCTGTATCCTTACATTCAGCCCGTGAAATCCATAAAGTATTAAAATTGGTATCACAGAACTCAGAATAAGGCACAGGGTTCCTCCTGTTCCAACCGTCAGTCCTGCTGTTATTTTCGCCCCGTACAGCCTGCCTTTTCCATATTTACAACAAAGATTCAGCTGATCCATTTTTCGGAAATGTTCGTCTGCAAATATAGATGGTACGGCAACTGCCACAAAAATCACCTGCATCATGACCATTGTATAAAAAACTGCAATCAGTTTTCTTTCTCCGGCTGTATATCCATAAGCAAAAGGCTTTTCTATCCCTGCCTCCTTCTGTTTCCAGTAAGCCTTCTCTCCTTTTGTCAGACGTGCATCTTCCATATTATTTCGTAAAAGCTCCTGCCTCTGTTGATACAGTTTCTCTTCTGTAACCTCACAGATATAGTCAGAGGGAAACAGACAGTTCAAAAAATACCAAAGTCCCTGAGCATATTCTTTATCCCTGTATTTTTCAAGCAGCCTGTCATCCACCTTTTCTCCAACAATTTCCATTTCCTTTTGTTTATTTTCGCGGATATACTGGACGATTCCAGGTTCCTCCGGATCAAATCCAACATCACTGACAAACACGATAATTGTAGAAAGTATCATCATAATCCCAAGAGTTACCCATATGATTTTCCGGCGAAACAGCTTCAGGTATTCATATTTCAATATATTTCCAAATTCACACATAAGCTTCTTCCTCCCCAAATTTTTCCAGATAAAAGCTTTCCAGATTTTCTCCAGTTTCTTCCCGGGAGCCTTCAAAAATCATCTGTCCTTCCTTCATAATCAGGATTTTATCTGCAATATGCTCTACATCTGATACAATATGGGTAGAAAGAAGGACAATATTATTTTTTCCCTGACTGGCAATCATATCCCGGAACCGTACTCTTTCCTTTGGATCAAGTCCTGCAGTAGGCTCGTCCAGAATCAGGACTTTTGGGCTATTCAAAAGTGCCTGGGCAATCCCCAGTCTACGTATCATTCCTCCGGAATACGTTTTGATTTTCTTTTTTTCCATTCCGGTCAGCCCTGTCAATTCTGTCATCTCCTTACAGCGTTTTTTTGCTTCTCTTTTTGGGATTCCTTTTAAAGATGCCAGATACATAAGAAAATCCATTCCTGTAAACTCCGGATAATACCCAAAATCCTGTGGAAGATAGCCCAGCGCCTCTCTGTAAACTTCCTCCTCCACATCTCTTCCATCCAGTGTTATCGTCCCTCTGTCCGGCTTTAAAATCCCGCAGATCATACGCATAAGCGTGGTTTTTCCTGCACCGTTGGCTCCCAGAAGTCCATATACCCCAGGTGTCAGTTTCAGAGATATCTGATCTGCTGCTATTTTATTCTTAAACTGTTTTGATACTCTGTCTATGATAAGTTCCATACCAATTCCTCCGACTGATGTAAAATTCTTTTTCCTTCCCTTATTGTCAGAACTGCCAGAATAACCAGAGAAAGTCCCCACCCTGCTGGCTCCATAAGCGAATAAATATTAATCTTACTGTAAATGATTCCAGAAACGCACATACTAATCAGAATACAAACTGTACTGCAGAAATAAATACTTTCTTTTCCATGAATTTTTCGTACTATTGCAAGATTACAAAAACAAGATAAAAGATATGGAAACAGGATCATAAGTGCTGCAGAAAGAAGTCCGTAATTTTCATTTCTCATGAGCAAAGGAAAAAGAACCGCTAAAAGAACTGCATTTTCTATTCCCAGGATTGTAAATTTTGCCATAAGAACCGCTTTCATCGAAAATTTTGATGCCATCTCCAGTTCTGCCATTCCATATCGTACCGACCTGCTTCCCTCTGCAACAAAAGAAAGAGCTAACACAGGAATCATTGCTGCCAGAACACTGGTAAACTGCTTTCCCTTGTCTGTCCCTACACAGAGCCCACAGATAAAAACCACAGCTGATACCATCCAGTTCCATTTGCGTATATATCCCACCTGGCTCCATAAAAAATCCCAATTACTGATTCTGGGTTTTGGTAATTCTGCCAAAAATGCCTGCTTTCTTAATGGTTTCGGTGGTTGGTACAGCTTTTTCAGTTCTTTTTTCAGTTTTCGCTTCATTTTTCCCCCTCCATTTTCTTTTTCAATTTCTTCATACACTCTTTTTCCTTCCTGTACAGCGCAAACCTGGAAACGCCCAGTATCTCCGCCGTTTTTCCTACAGAAAGTCCATTTACATATCGCAGAAAAACAAGTTCCCGCTGCCGTGCATCCAGACTCTCCAGGGCTCTTTTCAGATCCATATTCTCAGCCAACTGTTCCTGTACATTGTCTGTACAGTCAGATATCTCCTCTGACAGCTCTTCCTTTTTCTGTTTCCGAATAAGATCGATACAGAGATTTCCGGCAATTTTGTACAGATAGCTTATTTCTTTGCCCATATCCTTATAAGTATTGTTTTCCAGAAAACGGAGAAAGGTTTCCTGTGTCACATCTTCTGCTGCCTGCTGATGTCTCAGCTTCATATAGCAGTACCGGTATATTTTGTCATATTGTTCATCCAGATTTGTACGCATCAGAAATCCTCCTCACATAATATATAACGGACATAGGCGTTTGCGAAACGCCACAAGCCGCATAAATACGACATTTTTTGTTACCTAAAAACAAATAACTCCTCACCGGATATGGTATAATAGAGTTGCCAAAAACTAAAATCCACAATCCAAGAAAGGAGTTATTCTGATACCTATGATACCATATAAACAGCTTTCTT
>JAETOL010000010.1 GCA_021771755.1 Lachnospiraceae bacterium | reverse complement strand
AAAATGTTTCCCGTTCGACTTGCATGTGTTAAGCACGCCGCCAGCGTTCATCCTGAGCCAGGATCAAACTCTCTGATAAAGTTTGTTTCCACTCAAGAAAGCTGCTAGCTATCTCTTGTTTTACTGTTTTGGTTCATTGAACCGTTGCAATTATGAAGTCCGATTCACTAAATTCGATCATCGCTTACGCTCGATCTCATTAAGTTCCTTCGGACCGCACTCGCACTAAATTCACACTTCGCTTTACAGCTCGCATTCATTAAGTGCTCTGTGTGTAAAGAATTTTCGAGAATCGTATGTGTCTCACTGTTTAGTTATCAAGGTTCTTTGTTCTTTCGCAACAACTCATTTATATTATCACAAACCGTTTTGCTTGTCAAGAACTTTTTTCAAGTTTTTTCAAGTTTTTTCAACCTGCAAAACTCAAAACGGAGAAGGAGGGATTTGAACCCTCGCGCCGCTATTAACGACCTACTCCCTTTCCAGGGGAGCCCCTTCGGCCAGCTTGGGTACTTCTCCAAATTGCCCTAGATGCTTTCTTCTGTTTACCAGAAGCGTTATTCATTATATAACATCTTTTTCCATTTTGTCAAGCATTATTTTAACTTTTTTACAAGTTTTTCATCTGCCTGACGAACGGAGAGAGTGGGATTCGAACCCACGCGCCCTTGCGGACAAACGGTTTTCAAGACCGCCTCGTTATGACCACTTCGATATCTCTCCTTATGCAATTCTGCGTTTTCCGACGTTTTTCTCGTTGACGCGAATTACATTCTATCACCAAACCTCATGCCTGTCAAGACATAAAATCAAATATTTTTCAAAAAAATTTCAGCTATATCCAAATCCTCCGGAGTTGTGATCTTAAGGTTCTTATACGAGCCTTCTACAAGGGCAATTTTCACACCCGTTTCCTGTTCTACCACCATAGCATCATCAGTTATCGCAGACATATCCCGACAACGGATCTTCTCATGAGCCTCTCGGATAAGATTATACTCAAAGATCTGGGGTGTCTGAACCGTCCAGACAGAGCTTCGTTCCGGTGTCTCTGCAACATATCCCTGTGTATCTGCTATTTTTACCGTGTCCTTAGAAGGCATACCGATCACGCAGGCGCCTGTTTTCTCAACTCCCTGTATTCCTCTCCGAATAATTTCTTCTGTAATAAAAGGTCTGGCTCCGTCATGGATCAGAACATACTCCGTCTCCCGACAGGCAAGAAGTCCCTGGTAAACAGAATCATATCGCTCTTTTCCACCGGGTATCACTTTTGTCACCTTGGTGAGACCATATTTTTCCACAATTTCCTCTTTGCAAAAAGAAACCGACTCCGCCCCTGTAACCAGAATAATATCACGTATCATTCCACTGTCCTGAAAGCATTTCAGCGCATAATAAAGCAGCGGTTTTCCTCCCAGCTCCAAAAACTGCTTCTGGACCTTGCTGTTCATCCGTTTCCCCTGTCCTGCTGCCAAAACAATGGCTGTATTTTTTCCTTCCATAAAAACCTCCCCAAAAGTTTTTATCTTTCTCCCAGTTTCAGATTCGGTACTGCATTCAGATCCCATCCATGGCGCGTCCCTTTTTTGTACTCATAATATGCCGCCGCACCGATCATAGCAGCATTATCCGTACAGAAAATCGGTGAAGGACGGAAAAACTGATAGCCATTTTCTTCACAGGCTTTTTCCATCGCTGCTCTCAGAGTACCATTGGAAGCCACACCGCCTGCAATCGCTACCTTATCCATGCCATAATCCTTTGCCGCCATCATAGTATGCTCTACCAGAACATCTACCACCGCTTTCTGAAAAGATGCCGCCAAATCTGCACGATTTACCTCTTCGCCCTTCATCTGGGCCTGATTCAGATAGTTCAGTACCGCAGATTTGACTCCGCTGAAGCTGAAATCATAAGGACTGTCTCCTACTTTCGCTCTCGGGAACTGTATCGCATCCGGATTTCCTTCTTTTGACAGCTTATCAATCTTAGGACCTCCCGGATAACCCAGACCGATCGCACGGGCAACCTTATCAAAAGCCTCTCCTGCCGCGTCATCTCTGGTCCTTCCCAAAATCTCAAACACACCGTAATCCTTTACAATCACCAGATGGGTATGTCCCCCTGAAACGATCAGGCAAAGAAACGGCGGTTCCAGATCCGGATGTTCGATATAGTTTGCCGAGACATGCCCCTCAATATGGTGGACGCCTACCAATGGAAGTTTTTTTGCATAGGCAATGGCCTTGGCTTCTGCAACACCTACAAGCAGCGCTCCTACAAGTCCCGGTCCATAGGTAACACCAATCGCATCAAGGTCATCCAGAGTCACCCCTGCCTCTTTCAGCGCTTCTTCGATAACCTGATTGATCTTTTCTATATGTTTTCTTGATGCAATTTCCGGCACAACACCACCGTACAATTTATGAAGCTCAATCTGTGAAGAGATCACATTAGACAGAATCGTTCTTCCATTTTTTACAACGGAAGCCGCTGTTTCATCACAGGAGCTCTCTATGGCAAGAATCAATGTATCTTCCACGTTTATTCCTCCTCAAAATTTAATTCCACACTTTTTCCATCCTTCCCCGGATAGGACTGCGGAAAAATTGCTCTGACAGTATCCATATAATCGTCCGGGCGGATCAGAGAAGGACTGTAATGTGTCAGCCACATTTCTCCCACTCCGGCTTCCCTGGCCATCTCTGCTGCCTCACGGAACGTCATATGCTTATAGCCTTTCGCCTTATCTGTTTTCTCATCCTCTCCATACATACCTTCACAGATAAAAAGGTCTGAATTTTTTGCATTGCGGAGAATAGAATCTGTAGGTCTGGTATCTGTTGTATAGGTAAGTTTAATTCCCTTTCTGTCAGGTCCAAGGACCATATCCGGCGTGTAGGTTTTTCCTTCCAGTTCTATGGTCTGTCCCTTTTGGAGCGGATTCCATAATTTCAGGGGAATTTCCTGCTCCCGTGCCCGTTCTGGGGAAAACCTGCCCTGGCGTAGGATTTCCAGCGTATACCCATAGCAGATCACATTATGATTCACCTTAAAAGCGGTAATCCTGTATCCATTCAGTTCGATTACCTCCTCCGGCTTTGTGATCTCTATAAACCGAATCTCAAAAGGAAGCTCCGGAGCGATCACACGGAGAGCATTTACCACACGTTCCAGTCCTCTGGGACCGATCAGAGTCAAAGGCTCTGTACGGTCAGCATTTCCCATAGTCAGAAGCAGTCCGGGAAGTCCACTGATATGATCCCCATGATAATGCGTAAAACAGATCACATCAATGGGCTTGAAACTCCAGCCTTTTTCCTTAATGGCAACCTGTGTTCCCTCACCACAGTCGATCAGAAGACTGCTTCCATTATATCTTGTCATCAGGGCAGTCAGCCACCTTCTTGGAAGGGGCATCATACCACCTGTTCCTACTAAGCAAACATCTAACATAAAATCCCTCTTTTATTCTGAAAAAGTCTGCCGCAGAATCTATCTGCCACAGTCTCTGCTATTACTTTACTGGCAAAGTGTAACACAATTAATACTTCAAAACAAGGTCAAAATCCCCTGTCAGTGAAGAGGAATGCTTATTTTCACCTGAAAAATGTCCCCCTTTTCCGTCCAGGACATTTCCCCTCCATGAAGCTCTGTAATCCTTGCTGCACTTTTCAGTCCTACTCCGCTTCCCGCTGCCTGACGCTGCTCAGAAATCCCGTTTTCCAGAATTACGATCACGTTTGTCTCTTCCATATAAATATCTGCTGTCACTCTATGATCCTGTTTTCCATAACGAAGGATATTGGAGCAGAGATTTGTAAACAATCTCTGTATAAGGAAAGGATTTGCCTTCCACCTATCGTCTGCATCCCCCTTCCGGACATACTCTACAGAGAATCCCTGCAGTTCCAGATACTCCAGCTGTTCCTGCAGTTCTCCTGCAAATTCCCGGAGACTGTAATCCTGCATGGCAGTTTCTCCCGGATTTTCAAAGACAAGGGCATATTCAAACATCTTATCCGTCATCCCCCGAAGCTCCTCTGTTTTTATCAGGCATTTCTGTACATACTGCGGATAATTCTCCTGATCCCCCTTTTTTCTTCTGAGGATTTCCAGATATCCGTTTAAAACAGTAAGCGGCGTACGGATATCATGAGAAAGCGCCCGGATTAGTTCCTGATTATCCATATGAGTCTGGCGCTCATTTTCCATACTTATTTTCAGGGCCAGGCGAAGATCATCCAGCTCTTTTGCAAGAGCTGCAATCTCATCTTTTCCTTTCACCGTAACCGGATGTTCCATATCTCCCTGCCCCATAACAGCAGCCTCACAGCGTACTCTTCCCAGATACTTCATTTTTTTGTGTACAAAAATAAGAATTGGTCCCAGAATCCAAAGGCTGTCCATGATCACGATCGACAGATAAAAAAGCGGAAAAAACTTCAAAGACTGATAACTCATCAGCTGTACTCTGGCTGTTCCGTCAGAAAAATGTGTTTCAAATTCTATCGGAGGTTCCATAGACTGTGCTGCTATATCCGTATCTGACCACGACCAGCTTCCCCATATTCTACTGTCAAGAATCTCTGGAAAAAAACTGTCTATATGCTTCCCGTTTTCTTCATCATAAATCCCCATCCAGGTATAAGCGTCTGCCCTTTCTGTAAAATAAGGCATGTACTCCTCCGGCTTGTCCATATGAAATGCAGGCGTTTCTTTTTTCAGCCACCGTGCATATTCCTTTCTGGAATCTTCTATAACTCCATGATCCAGCATCCAGGCATAAATTCCAAACCTCCGGTTCATCAAAAACACTGTACAAAACAACGCACAAAAAAGTCCTGCAAGAAAAATAACCAAAAGCTCCCGGGTCAGTTTACGTTCTCCGGCTTTTCCCCTCCTAATCACAGCGGTACCCCCTTCCCCAGACGGTACGAATGATTTTTGGATCATGGGGATCTTCTTCTATTTTGCTTCGCAGATTCCGGATATGTACCATGACAATATTAGATGCCCCGTAATAATAATCCTCTTCCCAGACTGACTCATAAAGGCGTTCCACAGAAAATATCTGCTTTCTGTGTTTCAGGAGCAGACATAAAATCGAAAATTCCGTATCTGTCAGGGAGATTTCCTGCCCATTTCTCCAGACGGTTCCTTTTTCCGGGTAAACCTCAAGTCCTCCGCAGCATAGTTTTTTTTCGTTTTTTTCTGCTCCGCTGCCCTGATATACATGATACCTTCTCACCAGTGCTTTCACTCTGCTGATCAGCTCCGGATAGGAAAAAGGCTTCGGAAGGTAATCATCTCCACCGCAGGAAAATCCAAGGGTCTTATCCTCCACCTGGGTTCTTGCGCTGAGAAAAAGAATCGGAACATTGGATTTTTTCCGGATTTCCACACAGGTCTGATAACCGTCCAGTCCCGGCATCATTACATCCAGAAGAATCAGATCATAACTGTTCCGTTTTATTTTTTCCAGCGCTTCCCTTCCATCTGCCACCTCTTCCAGCCAAAAACCTTCTCCTTCCAAAAGTACCGTAACCACCTCACGAATCTCCGGATTATCATCCACGATCAGTATTCTGGACTCTCCCATATTTCTGCCTCCATTTCTTACCTTCCCCTATTATAGCATGACTGTGACAGGATTTTGTCATTCTTAAGAATTCTTCAGATTTTTCACGGTATTTTTTTAAGATAAATGGAATATATTTATTACAGATTTTTTCAAAAACAAATTTCCGTTTTCCAAAATAAACTATTAAAAAACATAGGAGAATATTTATGAAAAAGGCAGTCAATTACCTGCTTCTTGCTGGAGCAGTTTTTTTGTTCATATGGATCACGCTTCCCCAGGGAAAGCTTTTTGGTTCCACTACAGACTGGTATTGTCAGCATGTGACCATTGCAGACACCATGCGTAAGCAATTTCTGGAAACCGGAGAGCTGCTGCCTGACTGGTGCGCGCTTGGCAACGGTACAAACTTTTACACGCTTTCCTATTATGGTTTTCTCCGTCCGGACGTACTGATCAGCTTCTTTTTCCCAAATGTCCCCATGGAAGTCTTTATTCAGGGCTATGCCATTCTGGAGATGCTTCTGGGATCCTGGCTGCTTTACTGGTGGCTGCAGAAAAAAAATATCCCTGAAAATCTGTGCTTTACCGGAGGATTTCTTTATCTGACTTCCAACTGTATGTTTCAGGCACACAGACAGATCATGTTTATCAGTTATCTTCCCTTTCTGATTCTGGCTCTGATCTTTACAGACAGTCTTTATCAGGAAAATACTTCCTGTTTTTTCCGTCGTTTTCCTGTACATGCAGGGCTTTCTCTGTCCGTTTGCATGATCATACTTCACAGTTTTTATTTCTTTCCTGCCTGCTTTGTATGCCTTACCCTGTATTTTCTCCAACTGGACAACCGTCCGGAAAAACGTCCCTGGATTCCATTTCTCAGCTCTGTCGCAACAGGTATCAGCCTTTCCATGATATACCTGCTCCCCACCGCGCTGGCAATCCTGGAAAACAAAAAAGACGTGAAGTCTGCTTCCATCCGGCAAATTTTCACCGTAAATCCATCTTTAAACACACTGCTCTACAGCCCCTATGGATGCGGTCTCACTCTGATCTGCCTGTATTGTCTTCTGCTTTGCCTTTTCCGAAAACAAACACAAAAAACAGCAGCGATACTCTGTATTCTCCTGTGCAGTCAGTTCTGCTGCTGGATTTTGAACGGAACGCTCTATCTGCGTCCCAAGGCGCTGATTCCTTTTTTACCACTGATCCTGCTGCTGACCGCAGATACCCTGAAGGAGCTCCATGAAAAAAGTATCCGCCATCGCTTCCCACTGGCACTCTTATGTATGATCCCGGGACTGGTACAAATTCTGTTTCTACATTCCGGAAGGAAAATCCTGATTCTGGCCGATATACTTTTTCTTCTGCTGTATGCTGGTTTTCATACCGGACTCTCTGAAAAACTTGCAGGCTTTTTTCTGGTTTTTCTGATTCCGTCTCTGATTTTTGTATCTACAGCACGGACAGAATCCTATGCTTCCGCCTCCACTAAAAGCCGGGAGATTTTTTCCCAAAAGGAAATAAAAAGTGTTCTGTCCGAAGCAGATCGTACCATGGATATTCTGAGTGCTCCGATGACCAACAGCAACTATCTGCCGCTCGGAAGCCTGAGACGTACAACCATGTACTCGTCTGTCTCTAACAGTACCTATAACCGGCTTTTTTACGATATTCTGAAAATGCCTGTCAGCACCAGAAACCGCGTCTCCATGAATGCCGATGCAAATCCTTTTCAGGAATATCTGATGGGCGTCCGCTATATCCTGACCACAGAGGACAAGCTTCCTGAAGGATATTTACCCCTGCTGCAAAAAGGAGATTTCGTTCTGGCAGAAAACCGGCAGGTGCTCCCCTCTGCTTATGGAACCACAGCGCTTCTTAATGAGAAGGATTTTGATGCGCTCAGCTATCCTCAGACTCTGGACACACTTGCCAATCGTACGGTTGTCCCGGAAAGCTCCGACGCATCCACTACGCCATACACTTCACTAATGAAAGAATATCCTCTTCCCGTAAATTTTCTGGAAGCGCCGGAAAACGGACAGGCTCTTACCATTACCAGACAGCTGCCTTCCATTCTGGAGCACCAGATTCTTCTGCTGTCCTGTGATGTTTCCTACAGTGGAAAAAAAGATATTGACATTACCATAAACGGAATACGGAATCGTCTTTCCGGTTCTGATGCCCCCTACCCGAACCACAACGAAACCTTTACCTGGATCTTATCCGGAAACGAGCCATTAAAATCCCTGAATATTCACTTCTCCCCGGGTAATTACAAACTTTGCAATGTTCAGGCATTTATTCTGCCCTTTTCCGCGCTCCGACATCCGGATATACAACCCTTCCGGTCTTCAGTCACAGAAAAAAAGGAACTTCTTCATGGTTCCATAGGCATGAAAGAAGACGGTTATTTTGTTACTTCCTTTTCTTATTCCAGAGGATATCAGATTCTTGTGGACGGTAAAAAAATAAAACCGGAGCTGGTCAACAAAGGTTTTCTGGGATTTCCTGTAAAAAAGGAACGCATGAGATCCTGGTTCGATTTCATGCGCCCGGTAAGTCTATGGGAATTCTGTTCACTTTTTCTGCCGCAGTCCTTCTTCTGGCAAAGTTATCTACATTGTCTTTGTCATCAGTACTGCGTTTTCCACAGGATTCTCGTAATAATTCTTACGGAGTCCGTCCTCTTTAAAGCCCAGTCTTTCATAAAGCCGTCTGGCGGTTCCGTTTCCCTCACGGACCTCCAGATGGACCAGCTTTATCCCCTGCATCTCTGCCATACGAAGGATACTGTCCACAAGGAACTGTCCGATTCCTTCTTTCTGACGGTCTTTTCTGACCGCCACATTCAGGATATCTCCCTCATCCAGCACTGTCATCATGCTGCAGTAGCCAAGAATCCGGTCTTTTTCCTCCACTACAAAAAACATCGTGTCTTTTTTCATCAGATAGGTGAGAAAACCTTCTCTTGTCCATGGTACCGAAAAAAGCGTTTCTTCGATATTCATAACCTGATCCAGATCCTCAACCAGCATCTCACGGAAGATCATTGTCCTGTTTCCCCGCTTTCTGCCTGCTGACGGACTTTTTCTCTCTCTGCCCGCTCTCTTTCCGCCTGAGAAACCCGGAGATAATCCGGCATGTGTTCCCGGGCAGTCTCATATCTTCCTTCCTGATAATAGACCAGACCCAGAGCCGCCACAGCAGCCGCTCTCTGTCTGTTTACATGAGCCGGCGCAAAGGAACAGGAAAACTTTGCTTTTTCCAGAATCGTCTCACGGAACACCGGAACACCGTCTCCCAGAAAAGTCACCTTCTGCCCGTATCCGTTCAGTTTTTCCAGAAGCTCCCCAACAGGAACTGCCATCTGATCTTCCACCACCTGAAGCTTATGGTCCTCAAAACGATAAATACCCGTATACACCTGGTTTCTTCTGGCATCCATAATAGGACAGATCAGCCCCTGTACATCATAAAGATTAAATGCCAGCGCTTCTACAGTAGGAACGCTGATCAGCGGTTTTTCCAGAGCAAGTCCCAGTCCCTTGGCAGTTGCTGAACCGATACGAAGCCCGGTAAAGGAACCCGGTCCTCCTGCCACCGCAATGGCGTCAATGGTGTTCAGATCCAGTTCTGTCATTTTTGCCACTTCATCCAGCATGGGAAGAAGTGTCTGAGAATGTGTTTTTTTATAATTTACCGAGTACTCTGCGATCATCGTATCGTCTTCTACAACTGCAACAGACGCTACGATACCGGAACTGTCGAGACCTAATATTTTCATAATTTCTCCCTACCTTTCTTCAATCTCCTCAATGGTGATCCGACGATAATCAAAGCCCTGTGCCAGATCCTTTTCGATGGTAACGGAAATTCTTTTTTCCGGAAGGATCTCACAAATCAGCTCCGCCCATTCGATCAGGCAGATTCCTTCGCCAAAAAAGTAATCGTCATAACCGATTTCTTCCATTTCCTCAATATCTCCGATACGATATACGTCAAAATGATAAAAAGGCAGACGTCCTTCCTCATACACCTGGACAATGGTAAAAGTCGGACTGCTGACTGCCTCTGTAATGCCAAGACCGGCTGCCACTCCCTGAGTGAACACTGTTTTTCCTACGCCAAGATCGCCGTTCAGGGTATATACCTGCCCCGGCTTCGCTGTCTCCCCGATTTTTTTTCCTAATTCAAAAGTCTCCTGCGGACTCCTTGTTTCTATTACCATTTCTGCACCTTTCCATAAACATTCCCGATTATTTTATAAACCGTTATGATTTCCGTTCTTTTACTTATTCCTTGCGAAATTGTTCTTTGCATATTATAATAGAGCAAACAGAGAAAAACAATACTTTTCGTAAAAGGAGATAAAACTATGGCAAATCCAGTTGTGACCATCACTATGGAAAATGGTGATGTAATGAAAGCAGAGCTTTATCCGGAGTTCGCTCCGAACACTGTAAACAATTTCATCAGCCTGGTAAAAAAAGGCTTTTATGACGGACTGATCTTCCACCGCGTAATCCAGGGCTTCATGATCCAGGGCGGATGTCCGGACGGAACCGGAATGGGCGGCCCGGGCTACAGCATCAAGGGCGAATTTGCACAGAATGGTGTTGCAAACAATCTTGCACATACACCGGGAGTTCTCTCCATGGCAAGAGCCATGCATCCGAACTCAGGCGGAAGCCAGTTCTTCATCATGCACAAAGCAGCGCCTCACCTTGACGGAAGCTATGCTGCTTTTGGCAAGATCACAGAAGGCATGGATGTGGTGAACCGCATTGCAGAAGAAGATACCGATTACAGCGACAGACCTCTGGACGATCAGGTTATGAAAACTGTGACCGTAGAAACCTTTGGTGTGGATTATCCGGAACCGGAGAAATGCTGATCCGCTGACAGATAAACATCCTATAAGAATATAAGAAAGCCGGTACTTTTCTCCCCTTATATATCGGGAGACTGTACCGGCTTTTTCTGTTCTCATTCTCATTTTTTCATATCAGTCTTCAAAGGTCATAACCTCTCCATCCAGAACGGCAAAATACAATTCTCTGTCTTTTTCCATCCGGGCTCTTCCATTGGTGCCTTCTGTAACAGCCTTCTGCACTGCATCCACATCCTCTGACGGGATCAGAAGTTCCAGAACCACCTTATCTGTATACTCACTGTTCAGGATCGGAATGTTTCTTTCTCCTGCAATATACTGGATCTTGCCAATCCCGGTATAATCTGTGGTCACCTTCAGAGCAATCCCCCGGCGTTTCTCAATGATCCGGCTGGCTGCCAGTCCTTCCTGTACCGCCTTGGAATAAGCGCGCACAAGACCTCCAGTGCCCAGAAGAACTCCTCCAAAATACCGTGTGACCACAACGGCCACATTATAAATATCCTCTCCGAGGATCACATCCAGCATAGGACGGCCTGCCGTACCCGACGGTTCTCCGTCGTCACTGCACCTGGTATACTCCCTGTTCAGGCCCACTGAATACACAAAACAGTTATGCCTTGCATCCCAGTATTTTTTCTTCATTTCTTCCAGAAATGCCAGCGCCTCCTCCTCGGTCTTTACCGGACGAACCGTTGCGATAAATCTGGATTTCTTTTCTGTGATCTCACCAGTTCCGCCTTCCAGGACGGTCTTGTATGTTTCCAGCATGTTTCTTCTCCTTATAGAAACAAAGCCCCCTGCCTTTTCGGGCAAGAGGCCTGACAACTTTTCTGATATTCATTATACGGAAAGTCCGTAAATATGTCAATCCCTGATGATCTTCCCATTCTCGTCAAACTCCATGACAGATACACCATCAAATCCATTGATCATATTGTGATAATCCGTGATATCCCGGCCCATAGCACTCACTGTATACAACCTTCTCTGAAAAAATGCTTTCTAATGGTTCCATATTTTTAACCAGCCATGCCTGAAAATACCTTCTGACAGTATTCTCTCTTCATATAGGATTCACTCCGATCTATGTGTAAATAAATGAAAATCACCGTTCTGTTTCCATACGCCCTGCACATGGCATCTTCATCGTGTTTCTTTCGGTCACTTTCAGGCTTCCTATTGTAACCGGACAAAAATCTGGCAGCCTTCCCTTTTGAGCTGTAAAAATATGCCCCAAACAAAAGCATGAGTACTGCCATCACAAAGTCGAAAACCATATAGAACATCCCATACCTCCTCCTTTCGCCTGATGGATTCTAAGTTATTTTGTTAATTTTTCAGTTTACACAAACAAATTAACAAAATAGGGATTCGTCCCATCTTTAATCTTTTTAATTCTATCACAAATAAAACACATACATGAGCCTCCTCAAATTCTTTTTTTTCCGGTCTTAGGCCGTTTCTCGCAATTTTGCTTTCTGGATGTTCCTTCCCTTATACACAATAAACATTGCAGCCACAGCATAACACAATGCAAGCCCAATTCCAAACGCAGAGGTTATATACTGTGTATAGGATTTATTTACTGTCATTTTATCAAAAACAGACTGTACAAACAGATTGTGGCTGGAATGAAGCACCACCGCAGGCCACATACTTCCGGCCTTCATACACAGCGTATTTACAATGGCCGTCAATATACATAGATGTTTTCCTCCATCGCCCTCTCACTTTATTTTTTCATACACCCAGCACTTCTGTATCTGCGGTTCCAGCCGGTCAAATTCCCATTTTTTCCCGCTGTTGCTCCTGCTGAAGGGATCATTAATGATCATCTGGCTTCCGGTATGTCCCCGCACAACAATGAAATGGCCGTTATCTGTAAAATCTCCCGGTCCCATGGCACAGATGATCAGCCTGCCTTCATCCAGTTCTCTTTCCATTTCCAAAAGATCCATATAGGCAAACTGTGTGACTTTAATCCCATATTCCTTTGCCATATCCTCCATAAACAGCCAGGAGGTTCCTTCCCCTTCCACATAATATCCCTCCTCCATGGCCCTTCCTGCCAGCAGATCCGGAGTAAGGCTCTTATCCCTGGTAAGACTGTAAAGAACCATAGAAAGACAGGTTGGCCCGCAGCCGGAAATTCCTATGTTTGACTGTCCATAGGGAACATATCCCCACCGTTTGTCCCACTGTATAAAAAGCGGAACCTCTCTCCTGCTTTCAGACAGCGTGATTCCTCCGGATGGCTCTGCCGATGCAGTCAGACAGGACACTGCAAAATCCAATGCTTCCGGATTCCTTTTTAATGCCTCCAGAAAATCTGCAGGATGCTTTTCTCTATTTTGATCAACCTGTTCCCAGAGCTTTTCCTCTCGTGTTTTTTCTACGGGAGTAACTTCTATAACGACTGCCTTTGGAGGAACGGAGGTCTCCTGAAACTGCCATTGTTTACGCTCTCTCTGCAAAAAGATCCCTGCCGCCGAAAACAGAAAAACAGAGACTGTCATGATGACTCTCCGATTTCTCTCTCTGATCCTGGCCTCCACTGCAGGACTTCTTGGGCGGTCAGCTCCGGAAAAAATCGGTTTATTCCTTTTTTTCAAAGTATGATCCCCCTTGCCCGATTTTTATATTTCGGTCAAAACTGTATTTTCTCTTTTGTGTAACGATTATATCATAAAAACTCTCTCTACTGTAATTTTTATTCTTGTATTCTGCAGCAAAGTGTATTTTCTTCTATGGTGGATATGGAAATTACAATATTTTTGTATTTTTCTGCTATACTAAATATGAAGTTTTTATTTTGGGGTTTATTTACGATTTTTTATTTGATATAATGAAACGGATTATAAAGGAGGAAGATCATGAATTACGGTAAAAAATCAGTCGCAAAAAAACGAAATTCTCTGATTTCCCGTACAGCCATGATGGGGAAACGTGCACATGTTTCTTTTATCAGAGTTCTTTTTGTTTCTCTGATCACTTTATGTGTGGTCGTGGGCTGCATAGGTATTGGTGCATTTCGAGGAATCATAGACAATGCTCCAGATGTAAATGACGTAGACATTTCACCTCTGGGATATGCAACCTTCCTATATGACGGAGACGGGAATCAGCTTCGTAAGCTGACTGCCCCCAGTTCTAACCGTCTTCCGGTTTCGATCGAACAGATTCCGGTAGATCTGCAGCATGCAGTCGTAGCAATCGAGGATGAACGTTTTTACGAGCATAACGGTATTGACGTAAGAGGTATTCTCCGAGCTTTTGTTAAAAACATCAGTTCCGGCGGTCTTTCTGAGGGAGCCAGTACCATTACACAGCAGCTTTTGAAAAATAACGTTTTCACCAACTGGACAAATGAATCCACATGGCTGGAACGTTTTACCCGAAAATTCCAGGAGCAGTATCTGGCGATTCAGATTGAAAAAAAGATCAATGACAAAAATGTCATCCTTGAAAACTATCTGAACACAATCAACCTTGGCGCCGGAGCTTATGGTGTACAGGCGGCCGCAAGGCAGTATTTTAATAAAGATGTATGGGATCTGAACCTTTCCGAATGTGCAACTCTCGCAGGAATCACCCAGAATCCTACACAGTTCAACCCTATCGAACATCCGGAAGCCAATGCCAAAAGGCGTAAAGAAGTTCTGAATCATATGCTGGAGCAGGGATACATCACCCAGGAACAGTATGAACAGACTCTGAATCACGATATTTATTCTGAGATTCAGGCTGCACAGGCTCTGAACGCAGAAACTGCTGATACTATTTACAGCTATTTTGAAGATGAACTGATCGATCAGGTAATCAGTGATCTTATGAATATCAAAGGTTATACCAGAACTCAGGCGCAGAACCTGGTTTACAGCGGTGGATTGAAGATATATACAACACAGGATCAGTCCATACAGAATATCCTGGATGAAGAATATGCCAATCCGGAAAACTATCCGCAAAACGTGCAGTATGCTCTTGATTACGCATTGACTGTCCAGAATCCTCAGGGAGAAGAAGTCAACTACAGCAAAGAAATGCTCCGTCTCTACTTCCAGAATGAAAATCCGGAATTTGACCTTTTGTTTTCTTCTCAGGAAGAAGGTCAGGAATATGTAGACAGATATAAACAGTCTATTCTGGCCGATGGCAGCACTGTGATCGCAGAACGCGTTAATTTTGCCCCTCAGCCTCAGTCTTCCATGAGTGTGATCGATCAGCATACCGGTTATGTTAAAGCAATCGTAGGCGGACGTGGAGAAAAAACAGCCAGCCTTACGCTGAACCGCGCAACAGATACCACTAGACAGCCCGGTTCCACATTCAAGATCGTTTCTACCTATGCACCCGCATTAAACGAAAAGGGAATGACTCTTGCCACAACTTTTGAAGATGAACCTTATAATTATCCAGACGGTTCTCCTGTAGAAAATGCATCCAGATCCTACAGCGGCACAACAACGATCCGAAGAGCTATCCAGAGTTCTATTAACGTAGTTGCTGTTAAATGTCTGGAAGAAGTTACTCCAGAACTTGGTCTCCAATATCTGGACAACTTTGGATTTACTACTCTTGCACATGGAACAGAAGCCGATACCGATGCAAACGGCACTGTATGGACAGACGCGAACCTTCCTCTTGCCCTTGGCGGTCTGACTCATGGCGTTACCAATATTGAGCTTTGCGCTGCCTATGCTGCCATTGCAAATCAGGGAAATTATATTGAGCCTTTGTATTATACAAAGATCCTGGATCATGACGGAAATGTTCTGATTGAAAAAACATCTGCCGGCCGTTCTGTCATCAAAGAAAGTACTGCATGGCTTCTTACCAGCGCTATGGAAGATGTAGTCAATTATGGTACCGGTACTGCCTGCCAGCTGGAAAATATGACTGTAGCAGGAAAAACAGGTACTACAGATGATTACAATGACCTGTGGTTTGTAGGTTATACACCATATTATACCTGTGCAGTGTGGTCTGGATTTGATAACAACGAAAAACTTCCTGATGATTATTCTCGTGAATTCCACAAAAATCTGTGGAAAAAAGTTATGACACGAATTCATGAGGGATTAGCAGACAAAGACTTCGAAATGCCTTCTACTATAGAAGAAGTAAGTATCTGTGCGGATACCGGTCTTCTTCCGAGAGCTGGCTGCTCTGTGATCACAGAATACTTTGATATCGGTGATGTTCCTATCGATTATTGTGATCAGCATTTCTATGAGCCAGAGATCATTCCGGAATACATCTACGATGAAACAGAGATTCCGGAGCCGACCATTATGCCGGAAGACCCGAATGCCGGCAATGGTACCGAAGATCCAAATGCCGGCGGTGGTACCGAAGATCCGAACGCTGGCGGCGGTACGGAAGACCCGAATGCCGGCGGTGGTACCGAAGATCCAAACGCTGGCGGCGATACCGAAGATCCGAATGCTGGCGGTGATGGCGGCGGCGACTGGAACGAAAACGATTGGGAAGTATACTAACCCCATAATAATAAAAAAGGAGATTTCCAAAACAGGAAATCTCCTTTTTTATTATTATAAAGATTAAAATTGCAAAATACACTTTTCTCTCTATTACAGAACCATTTTCGCTGCTCCGTAAATACCTGCATCGTTTCCAAGGCTCGCAATGACGATCGGAACATCCTTACATAAGGAGAATGCATATTTTTTGTAGTGCTTTGCAATACAGTCGATCAATGGCTGGCCTGCTTTTGACACGCCACCGCCGATAACGATTGCCTCAGGGTCTACCACAGCTGCAAATATTCCAAGTGCACCGCCGAGCTTTTCTCCTACTTCTTCCATCACACGACAGGCCAGGGCATCGCCGGCTTTAAAAGCATCCAGTACATCCTTTGCTTCTATCTGCTCCATATTTCTCAGAACACTTGCCTCCTCAGAAGCCGCAAGTGCTTTCTTTGCAAGGCGAACAATTCCTGTGGCAGAAGAATACTGCTCAAGGCAGCCTTTATTTCCGCAGTTACAGCTTTCTGTTTCTTCATGGCATACATTTGCATGTCCGATCTCGCCGCCGGCTCCATGATGTCCTGCAACAATTTTCCCATCCACAATAATGCCGCCGCCGACACCTGTTCCAAGGGTAACCATGATCACATTCTGAGAGCCTGCCGCTGCACCCTTCCATGCTTCTCCAAGAGCTGCCACATTCGCATCGTTTCCTGCTTTTGCCGGAAGTCCGATCAGGTCGCTGAGTTCTTTGGCTACCGGTTTGAATCCCCAGTGAAGGTTTACTGCACAGGCTGCCTCTCCATTGCTGTTGATCGGTCCCGGGATACCGATTCCAACACCGGCCACCTCATTCTTAGCAATCCCTTTTTCAGCAATTTTAGACTGGATCGCTTCTGCCACATCGGGAAGGATATGTACTCCCTCCTCTTCTGTTCTTGTAGGAATCTCCCACTTGTCTACCAGAGTTCCATCAACCTGAAAAAGTCCGCATTTTACGGTAGTACCTCCTACATCAATGCCAAAACAATACATGTTATTTCCCCTTTCTTTTATTTATCACGTTTTTTTGCAATATTTGCCTGCACACGTTTATACAGCTCTTCTGCAGCATTATACCCCATCTTTTTCTGCCTGTGGTTAACTGCGGCAGATTCTACGATCACTGCCAGATTTCGTCCCGGACGGATCGGCAGAGAATGGCAGACGATTTTATTGCCAAGATACTCTGTATATTCTTCTGTAAGACCAAGGCGGTCATACTCCTTATCTCTGTCCCATTCCTCCAGCTTGATCACAAGGTCAACGGACTGTGTATCTTTTACACTTTCCACACCGAACAGAGTCTTGACATCAATGATACCAATACCCCGAAGCTCTATAAAGTGTCTTGTAATATCAGGTGCGGATCCCACCAGTGTTACATCGCTGACCTTACGTAATTCCACCACATCATCGCTGACAAGACGATGTCCTCGCTTGATCAGCTCCAGAGCAGCCTCGCTTTTACCGATTCCGCTTTCTCCTGTGATTAGAATACCTTCACCATATACATCTACCAGAACTCCGTGAATGGAAATGCAGGGAGCAAGCTGGACACCCAGCCAGCGGATGATCTCTGCCATAAGGCTGGAAGTTGTTCTTTCTGTTACAAAAGTAGGTACATTATATTTAACAGCAAGATCCAGCATATCCTGTGACGGCTTTGTCATGGTACTGAAGATTACGCAGGGAATCTTGCTGGAGATAAAACGTTCATATTTCATCAGACGCTTTTCATCCGGAAGCTGCATCAGATATGTGTATTCTACATATCCAATGATCTGAACCCGCTCATTGGCAAAATGCTCCAGATACCCGGTAAGCTGCAGTGCAGGACGGTTGATCTCCGCAGTCATGATCCTCTTGTCTGACAGGTCAATTTCCGGAGTCAGATTTGTAAGATTCTGCTCCTGCACCATCTTTGTCATCAATACACCCTTCATATGTGTGTTCTCCTTTTTTCATATATTAGCGGCACAAATTACTTTGTGTTACTGACTTTATTACTGGCTGTCCTGCGTCTGCACAGGCGAATGAAAGAAAAGGTATACCTGCTGCGCGCTTGCCGCATTCATGGACTCTGTTTCCGTCAGCTCCTCCAGAGAAGCATCCCGGATTCCTTCCACAGACCGGAACTTCCGCATCAGCGCTTTTCTCCTTCGTTCACCGATCCCCGGTATATCATCCAGAATCGAATGTACCTGTTCCTTACTGCGCAGAGATCTGTGGTATTCTATCGCAAAACGATGGGCCTCGTCCTGTATCCTGGTGATCAGTCGAAATCCCTCGCTGTTTGTCTCTATGGGGATTTCTACATTGTTAAAATACAGCCCGCGGGTACGATGATGGTCATCCTTCACCATGCCGCATACCGGAATCTGTATTCCCAGTTTTTCCAGAACACCCAATGCAATATTTACCTGCCCTCTGCCTCCATCCATCAAAAGCAGATCCGGCATTCTGGCAAAGCTGTCAAATTCTCCATTGCTCTCATGAGTAAAACGTCTGGTAAGCACTTCTTCCATGCTGGCGTAATCATTCGGTCCCTGAACAGACTTGATCCGGAATTTTCGGTAATCGCTTTTTTTCGGGCGTCCTTTTTCATATACCACCATAGAACCCACAGACTCAAAACCACTGATATTGGAAATATCAAATGCTTCCATGCGAACGATGTCCTTCAGTCCCAGCCACTCCTCAACTTCATGAACAGCCCCAATAGTCCGTCCTTCTTCGCGGCGAATCCGCTCTCTGTCTTTATCCAGTACCATCCGGGCGTTTTCTCTGGCAAGCTCCACCAGTTTCTCCTTCGTGCCTTTCTTCGGAACCAGGATATGGACTTTCTGTTTTCTCCTGGAACTGAGCCATTCCTCGATCACCTCACGGTCTTCCACATCTGTCTGCAGCATAATTTCTCTGGGGATAAAAGGTGTTCCTGCATAAAACTGCTTCAGGAAGCTGGACAGCACCTGCTCTCTGGTGTCTCCCCTCGCAACGCGCAGATAAAAATGATCTCTTCCAATGATCCTGCCGCTGCGCATAAAAAACACCTGCACTACTGCATCCTGTTCTCTGAGATCCAGACTTTCATCCATGGCTACTGCAATAATATCTCTGTCCTCTTCTCCATAAGCTGTGATCTTCTGACGTTCTCCGATCTTACGGATACTCTGGATCAGATCCCGGCACTCTGCCGCATCCTCAAAGCGAAGCTCTTCAGAGGCTTTCTGCATTTTGTCCGTCAGCTGGTCAATGGTTTCCTGGAAGTCTCCGTTTAAAAACCGCAGAACCTTCTGGATATTTTCCCTGTATGCCTCCTGTGATACCTGGCCGGTACAGGGGCCGGTACACTGCTTCATATGATAATAAAGGCAGGGCCGATCCTTGCCGCAGTCTCTGGGAAGTGTTCTGCTGCAGGAGCGGACCTGATACAGCTTACGGACAAGCTCGATCACATCCTTGACCGCACCGCCGCTTGTATAAGGACCAAAATATCTGTTTTTGTCTTTTTTCATCCTTCGTGCAAAAAGCACTCTTGGGTAAGCCTCCTGAACAGTCACCTTGATAAATGGATAGCTTTTGTCATCCTTCAGCATGGTGTTATATTTTGGCCGGTGTTCTTTGATCAGATTGCTTTCCAGTACAAGAGCTTCCAGCTCTGAATCTGTGATGATATATTCAAATCTTGCAATATGAGTGACCATCTGCTCGATTTTCGCACCCTTGTAGCGGCTGCTCTGAAAATACTGCCGCACACGGTTTTTAAGGCTGACAGCCTTTCCCACATATATGATCTCATCCCGCTCATCATGCATCAGGTAAACGCCGGGCTTGGCGGGAAGTTTTTTCAGTTCTTCCTCAATCAGAAACATTTTCTGTATCCTGCTTTTCTTCTGATGCGGTCTCTTCGATCGCTTTCACATCTTCCGGAAATACCAGATCATTCAGATCCTCCGGAATGTCCATTCCTCTCTCTACTGCCCGGAATATCTTCATAAATTCTCTTCCGGTGATCGTTTCTTTCCGGATCAGATATTCCGAAATCTTATCAAGAGCTGTCCTGTGTCCTCTTAAGAGGCGCTTGGATTCCTCATAAGATTCATGGAGCAGCTGCATCACCTCATGATCGATCTCTGTCGCTGTATCGTCTCCGCAGTTTAATACGGCTCTTCCGGAAAGATACTGATTTTCCTGAGATGCCAGTCCCATAAGTCCGAATTTCTGTGACATACCATACTGGGTGATCATAGCTCTCGCAACCTTGGTAGCCTGCTCAATATCGTTGGCAGCGCCTGTCGTAACCGTATCAAAAACGATTTCCTCTGCAGCACGGCCGCCCAGATAGCCAACCAGCATTGCCTCCAGCTCTTTCTGTGTGTTAAGGAATTTTTCTTCCTCCGGCACATGCATGACATAACCGAGAGCTCCCATCGTACGGGGAACAATGGTGATCTTCTGCACCGGCTCCGCATCTTTCTGCAGTGCGCTGACAAGAGCATGTCCCACCTCATGGTAAGAAACGATCCTGCGCTCCTGCGCACTTAAAATACGGTCTTTCTTTTCCTTTCCTACCAGAACCACCTCCACAGACTCCAGAAGATCCTTCTGGGATACTGCTTTACGTCCATTCTTTACTGCAAGGATCGCAGCCTCATTGATCATATTTGCAAGGTCAGAACCTACGGCGCCGGAGGTTGCCAGTGCAATGGCATCAAGATCTACTGTTTCATCCAGAAGCACATCCTTGGCATGTACTTTCAGAACCTCCACACGGCCTTTCAGATCCGGGCGGTCTACAATCACACGACGGTCAAAACGTCCCGGACGGAGGAGTGCCGGATCCAGTACTTCCGGACGGTTGGTAGCCGCAAGAATCAGAAGTCCCTTCGATGTATCAAATCCGTCCATTTCCGCAAGAAGCTGGTTCAGGGTCTGCTCACGCTCATCATTCCCGCCTCCATAATGAGAATCACGGCTTTTTCCGATTGCATCGATCTCATCAATAAATACAATACAAGGTGCATTCTTCTTCGCTTCCTCAAAAAGGTCGCGGACACGGGACGCGCCCACACCTACAAACATCTCCACAAATTCTGAACCGGAAAGAGAAAAGAACGGTACCTTTGCCTCTCCGGCCACAGCCTTTGCCAGAAGTGTTTTTCCTGTTCCCGGAGGGCCTACGAGAAGCGCACCTTTTGGAAGCTTGGCTCCGATCGCCGTATATTTCCCCGGATTGTGAAGAAAATCCACAACCTCCTGGAGAGATTCCTTTGCCTCATCCTGTCCAGCCACATCCTTAAAGGTAATCCCTGTTTCCTGCTGGATATATGCCTTGGCACGGCTTTTGCCAACACCCATAACACCGCCGCCTTTATTCATGCGGCGCATAAAGAACATCAACATTCCAAACATAAGGACTGTTGGAAGAAGTACACTGAGCAGCATGGAAAGGATCTCCAGCATGGCATCCGGCTGTTCATACTGAAAAATGATGCCCTTACCTTCCAGCCGGGCAGTCAGCGCATCAATATTCTCCATCTGATTTACATGGTACTGTTTCTTTTCAAAAGAATCATGAAGTTTCGGTTCAACTGTCAGCACGCCGGACTGCAGCGTTACCTCTTTTATCTGATCCTTCTCCACCATTTCGATAAATTTGTCATAAGTGATTTCACTGGTGCCGCCATTGCGGATTTCTGTGATAAAGCTCAGACAGATCAGCGTCACCAAAAGACAAAGCAAAAATGCCAGCAATGACTGACGGTTTTTATTATGCCCTGGTTTTCCGGGCTCATTACGGTCCGGTTTATTTCCATCCGGACGTTTTTCCATATGATCGTTCATTCTTTTCCTCCTCTACTGTCTTCTTTATTATAAAGAGATTTCATCCATAAATCAACAAGATTAGTCTGTTTAAAAAAGTTTTGCATCCATCAGTTGTTCGTAGTATACTATCAGCATGAGTAAGGCAGAATTTCTGCCAACGACGTGAATCGGGAAAGGAAAACAATATGAAGACAGGATTTGATAACGAAAAATATCTAACCATGCAGTCAGAACATATCCGTGAAAGGATCGGCAAATTCGGAAATAAACTCTATCTTGAATTTGGCGGCAAACTTTTTGATGATTTTCATGCATCCAGAGTCCTTCCTGGATTTGAACCGGACAGTAAGCTCCGTATGCTGATGCAGCTCAGCGATCAGGCAGAGATCGTCATAGTGATCAGTGCTGCAGATATCGATAAAAATAAAGTTCGTGGAGATCTTGGCATCACCTATGATGAGGATGTCCTCCGTCTGATCGAAGTATTCTCTGAACGCGGACTTTATGTGGGAAGCGTCTGCATTACCCGTTATTCCGGCCAGGAAGGGGCAGATCTCTTTAAAAACAGACTGGAAAAACTGGGCATCCGTGTATTCGTCCACTATAACATCCCCGGATATCCCAGCAACACCTCCCTTATCGTAAGTGATGAGGGCTATGGCAAAAATCAGTACATTGAAACCTCCAGACCGCTGGTGGTGATCACCGCACCGGGACCGGGAAGCGGAAAGATGGCCGTGTGTCTCTCTCAGCTTTATCATGAGCATAAACGCGGTATCTGTGCCGGATACGCGAAATTTGAGACCTTCCCTATCTGGAATATTCCACTGAAGCACCCTGTCAATCTTGCATACGAGGCTGCTACCGCAGATCTCAATGATGTAAATATGATCGACCCCTTCCATCTGGAAGCTTACGGGGAAACCACCGTCAATTATAACCGTGACGTAGAGATTTTCCCTGTCCTTCAGGCTATGTTCGAAAAGATCATGGGGGAATGTCCCTATAAATCACCTACCGATATGGGTGTTAATATGGCCGGAAACTGTATTGTCGATGATGAGGTCTGCAAAGAAGCCTCCCGTCAGGAGATCATCCGCCGCTATTACAAAAGCTGCGATGCGCTTGTATCCGGTACCGGAAAGGAAGAAGAGGTCTGCAAGATCGAACTGCTGCTGAAACAGGCTCACGCATCCCTGGAGGACCGCAGGGTAGTTACCACGGCTCTGGATATCGAGAAACAGACAGGAGCTCCTGCAGCGGCTCTGGAGCTTCCAAACGGCGAGATCATTGACGGCAAAACCTCCGACCTTCTTGGAGCATCTTCTGCACTGCTTCTCAACGCACTGAAAGAACTTGCAGGTATCGATCATGCACATCATGTCATTTCACCGGAAGCCATTCGTCCTATCCAGGAACTTAAAACGAGGTACCTTGGAAGCAAAAATCCTCGTCTCCACACAGACGAAACGCTCATTGCCCTTTCTGTCAGCGCTGCAAGCAATCCGGAAGCCGGACTTGCACTGGAACAGCTTCCCAGACTGAAAGGCTGCCAGGCACATACTTCTGTTATGCTTTCTTCCGTAGATATCTGGCAGTTCCGAAGACTTGGCATTGAGCTTACCTGTGAACCCAAGTTTGAGAAAAAGAAAAAAGATGACGATGATGATAAATAAAAGAAAATCCCTTCGGAGCGATCCGAAGGGATTTTCTTTTATTTATTCATCATAGCCATTAGGATTTTTGCTCTGCCAGTTCCAGGAATCTGCGCACATTTCCCGGATGCCAAACTCTGCTTTCCATCCAAGCTCTCTCTCTGCCTTGGAAGCATCGGAATAGCATGTAGCGATATCGCCAGGGCGGCGGGGTTTGATCACATAAGGAACCTTCACGCCTGTTGCCTCTTCAAAATTCTTTACGATATCAAGAACGCTGTAGCCTTTTCCGGTTCCCAGATTATAGATATTCAGTCCTGAGTTATCCTCGATCTTTTTAAGCGCCTTCACATGGCCTTTGGCCAGATCCACTACGTGGATATAATCTCTCACGCCGGTTCCATCCGGAGTATCATAATCGTTTCCGAATACGCCAAGCTCTTTCAGCTTGCCAACTGCAACCTGTGTCACATAAGGCATCAGATTGTTCGGAATACCGTTTGGATTCTCGCCAATGGTTCCGCTCTTATGAGCACCGATAGGATTGAAGTAACGAAGAAGGACTACATTCCATTCCGGATCTGCCTTCTGGATATCGCTTAAGATCTGTTCCAGCATGGATTTTGTCCATCCATAAGGATTGGTACACTGTCCTTTCGGACATTCTTCCGTGATCGGAATGATCGCAGGATCTCCATATACCGTTGCAGAAGAAGAGAAAATAATATTCTTCACGCCGTGTTTTCTCATTACATCTACAAGAGTCAGTGTTCCGGCAATATTATTCTCATAATATTCCCATGGTTTTGCTACAGATTCGCCTACAGCTTTCAGTCCTGCAAAATGAATACAGGAATCAATTTCCTCTTTTTCAAAGATTTCTGTAAGAGCTTCTCTGTCAAGAATATCTGCCTTGTAGAATTTCACCGGTTTTCCTGTGATCTTTTCCACACGCTCCAGGCTCTTTTCACTGGAATTGCTTAAGTTGTCCACAACAACAACCTCGTATCCTGCATTCTGAAGCTCAACAACAGTATGGCTTCCGATATAACCGGCGCCGCCTGTAACTAAAATTGCCATGATCTTGTCCTCCTCTTCAGGTCTTCTTATGGTTTGTTACCAGTATTCAGTATACCACTACCTGTACTTTTCTACAATAGCTTTCATCTGAGGAAGCTTTTCTTCCATATCTGCCACCAGTTTAAACTGTGTGCGGCAGCGATCCAGATTGTGACCTTCTCTGTGGATCTTAAAGTAGTGGTCACCTTCCAGATAATCTGTCAGGAAACGCATACCACACTCAAAGGTCATAAGGATTGCGCCCATAGGAAGCATATCCAGCTCGATATCTGTCAGCGCACCGGCACATCCCTCAATAAAGCCTTTGGTATAAACCTCATAGAGATGAAGGTCGCAGGAGATCTTGCTGAGATCCGGTTCATCCTCTGCTCCTGTACTTGCACCGAAACGGATAGAGTCACCAAAATCATTTACAGAAAGTCCCGGCATAACTGTATCAAGATCGATCACACAGATTGCTCTTCCTGTCTTATCGTCGATCATGATATTGTTCAGCTTGGTATCATTGTGTGTAACACGAAGAGGAATTTCTCCCTTTTCCTGAAGGTCACAGAGCGTATGCGCCCGTTCCTCTCGATCCAGTACAAACCGGATTTCATCCTGTACATCCTTTGCACGGCCCTCGCTGTCTGCTGCTACTGCTTCCTTAAATTTGCGGAAACGGTCCACTGTATTATGGAAATTCACAATCGTCTCATGAAGGGTCTCTGCCGGATAATCTGCCAGCAGTCTCTGGAAATGTCCAAAAGCAACCGCACTCTGGTAAAAATCATTATCATCCTTCACCATGTCGAAGCTGGTCGCATCCTCAATAAAGAGATACACTCTCCAGTACTCTCCTTCTGAGTCTATATAGTAAGGATTGTTATCCTTATCATTTACAATATTTAAGGTTTCTCTTTCCACATCTCCGCCGTTTTCCTGGATTTTCTTACGGAGCCATGAAGTAACACCGCTGACGTTTTCCATCAGTTCCACCGGTTTTGTAAAAATGCTCTTGTTCATTCTCTGAAGGATAAAACGCTTATCCTGTCCGCCTGGTGTATGAACTGTCAGACGGTATGTATCGTTGATATGTCCGCTTCCATAAGGAATACATTCCACTACTTCTCCCGGAAAATCAAATTTGCTAATTACTTCTTTCTGAATCGCATTCACTGTTATTTGTTCTCCTCCCATAAGTTCTGTGGATAAAGTCCCTGATCTTTCAGATTCTGGATCGCAGCCATAACAACCGGCTTATCGTCTTTGTAGGTAACTCCATACCATTTATCTTCGGATTTCAGCACTTTTACAGTTGCTTTCTCCTCATGAAGAAGCTCATCCACAACAAAAGGCAGGAAATATTCGCACTTCAGCGGATTCTTGCTTAAATTCTCATCAAGGAAAGCTGCAAAGCGTGCTTTCAGTTCTGTAAGGATACTTGCAGAAAATCCCCACATATTCATAGAAACTGTACTTCCCTCCGGAAGCATGGTCCATGTTGCACCATCATCCTCTGTATAAGCAGTTCCGCCGTCATGTTTTTCAATATGTGTGCGTTCATTGATCTTCATAAGATGGTCATTTTCATCTGTTACACAAACACCTCTGGCAACATGTCCGTTATCCGTAAGGGTATTTTCCAGCTTATAGCCAACCATCATATATTTATAAAGTTCTTCCTCGTCCTGGTTCTCTGTAAGGAAATCATATGCCATCTTAAATGCATGGCTTCCATAATAGTCGTCTGCATTGATCACGGCAAATGGTCCGTCCACCTCTCCGATGCAGCTTAATACCGCATGTCCGGTTCCCCATGGTTTTACACGGTCAGCAGGTACTTCGTAGCCTTCCGGGATATTATGGAGATCCTGGAATACATAAGCCACCTGGATCTGTTTGCTGAGGCGGTCTCCAATGGCTTTTCTGAAGTCCTCTTCATTCTCTTTTTTAATAATGAATACAACCTTCTCAAAACCTGCCTTTACCGCATCATAGATAGAAAAATCCATGATGATATGTCCTTCTTTGTCAATAGGGTCGATCTGCTTCAGACCTCCGTAACGGCTTCCCATACCTGCAGCCATAACTACTAATACTGGTTTCTTCATGATGTTCAATCCTTTCTTTATCAGCCTTTGATTCCTCCGGTAACACCGCCGATGATCTTCTCAGACAGGAAAACGTAAAGAATGAAGGTCGGCAGGAATACGATGATAACAGCTGCAAACATACCAGCCCAGTCACCTGTATACTTCATGGAGTTGATCATTCCGTAAAGTCCCGGAGCTACTGGTTTCAGCTTGTCGGAGCTTGCAAAGATCAATGACAGGAAGTACTCATTCCAGATATTAATAAAGTTAAAAATAGTTACTGTTACAATACCGGACTGTGCCATCGGAAACATGATCTTCCAGAAAGTTTTCATTGGAGGACATCCGTCAATGGCTGCAGCCTCTTCGTAGGTTTTTGAAATATTGCTGAAAAATGTCAGCAGGAAAATCGTCGTATAAGGTACATTGATTCCCACATACAGAAGGATCAGCGTTCCTTTTGCCAGCGGAATGTTGTTCAGGATTCCCATACCAGAAATAATACTGAACAGCGGAAGAACTACCATGATCGCCGGAACACCCATAGCAGATACGAAGCTTGTCTGGATGAATTTATTTGCAATAAAATCAAATCTGGACAGTACATAAGCTGCCGGAGCGCACACCAGGATCAGTGCAACACAGGAAACTACAGAATATAACAGAGAGTTTCCAAAAAATCCTGCAACACCGGATCCATTCCATGCTTTCGCATAGTTTTCAAAATGAAGTCCTGTTTCAAATTTCAGAGCCTTGCCCTGGAAGATCTCTGCCGTTGTTGAAAAGCTGGCACAAAATACCCATCCAAGAAGTACGATCGTAAAGATCACCCAGAGAAGAATAATGATATATCCCGGTGCCAGCTTCAGCTCTTGCTTCAGATTAAACGGGCGACGTGGCTCTTTTTCCTTTGTCTTTGCCATAGCGGACACCTCCTAAAATTCTAAGTCGTCGTCTTTGATCAGTTTGTTACATACTGTAAATACAAGTACCACACATAAGCTCAGAAGCACACCAATGGCGGCTCCAAGGCCGGAGTTACGTTCTGTTACTGTATTACCGCCTCCAAAGATCTGCATGTACATATATACATAAGGCGTGATCGTCTGTGTATCTGCCGTTACATTGGAGAACAGCTGAGACCACACGAAAAATCCTACAGAACTTACAGACCACATGGTGATGTTTGTTTTAAACACACCCTTCAGAAGAGGAAGTGTCATATAACGGAACTGTTCCAGTTTGTTTGCACCGTCAATCGTTGCCGCCTCATAGTATTCCGGACTGATGCGCTCAATTCCGGAAAGCCAGATCAGCATGTGATAGCCTACCATACCAAAACAGTAGGCAAGCAGCAGTGCCATGAATTTGTGTTCATTATCCAGCCACTGTATTTTTGCCAGACCCTCCAGATGAAGCGCTTCAAAAAAGCTCTTAAGGAGTCCAAATCTTGGGCTGTATACATACTGAAGCCACATAGTAGCCAGAGCAACTGCACTTACGATATTCGGCATGTAGATAATAGCACGGAAGAATTTTTTGCCGCGGATTCCGCTTGTAAGGATCGCTGCAAAAAGAAGTGACAGGGACATAACGATCAGGCCGCCAAAGAACCAGATACGGAAAAGATTATAACATGCGGTGCGGAAAAGACTGGTATTGATCAGTTTTACATAGTTGTCCAGACCGACAAAGCTCCACAGGTTCATAGCATCCGTAACACCTTCGATTTTGAAAAAGCTCATGAGAATGGTCTTCAGTATCGGATACAGAAAGATTCCCAGGAACAGAAGTACTGCCGGTGTCAGGAATACCACGATCATTGTTTTATTTTTCTTCAATATGGTTTCCTCCTCTTTTATTTCCCTCAAAAGAAAAGACGGCGGCAGCGTAAAAACGATGCCACCATCTCTGCTCTGCTTATTTTATTATTTAGCAGCTTCCTGCATTGCAGCTACAAATTCGTCTGCTGTCAGGGAACCAGCCATCAGTTTGATGAAGTTCTCTTTGATAACAGGAGTCATATCTACGTTTGTCTCAACGCCTGCAGCCCAAGTGAGACGGCCTGTGCTCTGCTCGATTACCGGTTTTGCACATTCAACCATTGCCGGCCACTCTGTATTTGTAGTATCTGCCGGGATACCTACAGACATCTCAGCAAGTTTTGCGTCATACTCGCCTGTTGTGATGAATTTAACCAGATCAAATGCTTCTTTCGGCATTTTTGTATCTTTGTTGATACCAAATACCTGTGCACCAAAGTTGTTTGTCTCAATTCCGTTTGCACCGTTCTCAAGTTCCGGATATGCGAAGCATCCCCATTTGAAGTCTTCGCCAGCCATATCCTTAACTTCGTTCGGAAGCCAGGAACCATTCAGGTACATAGCAGCTGTTCCAAGAGCAAGCTCTGTGTTCTGACCTGCCGGCCATACGTTGGAACCAACCATTTCAGAATAGTATCCGTTCTTTGCAAGTTCTTCGATATCCTGTGCCATCTGGAGAACTGCCGGATCATCCCATTTGCCTTCTGTAACGATCTCAACAACTTTTTCTTCGCCTACCAGTCTTGCAAGATGGTATCCGATTACAGATGTAGCATAAGCGTCATCCATTGTCATTGGAGTGATTCCTGCATCTTTCAGTTTCTGGCAAACGTCCAGGAACTCTGCCCATGTAGTAGGCTCTTTCTCAACACCGGCCTGCTCAAACAGGTCTTTGTTATAGAAGAAAGCGAATACGTTCGGCTGATACGGAATTGTCTTCAGTGTTCCGCCGCCAGCGTCACGGCATGCGGACATAAGTCCCGGGATAGCTGTATCTTCATATCCGGATTCTTTTACAAGGTCTTCCAGGTCAAGAAGATATTTTGCATACATGCTGTTTACACGGTCGATATCCTCATCAAAGATGTCGATCTGTGTGCCGCCGTCAAGTGCCGGCTGAAGAGCCTCACGGTTTCCGGTACGTCCCTTGAACTGAAGGTCTACCTTAACGCCTGTCTCTGCTGTGTAAGCATCAACAGCTTCCTGAATAGCCTGTCCCTGCGGCTCTGTGGACTCCCACATGGACCAGTATACCAGAGTATCATCAGCTGCCTGTACAGTTGCGATCGGAGCCATCATTGTTCCTACCATTGCACCACATAATACAGCACTCAGAAGTTTCTTCTTCATTCCCATTTTGAATTCCTCCTTAAAAAATATGTTGTTTTGTGTTGTTTTTCGCTTCTTCATGTTTTGGTGGTTTTTACTCAAAACATGTTTTACTATCTTTTATTTTATCGTTTTTGCACAAAAAGTATTTGCACAAAAGTATGTTTATTTTGTACAAAAAGCTTGTTTTGTCCATTTTTCCCATACGTTTCTGTTTTTTTGTGGAATTCTGCTTTTTATTGAGTTATAATAGGTTTGCAACAGATGGTTTTTGGCCGGTATCCGAAACTGATACAGGCAGGAGATGTTATATGGCATATGAAAGTGTGTATCTGGAAAAAGAACTTCAGATCGACCGGATCTACACGATCCATTATTTTGAATATAGAAATGATTTTTATTATGCAGGAGAACGTCATAATTTCTGGGAATTCCAATGCGTAGACAAGGGAAAAGCCGAGGTCTGTGCCGAAGATGAGCATTATGTTCTGAGCCGGGGACAGGTTATTTTTCATAAACCAAATGAATTTCACAATTTAAGTGCTACCGGAACAAATGCTCCTAACATCATTGTCGTTTCTTTTGCCTGCAATTCTCCCTGTATGAGTTTTTTTGAAAACAAACTTCTGGAATTTTCTGATACGGAGCGATCTATTCTGGGTCTGATCATTGCAGAAGCCCGCCATTGTTTTTCGTCTCCTCTTGACAATCCGTATACAGAGAAGATGGAAAAACGGCAGGATATCCTTTTTGGCTCCCAGCAGCTTCTGATAAGCTATCTGGAACAGCTGCTGATCCATATGCTGCGCAGATATACCACTACTCCCCGCTATCCTTCCAGCAGTCTGGATGATACCGGACCGGTCTCCTCCGCATCCCGTAAGATCGTAAGCTATTTTGAGGAACATATTCGGGATTCGATCACCATAGAAGATGTCTGTCATGACAATCTTATCGGCCGTTCTCAGCTTCAGAAACTGTTCCGGGAAGAATATGGCTACGGAGTCATTGAATTTTTCTCTCATATGAAGATCAACTTCGCGAGACAGCTGATCCGTGAAAATGACATGAATTTCACACAGATTTCAGAATTTCTGGGTTATTCTTCCATTCACTATTTTTCCAGGCAGTTCAAAAAAATATGCGGAATGACCCCCACAGAATACGCTTCTTCCATCAAGGCCATCTCTGAACGCCCGCAGGATACAGACCACAAAAATAATAAAGAAGATAAAAACGGAGCTGATGCCTAAAACACCAGCTCCATTTTTGTTCCCTTTCCCGGCTCGCTCTCCAGATTGATCTTTGCCTTATGGAGACTCGCTCCATGCTTAACGATGGACAGCCCCAGTCCGGTCCCTCCCGTCTGACGGGAGTGGCTTTTATCCACCCGGTAAAATCTTTCAAAAATCCGTTTCTGCTCATTCTTTGGTATACCGATCCCGTTATCCTCCACCGAATAACAGGGGTGTCTTTCCTTCTGTCCGGCAAAGACAAGCACCCTTCCTCCGGCATCCGTATACCGGATCGCATTGTCTGCAATATTGTAAAACATTTCGTAGAGCACCTGGCGAACTCCCCGGACAACTACCCGTTCCCCCTCCAGTAAAAGCTCGATCTCTTTTTTTTCTGCCGCCATCCTCAGATGCATGACGATATCCTCTGCCAGCTCGTAGATATCCACTGCCTCAAATGGCATATCGCTGTTTTTTTCATCCAGACGTGACAGCTGGATGATATCTGAAACCAGGGAACTTAAACGGCTCGCCTCATGATAGATCCGTCCGGAAAATTCAGGGATCTTATCCTCTCCCACCATTCCGTTCATCATTAGCTCCGCATAACCGGAAATAGACATCAGCGGTGTTTTCAGCTCATGAGATACATTGGCAGAGAATTCCCGCCGCATGGCTTCTGCCTCCTTCAGCTCCTGCATCTGACGGACGATCTGCCGGTTCTGCTGATCTACTCTTCCGAGAAGCGGTCTCAGTTCTTCGTACTTTACATCCTTCAGAGGATTTTCAAGATCCAGTTCATTGATGGGCTTGATCAGATCCTTCGTCTGTCTCTGGACAAGAATCACCTCCAGAATCAGAATCCCCAGCGTGATCAGACCCAAAAGAGTAAAGCTGGAAAAAAGTGTCATAAATACGCTGTCAGTAGTCCTGGCTACGCGAAGGATATTTCCGTTTTCCAGCTTCGTCGCGCAGTAAAAGGTCTGTTCTGACAGAGTTTCCGAAAAACGGACCACTTCTCCATAACCCTCTTCTCTTGCCTGAATCATCTCCGGGCGCTCTCCGTGATTTTCCATTTCCTCCGCTTCTGCATTGGACTCATAGATTACGTTTCCCTCACTGTCTGTCACGGTGATCCTTGTTACATTGATATCCTTTACATTTTCCTGAAGATAATCGATTCCCGCCGCATCCATCCCCGCACGGATATATTCTACTTCATCTCTGACACTCTGCCTCATGGACACACTGAATTTATCGTACATGACGATGCTTGCCGCCAGAAAAGTCAGCACAACTGATAAAATAACAAGAAAGCTTCCATGATTTAAAAGTCTCTGTCTCATCTTAATCTCCGATCCGGTAGCCTACCCCACGCACAGTCTCTACCATATTTCCTGCGTCTCCCAGCTTCTGTCTGAGTGTTCTTACATGAACGTCCACCGTCCTGGTTTCTCCATCAAAATCATATCCCCACACATGACACAAAATCTGATTCCGGCTCATAACAAGACTCTTGTTTTCCAGAAGATACTGAAGAAGCTCGAATTCCTTTCGGGTAAGCTCTACCTTTTTATCGCCGATCTGCACCTCATGGCGCCCTACCAGAACCTTCAGCTCTCCACAATACAGCTCCCGGTTTTCTTCTTTTCTGGTACATCTTCTGAGAACTGCCTTTACCCGGGCAACAAATTCCATCATTCCGAAGGGTTTGGTGATATAATCGTCTGCTCCTGTCTCAAGTCCCTTTACCTTGTCAAATTCCGCATCCTTGGCCGTGACCATGATCACAGGAATATTTCTGGTTTCCGGAGCTGCTTTCAGTCTGGAAAGAATGGAATATCCGTCCTCTCCCGGAAGCATGATATCCAGAAGGATCAGAACCGGAAGTTCTTTTTTGAGGGCTGCGTTCAGTTCTCTGCCGTCCGCAAACCCTTTTGCAGAAAATCCGGTGGTCTCCAGCGTATATACCAGAAGCTCCCGGATGTTTTTTTCGTCTTCTACACAATAGATCATGGCCATCCTCCTTATCTTAGCAACAAAGGCTGCCGGGGGTATTGCCCTCAGCAGCCGTATCCTATTCCTTTTTCTTTTATGGAAGCAGGTACTCCTGACGTACCTTTTCCAGACATCTTTCAAAATCGTCACTGTCTTCGTTTTTCAGCGCATTCAGGTGGCTGTGTGTGTCATAAAGGTTTTCACGGACCTGTGTCACGCAGACACCGATGTTGGAACAGTGGTCTGCAATTCTTTCCATACTGGTGATCAGGTCAGAAAGGATAAATCCCATTTCAATGGTACACTCACCGGAGCGAAGGCGATTGATATGACGCCGTTTCATTTCTTTTGTCAGCTCGTCGATCAGTTCCTCCAGCGCTTCGATCTCAGCAGCCTTCGTGGTATCCTGGTCATCAAAAACCTGAAATGCTTTTTCCACAATGTCATTGACTGCCGCAGTCACAACTCTGAGCTCCGCCTTAGCCACTGGAGAAAAGCTCAGGTTCTTTTCATGAAGCTCCTCTGCGGATTCCTTGATGTTGACAGCATGGTCGGAAATTCTCTCGAAATCTCCGATGCAGTGAAGCATGATTGAAACACTGTGGCTGTCGTTTTCGGAAAGATCCTTATTATTCAGCTGTACCAGATAGGTTCCCAGTTCATCCTCATAACGGTCCACCTTGCCTTCCAGCTTGTCAATTTTCTTTGCGCCTTCCGCATCATACTGATGAAGCAGGTCAAATGCAGTTCCCAGAGATTTTCTGGAATCTTCTGCCATACGTCTTGCTGCAGTTCTTCCCTGTTCAACAGCGAATGCCGGTTTCTCAAGGAAACGGGATTCCAGAATCAGGAATTCTCTGTCTTCTCCGGCTGCAACCACATCCTCTGCAGAATCGCGGATAGTCAGACATGCCAGTTTCACAAGGATATTAGAAAATGGAAGCCAGATCAGAGTTGCCGTCACATTAAAAATACTGTGGGTAACAGCGATCGCTGCCGGTGTTGCCATGGAATCCATAAAGGAAAAGTGTACCACGGAATTCAGAAGGTAGAATACACCAAGGAAGATCACGGTTCCAAGCAGGTTAAAGTACAGATGGATCATTGCCGCACGTTTGGCATTTTTATTTGCACCGATGGCAGACAGAAGTGCTGTCACACAGGTACCGATATTCTGTCCCATAATAATCGGGAAGGCTGCACTGTAAGGTACCGCACCGGTGACACAGAGCGCCTGCAGAATACCTACGGAAGCAGAAGAGGACTGAATGATCGCAGTCAGGATGGTTCCTGCCAGCACACCGGCTACCGGGTTGGAAAATGCAAGAAGAAGGTTGGTAAATTCCGGAACATCTGCCAGGGGTTTTACCGCACCGCTCATAGTCTCCATTCCAAACATCAGGACTGCAAAGCCCACAAGGATCACACCGATATCCTTTTTGCGGGAACTTTTTGTAAACATAAGAAGCACAATACCGATCAGCGCCAGAATCGGAGCAAATGAGCTTGGCTTCAGAAGACTGATAAAAAAGTTGCTGCTCTCAATGCCTGCAAGGCTTAAGATCCAGGCAGTCACTGTGGTACCAATGTTGGCACCCATGATGATGCCTACCGCCTGTGTTAATTTCATAATACCGGAGTTTACAAACCCCACTACCATAACGGTGGTTGCCGAAGAGGACTGGATCACCGCTGTAACCGCAAGTCCCAGAAGAACTGCTTTCCATTTACTGGATGTAAGATTTTCAAGTATTTTTTCCAGCTTTCCTCCGGAAACCTTGGCAAGACCATCGCCCATCACCTGCATACCATATAAAAACAGGGCAAGTCCGCCTAACAGAGTCAGTATACTAAAAAAATCCATGGTATTTCTCCTTTGCGAATATTTAATATACCTTCATTTTAGGAGGACTTTGTAAAATTATCCCCAGTGCAATGTAAAATCTGTGTAAAATTTTTTTGTTTAAAAGCCCCGGATATTTTCTCCTTCCTCTCCGGTTTTCTCAATGGACCGGATGATCAGATAATAACTGATATCTTCACTGACCTGAACCTTTACCCGGTCTCCTGTCTTACGCCCTTTCAGCGCTTTTCCAATAGGAGATTCAATGCTGATCCTGTTTTCCATGGAATTGCCCCGAATGGAGGTGACGAGCTTATATTTCTCAATTTCTCCATCTTCCTCAAATTCCACTTCAACAATATCATCCATTCCCACCTCATCCTCTTTGGAGGCATCTGTGACAATAACGGCTGTTTTCAGCATTCTTTCCAGATAGCGGATTCTGCTTTCATTCTGGTTCTTATGACGCTTGGCTGCATAATATTCAAAATTCTCACTGAGATCGCCCTGGGCTCTTGCCTCTTTCACTGCTTCAATAGCCTCTTTACGCACTACCAGCTTTCGGTGCTCGATCTCCTGCTCTATTTTTTCCACATCACGTTTTGTAAGCTTTTCTCCCATCGTTGTTCTCTCCTTCACAAATATGGAATATTTTTCAGTAAATCAAGTATACAGGATGATTTTCAGAAACTCAAGAGACGTTTTCTTTCTGAAGGTGACAGTAGAGAAACAGACACACCTCGTCCCCCTCCTGGCGCAGTTCCATGGTGCCGCCGTATCTTCCGAGGACAGCCCGGATACTGGGAATCCCGAATCCGTGAGATGCGCGGTCCTTTTTTGTGGTTACCGGAAACTTTTTTGGAATCCTGCTGTCTCTTTCCGGAATCCTTCCCGGATTACGGATACTGACTGCAAGCAGTCCTCTTTTCCACCTTGCCTCCATAGTAATCCGGCGTTTTTCTTCCGGAAATCCTTCCACTGCTTCCATGGCATTGTCAAGAGCATTGCCGAAAACAGCGCAGATATCTGTTTTTTCCATCGGAAGCGGCTCCGGAATATCTGCCAGCACATGAAAATCGATTCCTTTCTGTTTCATTGCTGCTTCTTTTGCACTGAGGATGATATTCATCGTATTGTCCATGCAGTATTTTAAAGTACGGGTATTCTCCGTACTTTCCAAAAGTTCCCGAAGATATGCCTTTCCCTGCTCCCCCGGAAGCGCCAGCGCAGTCTGAAGATGATTTGCCATATCATGCTTCAGTCTCCTTATCTCAAAATGCTGCTGCTCCATGGCTTCGTAGTAGCGTACATTCTGAGCGGCCATCACTGCCTCGGCTTCCAGCTTCTGCTGCTTTGCCAGTACTACCATGGTCCACAGCAGTCCCACAAAAGCAAAAAGAGACAGTAACAGAAGGATGAGATACTGTACTGACAGTTCGTAAACCTTCGGATCACTGAGCAGAACCAGACTGAACACGATTCCCACCGGAGGAAGCGTCAGAAGAAACAAAAGCTTCCACATCGCCGGAGAAAGTTCAAAATCCCGTTCCGGACCGTATTTCCATATCACCGCACAAAGCCCCAGGCAGAAACACAGCTTAAGCAGGATCACCAGAAAACCGCCGAATTCTGTGCCGTTATCCACCAGCACATTAAAAGAAAAGACAGTGCTTGCCACCATAAGTCCTACTGTCAGTCTTTTGATCCGGCTCCCCTCACAGCCTGCCCATACCGCCGTAAGAAAAATCAGAAAGGTAGGAACAATATTCTGCCAGTCTGATAGAAAGATCACCATTCCGCCCAGCAGACCACAGGAAAACAAAAGAAACAGCCGCCTCAGTTTCTGCTGACGAAGCCCGGTCAGTCTCCCAATAGAAAAAAGAAGCAGCATTCCCATCAGTGACAGCCATAAAATACTCAGTATAAGTTTGACACTCTCCTTCATGACATCACCCGATTCCTTTCAGCATACATTCCGCCAGCTTTGCCACAGCGGTATCCTTCATCCCTCTGCTGACAGGCAGTTCTTTCCCATGAATCTCTACCTGGTCATGCCCGATATACTCCACCTGATCTGCGTTTACCAGATATCTCTGATGGATCCTTACAAAGCGTCCGTCTGTTTTTTCTTCCACCTCAGAGAGCTTTCCATAAAAAAAATATTCTTCTTTCTCTGTCACTACGCCGACCTGACGCCTGTCACTGTAAAAATACAGGATCTTATCCAAAGGCATCCGAAAGGTTCCGTCCTGATTCTGGAACACAAAGTTCTTTTCTCTTTTCTGAAAAAAATGTTCTCTGGCACGGCTCAGGACCTGACGGATCTGTTCTTCCTTTGCCGGCTTCAGCACATAATCCAAAGCACCTGTGCGGTATCCGTCAAACACATATTCTGAATACCCTGTCACAAAAACGATCAGGAGCTCCTTATCAAATTTCCGGATTTCTTCCGCAGTTTCCATCCCATTCAGGTCTTTCATCTCCACATCCAGAAAAAGAAGATCCACCTCGCCGGGATGTTTATTCAGCCACCGGAGAGCTGTTTCTCCGGAAGTAAATTCATAGACGATCTCCTCGTCTCCCTCATACATGGATTTTTCCAGCTGAAACCGCAGGCTGTCCCGGGCTTCCTGTTCATCGTCACACAATGCGATCCTCAACATAGCTTTCTCCCTTTTTTATTTTGTTTCTTTATTATAACGCACTTCCCCTTTCCGTCCACTCCAAACTTTACAAAAATCCTTCCGATCTTTACATTTTCTGCAGCCTCCTTCCAAACTTTACATCCTGAGCTCCATTCTTTACACCTCTGATTTTTCTCTCTGTTTTCTGTGTTATCCTCAATTTGAAAAAACCGGAAATCCATATCACGGACATTTCTATATAATAAGGAGGAATTTTATGCTATCTGTCAAAAATCTTGAAAAATCCTATAAAACAGGAAAACAGACCTACCCGGTTCTGAGGGGAGTCTCTTTTTCCATTGCAAAAGGCGAATTTATCGCTGTCATGGGGCCTTCCGGCTCCGGAAAGTCCACACTTCTCAACTGTATTTCCTGTTATATTCCTTTTGAAAAAGGAAAGATCACTCTTGGCAGCCAGGAACTCAGCACCATGACACCGGAGCAGCTTGCCCTTGTCCGCAACGAAAAACTGGGCTTTGTATTTCAGGATTTTATGCTTCTGGACGGGCTGACAGTCCGGGAAAACATTCTGGTTCCCAGGATCATCCGTTCCAATGTGGATAAGGACGGAGAACGGTACGCAGACCAGCTGATGGAGCTGTTTGGCATCAGCCATATCCGCAGTAAGTATCCCGCTGAAATCTCCGGCGGTGAAAGGCAGAGAACCGCTGTTGCCAGAAGCCTGATCAACCGGCCTCTGATGATCCTTGCAGATGAGCCTACCGGAAATCTGGACAGCCGCTCCAGCCGTATCGTTATCGAATCCTTTGAAAATGCCAGAAAGAATCTGGATGCCACCATCTTTATGGTCACTCACGACAGCTTTTCCGCATCCTTCTGCGACCGGGTAATTCTCTTAAAAGATGGAATGGTTTATCGTCAGCTGGAAAAAAATATTCAGACAAGAAGTGCGTTTCATGACACCCTGTTAAATGCGATCAAAGAAATGAGTGGTGATGCCGAATGAATAAAAAGAAAAAAAGACAATCCATAAGAACGATAAAAGAGCTGGAAAACCGTCTGCAAAAAGCAGACTGGAAACAGGCACGACTGTATCTGTTCTGTAATTTTGTATCTCTGATGCTGATGACTGCATATTCTGCTCTGATGTTTTCCCCTACGGTCCTGAATATCTTTCCGGAGGGCGGAGACAGCCTGAGACAGCTTTACATGATCTTTATCATGACTCTTTTTGGCTGTACGGTCTTCACCGTCTATGCCGCCAGCCTGTTTTTCCGTAAAAAATCACACCAGCTCGGAATCCTTATGGCGCTTGGCGCCTCCAGAAAAACGCTGGCTCCCGGACTTTTCCGCGAGGTGATTCTTTTAAGCGGAAGCTCTGCCCTTCTTGGGATCCTTGCAGGCTTTCCTTTCATAATGCTCCTGTGGAAGCTGTTCCGTTTCCTGATCGTGGATAATCAGTACATGATCCTGCATCTGGATTTTCGCTGTCTGTGGATACCGGCAGGATTTGCCGTTCTCGTGCTTTTTTGCGCCTGCCTGCTGGCTTTTGTTTATCTCAGAAAAACAGACATTCTGGATGTGATACAGGAAGAGCATCAGAATGAGCCGGTAAAAGAGCTTGGACTCTGGTGCGGACCGCTGGGTATTGTCCTGCTGACAGGCGGAGCAATGCTGGGCTATAACTTCCCTACTTTTTATCAGAATCTTACGCACCGCTATGCCCCGGCTTTGCTTAAGCTTCTCTGTTATTCCCCGGTATTTGCAGGGCTTTATCTGATCATGCTCCACACCGTTGTCAACGGATGGCTCTTCAGACATAAAAATCCCTGGAAAAACATCATTGCAAGAAGCATGATGAAATTCCAGGGAAAACAGACCGTAAACAGCCTGCTTGTTACCACGGTTCTGATCGCAGGCGGCTGCTTCGGTATTTTTTATCTTCCTATGCTTGGTACCGGTACTTCCATGAATATTGAACAGAGAGAATACGATTATTCCTGGTTCTGGCCATCGGATCAGCAGCTTCCTTCAGAAGAAGAAATCCAGGATCTTGCCCGGGAACATAAGATACAGATTGCAGACTGGAAGGAATGTCCTTACCTCAGTCTGGCCGTTGACTCCAATGTGATGATCGACAATGCCGACGGCAGTTTTTCATGGAAATACTATGAGATTTCCTCTGAGGGACATTTTCTTTCTGAAAGTGATTTCAACCGGATCTCCGGTCAAAGCCTTTCCGTTGAACCGGGAGAATATTATGCTGTAACCAACCGGGAAGAGACTTCTTACCGTGTGGTAGATAATTCCACCCGATTTACCAATATGATCACAAGAGAGGTTCTCCCTGTATCCTTTAAAGGCTTTGTTCATTTTGATCAGCTGGGCGCTCTGTATACCGGGGTTCTGGATGACAGTGACTTCCAAAAAATTTCCCGGGGACTTACGCCCCAATGGCAGGGAACCATGGCATTTTTCAATTCCGAAGGAAAGGACAGTTATCCCTTTGCCCGCGCTTTTTATGAAAGGATTGTGGCCTCCTTTGATGACGACAGCTTTTCTACAAGTCTCTACGATCCTGTCGAATACCTCATGACAGAGGGCTATACAAACGACTATTTCGGAGCCAGCTACAGAGATGTCGATGACCACCTGGATCGCTCACAGCTGGACAGCGCAGATTTCCGGATGTTCTGGAACTACATGCCGCAGTTCCGGATCCTTGACAGCACCGAACAGCTGAATACCTTTTCTGTATTTATGATGACCTTCCTTTTTATCGGGATCGTATGCTTTACTGCCGCTCTGGTCATTTCCTACACCCGCTGCCAGACACTGGCTTTGAATAATGCCTATGTATTTTATGACCTGAAGCGTCTGGGCGCTTCTCCCGCTTTTCTTTGCAGGGAGCTCCGCCGGCAGGCCGGACCGGTCTTTCAGATTCCAACTGCTGTGGGAATGAGCTGTATGGTACTTCTCTATGGAATGATGCTTTATGCCAATGATAACCGCTACACACAGTCGGAGATTGCCGGTTTTCTGGTGTGTCTGGAAGTGATCGCCGTCATTGCCATTGTGTTCTATGCTGTGTACCGTCGAACCCTTTATGGGTTGATGAAACAGCTGGATCTTCACTCCTCCGAACGATAAAGCGCCCGATAAGAGTCGCCCTCCACCTGAACGATCTGCTCCAGCTCCTCATTCAGTTCCAGAGCAGCCTCTGAAAATTCCTGTTCCATCCAGAACCGGACACAGGTTCCGCAGGAAGAGCTTAAATTTCTGGGAACCGGCATGATCTTTGTGCCGATTCCCAGTTTTTCACAATTTTTCTTAAAACATACTGCGCCGTAATGGGAATAAAAAGTTGCAATATACTCTGTCATTTTGTAATACGAAGCAGGAAATCCTCCCCCTGCTCTTCCACCTGTACCTGGTAGCCCTGATGGGATGCAAATCTTGTAACATTTTCTTTTGCCGTTACGTTATCTACCAGAACCTCATATGCTGCCTCTTTGGAAGCCAGTGCATTTTTTGTCATGATCACCGGTTCCGGACAGGACAATCCTCTTGCGTCTACCTGTTTCATAATTGTTCTCCTTTATCAAAAATATATTTTCAGTCTGCTTTTTTTCTGGAATTCATAAATGCGATCACTGTTACCACTGCGATACCAATGATCACCGCGATCTTTCCATTGGATGTAGGACCTTCTCCGGAAGAAGCAAGCCCGAAGTTATGAGCAACAGCCGCTCCGACCATCAGTCCGATGACAGTGACTGCAGAGTCTGTATTTCCCTCACCGGAAAGCACAAGCTGACGGAGCGGGCAGCCGCCCAGAAGCACGCAGCCAAAGCCTGCAAGGAACATGCCAAGTGCATTCCACAGTCCATCTGTATGTGCCACCGGCTGTCCTGCAAATCCCGGATTAAAAAACGGAGTTCCTGTTACAGCTCCCAGAATAAGGTTCATTACAAGCGCACTGGCAAAAATTGCCACAAATCCCATCAGAAGCTTCCATTCACGGAAAAGAACCGCATCACGGATACCGCCCACCATACAGAGACGTGTTTTCTGTGCAAGGCCACCTACGATCAGGCCGGCTGCCAGAGCGATCCAGATGGAGGCATGGAGAGATCCCGGGCCTTCTGTGGAAAAATGGATAAATGCAGGTGCTGCAACCAGAAGGATCAGGAATACGATCTGAAGTACCGGAAAAAGCTGTCCCTCCAGCGCCGGCATTTTATAAGAGCGTTTCAGTGTGTAGCCTCTTTTCAGGAAAAATACACCTGCAAAAATGCCAAGTGCAAATCCCACAAAGCCGAAAATCGCATTTCCGTCTCCGCCTGCCAGTCTCAGGATCATACGGAACGGGCAGCCAAGGAACATCAGGCAGCCGATCATGACAAACACTGCAAGGATGAATCTGGTAACAGGAGCGGAACCGCCTCTTGCCTTAAATTCTCCGGATACCATTGCCATAATGCAGGCGCCAAGAACCAGTCCGATGATCTCCGGACGTATGTATTGTACCACCGGCGCCGAATGAAATCCCAGAGCGCCTGCCGTGTCTCTCAGGAAACACGCGATACAGAATCCCATATTTACCGGATTGCCAAAAAATACCAGCAAAGCTGAGATCACACCGATCACAAGCCCTGCTGCTACAATGGCTTTTTTCTCATTTTTCATTTGTTATTTCCTCCTTTTCCCTATGCGTTTCTGTTTGAGTCGTATTTTTTGTTGTAAACGCATATTTCGTACATCAGAATCATACCATTTTTTATTATTTTTTGCCAATTAATTATAGTTGTATTTTTGTGTTATTTATAGTTTTTTTCGATAAGTCGTGTTATAGTAAGGATACAGTATCATGAAAAAAATAAGAAAAGGAAGAAGATCATCATGAAAAAAATATATCTGGATCAGGCAAGCACCTCCTGCCCCAAGGCTCCGGGCGTGGCAGATGCAGTCTTTCATTATCTGTCCGGCGATGCAGTCAATATCAATCGCGGAAGCTACGACACGGCTTTTTCTGTAGAAGAGCAGATTTTTGAAACAAGAGAACAGCTGAAGCAGCTTTTCCATTTTCCGGATAAAAGCCGCAATGTAATTTTTACCGCTAATGTCACAGCAAGTCTGAATATTCTTCTGAAAGGGCTGCTCCGTCCCGGAGATCATGTTCTGGTAAGCTCCATGGAGCATAATGCTGTGATGCGTCCACTGGTACAGCTTGAAAAAACAGGAGTAAGCTTCGACCGGATCCCCTGTGACCATGACGGAAACCTGCTTCTTGAACAGGCCGAACAGCTGCTCCGCCCGGAAACCCGGCTTCTCGTATGCCTTCATGGTTCCAATGTATGCGGCACACTGATGCCCATAAAAGCCATCGGGGATTTCTGTCATAAGCACGGGATCCTCTTTGTCCTGGATACAGCACAGACCGCAGGTGTCCTTCCCATAGACATGGAAGCCTGTCATATTGATGCTCTGGCATTTACCGGTCACAAGGGCTTCCGGGGTCCCCAGGGAATCGGCGGCTTTCTTATCCGGGAAGCTCTGGTTTCTGATATGGTTCCTCTTCTCAGCGGAGGCACCGGAAGCATTTCCCACACAGAAGAAATCCCGGATTTTATGCCTGACCGCTTTGAGCCGGGAACCCCTAATATTCCCGGAATCCTTGGGCTCCATGCAGCGCTTTCCTGTCCCGGACTCCTGTGTTCTCAGACGAATTTCCGTCATGAAATGGCGCTGACCGACCATTTTATCCGAGGAATCCAGTCTATGGATCCCCTCGGAAAACAGCTTCGGATCATTGGAAGAACCGACTGTCCGGATACACTGGAAACTGCCGCCCGCTGCGCTGTGGTCTCACTCCAGACTACGGAGATCGATATGGCAGATGCGGCCTTTCAGCTGGATCACACCTATGGGATCATGACACGTGTCGGCCTTCACTGTGCACCTTCCGCACACAGAACGCTTGGAACCTATCCACAGGGAACCATTCGCTTCTCTTTCGGTCCGGAAAACACACTGGAAGAAATAAATACCGCATTGAAGGCTCTGGGAGAGATTACCGGAGTCTGCTGAAACAGGAGGGACAAACATGGATTTTAAACAGCTGGAAGCTTTTACCGCAGTGGTGGATTACGGAAGCTTTTCTGAGGCCGCGCGCCGCCTCTATCTGACCCAGCCTACCATCAGCGCACATATCCGGGCGCTGGAAAATGAGCTGAAGGTAAAGCTGATCATACGGACAACAAAAAAGCTGACCATCACCACAAAGGGATATCAGCTTTATGACAGTGCGATCCGTATCCTCCATATCCGCAATAATCTTCTGGAGGATTTTACCGGTTCCAAAAAACATATTATTGATCTGAGCGCCTCTACCATTCCATCCTCTTATCTGCTCCCGGAACTGCTTGCAGGCTTCGGAAAGATATGCCCGGATGTTTATTTTCACTCCCTGCAGTCAGACAGCTCAGAGGCCATCCAGAAGGTGATTGACGGCAGCGTAGATCTGGGACTTGTGGGACAGTATACCGAGCAGGAGGACTGCTGCTTCATCCCTTTCTGTCAGGATTCTCTGGTGATCGCAGCGCCTGTAACCCCGCATTATCTGGCACTGAAAGAACGCAATGCTTCTCTGCAGGAGCTGGTGCGGGAGCCTATGATCGTCCGCGAAAAAGGCTCCGGAACAAAAAAAGAAATGGATTACTTTCTGGAAAAATCCGATATCCCGCCATCGGATCTCCATGTAATTGCAAGAATGAACGATCTGGAAAGCATCAAAAAATCCATCGTCAACGGCCTTGGAATTTCTATTCTTTCTGCACGTTCCGTTCAGGATCTGCGAAAAACAAAGCAGATCCTGCTGTTTCCCCTGAAAGATGCGGAACACAAAAGAAATTTCTATATCGTATACAGCCGGAACCGGATCCTGAAGCCCCATGTACGCCAGTTTATCCAGTTTGCACGGAGCTTTTATCTTTCCTAGATCACGATGATGTTTTTACATTCTTTATAATCTTTCGGACATCGGTCAGTGATGACTTCTGCCTCTTTAAACGGACGGAAAGTCACAGAGCTGATCTGTCCGAATTTGGATCCGTCACCCAGCACATAGGCCGTTCGGCAGTGTTCCATAGCCGTTCTTTTTACCAAAGCTTCATTTGTATCCGGAGTCGTAAATCCTTCCTTATGGGTGATGCCGTTTGTGCCAAAAAAGCCTTTTGTAAAATGATACATCTGCAGCATCTGCATTGCCTGGCTTCCTACCACGGCCTCTGTGGAACCCTCCAGCTCTCCGCCCAGAAGGCTTACATGAATTCCCTTCTGCGCAAGGATCCTGGCATGGGAAACTGCATTGGTCACAAAGGAAGCCTTTGTATGTTCCAGATAATCCAGCATGAAGCCGGTAGTCGTACCTGCATCCAGAAATACAAAATCTGCGGAACGAATGAGTCCGGCTGCATATCTGGCGATTTTTTTCTTTTCTTCTGTATTCAGATCGGATTTCTGCTCCACGGTAGGTTCATAGGCAGACACCACGTTCTCCAGAGATACCGCGCCTCCAAAAACCCTGGTCAGCTTTCCCATTTTATCCAGCGCCGTAATATCTCTTCGTATGGTTGATTCCGATGTATCCAAAAGCTCTTTCAGCTCTGTGACAGTGACACTTTTTTTCTCTGCCAAAAGCCTGAGAATGATCTCATATCTCTGTTCTGTCAGCATCTTATTCTCCTCTTTCTGTTTATATACAAAGAAACCGCTGCATGGCATCACCGGCCTGAGCCGTCATGTTCCCATACAACAGTTTCTTTATGATTGATTTTCTTTTGTATAAAGGGATCAGAGATTTTCCTGCATAAATTTGCTTACTGCTTCGCAGGCTGCTGCCTCATCCTCACCTTCAAAGGTAAAGATCACTTCATGGCCTTTTTTTACGCCAAGCCCCATAAGTGCAAGAAGCTTACGGCAGTCTACTGATTTGCCTTCTTTTTCAAGGGTCACTGAAGACTGAAAACCTTTTACCAGTTTCACAAGCTCTCCTGCCGGACGTGCATGGATACCTTCATTGTCTGTAACTACGTACTTGAATTCTTTCATTCTTTTATCCTCCAGTTTTATTTTTCTTATACTGCTTTCTTCTTTAATATGCCGAGAAGAAGTGCCGAGATCACAGTTCCTGCAACAAGAGCTGCGACGTAGGCTACTGCATTTCCTACTACCGGGAATACAAAGATTCCACCGTGAGGTGCCATCAGCGTATAGTCAAACATCATGGAAACAGCGCCTGCCACTGCTGAGCCTGCAACGCAGGAAGGAAGTACATGCAGCGGATCGGAAGCCGCAAAGGGAATCGCTCCCTCTGTAATAAATGCCAGTCCCATAATAAAGTTTGTAGGACCTGCCTCTCTCTCTTCCTTTGTAAACTTATCCTTAAAGAGAAGGGATGCAAGGGCAATGGCACATGGAGGTGTCATTCCGCCGACCATAACTGCTGCCATGATATCATAATTTCCTGCTGCAATTGACGCTGTACCAAATACATAAGCCGCCTTATTGAACGGGCCTCCCATGTCTATGGCCATCATTCCGCCAAGAACAATTCCTAAAATAACTTTACTTGTATTTCCCATTCCTGTCAAGGCATTATTTAGCCCTGTATTCAGGCCGCCCATAACAGGTTCCACAATAAATGTCATGATCAGTCCCATAAAAAGGATTCCCACTACCGGATAGATCAGAACCGGGGCAATCTTTTCCAGAGCTTCCGGAAGCTTATCGCAGATTTTGCGAAGTCCAAGGATCAGATAGCCTGCCAGAAAGCCTGCCAGAAGTGCTCCAAGGAAGCCGGATTTTCCATTTGCCGCGATCATGCCTCCCACAAGACCAACCGCCAGTGCCGGTCTGTCACCGATGGCCATTGCAATGAAACCAGACAGGACAGGAAGCATGAAGCCAAAGGCTGTGCCGCCAATATTTTTCAGGACAGCCGCCACTGGGGTAATGGTACCGAAATTTGATCTCTGGTCAGCAGGAAGAGCATTCAAATCAACGAAAAGACCATCGATCAGGAAAGCAATAGCGATCAGGATTCCGCCTCCCACAACAAGAGGAAGCATGTGGGAAACACCGTTCATAAGCTGGGTATATATCTTATGGCCGGCACTGCCGCCTGCCTTTGCGCCTGAAGAAGTATTCTGGGAGCCTGCCAGTCTTTCGTCAATGTCCTTTTTCTCCTGATCTGCTTTATCGATAATATCCATAAATTCATCTACGGACTGTGCGTTTCTGAGCGCTGCGATAAAGTCCTCGTCCATCAGCATCACCGAAAGTTTACTGAGCACATCCAGCTGAACATTGTCCTATGTATTTGGAGCAGCAATCAAAAAAAGGAGGGTTACCGGTTCATCATCCAGTGACTCAAATTCCACACCGTCTTTTATCACCATGGCTGCCAGTCCGGGCTTCTTTACCGCATCACATTTCCCATGAGGAATGGCAATTCCCTCTCCGATACCGGTGGTACTTTCTTCTTCTCTTAAATACACCTGTGCCCGATAAGCATCTCTGTCACTGATCTTTTCACTTCTGACCATAAGATCCACAGCCATATCCAGAGCTTCTGATTTGCTTCCCGGAGCTGCAGTCAGTGATACACTTCTTCTGTCAAGCAGATCTGTGATTCTCATAACACTTTCTCCTCCTTCATTTCCTGCGCTACCTGACGGTAGACTGCTTCGATTTCCTTACCTGTTGCCAGATTTTCCGAAAAGGCACTTGCACTTCCTGCCGCGATTCCCATATAAAAAGCATGCCGGTAATCCTTTTTTTCCATCCAGGCGGCTATCGCAAATAGGTAGGAGTTCTCTTTCCTTTGATTTACCGCTTAGTTTTGAGCAGGCAGCAGCCTATCGTAAGGCTAACGGGCAATATGTAAGGAAAAATCAATGGCGAGAAACAACCGTAAGGGTGTTAATCGACCTTGATTAACAAATGAATATGATAGGCGTATCATTAGAAATAGTGGTACTCCTATTTTTTTGCCCTGATTTGCAGATTTGTTCTTTCTCACACTTTTGGATATAATGAAGCCAAGAAAGGACGGTGACAATTATGAGAGATAAAACCTATCACGCATATCTGGATAGCCACGAACGGCAAATAGTTATACATAGCCTTGTGGAGCTGAAAAATCAGCTTATACAGCAAGGTAGATATACGGACTGCGTTGACGAGCTGATATTCAAGGTCATAAATGCACCCGTGAAGAAACTGAAAGTGATACTGACAGGAGGGTGCAATGTATGATGAAAAATTTACCGAGCTTGTAAAGGTAGCGGTGGAAAAACTGAAAGAAGATACTGTCTATCAGATGATACAGCTTAGTCCAGACTATCAAAAGGAAAATGATGCAATCTCTCTAAAGAAAATGAGGAATACAAAGCCATTCAGGACGAGATTGAGAGCCTGTATCAGCAATATCCGAAAGTGTTAGGTGTGTTTGATACGGAACAGGCAACGGAGCTTACAAAGGAAGAATGTGCCGCTGTTATCAAAGTAACGGAGTTAAAGAACAGGCTGACCGATATGGAAATGCAGTCGGTTTACTTCCGTGGCTGTTACGACAGCGTTGGGTATCTTAAAAAGGCGGGAATTTTATAACCGAACAAAGGCGGCATTGGCGTAAAGCTGATGCCGTTTTTACATAGCCATATAGAAATTTAGCTTCTGTATGGTAGAGATGAATAGCCTAAATAACTTGAAATGGTTATAATCTGCAACTATAATTAAGAAACAACAAATAGTGAAAAGAAAGTGGTCTACTAAGTCTGAACAACAGATTTTCCTTGAAAAAAGGGATTTCTCAGTTTGTGTCCTGCCTGATAATAGCACTATTCTCAGCCGCTGACCTGTACTTTTTAGGCAAAAATGTTATTCTGGAACTCGAAAGGAGGTAGCAAATTATGAATCAGCAAAAAGTAGGCTTGTTCTTAAAGGAGCTGCGGAGCGAAAAATCTATCACACAAGCAGAGCTTGCCGAACTGCTTGGAGTATCCAATCGAAGCATTTCCAGATGGGAAAATGGTACGACTATGTATCGAAAATATGGTATTCAATATGCGATGCTTGGACATATGGGATGTCACATTGTCTCCAAACTAATTTGGATGATTTTGGTTTAAGGAGGAAGTCCGATATGGGTATTTCAAAGAAAAGAAAGATAAATCAGTACAAAAGGATTTTTGCGGCGGTGATTGCTGTCTTGGGGGTATGTGTACTTACAATCTGTATTTTAACAACAGAAAACATTTCTGATATGACACAGGCGGCAAAAATCACAATCATAATAGGCGGCTGCGTAGTGTTTGGAATTGCTTTCATCATTGCGGTTATATTGGATAGAGCCGCAGGACATTATGAGTGTAGAGAATGTCATCATCATTTCCAACCAAGCATAGCAGCATATCTTTTGGGTATGCGTTCTCCGACAAAGCGATATTTGAAATGTCCTAAGTGCGGAAAACGCAATTATTGTAAGGTAATATTTAGTAAAGAACATTGTGAGTAATTTATCAAGTATTTTGCTTAAAATCGGCAAATGCCACGCAAAGTAGCAGAAAAATTCTGAATGTCATCTCTGCTTGCTTGTAATGTAAAGCACGGTTTTCTATACTTGGCGTATCAATATAAGGAGGTCACGAGAATGACATTTGCAGAAAAACTAAAATCTATCCGCAAGCAGGCAGGGCTTTCGCAGGAACAGCTTGCCGAGAAGTTAGGCGTGTCAAGACAGGCAGTTACAAAATGGGAAACTGATATGGGTATTCCCGATATTGAAAATATTATGGCTATCTCTGCCCTGTTTGACATTTCCATTGACGAACTGCTTTCCAATGAAAGAGGAATGAAAAAATCTGACGAGTATCTGTTTGAAAGCGTTACGGAATATGATATTGACGAGCCAAAACGCTATGATATGAAATTCGGCGGAGCAAAGAGGTTTGTATTGTCAGGTTATGAGGGAGAAAAAATCCGTGTCCGTCTGGTATCTAATACCCTCTCCACGCTCCAGAGCGATTTTAAGGCTAAAATTGATGACATCCGAAAACGGATTGATGTAGATGTAATCCGAAAAAACGGCGTATCCGAAGCAACGGCAAAAGAAGCTGTCAGTATTTTCGTTCAAATTCCTATGCCCTATGTAGGAAAAATTGAGTGCGCTGTCAATGCGGAAACCGTAGAAATCCATTCTTTGGATTGCGACAGTATTGAGCTTGATGTAAAGACGCCGAATATCATCTTAAACGATGTCGGCGATACGGTAGAAATCAACTGCAATCTGGATATGGATGTGGTTTGCAATTCCTTAAAGGGCTACCTTGCAATCAATCAGGTATCGGCAACTTCAAAAATCCATATTCCAGAGGGAGAAGTATTTACTGCTGTTACGAAAGGTATCGGAACAAGCATTTCCTATGAAAAGGACGACAGGCAGACCGAACGGTTTGACACGCCCGATGCGGAAAATGTCATTGAACTGAACGGCATTAAAAGTGAGCTTATTATCTGTATGGATAAACAGGGGGTGTAATGGAATGAGAACAAGTTATTTGAAGAAATACATCATCAGCTCTTATGTTTTAGTATGGGTACTGATTATCTTTGTGGCAGGTACGGCAAGTCTGGTTTTTGATGCCCCGCCTGTCATTATGTGGATTATCCGTAATCTGATTGCGTGGTCGCCAACCTACTTGCTTTTTCTTGGTTGGAAGCATTTCAGACCGAATGAAACAAGAATAGCTTTTATAAAACGGTGCTTTTCTGGAAAAGTCGAGCTGTTGCCTTTGTTATTCTCTTTTACCCTGACCTTTGGAATTAGCCTGTTGGCATTGTTTATTTTCTCCATAATTCAGGGAAAGCCGATGTTCTCCTATTTCAACTTGGGAACAACAGCATTGCCGCTTAGTATTTTCCTATCCTTCACTTCTGGACCGACAGGCGAGGAACTTGGGTGGCGTGGCTTTATGAGAGAGGAATTTAACAAGAAGTATGGTTTTCTGAAATCGTCCATTTTTCAGGGCTTGGTATGGTGCTTCTGGCATACCCTGTTATGGATTGTAGACTCCGAGTTTACGGATTTAAGGGCAATCCCGTATGTTATTTCCAACATTGTTGTCATTACCTCTATTACGGTTTTGATGAATATTTTTCTGGAACGATATAACAATCTGCTCTACTCGGTGCTGCTGCACTTTGGCTTTAACATCATTTATGTGTTCTTATATGCGGATATTGGATTTTTTGTGATTTTAACTGTTCTTTACCTGATTATCACGCCGATTGCCGTATGGATAAGGAACAGCTTTTTGAAAAAGAACATATCGGAAATTTATTAAATTACAGCGAAAGGAAATTTGAAAATGAATAATCTTGAAAAAATCCAAAAGGCAATGAAGGTCTTTCACATCATTGCAAAAATTGTAGCGGTATTTAGTTTTGTGGCGATTGCTTTTACATTAGTGTCTGGCAGCGTAAGTTTGATGGCAGATAAACTTCCATTTGGCGAACTTCTGCAAAGGCTGCTCATAGAAGCTGACAGAACGATTGACAATCGGGAAATAGGAATAGCCCTGCTCTGTGAAAGCGTGGTTTTGATTATGGGAGCGATTGAAGCTATTTGTGTTTGCAGATATTTTAAGTTGGAGTTGAGCGAGGGAACACCTTTTACCGAAGCAGGAGCAAAGAGAATAACGAGGCTCGGAATACTCTTTATTGTTGTAGAGATTTTATCAGCAGCATTTTCTTCTGCGATGGAAAAGTTTGCGTTTGTTTCAGAACGGATGGATAACGGCGGTGGCATTGGTATCGGCATTTGCTTGATTTTACTTGCAATGGTTGTTCGCTACGGTGCGGAATTGGAGCAACGAAGCAGAGCAAAATAACGCAGGAGGATTTCTATGGGAAATAGCAAATGGGTACTCTGCCCTGTCTGCGGAAATAAAACAAGATTGCAGCTTCGGGCAGACACAGAACTTAAAAACTTTCCTCTCTACTGCCCGAAGTGCAAGCAGGAAAGTTTGATTAACGCAAAGGATTTACAGGTAACGGTTATTAAAGAATTTAGAGAAATAAAATGAGAACATTTTTAATTCTTTTAGGTTGGTTAATTCTTTTGTTTTATGGTCGTCTTTCTACGGAACACGAAGCACAGTTATCAGCTCTTGAAAATCAGTTACAATGGTATGATGACCAAGTTAGGTATCATCTGAATTGGACTGTTTGTGAACGCTATATAGATGAGGGTATCACAGGTACACAGGCTAAAAAAAGACCTGCATTTTTGCGTATGATTGAAGATGCAAAGCGGGGTAAATTTGATTTGATTGTTACCAGAGAGGTTTGCCGTTTTGCAAGAAATGTCGTAGATACTCTTGTAGTTACCAGAGAACTGAAAAATATCGGTGTGGAAGTGTTCTTCATTGATGACAACATCTGGACTATGGACGGTGACGGAGAGTTGAGATTATCTCTTATGGCAACATTGGCTCAGGAGGAAAGTCGTAAAACTTCCGAGCGTGTGAAGGCAGGACAGAAAATCAGCCGTGATAATGGTGTTCTCTATGGAAACGGAAATATTTTAGGATATGACCGTGTAGGTGATACCTATGTTATTAACGAAGAACAGGCAGAAACGGTACGCATCATTTACGACCTGTATCTAAAAGGCTATGGCTCAATGAAAATTGCAAAGATGCTGACCGAGCAAAAGAGGAAAACAGCTTCAGGACTTGTTAAGTGGAGCGTTTCTAATATTATGAGAACAATTAAAAACGCCACTTATACAGGAACAAAATGCTATAACAAATCCAGAAGCAATAACTTTCTGGAGCAAAAGAGAGTTAATAATCTGGATATGTCCACTTATGAATATGTAGAGGGCGACTTCCCCGCTATTATTTCTCAGGAGATTTGGGATAAAGCTCAGACAATACGAGAAAGCAGAGTAAAGCCTGCTTTAGTGACGGCAGGGAAAACCACTCACAGCAAGCGTGACTCACGGGATATATGGGTCAACAAGCTGCGTTGCTCTTGTGGGTCATCATTCCGTAAAAACAAATGGCATACTAAGTTGGATGGGAAAATATCGTATGGCTATCAATGCTATAATCAGCTTAACAATGGCATTAAGCGAAAAAGGGCAGAGTTAGGATTAGATACCGAGGGCTATTGTGATATTAAAATGATAACCGATTGGAAACTTGATTTTATGGCGAAGGCTCTGTTAGAGCATTTATGGACAGAACGAAAAGAAGCTGTCCTCATCGCCTTAGACCTTATTAAGCATTATTATAAGGAAGAAAGTGCTACGGGAAACAGCTTAGATATTGAAGCAATACAAGCAAAACTCAATAAGGCAAATCAGAGGTTGACAAACCTTATTGCTATGAGAGCAGACGGAGAAATCAGCAAAGACGAATATCAGACAATGAGAAGTCCGATTGATACCGAAATCCAGAAGTTACAAAAGGAGCTTAACGAAGCTCCGACAGATGCAATCAGTCCAAGAGGATTAGATTTAGAGGGTATTCGTTCAACACTCAACAGCCTAATTGATTTTAGCGGCAGCACAATCAGCCACGATGTTATCAATCAATTTGTCTATATGGTTATCCCGACTACTGACACAACATTCGATTGGTATCTAAAATTAAATGGAGATGCCAATGTGAAAGCAACCTTTACCGCAGAGGGACGAAAGAAAAACTGCGTTATCAGGTTGGAGGAAATCGAACAGATTTCCTCGTTACATAGGAAAGAGAATGAGGACAGTGCTCATTTCATTAAAAACCCCTGTATTTTTACCTTTCTGCACAGCCTGCCATAAAGCCTGCCACCATGGAATCCCCGGCACCTACACCGTTTACCAGTGTTCCTTTTGGAACCGGCTTCTGGTACACCTGACCGTCCGCTGCGATCAGAACAGCTCCCTCTCCGGCCATGGAAACCAGAACATTTTTCGCTCCCATTTCCTGCAGCTTCTTACCATAAGGAACCACATCCTCTCTGGTGTTCAGTTCCACTCCAAAGATCTCACCCAGTTCATGATTGTTTGGTTTTACAAGGAAGGGATGGTATTTCAGCACCTTCACCAGCAGGTCTCTGGTTGCATCTACAACAGTGGTCACATCTCTTTCTTTCAGCTGGTCCATGATTCTCTCATACATATCGTCAGGCATGGACGACGGAATACTCCCTGCAAGAAAAAGGACATCTCCTTTTTGAAGCTGATCCAGTTTTTCCATCAGTTCTTCCACCTTGTCCGGACTGATTTCCGGTCCGGCACCATTGATCTCTGTTCCATCGATGGATCTCAGTTTTACATTGATTCTGGAAATTCCGTTTTCCACAGAAATAAAGTCGGAATCCACTCCCATTTCCTGCAGTCTGCGGATGATCTCGTCTCCTGTGAAACCGGCAGTAAAACCAAGGGCTGTGTTTCGGATTCCCAGGTTCATAAGAACGGTGGAAACATTGATTCCCTTGCCTCCGGGAAGGATTTTTTCTGCGCTTGTCCGGTTGGTCAGTCCCAGTCTGAAATCCTCCACATCCACAATGTAGTCCAGAGATGGGTTAAAGGTTACTGTACAGATCATCTTTTCTCCTCCCTCTATACTGACTTTAATTGTTTTTGACCATTTTCTTTTGTATGTGCTTATTATATTCCTAAATTCAGTCAAAGTCATCCAAACTATTTCACAAAATCCTTGACTGATTTTGATGGAATTTGCACAATTTCTCCCATCTTATAACTCCTGTATCCTTCTGCGAAGCTCTCTGTCTCTGTCTTCAAAAAGCAGTTCCCTATTATATCTTATATAGCGCTCGCACTCATAAGTTTCCAGAAATCGCACACAGTAAAAATCCGTATTAATCCCGGATACAAACATCACCATTTCCTGGCTGTTGTAAAAACCTGCTTCCATAAAGTCAAAGGCATATTCCAGTGTATGCTCCGCTGTTTCGCAGTCCTGTTCCCAGGCATCTCTGTCTTTTTCAAAAACGTCTCTGACTGCATCAAATCTTTCCTCTTCCGGAATCTGAGTTTCTCTTTTTAATATTTTTTCATAACTTCGCAAAAGTCCCGCAGCCTTTCTCACGGAAAGCTCCTCTTTTCGTTCCAGAAGCCCCTGGGCTTTTTTCTTTTCCATGGTATTAAGAAGCTCATCTGTATAGTCTCCCAGCCGGAAAAACAAGGGTTCTTCTGTCTGGTCCTGCCTCAGCCTTTTCAGGACTGTAAACACTTTTTCCAGAACCAGTTCACCCTGAACCGCCTCTCTGATCTTCTGGCGCATACCGGAAAAGATCAGATTGACCACACTTAGTCTCTCGTCAAAAGGCGCATGAGAAACTTTTTTTACCATTCCTTCGGAGCTTTTTCCTTCCAAAATCTCGGAAATATGATAATCCTGCTGATACTTTTGATAAAGCTCATAATAATCTGCAAATTCACCGGAAATCCGGTCATGCTGAATATACTGGATCACCAGATTTCTGTTGATTTCTTTTCCGATTTTTTCACATACTTCCATCATTCTGGACAGATCCTCCCATCCTCTGGGTGTTGCAAACTGCTTTCCGTCAATGGTGGTCTCCATCTGATAAAAGCAGGAATTACGAAGTTCCAGATAAGCAAGGATCGCCGGATGAAAGTTCTCCTGGCAGGCATACTTCCGCCATGCCTGATAGTCTGGTTCCACCAGGATCTTCTTCACACGATCCAGGGTGACCACGTCAAATTCTCTTACAGATTTGTTATATTCCGGTGGATTTCCTGCTGCTGCGATCACCCATCCCTCCGGGATCCTGTGATTTCCAAAGGTTTTATTCTGCAGGAACTGCAGCATTGCCGGGGCAAGTGTTTCCGATACGCAGTTGATCTCATCAATAAAAAGGATTCCTTCGCTGAGACCGGTTTCCTCCATACGGTCATAAATACTTGCCACAATCTCACTCATGGTATATTCTGTGGCAGAATACGATCTGCCTCCATATTCTTTTTTGGAAATATAAGGAAGCCCGATGGCGCTCTGTCTGGTGTGATGCGTGATGGTATAAGATACAAGCGCCACCTGACACTCACGGGCTGCCTGCTCCATGATCTGGGTCTTTCCGATCCCCGGAGCCCCAAGGATCAGAATCGGTCTCTGTCTCACTGTGGGGATCTCATATTCCCCGTATTCATTTTTTAAAAGGTATGCCCGGACAGTATCCACAACCTCCTGTCTTGCCTGTCTGATATTCATAATTTTTCTCCTGTTTCTTTTTTATTCAGAAACACTCGGGTGTTCCTGCTGTATTTCCTGTATCAGATCCTCTTCTCCAAGGATCAGTTTCATGGCCCAGGGAGGCACATCCACATCCCTGTAATCCTCTTTCATAAAAACAAATACCGTATCATAGGGAGGCATCCTTCCGGGAAATATCCCATAGCCGTCCGTAAAATAAAGAAGCCCCCGAAGCTTTTGAAACGCACCTTTTTTGATCAGCTGCTCCACATATTGAAAGGCCGGACGAAAGTCCGTTCCTCCGAAGCCTTTTATGGTAAAATCCTGAAGATACTGCTCCATTTCCTCCTGATCATGGATCACAACATCCTCCCGGATCCGGTCATCACACTGAATAATATGCACCTGAATTTTTCGGAAAAAGCTTTCGGATCCGGAAAGCACACAATAGGTTTCCTCCAGAAATTTCTGTATCAGCTCCCCTTTGCAGGACATGGACGTATCCACTACGATCACAAAATCTTCGATCTTTCGGGTTTCTTTTGTTTCCAGAGGCTCGATCAGAGGCAGATTTCCGTAATGTTCCATTCCATAATGATAATAAATGTAATCAAAGGTATCCATGTCCACCTGCATCTCTTCTTTCAGCACCGAAAAACGCCGGAGAAATTCCCGGTAATCATATCGTTTTCTGTTCTGTGCCCGAAGCTGTTCCATAAGCGTCGGTGCCTCTCTGGAAGCTTCTTTGGACATCAGCTCCATTTCTGTCTGAAGCTTTTTCCGTTTATCCTCCCAATGTTTTTTCGGGCTTGCCATCCCGCTTTTTTCTTCTGTATTTTTCCAGAAATGATGATCGTCTTTGCGAAATTCCTGAATCAGTCTTTCTGTTTTTTCCTCCGGCAGCGTTTCCAGAATCCTGTAAATACGCTCTGCGGTCAGGATCCCATACTGCGCCTTCCACTTCCGGTAAATTTCTCTTCGGAAGCTTCCCGGCCGGATATAGACCGGTTTCGCATAAAGATCATCGATCATGTTTTCCACTGCAATATCAGAAGCCAGATCCCAGAGTTTCCGGTTCCTGTCCTTACGCCCCCATAAATGGCAGAAAAGACAGTGCAAAAGCTGATGGAGATACAGACGATTCAGCAGGATCTTCTGATTCATAAATACAGGAATCAGCCAGGCCGGAGAAACAAAAAGCTGTTTTCCGTCTGTTCCAATTACAGAAGTCTCTTCTGATAAAACAGGCCGCAGTTCACTGAGAGGGCTGCACAGAAAATGCATGGAGATTCCCAGTTCATTTCTCGAGTTTTTCAGGATCTCCTGACAGATATCCAGAATCTCCTCTTCCTTTTTTCTTTGTTTATGTACAAAATTCCCGTATTTATCCCGGTATTTTTTCTCCATATCTGTCCTTTCTTTTTCTACAGTTCAAAGCTTCGTCTCTTCTTTTTGCCCAGACTTCCCAGCCTCTCCATCAAGATTCCGGTCCACTGAGGATCCTCCTGCCTCTGGGCTGTTTCCAGCAGTTTTTCTATGGTTTCACGATCCGGTTGAAGCAGCTCCAGAAGTCTTTCCAGCAGCTGGTATTCTTTCTCCCGGCCCAGAAGTTCTGCCGCGTGTACACTGTGTTCTCTCAGATAAACAAGGTATTTTTCCTGTGCTTTTTCAGTAAGCCTCAATGGAAACAGTACTCTTCCAAGCGCCAGCCGCAGCACCACCTGTTCCTTCTCCCAGGCAATGGCATAAGGAAAGATCTCATCATATTCCCCCGTATTTAATACCCGGTTCTGAAAGCAGTTCCGATACCGGATCCCGCTTCCATGTACATGGTTTTCCAGAATACGGGCAGGTGTATTTTCTACTCCCTCTTCAAAAAATTCCGGAAACCAGAAGCAGCCCTTCTGCTCCTTTTCTTCAATTTTTACACAAAGAGTTTCCGGAAGCTCTGTAAGGATTTCCCGGAGGCAGGAACGGTCGTTTTCTCCAAGCCTGACAGTCAGCTCACTTACCTGATGACAGCCGGTAAGGGCTCCTGCTCCCAGATCACGGAGCGCTCCTCCAAAAGAAAGCTTTTTCAGATTTCGGCAGTTATAAAAAGCATATCTCCCTGTTTTTTCTATACTTTTCGGAAGGATCAGCTCTTCCAGATCTGACCCTGCGATTTCAGGAAACTTATCCACACCTTCAACGGTTTTTCCTTCCTCTGTACACAGATTTCCTCTGCGTAACGCCTCCTCCAGTTCTTTTGGATCCATCCGGTCAGAAAACACATAATCCCCAAGCTCAGTTACTGTCTCCCCCATAAGGCGCTCCGGGATTTCTACAATGCTGTCATAGCCAAAAACCCTGCTGATCTTTCTCCCATTTTTTGTTTTTTCACACAAATACTGCATTTTCAATACCTTTCCACAGGTTTTCTCTAAAACAGATCACCTGATTTTTGTCCTGAAATCAATCCTACCATCCGGGACTTTTTCCGTCAAGATTCCATTTCCAAACTTGTGTACTGCCCCAAAATGCTCTATAATTAGGATTAACCTTTTTACAGGAGGAAAAACATATGATTATCAGCCCAAAGGAATTTAAACTCAAAGACGGACGAATCGCTCAGCTTAGAAGTCCTGAAGAAAAGGATGCCCAGGGAATGCTGGATTACCTTTCTCTTTCCACAGAAGAAACCGAATTTCTCCTGCGCTATCCGGAGGAATGCGACAGTTATACCCCTCAGGAGGAAGCACAGTTTTTTGAACAGATAAATGCTTCCGATCATGAAGCCATGCTTGTATGTCTGGCAGACGGAAAAGTTGTCGGAAACTGTCAGATATCGTGGAATACCCGCATAAAAACCCGGCATCGAGCCAATGTAGCCATTGCCGTTTTAAAGGAATTCTGGAATCAGGGTATCGGAACAAGAATGTTCCAGGAAATGATTCAGATTGCAGAAAAAAATCCTGATCTTCTACAGATTGAATTAGAATTTATTGAAGGCAACAGCCGCGCCCGCGCCCTGTACGAAAAGATGGGATTTCGGATCACCGGAATAAAACCCAATGCCATACGGCTGAAAGACGGAACCCTCCTTCATGAATACTCCATGATCCGGGAGATCAGACGATAAATTTTCCCCAAAAGAAATGCAGAGCATTATTTCAGCCCTGCATTTCTTTTGTTCTGCTACTGCTCCTCTCCCATTCGGATTTTTTCCAGATGGGCAGAAAGTTCTTCCGATACATTGTCAAAAAGATAATTCTTACTGCTCTGACGCCGTGATCTCCATTCCTGTTTTCCGTTTTTTTCCGCGTCTTCGATCTCTTTTTTCAATCCCTGTGCGGAAAGTCTGCTGGCTCCCTGCCCCAGAATGATCATCTGCTCCAGACCATCAGAGGTTGCCACTGTCACCTGATACTGGCGGCCGATCCGGTGAACTGTTTTTTCTATATACTGGTCTGCTGTCTCCGCCTCTTTTGTATACACCACATAAATGTTATGGTAGGGAATGACCTCCTCTGCATGTCCTTCTACCTTGTATGCATCAAAAACAAGGATCAGAGTACATTTTCGATATCCCTGATAATTACTGAGAATATCCATCAGCTTATCACAGGCCGCATGGATGTTTTCCTTTGCCAGCTCCCGCAGATCCTCCCAGGCAAAAACAATATTGTACCCGTCCACCAGGAGATATTCTTCCTTTCTCGGTTTCCCGGGACGATACCGTACCGTTTCTTTCTGAGAGGAAACGGTAGTCTTTGAAGCATACATAGCCCGTTCTCTTTTTACCGGTCCAAAGGTACGTTCAAAGATTGCCTGCAGCTCCTGCTCATCCTCATAGCTTCCACTATAGGAATAGCCCTTCTGATATTTTTTTCCTGAAGTATCTGACAGCACTCTTCCGTTTTCTTTCTCATCTTCCTCTGAAAGCTCATACCAGCTTTCCGCTTCCGCAGACAAAGCTTCTGCATCGATTCCACTGTCCAGATGCATATATTCCTCCACCTGATCCCAGGGTACCACAAAGCCTGCTCCGTGTGCACAAAATACCGACCCTGCAGGATTTTCCAGATCATGCTCGGAATCATATCCAACAGCCTGTACCACAGCCTCCTGATTTTTGCAGGGCGCATAACCTTTCAGGTTACAAAACAGTCTCCCCCTCCCGCTGGTATAGGCCACCACCTGCTTCTGATAATCGCGCATCCGGGAAACAGCAGCCGTCCCGGTAAGAACAGACATATCCCCTTCTGTTTCCGGCGGTTCAAAGCTTCCCTGCATCTGCTGGATATCAGACATGGCACGGCCGATCAGTTCAGAAGGAACCTCCAGACGAAATTCATAATAAGGCTCCAGAAGAATACTTTTTGCTTTTTTCAATCCCTGGCGTACCGCACGGTACGTTGCCTGACGGAAGTCGCCGCCTTCCGTATGCTTGGTATGTGCCCGTCCGGTCAAAAGAGTGATCTGTACATCTGTCAATGGAGATCCGGTAAGAACACCCAGATGTTCCTTTTCTTCCAGATGGGTCAGGATCAGTCTCTGCCAGTTCCGTGCAAGAACATCCTCACTGCACGCAGTAAAAAACTGACAGCCGCTTCCCGGTTCTCCCGGCTCCAGAAGGAGATGAACCTCCGCATAATGACGGAGAGGCTCAAAATGTCCCACACCTTCTACCGGCGCCGCAATGGTTTCTTTATAGACAATATTTCCCGTTCCAAATTCCACAGCCACATGAAAACGGTCCCAGATCATACTTTTCAGAATCTCTGTCTGCACCTCTCCCATAAGCTGTGCGTGGATCTCCCCGAGACGGCTGTCCCAGAGAATGTGAAGCTGCGGCTCTTCCTCCTCAAGCTCCCGGAGATTCTGGATCATCTTATGAGGATCACAGCCTTCAGGAAGAAGGATCTGATAATTCAGCACCGGTTCCAGCACAGGCATCCGGGATTCCTCTTCGATTCCGATCCCCTGTCCCGGACAGGTTTTGGAAAGTCCGGTAACTGCGCAGATTTCTCCTGCCTGCACCTCCGGCACACTGTCTGCCTTTGCCCCGGAATAAATCCGGATCTGGTCGATCTTTTCCCCATTCAACAGAGTTTTTACTTTCAGACTTCCTCCTGTAATCTTCAGGTAAGTAAGACGGTTTCCCTGGGGATCTCTGGCGATCTTAAAGACCTTTGCCCCAAATTCCTCCGGATATTTCCGGCTGAGCGTATAACTTTCCAGACCCTTCAGGAATTCCTGTACTCCCTGCATTTTAAGTGCAGATCCAAACCAGCAGGGAAAGACCTTTCTCTCTGCAATCAGACGGCAGATCTCTCCGTGTTCCAGCTCTCCTGTTTCCAGATAGGTCTCCAGAAGCGCTTCCTCACACATGGAGAGATTCTCCAGAAGCGCTTCCCGTTCCTCCGGATCACTGTTTTCCCTCTCTTTTTCTGCTGTCATAGGACCAAAGTCCATACAGTTTTCATTCAGTCTTTTCCGGAGATCTGCCAGAAGTCCTTCCCTGTCTGTCCCCTGCTGATCCATTTTATTTACAAAAAGAAAAACAGGAATTTCATAGCGGGCCAGAAGCCGCCATAAAGTCATGGTATGGCTTTGTACTCCGTCCATGCCGTTGATCACCAGAATCGCATAATCCAACACCTGCAGAGTACGTTCCATTTCCGCCGAAAAGTCCACATGTCCCGGTGTGTCCAGAAGAGTGATCTCCATATTTTCAGTCTTCAATACTGCCTGCTTGGAAAAAATTGTAATTCCTCTTTCTCTTTCCAGTTCATAAGTATCCAGAAATGCGTTTCCGTGATCCACTCTCCCAAGTTTACGGATCTCTCCGCAAAGATAAAGCAGTCCCTCAGAAAGAGTGGTCTTTCCCGCATCTACATGGGCCAGGATGCCCACACATATCTTTTTTTTATTTTTTTCAGGTCCCTGTACGCCCATGAAAAGTGCCTCCTAATTTGTCCGTATAATAAAAAAATTATATCACAAGTAAAAACCGCCGTCGATAGATTGTCATCTATAAACAAATAATCGCCCTATATTTTTTGTAAAATTGTTCACTCCACACCTGTTTTTTTAGCTTCGGCAGTTGTATGTTTATGTTATAAGCAAAAAGAATCCTCCTCAAAGCGCAGGAGGATGGAACCATACATATAAAGGAGGTTTGATCCTATGTTAACAGCAAAGCAGAATATGATCGAATGTATGAAAGCCGGCGGCAGTCCGGATCGTTTTGTAAATCAGTATGAGGCCATCCGTCTTTTGCCGCATCCATTCATGATGACCAGTCCTCAGCCTCAAAAAGGTCAGCTGAACGTTGTAAATGCCTGGGGTGTTACCAACAGTTTTCCGGAAAACACACCGGGTTCTTTCCCGGTTCATACTCCGGATAAGATTGTTGTAAAGGATATCGAAAACTGGAGAGATTATGTAAAAGCGCCTTCTCTTACTTTTCCTCAGGAGCTCTGGGATCAGTGCAAAGCCATCTATGATGCCGTAGACGGTACAAAAGCATTCAAAGCCGCCTTTGTTGCCCCCGGACTTTTTGAACAGACTCATCATCTCTGTGAAATGGTCAATGCTCTGTATTATTATGTAGACTATGAAGATGAAATGCATGATCTGATCAAATATCTGACTGAATGGGAACTGAAACTGGCGGAAGGAATCTGCGAGCATCTCCATCCGGATATGATCTTCCATCATGACGACTGGGGCAGCCATGACAGCACGTTCCTTAGTCCGACCATGTTTGAAGACTATTTCCTTGATTCCTACAAAGAAATCTATGGTTATTACAAGAATCACGGAGTGGACTACATTGTACATCATTCTGACAGTTACGCTGCAACCCTGGTTCCGGATATGATCGATATGGGTATTGATGTATATCAGGGCTGCATGAAGACCAATAATGTCCCGGAACTGATCAAAAAATACGGCGATAAGATCAGCTTTATGGGTGTGATCGAAAATGCCTTTGTGGACCACGAAGGCTGGACGGATGAAGAATGTGAAAAAGTAGTCCGCGAAACCATTGATGAGTGCGGCATCCACAGCTTTATCCCATGTATCGCCCAGGGCGGTCCCGGATCTGTATATCCAGGTGTATATCTGTCTTTGTCCAGCGCGATCGATAAAGTCAATCAGGAACGCTTCGGGTTCACACCGGAGCAGCAGGAAGCCATGAGAATGCCTCACGAGATCATGTTCTGATCTGTTTTTTGAAACAAAGAGTCAAGTCCCTTCGATCCCTCCAGATCCGTGTTTTATCTGTTGTTCTGTCAGATAAAACACGGATTTTTCACGATCTGCAGTTCTCGTATGCCTTTAGAAAAAGCATGGAGATATAACAGTAGTTCCGTATCTCCGGATCCTCCAGATCAAGCTTCATGTTTTCCTGTATCTTCTTGATTCGATATACGGTAGTATTCCGATGAAGAAACAATTCTGCTGAAGTATGTGCAACTGAGCGTTCATTACTCAAAAAACTAAACAATGTACGGAACATCTCACTTCCGTTCTGCTGCTCCTGCCAAAGGCTGAGAACTGCCGGCATACATGCCATTACCTTATCTTCCAACGGTGCCGATGCTGTCAGAAGGTATTCGGAAGCCATGTTTTCAAAATATTGAATGGCTTTTGGTTTCGGAAGCTGTTTGTTTCTTTCCAGAGCATATTCTGCCTGACGATAAAATCTGGAGATCTCCATAATACCATTATGATTCGGAAGGCTGAATCCAATCTGTACCGGATTATGTACCACCAGATTCCTCAGCAGCAGACAGGAATCCTGATCTTTTGCCAGATTTCTGTCTGAAAGCAGGATCAGGTCATGATTTCGGATATTGATACAAACATCTGTAAGATTTTGGATCAGCATACGAAAAAGAGAATTGATCTGACGGGATACAACTTCAGGATCCTCCTTTTCAGTAAATCGGATCAGCGCTATGTAATACGTTTCTTCCCCTGTCCATCCCTGATAGTTCATCTGCATCTTCAATTTTGTTTTATCATAAAGGCGGTCCATCATAAGGTCCAGAAAAACATTATTCATACTTTCCGATATATCTTTCAACGTATACAGTCCCATATATGTCTGGAGTACATCTGTAAATTTTTCCAGAAGCTGCGCATCTCCCTGATTCAATTTTCTCTCTTTTGCGATCAGATTCATTCTCCCGCATACGATATTATCTACATATACACAATAGCTGATTCCCTCCAGGGCAATAAGGTTATTCTGTGGAAACAGGTAACTGATGTTTCTGTGAGAAAAAAATTCACTGTTGCTGCTGGTATATTTGATCATATTAACCGCATTTAACGAAGAATATCCATAACGAGACAGATAGGCCCATTCGCTGTCCAGATCGTGCTCCCCATATGCGCTGGTCATTCCCAGCACCTTATTGTTGGCATCAAAAAGTACGATAGGATTTTTAAACATACGATAGGCTGTATCCACGGCTTTCTGATAGTCCTGACTGCTGACTGCTTCCCGGATCATACAGATCCAGTCTTCATAGGCGTCAAATATAGACTGCACCAATTCGAATGTTCTGGTCACATCCATATCGTACATGTAGATCCGGTCTCCTTCCCCGTCGCAGACCACATAGTCATTTTCCTGATATATATGAACGCAGTTCGTAGCATAAGCAAGCCGTGCACTGTTCAGAACAGTTGGAGCATCTTCACGGATCTCCAGCTTCACATCCAGCTCTGTCATCTGATTTGCGATCATCCACATACTTAACTTCACTTTAATTACCTCCTACTACAATATATTTATGGTTAATACCCCTTACAGCCAGTAAGGAATTACCCATCTTGTTGCTTAAGCTGTTAGAATGATAAGAGCAATCGGTATAGCGGATACCTC
>JAETOL010000009.1 GCA_021771755.1 Lachnospiraceae bacterium | reverse complement strand
GAAAGCTGCTAGCTATCTCTCGTTTTACTGTTTTGGTTCATTGAACCGTTCTTTGAATGTAAAAGAAATTTTCGAGAATCGTATGTGTCTCACTGTTTAGTTATCAAGGTTCTTTGCTTTTTGTCTTTCTGACAGCTCATTTATTTTATCACATCTGTTTTTGTTTGTCAAGAACTTTTTTCAAGTTTTTCAAACTTTTTTTCGATGTTCTTTTTCATAAATCTCTGTCTCTCTGACAGCTTGTTTACTTTACCACACTTTCAAGTGCTTGTCAACAAGTTTTTTCAATTTTTTAAAAAATTTTAATTTCTTAAAAAATCAAACGGAGAAGGAGGGATTTGAACCCTCGCGCCGGTTACCCGACCTATACCCTTAGCAGGGGCACCTCTTCGGCCTCTTGAGTACTTCTCCAGACTCCGAACTCATAATTTCTTATGCAATTTGAAGGCATTTGTATCCGAAATGCATTATTAATTATACATAAACCTTTCTTAGTTGTCAACATGTTTTTTATATTTTTTTAAATTATTTTTTTCATGTCCTTAATTTAACTCTTATAGTTCCTTTTTCACATATATTTACATTTTCTTGTTTTTATCTGTTTTTATTATTTGTTTGAATTTATACGTATATAAAACACCTTTCTCTTACTCTTCTTTTATGTTAAAATACTTCTATAATATGTTAGGAAAATCAACCGATACCAACGTCGCAGCTTTCCTGTTCTTTTCACGCAAACCAGCTTTACAACAATACTTGTTACTATTTATATAATAATGGTATCAATTTATATCGTATCATTGAAGGAGAATCTAATACTTTATGGAAAAACTATACATCATTATTCCCGCCTATAATGAAGAGGCCAATATCGAAAACACAATTAAAGAATGGTATCCTATTATTAAAAAGCACAACGGAAACGGTCTTTCACGTCTCGTTGTTGTTAACGACGGAAGCACCGACCATACATGGAAGATTCTTTGTCAGCTTGAAAAGCAGCTGCCTCTTTTAACCGCATTAAAAAAACAAAATGGCGGACACGGTTCTACCGTTCTTTATGGTTACCGTCATGCTGTTGACAAAGGCGCCGACTATATCTTTCAGACAGACGCAGATGGACAGACAAATCCTGATGAATTTGAAGCTTTCTGGGAACTCCGCAGCAAGCATGATGCAATTATCGGAAAGCGTTCCGTCAGAGGCGATGGATTTTCGCGAAAAATCATAGAAAATACTGTCTGTCTTCTGCTCCGTATGATCTTTGGAGTAAAAGTTCCAGATGCAAATGCGCCTTTCCGTCTGATGAAATCCTCCCTTATTAAGAAATACATCAAAAAACTTCCGCGAAATTATAATCTTCCCAATATTATGATGACTACTTATTTTTCATACTACCATGAAAATATTGCATTTCGTGAGATTAGTTTTAAGCCTCGTCAGGGTGGTGTTAATTCCATTAATCTTCGTAAAATCATAAAAATAGGATGGAAAGCTCTCGGAGATTTCCGAAAACTAAAAAAAGAAATGTAAAAAATGGCGGTGGTCAATCCCATCCGCCATTTTTCTTTATTGTATCTTCCACCCTGCGTTTCACTTCCGCAGCAATCTCTGTGGATTTCATATCCTTATATTCTTCATACATCATCGGCTCCAAAAAGTGCACCTGTACAATAATAGGAGCCGCAGATCCTGTGTCAAAAGATTTATAGGAATCAATCAGCGCAACTGGTATAATCGGGCATTTTGCCTTCATTGCAGCTTTAAAGCTGCCGCCCTTAAATTCCTGAGGATGATTTCCTTTTTTACTTCTTGTTCCTTCAGCAAAAATAAGATAATTACGCCCCTGTTTTACTTCTTTCGTCACATTAATGATCACCTGCATAGACTGCCTGATATCTTCTCTGTCTATCAAAAAAGCTTTCATACAGGCAAATACCTGTTTCAAGAACGGAACATTCCCTACTTCTTTTTTTGCAACAACAGAAAATGGAACCGGACACGGTGCCATGATTGCAAGCACATCATATAGACCCTGATGATTCGGATAAAAAATAAAACCATTTTCCTTTGGTATATTTTCTACTCCATGGGCATCAATGGTAATATTTCCACCTTTATTCGCCCGTCTGTCGATCATCTTAAGGAGCGCGTACCGCTCTCCTTCTGTATAGTTATCAACATGAGATGCATACCAGCACAATTTAAACCATGCAAACGGAACAAAAGGAAGGTTTTTCAGCACCATCATTATGATTCTCTTCATCTCAGCTCCTCCTTTTTATACAGATCTGTTATTTCAGCTTCGCAGCAAGCTTTTCTTCATAGCCCGGATTCTTTTTGGTAAATGTCTCGTATGCTGTCACATACTGTTTATAAGGATCTGTTTCCATAAATAAAGCATATTTTTCTGCCGCTTCTTTTTTCATCTCGTCCGTAATTTCTGAAGGAGCAAGAATACGATATTTTCCGTCTTCCTTCTGCTGCGTCATATAAGTACTGATGCATGGATAGGACTGGCCATTTTCCAGAATAAGATTGTAAATAATATATACATACGCATCTTTTCCGTTTTTATATATCGTATCACATGCAGTTATCTTTGTTTTTTTCGGATTATGGGCCTGAAAATACTTAATGGTAGCTGAAATCTCCGTTTGAAGATCATCATCTGCCTTTTTAACATCATAACATTTTAATGCTTTTTTTTCTTTTCCCTTTAAATATGACGTTATAAGTGTTTTCACTGCCTTTTCCGGTGTCTTATTACCTGCACTGCAGCCTTTCACTGCAAAAATAAGCCCTATGACAAGGGCTGCTGCCACAACAGCCCCTGCAATAAGTTTTATATTGATTCTATTTAAAGAAATACCGGATCTTCTTTTTCTGGAATTTTTACCGGTCGGCTTGCGCTTTTTTTTGCTTACGGCTTTTCGCTGTTCCATAATTGCATTTTACCTCTTATCCCTCTGTGTGTCCCTCTTCTTCCGCAGATTCTGCTTTTGAGTTATCGTCTGTTTCTTTTGACTGGCCAGCATCTGCTTCTCTTTCTCTTACTTTTGCAAAACTTGCCACTGTAACTCCATCAGAAAGGTTAATCAGCTTCACTCCTGAGGTGATTCTTCCCAGAATAGAAATATCTGAACACTGAAGACGGATGATGATACCCTCGGTTGTGATCATCATAATCTCATTTTCTTCGTTCACAGCTTTGGCACCGATCACATTGCCGGTTTTTTCTGTTATCTTATAACATTTTACACCTTTACCGCCTCTATTCTGACAGGTAAATTCACTGATAGATGTACGTTTTCCCATACCATTTTCCGAAACGACCAGAAGATAATATCCCTGAGAATTCAGCTGCATGGCAACAACCTCGTCTCCATCCATAAGATTAATGCCTCTTACTCCCATGGAGACACGACCGGTAGTCCTTACATCTGTTTCTTTAAAGCGAATACACTGGCCATCCTTTGTGACAAGAATGATATCTTTTTTATTGTTTGTTACCTTTACCTCGATCAGTTCATCATCTTCTCTGAGAGAAATTGCAGCAAGACCGATTTTTCGGACATTTGCATAATCCTGGATCGGAGTTTTCTTAACCAGACCTTTTCGGGTAGCCATCATCAGGTACTGGTCTTCTTCAAACTTGTTGATCGGAATCACCGCTGTAATGCGTTCTCCCGGCATCAGCTGCAGAAGGTTAATGATTGCTGTTCCTCTGGCTGTTCTGCTTGCTTCCGGAATCTCATAGGCCTTGAGTCGGTAAACACGCCCTGTATTGGTAAAGAACATTACATAATGATGCGTGGTAGTCATCATCAGTTCTTCAATATAATCATCCTCAATGGTCTGCATTCCCTTGATTCCCTTGCCGCCTCTGTTCTGACTGCGGAAGTTATCAACTGTCATACGCTTGATGTAACCAAGCTTTGTCATTGTAATCACCGTATTTTCACGGGGGATCATGTCTTCCATGGAAATATCAAACGCATCAAAGCCTATGGATGTTCTTCTGTCATCTCCATATTTTTCGGAAATCTCCAGAATTTCTTCACGGATCACTCGGAGAAGAAGATTTCTGTCTTCCAGGATTGCCTTTAATTTACGGATTTTTTCCATTAATTCTGCATATTCTGCTTCCAGTTTTTCTCTTTCCAGACCGGTAAGAGCGCGAAGACGCATATCCACAATCGCCTGAGCCTGTACCTCTGTCAGTTCAAAGCGCTCCATCAATTCCTGTTTGGCAATCTGCACGCTTCTGGAGCCACGAATAATACGGATTACTTCATCGATATTATCCAGTGCCTTAAGAAGTCCCTCTAAAATATGAGCCCTCTCCTGAGCTTTGTTCAGATCATACTGTGTCCTTCTTGTTACAACATCCTCCTGATGCGCCAGATAATACTTCAGCATATCGTGGAGATTCAGAACCTTCGGTTCCAGACTTCCATTCGTGGAAACCAGACAGAGCATGATCACGCCAAAGGTATCCTGAAGCTGTGTATGTTTATAAAGCTGATTCAGAACAACGTTTGCATTGGCATCTTTACGTAGATCAATACAGATACGCATTCCCTCGCGGCTGGAATGGTCGTTCAGGTCTGTAATGCCATCGATTTTTTTGTCACGGACAAGCTCCGCGATCTTCTCGATCAGACGGGCTTTATTAACCAGATACGGAAGCTCTGTAACAATAATACGTGACTTTCCGTTTGGAAGAGTCTCAATATTTGTCACCGCACGGACACGGATCTTACCGCGGCCGGTACGATATGCCTCCTCAATTCCTCTTGTTCCCAGAATGGTAGCCCCTGTAGGAAAATCCGGCCCCTTAACGATCTCCAGGATTTCTTCAATCGTAGTATCTCTCTGTTCTTCTATGATATTATCAATGATCTTTACAACCGCCTGGATCACTTCACGAAGATTGTGAGGCGGAATATTGGTAGCCATACCTACCGCAATACCCGAAGTTCCATTTACAAGAAGGTTTGGATAACGGGAAGGGAGCACTGACGGCTCTCTTTCTGTTTCGTCAAAGTTCGGCTGGAAATCAACGGTATTCTTATTGATATCCGCAAGCATTTCCATCGAGATCTTACTGAGACGGGCCTCTGTATATCGCATGGCAGCCGCCCCGTCACCGTCTACAGAACCAAAGTTCCCATGACCGTCAACCAAAGGATATCTGGTAGACCAGTCCTGAGCCATATTTACAAGAGCTCCATAAATAGAACTGTCTCCATGAGGATGATATTTACCCATGGTATCACCCACGATACGCGCACATTTACGATGCGGCTTATCAGGTCCGTTGTTTAACTCTATCATTGAGTACAGAACACGTCTCTGTACCGGTTTCAGTCCGTCCCGGACATCCGGAAGGGCTCGTGATGCAATAACACTCATGGCATAATCGATATATGATTTTTCCATGGTCTTCTGCAGATCCACCTCATGGACTTTATCAAAAATATTGTCTTCCATTTTTTATTCTCCTAGATATCCAGATTTTCTACAAATCTTGCATTTTCTTCGATGAATTCACGCCTTGGCTCTACCTTGTCTCCCATAAGCGTGGTAAAAGTCAGATCAATCTCTGAAGTTGCAGACTCATCCATAGTCACTCTGAGAAGGATTCTCTTTTCCGGATCCATGGTTGTCTCCCAAAGCTGCTCTGCATCCATCTCTCCAAGTCCTTTATATCTCTGGATCTTGTTGTTGTTATCACGGCCGATTTCTTCCAGTATACGGTTCAGTTCGGCATCGTCATAGGCATACCATACTTTTTTATTCTTCTCGATCTTATAAAGAGGAGGCTGTGCCAGATATACATATCCCTGTTTGATGAGTTCCGGCATAAACCGGTACAGGAATGTAAGAAGAAGAGTCGCAATATGCGCTCCATCCACATCGGCATCTGTCATGATGATGATCTTGTGATAGCGCAGCTTGCTGATATCAAAATCCTCATGGATACCAGTTCCAAAAGCTGTGATCATAGCCTTGATTTCTTTATTTCCGTAAATTTTATCCAAACGGGCTTTTTCTACATTCAGGATCTTTCCTCGAAGGGGAAGGATCGCCTGTGTCGCTCGATTTCTTGCAGTCTTGGCAGAACCGCCGGCAGAATCTCCCTCTACGATATAGATCTCGCAGTTTTTGGGATCTTTATCTGAACAATCAGCCAGTTTACCTGGCAGAGACATTCCGTCCAGAGCTGATTTTCTTCTAGTAAGGTCTCTTGCCTTCCGTGCCGCCTCCCTGGCTCTCTGAGCAAGAACTGATTTCTCGATTGTTGTTTTGGCAACAGAAGGGTTCTGCTCCAGGAAAATCTCCAGTTGTTTACTTACAACAGAGTCTACCGCACCTCTTGCTTCGCTGTTTCCAAGCTTCTGTTTCGTCTGACCTTCAAACTGAGGTTCTTCAATCTTGACGCTGACAATGGCAGTCAGACCTTCACGGATATCGTCACCGCTTAAATTAGGCTCGCTGTCCTTCAGAAGCTTGTTCTTTCTGGCATAATCATTAAATGTTTTCGTCAGGGCATTACGGAATCCCATAATATGAGTTCCGCCCTCCGGTGTATTGATATTATTTACAAAACCATAGGTGTTTTCTGTGTAGGAATCATTATGCTGCATGGCAACTTCTACCATAACACCATCCTTTTCTCCTTCACAGTAGATCACCTCAGGATAAAGTGCTTCTTTGCTTCGGTTCAGATAGGTGACAAATTCCTGGATACCACCTTCGTAGTGGAATGTTTTCTCTTTCTTGGAATCCTCTCTGTCATCTCTCAGGACAATCTTCAGACCTTTGGTAAGAAAGGCCATTTCCCTAAGACGCTGTTTCAGAATGTCATAATCATAAACCGTTTCTTCAAAAATTTCCTTGTCCGGAAGAAATGTAACTGTTGTTCCCGTATATTCCGGATCACAGTCTCCTACAATCTTCAGAGGATAAATCGTATGTCCTCTCTCATATCTCTGCTTATATTCTTTTCCCTCTTTGTAGATGGAAACCTCCAGCCATTCAGACAGAGCATTTACAACCGATGCGCCAACTCCATGAAGACCTCCGGATACCTTGTATCCCCCGCCGCCGAATTTACCGCCGGCATGCAGGATCGTAAATACTACCTCAACTGCCGGGATACCGGCTTTGTGATTGATTCCTACCGGGATACCTCTTCCGTTATCTATAACTGTAATTGAATTGTCAGGATTAATAATCACCTGAATTCCTGTACAAAATCCGGCAAGCGCTTCATCCACCGCGTTATCAACGATTTCATACACAAGATGATGCAGGCCTCTGCTTGACGTACTTCCGATGTACATACCCGGTCTTTTTCTTACAGCTTCCAGTCCTTCCAAAATCTGAATTTGGTCCGCTCCGTACTCTGTATTCTCTCCGCCCATTTCGTCCTCCTGTCATTTTAGATTTATAGCATCAACAAGCCTGCAGAAAACCCTGCAACCTCTGATAAATAGACATAGTAATACTAATCTATTATAGCACAAAATAGGGCTGCTTTCCATTAAATTTAAACAAAATACTGAAAATGAATGACTCTTTCAATCAGTGGGTGTTTTTATGGCAAACAAGTATCTGATAACTTATATAGCAAGCTGTCTGTAATTTACACTTTTTAGTTTTTTGTAAATAAAAAAACTATGCCTTACAATGAATCTCTTTACAAATACATAGGGAAATAATCCTAATATATTTGGTTTCAATTCCATAAGACATAGTTCTTTTTATATTAACTAAAGATTTTTCTTGATACTTCCTCCTCATCATATATTGTTACTTTTTCTTTTATCAGCTGATCGACCACCTGGCAAATAGACTCCCGGAAACTCTCCACATAAATATTGTCCTTGATTGCCAATGCATATTTCTTCATCTCTTCATTATCCAGGTCTTTCTCAGGCGTAAACATTGTCAAAATTGATATATTTAAGTTTCGCCCAAATTTATCGCTTGAAAACAGCATGGTTACACATCTGTTTCTCTCGCTTGCAAAATGGAATATAAAGGGCATTTTATATTCAACATTCGCAAGGTTTACTGCCTTTGCCGTTTCTCTGCTAAGAATAATCTCTGTACCAAAATCTTTAACTAAATCTTCAAAAGCCTTTTCCATCTGACTTTGTGATATTTCCTGCCCACTTGCTAATGGCAACGTTTTTGTCCATTTGGATATCATTAATGAATATTCCAGAGATTTGTGTGTCATTTCCAATTTTCTAAAAAACATATCATAAGCATCTTTATTCCAACCCTCAACAGAGCTGTCAAATAGAAAGCCTTTCTTATCTCCCACATCAAAAATTTTGATATTCGTATTTCCTCCACTCTCAAGAAAACTAAGACGATCCTGATATTCCATTTCAAATGTTACTTTTTTATCAAAAAGCTGCCTTAAAACAATTCTTTCCAAATCATACAGCCCCATCCATGCAAGACCTGAAGCAAGTAAAAAGCCTTCCTCTGCATCTCCAAATTTTATTACATTATCTATCCATTCTATAACTCTTGTTTTTTCCTTATCTACAGTATTTGTTCCTCCAACCTTATTTTTTGCATAAATCAAAGCAAGTAGATGTTCAACATTTTCATTCAACAAACATTGTCTTTTTTCTCCACTACCAACATTCTTTTGATTAGCAGCGTATACCTCACTCTCATATCTCCATGTTGTGCAATAATTATCAACCGCACATCTGGCAGTATAAATATCAAAAACATATACAGCATTATTAAATGAAGTCTGATTAAATGGTTTTTTACAGGCAATACACCACATTAGCTCAGCTGAATAATCAATAATGTTAGGAAAATCTGAATCAAGCTTTTCATAAAATTCTCCCTGACACTTCTTAATATTTGTTCTTATTTTTTCAATTTTATCTGTCAGTTCTTGAATTTTCTCTTCAAGACAAATACTATATGCAGGATCATCCGCTTCAACTATACAATCTCCGTACTGCATAAATTTAATATAGTGCGTTTTCTTTTGGGCATTTTTTAATAATTCTTCCAGAATATGAATAGCATGGTCAAATCTAGGATTTTCTTTATTTATACTATAAAGACATTTCATTGCCCTAAGTATCATAAAAATTGCATAATAACCCGGATTATTTATATTATTATCAATAATATTCCTCAAATAGTTAATATGTTCTGTTCTTTTTTCCAAAAAAATGCGATTATACGGTCTTGCCAATGTTTGCTTATTCTCTTTTTCTTTTTCTAGTTCCCAAATCGCATTATACAAATTTCGAATATCATCCGTACCGCACTTACAATATACTTTTTGTTTTATATGTTCATAACAGTTATTAAGTCTATTATGCCAATTATTATAATCGGCATCCAGTATATTATTTAATGCTTCTTCCTCATTTCTTCTTTTCTCTTCTTCTGTTTCTCTCCGAAAATCTTCATACCTATAATATCCTACAAATCCTCCAATTATTGCTCCTATGATAGCAAAAATTAGTATAGCTGGACCGCTCATTCCAGCATCTGAATTACCACAACTTACAATATAACACACACATGAAAACAAATCTAAAGCCAAGGCTGCTCCTGCACCCCCTATAGCTCCTACAATACATCCACCAATAATATAACCGATCATTCTCTTTCACATCTCCTTCTGATTACTATTTTTAATATCATATAGCTTATGACCGCTAAACTAATTATCTGAGAAAATGAAATCACACCAAATTTTCCTCTTATCTCATCACCTCTCCATATCTCAATTACAAACCGAAATATTGAATACGACCATAAATATATATCTAATAGCTTTGGTATTACTATTTTGTTTTTTTCACTATAGCAATATAAACTAAGCAAAATACAAAACAATATTAATTCAAAAGCTGCTTCCATCAACTGAACGGGTATTCTCTTAACAATTTCCTGGCTACTATAGACCCTATAAGGAAACGCTATCCATGAATTACTTTCAACACCATAGCAACACCCCGCAAAGAAACAGCCGACTCTTCCAAAGCAGTGGAAAAGAGGAATCCCTATTGTCAAAATATCAGACAGCTCTGCAAAATTCTGTCTTCTAATTCTGCATATAAGATATTCCATTAACAAAACCCCAAACAAACCACCATAATATACAATTCCTGACTGCTTTATACTTCCATACAAATCAAACTGCCTGTTTGCTGCCAAATTGCCAAGGCCTGTGCTTAATGCTCCAAATATCTTTCCTCCAATAAGGATTCCCGGCAAAACCATGACAATGTTAAATGTATATTTACGGACTAGATTCTTTTTCAGTAACAGATGATTCCATAAAAACACAGAGAATACTGCGCCTATACTGGAAAGAATGCTATAGGTTGATATCTTTGAACCATCTAAAAAAATATATGGATACATTTATTCACCTTTACCTGTTGTTTTTATTCCGGGGGATATTGTGCATCCCGGGTTTTCTTCTTTTTTCTTCCTCCAATAGCTCTGCTGTCTCCTTGCTCTTCTCGTATTGGCTATTCATTACATCCTGAAGATCTCCTTCATCCGGAATCATAACATCAAATTTTTTTAAGGTAGCTGTAATATCAGAAGAAACTCTTTCTGTATACTGAACATAACTACTCTCCGACAGATTCCATTCTTTTTCTACTGCATTCTGTATATCGTCGGTTCCACTGTAAAATTCAAATCCTCCACTGATTAATTCAAACGCTGTAGTAGCTATCATTCCGCCTTTCATTAGGCGCTCCATTATTGTAGATTGTTTTTCTTCTGATATTTTATTTTCAGAAACATTTGAAGTTAATTCTATTACTGATTCTTTTGTTGTTTCTCTTCACAAATTAGCCGCCCTTTTAACCAGATCTTCTGATTCTTTACGCGCTTCTATTGCTGCTTGATTTAATTCACTTAGTTGTCGCTCTTCATTTTGCAGCTCCTGAATGGCAGAATCCATTAATCCACCCATTTTTATCTCTGACAATATGGACTTTTTATCTTCTACATTTTTCAGTTCTTTTTCATTACTGTCACGTACTTCCTGTATCTCCTGAATTTCCGTTTCATATTCTTTTAAATCTTCCCCTAACTGATCACTTATTTCCTGTCCCTGCTCAGAAATTTCTCCAAGCTCTTCCTTTAAAACCGTTATACTTTTTTCCTTTGCTTCCTCAGATATATTAGCGCCTGATAATTCTGTCATTACAGACAATGCTTCCTGCTTTGCAGATTCAAGATCTTCCAGTTTTCCCTTCTTCTCTTCTACACCTCTTTTTACCTCTGTAATTTTCTGTTTTGATTTTTCAATTGAAAATCCTGCCATAGATATTCTCCTTCCTTACTCCTGTACCCATATATGAATCTTAGCATCAAACATTTTACTGTATGATTTTCCCGCTTCTGCAATAATACTTAAAGCATTCTCCTTCTTTTCATGGGAAATAAACCTGTCCGATAGACTCTGAACCTGTGTAGATAAATTATTTTTTTCACGCACTAAAACAGTACAGTTGTTATTTACAGTTTCAATATATTTACTCATGATGTTATTTGAAATATTTTCAAAAGATACTTTCTCTAACTGCTTTGTAAGCTGTTCACATTTTCCAGCAAACTTCTGAATAGATTTTTTTATTTTTTCCCATCTTTCCATTTCTTCTTCTTTTCTCAGTTCTACATACTCCGGATGTTTCTTTTCATCCATCATTAATTCATACAATCGCTGATCTGTGGGGGTATCTTCTCCATGTTCCGGAACACGTTCGACCTGCATATCAAAAGGTCTGAGTAAATCTTCGTATGTGTACAATGCATGACCCTTTGTATATGTAGCCATATTTTCCAACTGCAATGCGCTTGCTGACATAGTGCTACCCACCAGTTCCCTGTCATCCTGAGAAGTCAGTCTGTGTACAAGCTTAATATTCGTGTTTTTTATCACTTCCGGCGCCATAGCTGTTGGCAGCTGATCTGCAATAATAATACCTTCTTTTAAAGCACGCACCTCTGCTAACATTTTTACAATAAATGCAGTAGCTGCAATTTTCGGGTTAGAATCTTCTGGTTTATCTGCACTGGATTCAGAAGAAATTAAATTATGAGCTTCCTCTATAAAAATAACATGGCGAACTGGTTTTTTCTTATCTCCCAAGGGATTGGCTTTTAGAGTTTCCCGGATTAATGTACAAAGCAATAGTGTCACAAAATTGGCAGGTCCTTCACCTAATGATTCCAGTTCTATGATAACAGGACGCTTCAACCATTCTTCCGGCGTCAACATAGATTTTGAGGTATCAAACATCTCTTTCATTTCCCGTCGAAGCAAACTTCCAATTCTGACCTCCAGTACAGATCTGATATTTCCCTTCATCTCTCCATCATAATTTGTATTTTCCAATTCCTGTTCAAACTGTCTATATAATTCTGACATTGTAGGGTATTCTTTATCCCCGATATTTATATCTCTTTCGTTCCACCCATGTTTTTCATAAACTGCCTGGATTGCTCTGTCCAAAATAAATGGAGCTGGAGCCGGAATAGGAAATGCCCCTTCAAAAACTTGGCATAATTTTCCAATATGTTCCGACAAGGTTAATCCTTTCGGGAATTCAAACGGATTTATCCGCAGCGGAAAATTTGTATTAGCAGATGGTGAAAAAATAATCAACTCAGGAATATCAAATAATGCCAGTTCTCTGTATTCACGCTTCGCAGGTTCTAATACTAAGAATGGAATATGTGTCTTTTCTTCTGTTCCATCTTCCCTGACAAGCTTATGATTCCATAAATTATTTGCTATATGCAGCATTGTATTTGTTTTTCCGGCGCCTGGTACGCCACATACAAACATATGCTTTGGAAGCATATCGAATGGAATCTTCACACTATATTCATTGGCGTCTTTTCCCAGTGAAAATCCCGAATCAATGTGAATAGCCGTTGTTTCTTTTGACAGTTCAATATTCTCACCATCATATAAAACCGGTAATCTGGTAAAAGCCGATGCTTCTTCTAAGGTAAATGTAATCGGCCATTCTTTCATAGATCCAGGTGTTTCCTTACTGCAGGACTCTTCTCTTGGAGGAGTATCATTCAAATCTTCCATTCCGGAAAAATTTCCTATTTTTTCTAAAAGATTACCATTCCCTGTTTCCAGGCATTCAGAAATAGCAGAATCTATTAACAACTTACTATATTGCTCATCATTACTAAACGAACATATTCTGCCCAAAAAACTTGGAGAAGTATCTATTGCCTTTAGCCAGTCCTCATACTGTTTTAAAACCTCATTAACATTCGGATCTTTTTTCTCATTATGCATTCTGGAATACTCACTAATTCCGGTCTTTGAAGTATAACTGTTTCTTAAATAAGTCAGAGGATTTTCAAAAGATTTATGTATTTTCTCTTCCAATTCTTTTTGTACAAATAAATCCACTCTGTAACAACATGGTTCATTAAATGACTCCATTAATTTAAAAATATTATATAATCGACAATGATCTCTTATCTTCCAATTAGGAACCACATAAAAATAAGTTTTTTCATTATTAACAGAAGTTTCTAATATTCGCTCCTTTTTTCTCATAAAACACTGATGAGTATAAATTGCAGAGGTTATTTTTTGTTCCTGAATCTCCGTAAAATTAAAATAGTTTGAAATTCCTGATGCTTTCACTAATTTTCTCATTTTAGTAAAATACTCTTCATTTTCCTTAGAACTAGTAAATAACAATCGGATATTAAGCTTATTGCCTTCAGGACGATCCGGATCATAATCAAATAAAAAATGTATATTTACATCTCCCAATATCGCCGCACGATAAAGCTGTCGTATAAACTGCGTTTGGGCATCAATCACTCCTTCTATTCCTGAATCCTCAAAAACCTGATACTTACTTAAAGTCAGATCTGGAATTGCTTTAATCTCATAAGCCAACACTATGTATTCCCCCCAACCAATATTTTTCTTTTTTCTCCTAAACAATAAATGACCATTACTCTTTCCTGCAAAAGATGTAACAGTCATTCCAAATCCATAATTTACTTTTAATATTCTTTTACACCCTTCCGCAAATCTTACTTTATCCTACTTTATACTACTTGTCAATATAGTATGCGACAAAATGATATCTTCAATGTAAAAAGGAGATTAATTATGAGACCATTAAAAACAAAAGTAAGCATCACACTTGATAACGACTTAGTTATAAATCTAAAAGAAATGGCAGAAAATGACGATCGTTCATTCAGCCAATATATTAATCTGATATTAAAAGACTGGGTTTTAAACCACAGCCCTTCTTCTCTTAATAATTCCAATATTAATTCCTAATTCTTTATGTTTTTAAGATACTAATAAACTCATCCAATATATTCAAAAGCCCGCTGGATATTCCAGCGAGCTTTTAATCTTTATACACTTATGAAACTATTTTTCTATATTTACCAGATACTGATACACATCTCTCTTGCTCACTCCCCGGTCCTTTGCCACCTGTTTCATGGCTTCCTTCCAGGAAAGTCCCTTACTCTCATAGATTTCCATATGCTCTTCTATTGTGATCTCCTCCCAGGAAGCTGCTGCCTCTTCTTTCAGTTCCTGGCGGCTTTTTCCTTCGATGACCATCACGCACTCTCCAAGAGGCTTCTCATTCTCATAATGAGCGATCAGCTCATCTATGGTCGTGCGGAATGCCGTCTCGTGCTTTTTCGTCAGCTCCCGACAAAGTGTCATCCTGCGGTTTCCAAGAGTCTCCCGAAGATCTTTCAGGGTTTTTACCAGCTTATGAGGAGCTTCATAAATAATAATGGTTCTTGTTTCATCTACAAGCTCCTGGAGAATCTCCCTGCGCTCTTTTTTATCCATGGGAAGAAAAGCCTCAAAAGCAAATCTCCTGGTGGGAAGTCCGGATAAAGTCAGAGCAGTAATGCACGCTGCCGGACCCGGAAGGGAAGTTACCTCGATTCCTGCCTCATAACACATAGCAGCCAGTTCTTCTCCCGGATCCGAGATTCCCGGTGTCCCTGCATCTGTGATAAGCGCAATATTCATGCCGCTGTTCATTTTTTCGATAAGGGTATATGCCTTCTCTATCTTGTTATATTCATGGTAGCTGGTCATTGGTGTTTTTATGTCAAAATGATTCAGAAGCTTAATACTGTTTCTGGTATCCTCAGCCGCAATAAGATCCACATCTTTCAGTGTCCGGAGAACTCTGAGCGTAATATCCTCCAGATTTCCGATGGGCGTTGCACATAAATATAATTTTCCGCTCATAATCTCTCCTTTCACACAGCAGTCCATATCCGAAGTATCGGATTCATTTTTTGACATTTACGCACCTGACGGTCCGTATATTTTTAATATCTCCTCTGTATATACGCCTGGCTTTTCATAAACGATCAGTGGACGCTCCACCGTGATCCTGGAATTTCCGCCTTTCAGAGCTTCGATCAGAACCATATTCGGTTCCCTGTCAACAAAAGGATATACCAGCTGCATCCTCTTTGGCTCCAGCTTATATTTTGTAAGTACCTGGAAGATCTCTGCCAGCCGGAAAGGACGATGTACCATATAAAAATGTCCCCGATCCTTTAATACCCGGGATGTCTGGCTTACCACATCCTCCAGTGTACAGAGAATTTCATGTCTGGCTATGGCTTTTGGCATATGCGGATTCTGAAGGCCATGCTGACCAATCATATAGGGCGGATTGCATGTGACTGCATGAAAAGAAGCTGCCCCGAAAATCTCAGCAGCCTCTTTAATATCTCCGCAGACAATGTCAATGTCCTTTTCCAGATCATTATAGGCCACACTTCGTCGTGCCATTTCCGCACATTCCTTCTGAATCTCAAGCCCGGTAAAATGCTCTCCCGGTGTTTTCGCTCTAAGAAGAATGGGGATGATCCCGGTTCCGGTTCCCATATCCAGAACACGCTGGCCTTTTTTTATTTTTGCAAAACCGGATAAAAGAACGGCATCCATTCCAAAACAGAATTTCTCCGGACTCTGGATCACATGATAACCATTCTGAAGATCATCCGCCCGCTCTCCCGGCTTCACAAGACTGTCACGCAGTTTATTTTCCATGAGATCTGGAATCTCCCTCTTTATCCTGAAGTTTTTCTAGTTCCTTCATTTCCTTTTCGGAAATTTTGATCTTTTTCTTTCTGGGACGGAATTTCAGTTCTCCTACCGGATATTCCTGGATTTCCTTCTCATCATTGACTTCAACAATAACTTTTACCAGCTGTCTCAGTACGTTTACACTGTGAACAGTTCCCTGAAGTCCATCCGGAAGAGTAACTGTATCTCCTGTTCCCGGAAGTTTCTTGTTCAGTTCCTCATAGGTTTCCTGCTCGTTCTTCAGACAGCACATCAGTCTTCCGCAGACACCGGATATCTTGGTCTGGTTCAGGGAAAGATTCTGTTCTTTCGCCATTTTGATAGATACCGGTGCAAATTCTGAAAGATAGGTATGGCAGCAGAGACATCTGCCGCAGATTCCGATTCCTCCAAGGATCTTTGTCTCATCACGTACACCGATCTGCCGAAGCTCTATTCTGGTTTTAAAGATTGCTGCCAGATCCTTTACCAGCTGACGGAAATCAATTCTTCCATCTGCAGTAAAATAAAACAGCACTTTATTATTATCAAAAGTATACTCCGCATCGATCAGTTTCATATCCAGCCCATGATCACGGATCTTTTTCTGACAGATTTTAAAGGCTTCCTTTTCTTTTTCTCTGTTCTGTCTTTCTCTTTCCTCATCTGCCGGAGTTGCAACACGGAGCACTTCCTTCAGTGGATGGATCACTTCATCTTCCTCTATATCCTTTGGTCCCAGGACCACACGGCCGAATTCAACGCCCCTTGCTGTCTCAACGATCACATGATCGCCGACTTTCATCTTGTATCCCTTTGGGTTAAAATAATATATTTTTCCGACATTTCGGAATCTGATACCTACTACTTTTGTCATTCTATCTCTCCCTGATCGTCAGGAACAAAAGCTCCAGTGCGAGCTCAAAGTTTACGTTGGCACGAAGACGTACTTTAGTTTTTTCCAGCGCCTCCAGGATCTTTTCCAGATTTTCATAAGAGCGCTGACTTGCCTGTTCCTTAATATAATTGATTTCCTGTTTAAACACCAGATTATCGATTTCCCTGGTAGCCTTGAACATCAGGACATCTCTGAACCAGAACTGGAAAATATCCAGATAATCTCCGATATTCTGTTTTTCTGCCGAAAGCAGTTTGATCTCATCAGCAAGTTCGTAAACCTCCATAGAGTCCGCATTTTTCAGGATTTTCAGAGCACTCCGGGTAATGGTGGAAAACTCTTCTGAAGTAGCAGCTTCTTTGGCGATTCCTATACTTCCCTGTGCAAAAGATGCATCAATCTCAGCCTGATAGTCCGGAACATGAAGGCGTTCCATCAGATACTGTTTCACAAGGCTGTCATCCACCACCTTCAGATCCAGACGTACACATCTGGACTGGATAGTCGGCAGCAGTGCATCCACATTGCTTGTCAAAAGCATGATCACTGCATATTCTGGCGGTTCCTCTATTGTCTTAAGCAGTGCATTCTGAGCCTGTACGGTCATCATATGCGCATCTGGAATGATGTATATCTTATACTGACTGCAATACGGCTTCACTGCCACATCATAGATCACCTGCTCCCTGATCTCATCAATACTGATGATCCCAGGTTTTTCATGATTGACCATAATAATATCCGGATGATTCTTTCCCATGGCCTTTTTGCAGGAGTCACATTTCTGACAGGGTTCTGTACCACCTTTTTCACACTGAAGAGTCATTGCATATGTGGTTGCAAGAAGTTTTTTTCCTGATCCCGGTCTCCCTGTAAAAATATAAGAATGGGAAACCTTTCCCGTCTTAATGGCATTTTTTAAATGTCTTATAATCTCCTCGTGCCCAATAATATCGTTAAAACCAACCATTCAGAATCACCTCACTTTGTTATTAAACAGGTCTTAGCTTGTTTTCTAGATAAGTCTTATTATATCATACTTTGTTTGTTAATAAAAACTATTTTTGCTTATGTCGTGGATTTTATATATTTTATGATTTTTTCAACACATCTGTCCAGATCGTCATTTTCAAATCTTACAGGAATATCTGCTTCCTGGATCTTTTCCTCAGAAAAATCATCCTGATCTGCCAGAAATCTCCTGCACAGTTCTGCATATTTCGGATCTTCCTGCTGTTTTTCCCGAAGAAGCGCCCTTTGGAGACGTTCTCCGTCTTCTACCTGGATATAAATGGGGCATACCCTGCTTTCTCCATAATATCCTTTCATTTTTTTGTAGGATTCCAGTGTCCCGATTCCTAAGTAATCTGCACCATCCGGTCTGATCTGTCCGTCATCTGCTGTAAAATAAGTCCATACACCATGTACTGTATTGTAAGACCGGGATTCAATCAGCTTTCCGCTGTTCCTGAATGCATCCAGCTGGTGTTCATCTGTAAAAAAATACTCTTTTCCGTTCTCTTCTCCTGCACGAATGGGCCTTGTTGTATAAAGAACCATTTTTTTCAGTTTCAGATCCTCCCTGTTGGAAAGAATAGAATAGATCCTGTCCTTTCCGGAAGCGCTCTTTCCCATAATATAAAATATTTTTCCCATTGTATGTTACTTTAAACCGCCCTCTCTGTTTTTTTCAGCGAGGCTTCTCTCATTTCATTAGCGACAATCAGAACAGAACCATTTGTTACGTCGCTGAGTCCCTGAAGATCAAAGCCCTGTTCCACGTATCTTCTCATATTTTTTATCAAAAGTCCAGTAATCTGCTCTCCCGGAACCAGAAGGGGAATCCCTGGCGGATATAGATATGCAAACTCTGCGGATACCCTTCCAATACTTTCTTCCAGGGGAATTCTTTCCGTAAGAGCATCCATTGCCTGCGATATCTTCATGATCTGGTTCAATTCCTGATATTTGTTTTTTTCCTGTACTTCTATATTCTCTGTATATTTTAACGATTCCTGTCTGTCAATTTCTTCAATAGCACTGCAAAGCCGCTCAAATCCTTCTTCTCTGTCACCGACCGAAGTCAGCGCAAGCGTATAGCTCTCTGCCTCCATTTCCATCTCCAGATGAAATTCTGATCTCAGAATTTCTGTAAGCTGTTTTCCATTCAAAGTACTGTGTACTGTTGAAAAAATCAGCTTTGATCTGTCCACGTCATAAATCCCCATAGCAGGATCAGGGACTGTATTTTCCAGACGGATATAACGGCATTTTCCCAAACGTTCCCTTGTTCGTTCCAGGTTCCTGATATATTCAGAGAACATCCGGTCTCCATCCTCCTTTAATTGATCCAGGCATGCATCCATAGATGCCATAAGCACATACGAAGGACTGCTTGTCTGATAAATTCCCAGGAACCGGACGAACAGTTCTCTGGATACCCTGTCACTGCATAAATGAATCAAGGACGTCTGAGTCATAGAGGGAAGCGTTTTGTGGAGACTGTGTATCACAATATCTGCTCCAAGTTCTGCTGCCGATACTGGAAAATATTCCGAAAAATGAAAGTGTGCGCCATGAGCCTCATCAACAATCAACGGAATCTGATATTTATGTGTAATTTCTGCAATTTTTTTAATATCTGATACAATTCCATCATAAGTGGGGGAAGTGATCAGCACTGCTTCAATTTCCGGATTGTCAGAGAGGCATCTTTCCACACGCTGCGGAGAAATTCCTCCGTTTATCCCCAACTCTGAATCCTCGTGTGGATAAATACAGGTCACCTTCAATTCCCTCAGATATGCAGCATGATAAACTGCCTTATGACAGTTTCTGGCTATCAGGATGTGACCATTCCTTTTTACAGAGGCAGAAACAGCTGCCAGAATTGCTCCTGTGCTTCCATTGATACAGTAAAAGCTCTCTTTTACTCCATAAAGGCGGGCAGCTTCCTCCTGCGCTGTTTTCAGTATATCCACAGGATGATGAAGATTATCAAAGCCTGCAATTTCCGTAATATCTTTCTGTACAGGAAAATCCCCTGCCACAGACAGGGGATTTCTCTTATGTCCCGGCATGTGAAAGGGATAGAAATCAGATTTCCCATACTCTTCCAGTTTTTTATGTAATCTGTCCATAGATTTCCTCTCATTTCTTAAATGAGGATATTATACCATTAATCCAGGGCAGATGTCATCATGCCAGTTTTTTCTTAACATTTTTTACAAAATATTTATAATTTGATTTTGCTCATTGCTGCTTTGTCGCATACAACTGTCACATCATTATGAAGCTGAAGGATAGAAGCCGGTACTTCAGGGGTGATCGGGCCGGTAAATGCTTTTGCAATGATGTCTGCCTTACCTTCACCAGATGCTACCAGAAGGATCTTCTTTGCTCTCATGATTGTTCCGATTCCCATTGTATATGCCTGACGCGGAACATCCTCTTCTTTTTCAAAGAATCTCTTGTTTGCTTCAATTGTACTTTCTGTCAGATCTACACACTGTGTATTTTTGCAGAATTCACTTGCAGGCTCGTTGAATCCGATATGTCCGTTATGTCCGATTCCCAGAAGCTGAAGATCAACTCCACCTGTAGCTGCAACGACTTCATCATACTCACGACATGCTTTTTCGCTGTCCGGCTCCAGACCATTTGGAACGAAGGTTCTGCTCTTATCGATATTTACATGATCAAACAGATGAGAGTTCATAAAATAACGATAACTCTGGTCATTATCTCCGGAAAGACCTTTATATTCGTCAAGGTTTACACTGGTTACCTGTGAGAAATCAAGATCGCCTTTTTTGTACCATTCTACCAGCTGTGCATAAGTTCCCTCCGGTGAAGAACCTGTAGCAAGTCCCAGAACACAGTCCGGTTTCATGATGATCTGAGCGGAAATAATATTCGCTGCGATACGGCTCATTGCCTTGTAATCTTCTCCACAATAAAATTTCATTGAAAAAACCTCCTTTAATTATGTTTTATTTTCAGGACAGCTTCCTACATCAGTCTGAGAAGCATATCTCCTGTACCTACATTATAACCGCTTGTGGCATAAATTCCATTTAATTTTTCAGATGTTACGATAATAAGCGGAAGTTTTTCATGATCCACATACATTCTTCTTCCCAGAAGCTCAATATGATCTGCAAAACAGTCAAAATATACCCGAATCTCAGGGAACATGGACAGGGCTTTGCTGATCGTCGGATCCTTCAGAGCAGCCTGACTCTGCACCACAAACAGGATTCTGGAGCATATTTTCCGGAATTCCTCCGGCTGCTCCATCATCTCATTCAGGATGTGCTCGGTAGGTTCTCTGCTTTCTTCCAGGAACATCAGGATATGTTTTCCATCTGCTGTAAGCGCAGAAGCCAGTACCGTTTCATTTCCGTTCTCATCTTTACGAAGCTGAAATTCCGGAAGTTCAATATTTTCAAGCATATCTTCCAGATCTGCATGACGCAGGATCAGTGAAATTTCTTTTTTCTCTCCTGCATTCATAGAAAAATGATACACATAGGCAAACATATTTCCGTTAGGAAGACGATTTGAGGTAATGATCCTGTATTGTCCCGCTTCCAGCTCTGCCTCCATAGAATTTCCGTTCCATTCCAGACCGCCCAGCCGAAGCGACGTATAGGTTCCATTTGTAAGCTTTGCCATGGACCAGTTCTGGAAATATTTCCACTGGGTTCCATCCTCTGCCTTCAGCACAGCACAGCAATTCTTTTCTGCCTCCGGAAGCACAGGAACAAATTTTCCATTTTCTCTGTATTCCATGGAGCGGTCTTCCGGATTCAGCCTTGCCGGAATTCCCAGCGTCCTTGCAATAGCCACAAAGAGAATTTTCTTTGACAATGGACTTCCCACTGCTGTTTTCAGACAGCCTGCCGGTGTCGTGATCACGCTTGCTCTTTCTCTTTCCGGAAGTGAGGTGATCCTTTCGTCCACTTCTGTCCAGATGGATGCAGGATCCTCACGGAAACGAAGCTTCTCTTCCTCAGAAAAAGCCTCTTCCACAGCTTCTCTGTACTTCATCAGAACCTCATCATCCACACGGGGATTGAGAACATACTTTACAAAAACAGAATGTTCCAGTTCTTCCTCATAAGGCATGGCATAGCGCAGATGCTCCTCCAGCACCTCTGCCCTGCAGTCTGTCCGGTCTTTTTCCGTCAGGACATTGAGCAGCTCTTCTCTTAAAAGGCTTTCCTCTTCATCCTCTGTATTTTCTCCGGTAAAGCTTCCCTGAAGAAACTTTTCACATTCCGGATTTACCCAGTTTTCTGTTTTGGCCATTCTTCTGGCTGCTGCCTTTTCCAGGCGGAGATTTCCCTCGGCTGTCTGCTTCGGAGAAGGCATATCTGTATTCACCGGAGTATCTACCGGTGCGATCATATCAACAGCTTCCCAACATTCTTCCTGCGGCGTATTTTTTCCAAAAATCACCTGTATCTGTTTCTGCTTTCTGGTATCTGCAAAAACACACTCACACTGTCCGTCTCTGGATATCTGCACTGCAAGACTTCCAAGCCCTGTGGTAAAACTACATGTTCCGTCTTCTCCGGTAACACCTTCTGCCACAGGAGAAAGTTCTGCATAATTCAGAACCTGGAAAGAAATTGCTGCTCCGGAAACCGGTCTGCCATCCTCATCTGCAACCTTTACCGTAAATTCTGTCACTGCAGCATAACGAGAAAGCTCATTGAGCATGGTCACCATTCCGTCTTTTCCGATTTTTTCCTCTCCGGACTCTGCCTGGTCAAACCAGCGGGAATGAACCATCATCGCTCTGGAAGAAGCATTGGTAAACCATCCTTTATTCAGAATAGGACGAGGTTCACAGGCTCCCAGGAAATACCATGTTCCATCATTCCAGATTTCTACCCATGCATGGTTATCATCACAGTGCGACCATTTTGGTGCATACACCTGACGGGAAGGAATTCCTATGCTTCTCATGGCATTTACAGTAAATACGGATTCCTCTCCGCAGCGTCCGTTTCCTCTCCGGTAAACGGTAAGAGCGGAAAGAGTTCTGTCATCTGTACAGTGATAGGTTGCTTCCTGAGCACACCAGTAGTTAACCTCAATAGCAGCCTTTTTTCTGTCGCATCCGGAAAGAAGGGAAGCATTTCCGTTCTCTTCCATAAACTTTCCGATTTCTTCCGCAAACAGAGCTCTGCACGGTGCGATCTCTTCCTCATTTACCCGGTGATATAATACATAGTTCAGATAAATTTCTTCCGGAAGAGAACGAGCGCCTTCTGACTCCTTCCATACCCTTACACTGTTCTGTGCATAATCAAGAAATATCTCAAAAGGATAATTTCCCATATCACTGCACGGCATGGTCATATAAAGATATTTTAAAGCAAGCGCTGTTTCTTCATCCTGCTTTGCGATCTTGTTATCTGTTTCCTCAAATACACCGGGAAACTGTGCTTTTACTTTTTCGTATCCACTCAGGATATACTCCCGGCTTTCTTTCAGAAATTCACTCATATCTTTCCTTTCCTGCCTGCACTTTACAGGCAAAGAAGACAGCAGGCTTATTTTCCCTCAAACTGGTCAAGGACCTGTCTTGCCTCACGGATTGCGTTCTCATCCGTTCTCCATACTTCAAATTCGCTGAGAGAAGGAAGCCCCATATTTACTCCTTCTTTTCGGTATTTCATCTCACTGTCCAGTGTTTTTTTGCCGGACATATGGAAGGCAGTGGCTCCTGTTTTCGGGTATACTTCACGGATCACTTCTGCATTTACTCCGCTGCCTACCTGGACCCGAATTCTTCCTGCACTTTTTTCCACCAGGTCCTTCAAAAGCTCAGTTCCAAGTGTACATACATTTTTCTGTCCGGAGGTAAGGATCGTATCAATGCCCAGAGAAATGGCCTGTTCCATTGTCTCATAAGGATCTGCGCACACATCAAAGGCGCGGTGGAGTGTCACTGACATTCCTTCTGCTTCCTCCATCAGAATCTTCATCTGCTCCATATTCATGGTTCCATCCGGATTCAGACAGCCGATCACAACACCCTCTGCTCCAAGCTTTTTATATTCTCTTACAGCTTCACGGATCAGTATAAATTCTTCCTCTGTATAGCAGAAATCTCCAAATCTTGGACGGATCAGCACATGGATCCTGATATCTGTATGTTTTCTGATCTCCTGAAACAGCCATGGATTCGGTGTTGTTCCTCCGATCACAAGACTGCCGCACAGCTCCAGACGGCTGGCGCCGCCTCTTGCTGCTGCCAGAGCAGATTCTACAGAATCCACACAGGCCTCTAAAATAAAATCAGTCATAATATCTTACTCTTCCCCCCTTCTTTTTTCTCTATCTGCACATTTCTTTTTTCTCAGATCAGCCTTACTCCGGATGCTTCCAGAGTGTTGACAATGGTATCATCCGGATACTCGTCTGTTACGATCCCGTTAATATCATCAAAATGTGCAAATTTATATGAATCATTAAAATAGAATTTTTCTTTTTCCATCACAACGTACTTATGTCTGCTGCTGTGGATCACTGCTTTTTTTGTCAGACCGTCCTCTACCCCCAGAGTTGTAACAGTAAGATCCACCATATCTACACCGCAGCTTCCAAGAAAGGCTCTGTCAAAGCTGTACTGCTTCAGAACTTCGATCGTTGCTGCCCCCATAAATCCATTCACACCCTGATACATGGTTCCTCCTGTGCCGATCACAGTGATCATCGGATTCTGTACCAGGATCTGCATGATATCGATCATGTTCGTAACGACGACGATTCTCATTCTCGATGCAGCCAGAAGCTTTGCCAGTTCAATATTTGTAGTAGAAATATCAAGAAAAATCGTCTCATTACTTTTGATAAGCCCCATGGCTTTTTCTGCAATGATCTTCTTTTTATCCAGATGATAATTTCGTCTGTCGATCACGTCCCTCTGAAGAGGATAATCCTGAGACATGATCGCCCCTCCATAGGTCCGTTTCAGTTTGCCTGCATTTTCCAGGGTTTTCAGATCCTTTCGGATGCAGTCCTCAGACACCTGGAATTTTTCACTAAGTTCTTTTACTTTAACCTTCCCCTTGTCCTGAAGGCACATGATGATAGCACTTTGTCTTTCTTCTGTAAACATAAAGTACCTCCTTTCATTTAAGAGGAGTTTTTTCTTTATTCTTCTGTAAGAGTTACATCAAGCACGGTATCTGTCTGATCCGGAAGAACAGGATCCAGTCCCAGATCTGCAAATACAATATCCGGATAATCGCTGTGTACCCAGCTGTTGGATACCGGAACCTCTGCTCCGGATGCCAGATATCGGATTGCCTTTAAACGGTCCTTCGGAACCCCCAGAAGAGGTACCGGACCAATCGTATTCTCAAAAAGATGGAAATATAAATGATTTCCTTTAGATGTAATGCGTCCGTAATCCGGTTTATCCAGCTGAGACTTACCACATCCGTAAATACTCTCTCCGTTTTTCTTCATCCATCTGCCGATCTCCTGAAGGATCTTCATGGATTCCTCAGGAATATTTCCTCTGGCGTCCGGTCCTACATTAAGGATCAGGTTTCCACCCTTGGACACACATTCCACCAGCTTTTTGATCAGCATAGAAGCCGGTTTATAGAAATGGTCTGTTGCGCAGTATCCCCAGTGATTGTTCATGGTAAAACATGCTTCCCAGGCAATGTCATTTCCCTCTGCATCCTGAATTCCATTTGGCGGGATCATCTGCTCCGGACTTACAAAATCTCCATGATATGGAGTCGGCTTACATTCTGCCAGTGATCCGTAACCTTCTCCACTTACTTCCAGACGGTTGTCAATGATCACCTCCGGCTGAAGGCTGCGTACCATGTTCATAAGCTCTGTTGCCTTCCATGCCTCTCCCCTGAGATTATCATAGGAGAAATCAAACCAGAGGATATCTATCTTTCCGTAATTGGTACAGATTTCACGGATCTGATTGTGCATATATGTCAGATAATTATCAAAATTACGGTTGTCATTTTTGTATGCCGGATTATTTCTCATTGGATGCTGTCTGTCTCCATAATGAGGGTAATCATCGTGATACCAGTCAATGATGGTAAAATAAATACCAACCTTCAATCCTTCTGCGCGTACCGCTTCTACATATTCTTTTACAAGGTCACGTCCGCATTTGGTATTTGTGGATTTAAAATCTGTATACTGGCTGTCAAAAAGGCAGAATCCGTCATGATGCTTTGCTGTCAGAACTACATATTTCATTCCGGCTTCCTTTGCTGCGCGGGCCCAGGCTCTCGGATCGTAATCAACGGGGTCAAACTCATCAAAGTATTTCATATACTCTTCTTTTGTGATCTCTTCCTCGCTTCTTACCCACTCGCCTCTGGCAGGAATGGAATACAGCCCCCAGTGGATGAACATTCCAAATCTTGCGTCAAGGTACCATTCCATTCTTTTGTTGTACTCTTCTCTGTTAAATGTGTACATGGCCTTCCTCCTGTAGGAAATTTATTTTGTTGTCTCCTGAATATCCGGATAGTGACATTTTACAATATGTCCCGGTGCAATCTCTACCGGCTGCGGACGCTCACATTTACATTTTTCTGTGCAGTGAGGACATCTTGTATGGAACAGACATCCGCTTGGCGGATTACTTGGGCTTGGAAGATCACCCTGAAGGATGATACGGCTGGATTTCTTCTCCGGATCCGGGATCGGAACTGCAGAGAGAAGTGCTCTTGTATACGGATGTCTTGGATTTGCATAAAGTTCTTTTTTCGGCGCTGTCTCTACAATTGTTCCAAGATACATTACACCGATTCTGTCTGAAATCATCTCGACTACACTAAGGTCATGAGAGATAAACAGATAGGTAAGGTTATAATCCTTCTGCAGCTGCTGCAGAAGATTCAGTACCTGTGCCTGGATAGAAACATCCAGTGCAGATACCGGCTCATCGGCAATGATCAGCTTCGGCTGTACGGTAAGCGCTCTGGCAATACCGATACGCTGACGCTGGCCGCCGGAAAACTCATGAGGATAACGTTCTCCGTGAGAAGGACTTAAGCCTACGACGCCAAGCAGCTCATGGACTTTTTTCAGTCTCTCTCCTGCAGTCATGTTGGTATGGATCAGGAGAGGCTCTCCGATCAGATCCTGTACCTTCATTCTCGGGTTCAGAGATCCATAAGGATCCTGGAATACCATCTGGATCTCAGATCTTAAAGGACGCATCTCATTGTCAGAGATTTTTGAAATATCCTTACCCTGGAACCAGATCTCACCCTGATCCGGTGTAATCAGATGATCGATCAGTTTACCGGTTGTGGATTTACCACAGCCGGACTCTCCTACCAGAGAGAAAGTTTCTCCCGGCATAATGTCAAAGGAAACGTCGTTTACGGCATGAACGAATTTTTTCTTGCCGAACATCCCCTTATTTGCAGAAAATGTTTTTGATATATTTTTTACAGATACTAATGCTTCGCTCATGACCGATCACGCCTCCTTTCCAAGTTCTTTAAAATGATGACATCTGCATTTATGGATGCCGTTTACAACCTCAAGCTCCGGTTCCTTTTCTCTGCAGATATCTGTTGCATACTTACATCTCGGTGCAAATTTACACCCCTTTGGCATAACGGAAAGATCCGGTACACTGCCCGGGATAGACGGAAGAGATTCCACTCCGCTGCCAAGCTTCGGTACAGAAGCGATCAGCCCCTGTGTATAAGGATGCTTCGGAGCTGCAAACAGTTCTTTTACCGGAGCTTCCTCCACAATACGTCCTGCATACATAACGACCACGCGGCTGCACATTTCCGCAACGACGCCAAGGTCATGTGTGATCATCAGGATACCTGTATTTTTCTTTTCACGGATTTCTTCCATCAGTTCCAGAATCTGCGCCTGAATGGTAACGTCAAGGGCTGTGGTCGGCTCATCGGCAATCAGAAGTTCCGGTTCACAGGACATCGCCATTGCGATCATAACACGTTGGCACATGCCGCCGGAAAGCTGATGAGGATAGCTTTTCAGAGTCATTTCCGGCTCTGGGATACCTACGGATTTCAGTACGTCAAATGCTCTCTGATGCGCCTGCTCCTTGCTGAAATCATTGTGAAGGAGGATTGCCTCAGTAAGCTGTTTCTCGATTTTCATACATGGATTCAGGGAGTTCATTGGCTCCTGGAAGATCATTGCCACTTCTCTTCCGCGGATATTTCTCATTCCCCTTTTATCTTCTTTGAGAAGGTCTGTTCCATTCAGGATCACTTCTCCGTTGGATATCTTACTGTTTCTCGCCAGAAGACGCATAACGGACAGGGAGGTAACGGATTTACCGCATCCGGACTCTCCTACCAGACCAAGGATTTCTCCTCTGTTAATGGAAAAGGATACATTATTTACCGCTGTTACCCATGTCTTGTCCCGCTTGAATTCTGTGCGGAGATTTTTTACTTCTAATAATTTTTCTGCCATGGTTTCTCCCTCCTAGTTCATCTTCGGATCCAGAGTATCTCTGAGTCCATCGCCCAGCAGGTTAAATGCCAGAACGGTAAGGAAGATCAGAATACCCGGAAACAGTACCATATGAGGAGCTGTGTTCAGGTAGTTACGTCCAAGTGAAAGCATAGCACCCCAGTCCGGCTCTGTAACATTTGCTCCAAATCCCAGGAAGCTAAGAGAAGATGCAGCCAGGATCGCAGTACCAATACGCATGGTAAAGTTTACGATCATAGACTGGATTGTTCCCGGGAATACATGTACAAACAGGATTCGGCTGTTTTTACATCCCAGGGAACGGGCAACCTCCACATAGAGGGACTGCTTAACAGAAATCGTTGCGCTTCGTATGATGCGGGCAAAGGACGGCACCGTAAACACTGCAACAGCGATCATAACGTTCACCATACCAGGTCCGATGATAGCAACGACTGCAATTGCAAGAAGGATGTCCGGGAAAGCAAAAAGTACATCACAGCATCTCATGATCAGGGAATCTACAAACCCGCCATAGAAACCTGCGATCAGTCCCAAAACAACTCCGCCTGCTGTTCCGATCACTGTAGCGATCAGCGCACAGGAAAGAGATAATCTGGAACCTACCATCAGACGGCTGAATACGTCCTGACCAAATTCGTCAGTACCCCAGATATGAGCAGCACTTGGTCCCTGAAGAAGGGCTGTGTAATCCGGCTGGTCCGGTGCATAAGGAACTACAAACGGCGCGATGATCGCCATTAAGATAATAAACAATATAAAAATAAGAGAAACCACTGCTGTTTTACGCTTCATAAACTTTTTGGTAAATTCTTTTACCTTACTCTGCGCTTTAGGAAGCTCTTCAGCAGCAGCAAATTTGTTCTGGTCTAAATTTGTATTTGTCTGTGCCATATTTTTTCCTCCTAGTTATAGCGAATTTTCGGGTTGATCACTCCATAGAGAACGTCCACGATCAGGTTGATCACAATATACTCTGCCGCAAAGAAAAGAAGCAGGGCCTGTACTACCTTATAATCACGGAAGTTAATGGAATCTACCAGAAGACGGCCAAGGCCCGGAATGGAGAATACAGTTTCTGCCATAACGGAACCGGAAAGAAGACCGCCGATCTGAAGTCCGGCAACAGTGATAATCTCAATCAGAGAGTTTTTAAATGCATGACGCATAACGACAAGGGTTTCCTTTAAGCCTTTTGCGCGAGCCGTACGTACATAATCCTCACGCATGGTTTCCAGCATGGTAGATCTTGTAAATCTTCCAAGCACAGCCATAATTCCGGCTCCCATGGTAAGGGATGGAAGTATGTAACTCTGCCAGGAATCCAGACCTCCTGTCGGCAGCCAGTTAAGAGCAACCGAAAATCCCTGTATCAATTCCAATCCCAGCCAGAAGCTTGGAACGGATATACCTGAAATCGCAATGATCATTCCGATATAATCAAGAGATCTTCCATGGAATACCGCTGAAATGATACCAAGGGCAATTCCAATGATCGTTGCCCAGATCATGGCGGATATTGTCAGCATAATTGTCGGTTTCATTCTTGGAGCGATTGTCTCAACAACAGTTTTTCCGTTTTTTACAGAATCTCCAAGATCTCCTGTAAAAAGACCTTTCATGTAATTTCCGTACTGAACAAGCAGAGGATCGTTTAATCCCAGCTGTTCTCTTACTACTTCTACATCTTCTTTTGTTGCATCCTGACCTGCGATCATTCTGGCCGGATCGCCCGGAATCATGTGGATGAACATAAATACCACAAATGAAATTACAAGCAGGAGTGGGATTGCGCTTACTACACGCTTACAAAAATATTTACCCATCGTATTACCTCCAGTCTGATAGTTATAAAAATTCTTTTCTGTGTCATATACCGCACAGGAAAAGAAACTGCCGTCCGCACATCTGTGAATGGTCACAGACGGCTGAACGGCAGTTTCCTATTCAGAACGTCTTCGTTCTGTCATATTTCGCTGCGGCGCCTGTCGCCCCAGTTATCTATTCATTTTTATATCTGTATTCCTTACTGTGCAAGCTCTGCATGTGTAAAGTTAAATGCTCCGTCCGGAGATACATATGCGCCTGACAGATAAGATTTTGCTGCATACAGAATCTGATCGTTTCCAAGGAAGAGCCACGGAGCTGCTTCCCATGCGATTGTCTGTGCTTCGCCGTAGATCTCAGCCTGTTTATCCGGATCAGCGGTTGCAAGACCTTCGTCAAGAAGCTTATCAAAGTCTTCGTTTACATAGTATGCAGTGTTAGCACTTGTAGGAGGTACCATGCTGCTGTGAAGCAGAGAACGAACAGATCCGTCCATAGTAAAGTCAGATGCAGACCAGTTTACATACCACATATTGATCTCTGCGTCTTCTTTTTCTACATAGATCTTATCACTGATCGTAGCCGGTTCCATTGGAAGAACTTCTACATCAATGTTGATCTGGGAAAGCATCTGTTTAATGAATGTCATACCCTTAACTTCCTGAGTTGTATTGTCTCCCCAGAGAGTAAGCTTGAATCCGTCTTCATAACCAGCTTCTTTCATAAGCTCTTTTGCTTTTTCTACGTCATAAGTATAAGGAGTCTGCTCCTTGTATCCTCCGATAATGGAAGGAACGATAGAGGTTGCAGGTTTTGCATATCCGGAATACATCAGCTGAATGTATGCATCTTTGTCGATAGCATAGTTCATAGCCTGACGTACTTTTTCATCTTTCAGTTCCGGAAGATCCATGTTCAGAGTTACATATCTCATGATATTGGAATCTGCTGCAAGAACATTTACATCGTCATTGCTCTGGATTGCTGCGATCTGATCTGCAGGCATCGGATAAACAAGATCTGCCTCGCCGGTCTGCAGCATAGCGGTACGGGAACCTGCCTCTGGTACCTCTTTAATGGTAACAGTATCTACAGAAGCTTTTTCTCCCCAGTAATCTTCATTGCGTTCAAAGGTTGTATGATCTCCCTCTTCCCACTCTGTACAGATGAACGGGCCTGTTCCTACCGGATGGTTCATGATATCATTACCATATTCCTCAAGAGCAGCCGGGCTGATCATGCAGAACTGGCTCATACGGTTGATAAACGGAGACCATGCTTCTGCAAGCTTAAATACAACTGTATAATCATCCGGTGTTTCAATGCTCTCTACACGGAATTTCTCTGTTCCATCCGGCTGAGCTACAACATAAGTTCTTCTCTGACGAAGCTTGTTCTCCGGATCAATGATACGCTCATAGTTTGCAACTACAGCTGCTGCGTTAAAGTCTGTTCCATCGGAGAACTTAACGCCCTCACGCAGATGGAAAGTATAAGTAAGAGAATCCTCAGAAACCTCCCAGGATTCTGCCAGCTGTCCTTCCAGCTCCTGATCTTTATTAAATGCTACCAGCATTTCATAGCATCCGCGGGTTGCAGAAATTGCGTTGGTATCCGGAATGTTTGCCGGGTCCATGGAGCTTACGCTTCCCTCAATAGCGATCACCAGATCGTTATCACCGGATTTTGCGTCTGTGTTTGTTGCCTTTACTGCGTATCCGTCTTCTGCCGCTGCGAATACTGTTGTGCCCATAGACAGAGTCATAACGCCTGCCAGAAGGGCTGCGAGAACTTTTTTGCGATTCTTCATAAGTCTCTCTCCTTTTTCTTGGTATATTTGTTAATAAGTTACAATTTCGTTATGAAATACGGGTACAAAAAAAGCATCTCTTATTTTTTGCGTTTTGCAATGTTCTTATTAATCTAATCCGAATCCAAACATGCTCCTTTGCATACTCATAAAAATGCTTCTCTTAACTTGATGTACTCAGTATAACAATATTCTACATATTTGTCAATGATTTTTTATCATTTTTTATTGATTTTTATTGTTTTGTCCAGTTTTTGCGTATCAAATAAGTGGAAACGCGCTAAAACAATACAAATCAAATTGTTTTCTTTTGTCATAAGAGCCAGATACATCCGATTATGGAAAAATACACAAAAACGGACCGAAGATTATCTCTTCGGTCCAAATTCTTTCATACCTTAAATCGGTATCCCACTCCCCAGATTGTCTCAATGTACTGAGGTTTCGCGGTATTAAATTCAATTTTTTCTCTGATCTTTTTGATATGGACAGTGACCGTGGCAATATCTCCCACAGATTCCATTGCCCAGATCTCCCGGAACAGCTCATCTTTGGTAAACACACGGTTTGGATTTTCTGCAAGGAAAGTAAGAAGATCAAATTCCTTGGTCGTAAAAGTGGTCTCCTCTCCGTTTACCCAGACGCGCCGTGCCGTCTTGTCGATCTTGATGCCACGGATCTCAATGATATCATTCTTCACTGCACTGGAGCCTACCAGACGGTTATAACGTTCCATATGTGCCTTCACCCTTGCCACCAGTTCGCTGGGACTGAAAGGCTTGGTCATGTAATCGTCCGCCCCAAGCCCAAGACCACGGATCTTGTCAATGTCATCTTTTTTGGCAGAGACCATAATGATCGGTGTGTTTTTTTCCTGACGGACCTGTTTGCAGATATCAAATCCATCCACCTCAGGAAGCATCAGATCCAGAATGATCAGATCATATTCTTCCTTCATGGCTTTTTCCAGTCCTGTATCTCCTCTGTTTGCAATTTCCACTTCAAATCCGGAAAGCTCCAGATAGTCTTTTTCAAGGTCTGCAATCGCCTCTTCGTCTTCAATGATCAGTATCTTGCTCATTTCATTGGTACCTCCTGATATTTTCTCAAAACAAAATACATAATGGTTCCGATTCCTTCACGGCTGGTAGCCCAGACCTTGCCGCCGTGATCTTCCATGATCTTACGCACAATAGAAAGTCCGATGCCGCTTCCTCCTTTTGAGGAATTTCTGGAAACATCCGTCCGGTAAAAACGGTCAAAAATAAATGACAGATCCTTGGATGCAATGCCTTTCCCATTATCTTCGATCTCCACCTGTACAAAGTCTCCCACATCCTTCACCCGGATCTGGATCACACCTTTTTCCTTATCCATATATTTAATGGCATTTCCAATGATATTATGGATTACGCGGCGAATCTGTTCTCCATCTGCGATCACCTGGACACTTCTGTCTACATAATTGGCGTAATAAAGCTGGATACCTCTTGTTTCCAGTTCCAGTCCGACCTCCTCTGCACAGTCCGAAAAATAATCATCCACATTCAACTTACTGAACGTGTATGGAATACGATTTGTATCGATCTTGGAATAAAAGGTCAGTTCATTGATCAAATGATCCATTTCATTTGTCTTATTATAAATTGTCCTTACATAGCGGTCCATTTTTTCCGGGGTATCCGCCACTCCGTCCATAATTCCTTCTACATATCCTTTTACCGCAGTGATCGGAGTTTTCAGGTCATGGGAAATATTGCTGATCAGCTCCTTGTTTTCTTTATCAAGGATGATCTTCTCTTCTGCAGATTCCTTCAGTCTTCTCCTCATTTCCTCAAAATCCCGGCAAAGTTCAGAAAATTCATCTGTCCCCTCTACGTCCAGTACAAAATCGAGATTTCCCTCTTTGATATTCTGGGTAGCCTTACGAAGCTTCACAAGTGGAGTTGCGACACTTCTGTATATCCATAATCCCACAGACAGTCCGGTAAACACAAGAATCACAAGCGCAGAAACGAAGAGATCCTTCGTCATAATCTGTATGCCGTCATCGCTGGATTCTGAATCAGCGATGGTAATACCGTAATCATAGTCATAAGAAGCTTCCTGTGATTCTTTCGCTTTTTCCATATTACGGTTCTGTGATTCTCGGAATCCATGAAGGGTGGCAGCAGACAAAAGAAGGGGGACCAGAATGATCATCAGAAAACCAACTATGATCCTTGTCCGTAATTTCATAACATATCCCTCTTTCTTTTTCAATATAAAAAGAACGCAGGGCAGCAAAATCAGATTTTTACTGCCTGTGCGTTCATTATATCACATCGTCAGATTTCTATGTCTAAATTTTCTATAAAATCATCTTACAGATATTTTTTCAGAGCTTCCACCTTATCCAGTTTTTCCCATGGAAGATCTACATCTGTACGTCCAAAATGACCATATGCTGCTGTCTGTTTGTAGATTGGTCTTCTTAAGTCAAGCATACGGATGATTCCTGCCGGACGAAGGTCAAAGTTATCACGGATAATCTCAACCAGTTTTGTATCAGAAAGCTTACCTGTTCCAAAAGTCTCTACATTGATGGAAGTCGGCTGAGCCACACCGATCGCATAGGAAAGCTGGATCTCACATTTATCAGCAAGTCCTGCTGCAACAATGTTCTTCGCAACATAACGAGCTGCATATGCTGCAGAACGGTCAACCTTGGTGCAGTCTTTTCCGGAAAAAGCTCCGCCGCCGTGACGTCCGGTTCCGCCGTAGGTATCTACGATGATCTTACGTCCGGTGAGACCACTGTCTCCGTGAGGTCCTCCGATAACAAAACGTCCTGTAGGGTTAATAAAATACTTGGTGTTCTCATCTACCATATCTGCCGGAATGATCGCGTCAAATACATATTTCTTAATGTCCTCATGGATCTGTTCCTGAGTCACTTCCGGATCATGCTGCGTTGAGCATACAACCGCGTCAATACGGATCGGTTTGCCTGCCTCATCATACTCTACTGTTACCTGTGTTTTTCCATCAGGTCTTAAGTAGCTGAGAGTTCCGTCCTTACGGATCTTCGTAAGCTGGCGTGCAAGCTTATGTGCCATATTGATTGCATAAGGCATGTATTCCTCAGTCTCGTTGGAAGCATAGCCGAACTGGATTCCCTGATCTCCCGCACCGATAGCGTCAATCTCGTCCTCGCCCATTTTTGCTTCCAGAGCCTTGTCCACACCAAGAGCAATATCTGCAGACTGCTCATCGATGGCAGTGATCACTGCACAGGTCTCTGCGTCAAAACCATATTTTCCGCGGGTATAACCGATTTCTCTGACTGTATCCCTTACAATTTTCTGGATATCCACATAAGCGTTTGTGGTAATCTCACCCATAACAAGAACAAGACCTGTAGTCGTTGCTGTCTCGCAAGCCACACGGCTCATAGGATCCTGCTCGATAAGCGCATCAAGAATGGCATCGGAAATGGCATCGCACATTTTGTCCGGATGACCTTCTGTTACTGATTCAGAGGTAAATAAAATTTTCTCCATTGTTTTTTTCCTTTCTTTTCTGACAAAAAAACAGCCCGAATAATCGGACTGTCTGAATTTATCTTTCAATCCTCTTATTGTTCGATCACTCGCTCAGGTTGGCACCTTCCTCCAAGGAGGGGTTGCCGTGGCTTCGCAGATCCTTTGTATCTCCACCACTCTGAATAAAAGGCCATTTTTATTTACTTTGTAACAAACCATACGATATACTTATTTATTCTTTTTGTCAAGAATAAATCTATGAACATTTTATGAATAGAATCAAACGAGTAACTGTTCACACCAGAAATCATCCCACACGAAGACGGAATTTCTGGATTTCCTTCTCGCTGGAAACCTTTTCAATTTCAGCGCCCAGACTTCTCAGCTTCTCTTCAAAATTCTCATAGCCTCGCTGGATATAAACAATATCATCGACAACCGTTATGCCGTCTGCTGCCAGCCCTGCGATCACCAGCGCCGCACCGGCACGAAGATCCGGAGCACTGACTCTTGCGCCTGTCAGCTTACGCACACCGTCAATGATGGCGGAATTTCCTTCCACCTTGATATTTGCGCCCATTCTGGACAGCTCGTCCGCATATTTGAAACGGTTCTCAAAAATACTCTCCGTAACAATACTGGTTCCTTCCGCAAGTGTAAGTGTAACTGCGATCTGCGGCTGCATATCCGTCGGATATCCCGGATAGGGAAGTGTCTTTACATGAGTTCTGTGAAGTCTCTTTGCTGCACGTACGCGTACTGCATCGTCAAATTCCTCTACCTCACAGCCGATTTCCTCAAGCTTGGCAGTCGTTGCCTCCAGATGCTTGGGAATGACATTTTTTACAGTAACATCACCGCCGGTAGCTGCTGCAGCGAACATAAAGGTCCCTGCCTCGATCTGATCCGGAATGATGGAATATTCGGTACGATGAAGCTTCTCCACACCCTTGATGCGGATCACGTCTGTTCCCGCGCCTTTGATGTTGGCTCCCATGCTGTTCAGGAAGTTGGCAACATCTACGACATGAGGCTCTCTTGCCGCATTCTCGATAATCGTACGTCCCGGAGCCATAGATGCAGCCATCATAATATTAATGGTTGCCCCTACAGAAACCACATCAAGGAAAATATGGCTTCCATGAAGATTCTCTGCTCTGGCAACGATCGCGCCATGGACGATCTTTACATCTGCTCCAAGAGCACGGAATCCTTTCAGATGCTGATCGATCGGACGGCTTCCGATATTGCATCCTCCCGGAAGCGGTACCTCTGCATGCTTGTATTTACCAAGCAGAGCACCCAGAAGATAATAAGACGCACGAATCTTTTTGATATATTCATAATCAACACTGATATCCGCAATGGTAGATCCGTTGATCTTTACTGTAGATCTGTTGATTCGTTCTACCTGTGCTCCAATCCCTGCGATTGCTTCCAGTAAAACATTGATGTCTCTTACGTCAGGCAGGTTCTCAATTAATATGGTATCATCCGTCATAATAGCAGCCGAAAGTATTGCAAGCGCCGCATTTTTGGCACCGCCGATCTCTACTTCACCTACTAACGGATTGCCTCCTTTAATCACATACTGTTCCATAAAACACCTCTATAATTATTTTTACTCCGTAAACCGAAGCAAACGCCAGAAATATCTGATTCCAATAAAAAAAATATTATCTTAAAATGTTCAATATCGTATTATAACACATTTTTAACATTTGTAAATAAAAATTTCACTGTCTCTGTCTGCTCCTGATGTGCGTCATGCACAACAGTTACCTTATTTCTGTATCCAGTTCACTTAAAACTGCCTGCAGACATGCCTCCAGATCTTTTCCTTCTTCATCCACTACAATATCTGCATATTTCTCATACAAAGGCGTTCTCTCCCTGTAAAGGTCCTCCAGCGTCTGTCCCTTCTTCAGAAGGACGCCTCTTCCCTTCAGGTTTCCCAGACGCCTCGAAAGCGGCTTTAACGGCAGCTTCAAATAAACTACGGTTCCTATGGATTTCAGATGCTCCATTGCCTCCTGACAGTAAACCACACTTCCTCCTGTGGCAATCACTGTTTCCTCTGTTTCAATTGAAGCATTAACCCGATTTTCAATCTCTTGAAATCCGTCATTTCCTTCCTGGGATATGATCTGGTGAAGTTTCCTTTTTTCCTGTTTCTGGATCAGAAGATCTGAATCAAGAAACTGATATCCCAGAATTTTTGCAAGAACAACTCCTATCGTGCTTTTTCCTGCACCGGGCATTCCGATCAATATGATATTTTTCATATGTTTTATTGCCTTCCAGATAAAGTATTTGCAATTTACAGGATTTTATTTTACCATAAAAAGCCTTATTCTGCAATCCCCAGAGGTTTTCATGGGTTTTTATGCGGTTTTCAACGTTTTTTTCGCTTATTTTTCACTTTCTTTACACTATATCCAAATGTTCCCAGTTTCTTTCCGGTTGCCAGATATTCCCCATGAGAGTATACGATAGGTTTGGCTCTGTTCAGATCAAATCGTTTTTTCTCATCCATATATTTTTCATCGGCGTGAACTGCCACAACTTCTGCAAGAAACATATGGTGGGAGCCCAATTCCTTTACTTCCCGGACACAGCACTCAATATTGACCGGTGCTTCTGCGATCATAGGCGCGTTGACCTGATCCGCTTTTTCTCTGGTAAGACCTGTTTCTTTAAATTTATCCACATCTCTGCCGGATCTGACTCCGCAATAATCTGTGGCAAAAGCCAGTTCTTCGGTAGTCAGATTGATCACAAATTCTCCTGTTTCCCGGATCATATGATAGGAAAAACGCTCCGGCCGGATTGACACAGATACCATTGGAGGATTGGTGCATACCGTTCCTGCCCACGCAACTGTAATAATATCGTCTCTGCCGTCCTTATCTGCAGCGCTTACCATAACCACAGGAAGAGGATAAAGCATATTTCCCGGCTTCCAGCTTTGTTTTGCCATTGTATTCTCCTTGTTTTTATGCATATTCATTCTGCATCTGTGCGGCTTCCATCAGTGCAGGGATCAGCTGTTTCTTCCTGGACACCACACCTTCCAGATAAAGAGAACCATCCTTTGCCTCCATTCCAAATGCACTTTCTGCCATTTCCCGGCTTCCTTCACCATAGAAAAGAAGCTCCGTAGAACGGTTCATAATGCTGGTAAGCATAAAGTAAACTCTGGTAACTCCATGACGTCCACATTCGCTGACCATAAACGGCTCCAGTTTTTTCTTGATCTCACCGAGCTCGTCTTCGTCCATAGAGCTGATCTGCCCTACGCCGAACATAATGTCGCCTTCCGCGATAAATTTCTTATAATCCTGATAAAAGATCTCCTCAGGAGCCTTGTCTTTCAGGTTGCTGCCTGCCTTGAACATTTCCTTTGCAAATTCCTCAATGGAGATATCTGCGATCAGAGCAAGTGCCCCTGCTGCCATTTTGTCCTGCAAAGTACAAGTAGGGGAACGGAACATCAAAGTATCGGAAATGATCGCCGCGCAGAGAAGTCCTGCGATCTTGGGCGGAATTTCCAGTTTCTGCTCGCCATAAATCTGATACATGATTGTTCCTGTACATCCAACCGGCTGATTTCGGAAATTAATAGGCTGCATCGTCTGCAGAGTTCCCAGCTTATGATGATCGATGATCTCCAGGATATCCGCCTTGTCAATATTGTCTACAGCCTGATCTTTTTCATTATGATCCACCAGGACCACTTTTTTTCTGTGCATATCCAGGAAATTACGACGCGAGATCGTTCCCACACATTTTCCTTTTTTGTCGATCACCGGAAACGCACGATGACGATGTTTGACCATTACATCCTGAATATCATCTGTAAAATCCTCGGTATGGAAGGTAACAAGATTTTCTGTTTTCATGATATACCGCACCGGAATACTCTGATTGATCAGTCTGGAGATCGTAAAGGTATCATATGGCGAAGAAATCACTACAATATCTCTTTCGTGTGCCAGCTTCAGCACCTTTTCTGTTACCTGGATATCCATTCCTACAATAATGCAGCTTACGTTCAATTCAATAGCCTGAAGATGATCCTCTTCCCTGTTTCCAAGGATCACCATGTCATTTTCCCCTACATACTCCTTGACTTTATCCGGATCTGCAGTTCCTACCATGACTTTTCCCTCTGTGAAATAACCATGGCCGTTTCCTTCCACGATCCTTCCACTGATCGTTTCCGCTATTCTCTGGTACTGGGTCCGTGCTCTGGAAAGAAGATAGCTGTCTGTAGTATCCATATATGTTTTTGCGATATCACCAATGGTGATCAGCCCTTCCAGCCCGCCTTCCTTATCCCTGATAGGAAGAGATACAATGCTGTTCTCCTGCATAAGATCCCAGGCATTTTTCAGAGACATGCTCTTGTCAGCTTCAGGACTCATACGGATATCCATATCTTTTACCTGTGTTCCAATATTGCTTAAATATCCCGGAGGCTGGATTCCAAAACGATTCAGCACAAACTCAGTTTCCTCATTGATCTGACCTGCACGTTTTGGAATATATCTTTTATTCTGAAATGTCCGGTTCTTAATATCGCAGTATGCGATGGCCGAACAAATAGAATCTGTATCCGGGTTTTTATGTCCGATCACAAATATTTTATCCTGTTTTTTCATAATTTCCTCTTTCTTAACTTTAAGCTGATGTTCAGTTCAATTTAATACCTGCAAAAAGAGAACCCAGTGAAGTCGTTGCTTCCTCTCCTGCATCCGGAGCCTCATAAACCTCTTCTTCGATCTCCTTTGCCATCAGATCTTCTGCCTCTTTGATGCTGAGACTTAATTTTCCGTCTTTCACAGCAGTGACCTTTACTTTTACCTGATCACCTACAGCCAGTACTTCAGAAGGCTTCCGGATTCTTTTTTCACAGATCTGTGAGATATGAACCAGACCGGAAAGTCCGTTTCCAAGATCCACAAAAGCACCATAAGGCTGAAGGCTTTCTACTACTCCTTCTGTCACAAATCCCACCTGAACATTGGAGATTTTATTTTTTCTTTCCTCTTCTGCCTTTTCCCTTAAAAGCTCCTTTGCCGAAAGAATCAGCTTTTTGCTGTCTTTCTCAAAATCAATAACCTGGACCTGAACATGCTGATTCAGATATGCCTCCGTATCCTCCACATATCCCAATGCAAGTTTGGAAGCAGGAATAAATCCCCGGATATCCTCCACATAAGCGATCACGCCGGCATTGGTGATACCTTTTACCACAACGTCCAGAACTTCTCCGGATTCTTTATATTCTCTGATCTTGTCCCAGGCAAGAATATCCGAAGCTTCTACTCTGGACAAAAGGATATTTCCGTTTCCGTCGTCTTTACGCACAACCATGGCAGAAACCTCATCCCCCGGATGTACCGCTTCCTTCAGACTGAATCCGGGTTCTCTGCTGTATGCCTCTGCCGGGATCACACCTTCTGCATAGTATCCCAGATCCAGGATTACTTCTTTTTCATCAACACTGACCACAGTTCCGGTAAGGATGTCTCCTTCCTCTATTTTTTTCATGGATGCATTCAGTTCCTGTTCATAATCTTTCATTGTCTCTGCCATAATATACAACTCCTTTTTTACGTGATATCATGCTTAATCTGTCCTTTATTATATCATAATCCTTTTCCTGCCTACAACCTTTGTGTCTTTATAAGAACAAAAAAAGCCCTGAAAAAGGGCTTTATAAACGAGGAGTGCCCCGGCAGTGGTTTACCGGGGCAATTATTATGAAAAAATTTATGTGTAATGAAGAACATTACAACGTCATAACTTTGTTCTTTCGAACTGTTATTATAATAGCAATCAATTGTGAACATATTATGAACAAATAATGAATCTTTCGTATATTTGCACAATATTTTTTCTAATATATTCCTGTTTTTTATAAAAATATCACATACACTCTATCACTTTATCAATTTAAAGCTGTATATTTTATATAATCGTTTCAAAAAACAAATCTGCTGTCTGTCAACAACATTAATTTATAATACTTTTTACAATATCTATCATTTTTCCCAGAATCCCCTTTACATCTTCTTTGGTGATCCCAAGACTCTCCAGTTTATCATATACTTTATTGACCTGAGTTCTGAGAGTTTCCTCATCAATATCTATATTTTTGAACTTATTATAAAGTCTGACAAGCGTATCTTTATCCGAATCAGACAAAGAAAATCCCGCTGCTGCCGCTGCCGTATCAAGAGCTGCTGCAATATCCTCATCTGATACGTCTGCCTGGCCAATGGTTTCCTTTGCCGCAATAATAACGTCTACTACATTGTCCGGATCTGACATAAAATCACTGATCCCGCTCTGTTCCAGTAATTCTACCGCCTGGTCTACTGCTGCATCCGTCTGTGCATCTGCCTGAACAGCCGCCGGTGCTGTACAGGTCAGAACTCCTGCAAGAATCAATGCGCTTAATTTCTTTATTCTCATTTCAATTACCTCCATTTTCGTCTGATAAACAAGTTTTTCTTTTAACAGCTCACATTATAGCACACGATACAAACTATGCTGTAAAAATTATTTAAACACTTATGCCAAACCGGTTTCACAGGCTTATTACAGCTCTCATTCATAAATCTTTTGATATTCGTTCATTATTTTTTCATAACTTAAACATGAAACCATCATATTTTCAGGATATACTATTACCATAAAAATAATACAGCCAACATTATTTTTATAATTTTCTTTTTCATATGTTGATCGCCCATTGTGGTGATCAACTCTCCTTCCTTTTAAATTTAATAAATCTTAACAGTAAAAAGCATCCGACCAGCCACCGGATGCTTTTTACATTTTCTTTTATTTTTCTATTTCTGAAAACGCGTTGGAAAGTGCTGCAAACTGCTCAAGAGTAAGTGCTTCGCCTCTAATATTCAGCGGAAGACCACAGTCTGCGATTGCCTTTTCAATCTGTTCTTTTGTATAATTTAATTCCTGAGAATTTTTAAGCCCGTTTGCCATAGTCTTTCTTCTCTGGTTAAAAGAAGCCCGGATCAGACGGAACATCAATTTTTCATTCTGAACCTGAACCGGCGGTGTCTGATGCCGTCTCAGCCGAATGACTGCACTTCCCACCTTAGGCCTTGGCATAAAACAGTTCGGCGGAACATTTGCAACGATCTCCGGATCTGCATAATACTGCACTGCCAGAGACAGAGCCCCATAATCCTTTGATCCCGGACCTGTCTGCATTCTGTCCGCAACTTCCTTCTGTACCATGACGGTAATGGATTCCACCGGAACCTGACTCTCAAAAAGCCCCATAATGATAGGAGTAGTAATATAATACGGCAAATTGGCAACTACCTTAATGGGCTTTCCATTATTTTTTTCTTCTGCAATCTTCCGGATATCCGTCTTCAGAATATCGCCATGGATCACGGTTACGTTGTTCCACTCTTTCAGCGTATCCTGAAGAATAGGAATCAATGCATCATCGATCTCCACTGCAGTAACCTCTCTGGCAGAATCAGCCAGATATTGTGTCATTGTCCCGATGCCGGGACCAATCTCCAGAACAAAATCCTCTTTTGTGATCTCAGATTCTCTTATGATTTTTTCCAGAACATGGGGATCGATCAAAAAATTTTGACCAAACCTTTTCTGAAAAACAAATCCATACTTCTGAAGAACTTCAATGGTATATTTGGGATTTCCAAGATAAGGTCTGGTCATAATCTCTACTTCCTTTTTTCGTTATTTATTTTTAGTTAAAATCCTTCTCGTACAGAACCACATAACCGTCTACATCTGTTCTCTTTTTTGAGATATTACGGCTCAGTTTGCGGATGCCTCCCGTAGATCTGGCAATGGCGCTGTCAATGATATCCTTTACTGCACCAACATTCATAGGTTCATCATCCTTCTGATTGATACTGATCAGGTTATAAAGAGCAACCATAGCCTTCTGATCGATGGTATATCCTCTTTCTCTTGTATAGATCATTGCAAAATTGACAAGTTCATCGTTGGTAAATACCGGTATATTGATCATAGATGTAAACTTGGATGCAAATTTCGGGAATCTTGCCATCAGCTTACGCATTCCGATCTTTTCATCCTCCATGATCACGATCATTCCGTCTGTACGGAATTCCATTGCCTTACTCAGCTGATTTACGGTTTCTTTTTTCAGCTGATTTGCATTCTCGATAACAAGGAAACCGCCTGCCATTTTCTTTACGATAGCGGCTATATTTTTTCCATTGATCTGGTCGGCAAATACATAGGCAACTTTAGCTGCCTCCAGATTCAGTTCTTTACAGATTGCCGGGATCAGTCCGGAAATCAGTCTTGTTTTTCCTGTTTCACGTCCGCCCATGACAATGATATTTCCTGTCCTGGATGTCTTATCTGCAGCAGCGGTCTGTACATCACACAATGCATCTACCAGCTGTTCCCGAAGTCCCGGAACCTTTGCAAAATATGTAAACAGTTTTTTCTCACTGTCTGTCAGCTTCTTTTCTCTCGGGATGATATCCATGGCTTCCTGAGGACGGATAGAATCCACAAAACGTTCCAGTTCTTCTTCCTCACTGATACGACGTTTCTTCTTTTTCGGCATTTCTTTCCTTGCCGGAGCCGCTTCTTCCCGGAATACTGTCCTTCTTTCCGGATCTGGCTTTCTCACCTTTGCAGTCTTCTTCTCCGGAATAGGCTTACGGCTTACTACTGGAAGTTCTTCCTCTTCTTCATAAAACTCTTCCTCTTCCTCGCCGTAGAAATCATCGTCGTCATCCTCATACAGTTCGTCGTCCCCTTCGTCTTCTTCGTAGAAACTGTCTTCTTCCTCGTCATCAGTTTCATCCTCATAGAAGTCGTCATCGTCATCATCACTGTATTCATAAAACTCGTCGTCATTCAGTTCGTCGTCCTCATAAGAGTCCTCTCCCCGAATCTCATCTTCTTCTATTTCCGGATCCGGCTTTCTTCCTGCCGGGCCGTTTAAGAATTCATCCTCTGCACTCTGAAGATCTTCCTCGGACATATAGTCTTCATCCTGGAATTCTTCCATTTCCTGCTCTTTTGGCTGTTCAGCGACCGTATCTTTCGGAATTTCAATTCCCTGCGCCGTTGCGGCAGAAAGAATCATATCCTCAAGATTAAATTCTTTATCCTCTTCCTCAGTATCCATATCCGGAAGAACAATATCCGGTGCTTTTGGAATATCTGCATAAACATTTTCTGCAAGACCCACATCTTTCATGGAATCCGGAATCTCAAATTTCTGAAGTTCTTTGATATTATCATCCAGTTCTTCTTCATTTTCCAGTTTCGAGACTTCTTCTGCTGCCTCTTCCGGCTGTTCCTGCATGATTTCTTCTGCCGGTTCACTGTCAGAAGCTTCTGCATCAACAGAAACCTCCTCCGGTTCCAGTTCCGGAACATTATGATCTTCCTCTTCAGAAGAACTGTCCTTGATCATTTCATCCTGAACTTCTTCCTGAATATCCTGCTCTTCTTCTGCAAATTCTTCTTCGGATTCTTTTCTGCTGCCATTAAATATATCACGGATACTCTTGGAAATTTTTTCCTGGAGACTTTCTGCGTTATTGATATCCCGTTCATCCATGCAGACATTTTCGATTACAGGAGTATCCTCCTCAGCTGCTTCTTCTTTCACAGCCTGTGTATCCGCTCCACCCTGTTCCATCTGTTCTACCGTAGTAAGATTCGGAACAAACTGTTTCTCATACTTTTCTTTTTCTGCACCTGTGAGCTGTCCCATACGATTCTTAAGATCCATGGCCTTCAGCACATAGCGTCCCTCGTTAAACCAAAGGATGATATCGTTGCAAAGCTCCAGACACTTCTTGGTATCGCCATTTTGATAATACAGTTTCGCAAGCTCATAGGACCAGCGCTCTGTGAACTCTCTTTCTTTGTAATCCTCAAGGATCCGGATCTGTTCTTCCAGAGAAGCATTTTCTGCTTTACTGATCTTATATCTCAAAATATACTGGTTGCTGTCATTTGGCGCAACTTCCTGAAATTCTTCAAAAAATTCTTCCGCCTCCTGAACATCTTTCATCTTCAGGGAAACCTCAATCAGTCTGTACAGGATATTTTTTCCAATCGGTGCACGGTGATATGCCAGAAGGAATATCTCCCGGCTCTCCTCATATCTTTTGTTTGCTGCATAAATCTCGCCAACAACACAAAGATTACGGACATTTTTCACCCTTCTCCAGTCAATACTGTCCACAACATCCATTGCTTCTTTGTATTTTTTCTGGTCTACGTAATGGTTCATCTGATTTAATTTTATTCGATATTCTTCTTTATCCAAGATATATTCACCAACTTTCCATAATTAAAAACAGTTTAACATATGCATTTATCCTTGTCAAAGGTAACTGCTATCAGAATTTACAGGATCAAACACCTGTCCTTTTACCACTCGAAACACTTTATTAATGTGAAACTGGTTGCTTACAAAATCATCTAAACCTGTACAGGTGATCATCGTCTGTATATCATGTATACTGTCCAACAGGCAGGTCTGTCTGCTGCTGTCCAACTCTGAAAGTACATCGTCCAAGAGAAGAACCGGAGTATCCTTGATCTTTTTCTTTACCAGATAGATCTCTGAAAGTTTCAAAGACAGAGCAGCCGTCCGCTGTTGTCCCTGAGATCCGTATTTTCGAATATCTATACCATTTACCATAAAGCAAAGATCATCTCTGTGGGGACCGGCCGATGTCATCTTCATCCTTACATCTCTTGACCGGTTTTTCTGAAGCACACTTTCAAAGTTTTCTGCTTCTGTACTTGGATCATAGATCACTTCCAGAAACTCATCCCCGCCGGTAAGATTTTTATGGATTCCATGGATAACCTCGTTCAGCTCTTCCACGAAGCTTTTTCGTTTTTCAATGATCTTCCGTCCATAATGTACCATCTGCATATCCCAGACATCCATGGTATCATTCAGGGCAGGATTTGTGTAAATATCTTTCAGAAGCCGGTTTCTCTGATTTACAATATGATTATAGCCAGCAAGATCAGACAGATAGATCTGATCCAGCTGGCACAGTTCCAGATCCATAAACCTTCTTCTCTCTCCGGGTCCGTTTTTAATGATGTTCAGATCTTCCGGTGAAAAAAAGACAAGATTTACGATTCCGAACAACTCTCTTGCCTTTTTTACCGGAAGCCCGTTGATTGCAGCTCCCTTTGATCTGTTTTTTCTGAGATGCATATCCAGCTTATAGGAAAGTCCGTCTTTTTTTACCATCATCCGGATATGAGCCTCTTCTTCGCCAAACCTTATGACTTCTCTGTCCTTACTTCCTTTATGAGATTTTGTCGTTCCGCAAAGATAGGCAGCTTCCAGAATATTTGTTTTTCCCTGAGCGTTGTCTCCAAAAAAAATGTTCGTTCCTTTATCCAGATTCAGCTCAAGATTTTCATAATTTCTGAAATTTTTTAGTTGTATAGACTCTATATACATAATTTACCTGGTCACTTTGATCTCGTCGCCGTTAAAAGAAATAACATCACCTTCATAAACCTTTCTTCCACGACGTTCCTCTACCTCTCCATTTACCCGGACCAGACCATCCTGAATCGCAAATTTCGCTTCCACTCCGTCTTCCACAACGCCGGCAAGTTTCAAAGCCTGTCCAAGCTTGATAAATTCATCTCTTATCCTGATCTCCAAGTTATTTTCCTCCTATCTGGACTGATTCTGACTGATATTTACAGGCAGGATCAGGTAGGTATAGCTCTCATCATCATCTCTAATAAAGCATGGAGCTTTCGGGTTCATAAGATACATATTGATATTTTCGTCATCGATAACTTTCAAAGCATCGATCAGGAATTTCGGGTTGAATCCGATAAGGATATCCTTTCCTTCTTTCACGATATCGATTTCTTCATTCATGGATCCCATAGAAGAATCGATTTTCAGTTCCATTCGATTATCTCTGATGTCAATAACGATCGGTTTTTTATCACCTTCTCTTACAAGAAGTGTTGCTCTGTCAATACAGTCAAGGAACTCTTTTTTGTTAATGGTCAGCTTTGTATCATAATCACTGGAAAGCATCTGGTCGATACGGAAATATTCTCCTTCGATCAGCCTGGAAACAACCATGGTCTGATCAAACTCAAACAAAATGTGGTTTTTTGTGAAATAGATACTTACCTGATCATCCACTTCACCGGACAGAATCTTACTGATCTCACTAAGTGTCTTTCCAGGAACGACAATCTTTTTGTCAGAATATTCTCTCTTAAGTGGCATTCTCCTAATGGATATACGATGGCCATCCAGAGAGACAATTTTCAGACAATTATCCTTTATTTCAAAGAGTTCTCCTGTCATTAATCGATTATTTTCATTAACAGCTATAGAAAATAAGGTCTGGCGAATCATCTCTTTTAACGTAAACTGTGAAAGAGTCAAGGATTCGTCTCTTTCAATTACCGGAAGATAAGCAAAATCTTCCCCGGATCTTCCCGGAATGGTGAATTTTGCTTTTTCGCAGGTGATCGTTGCCACAAAGTTGCTGTCTGTATCAATCGTAACATCATTATCCGGAAGTCGTCTGATGATTTCATAAAAAATCTTAGCATCAAGAGCTACCATACCTTTTTCCAGAATCGTTCCATCCACAATTGTTTCAATACCAAGTTCCATATCATTTGTAGTAAATTTGATCTGATTTGTAGAAGCATCGATCAAAATACATTCCAGAATTGGCATAGTTGTTTTAGAAGGAACAGCTTTCAAAGAAATATTTACGCTTTTTAATAAATTAGATTTGGAACAAATGATCTTCATGTTGTGTATAACTCCCTTTCTGGTTGAAAATGGCCTTTTAAAAAAATATATAGTAAGAAATCCGCAATAGCCGTCTTAGGGGCTGTGAATTGTATGGAAAACCATAGAAAAGCCTTAAAAATCAAGACTTTCAAACTGTATAACTTAGTGTAAAACCCGGGGTAAGGTATGTGGATAAAGTACTTAACCCTGTGGATTGATCTTCTTTTTCAAAGTGTCGATGGAATTTTTGATATTGTCATTTGTCTGGATTTCTTTCTCAATCTTCTCAATTCCGTGCATAACTGTAGTATGGTCACGATTTCCAAGATTTTTACCAATGGTTTTTAAAGAGGTATCAATGATGTCTCTGCATAAATACATGGCAATCTGTCTTGGCATGACGATCTTTGAACTTCTTTTGTTTCCGCAAAGGTCAGCAACAGTTAAATGGAAGTGTTCGGCTACCACGGAAATGATATATTCCGGTGTGATCACCTTCTGCTGATCAGGGGAAATGATATCTTTCAGTGCTTTTTCGGCTAATTCCAGTGTAACTTCCTTTTTTTCAAGCTTGGAACTTGCCATAACTTTGTTAAAAGCACCTTCCAGCTCACGAATGTTTGATTTTATGTTTGTTGCTATGTATTTAATAACTTCTTCACTGATATTATAGCCATCCAGTTCTTCTTTTTTATGAAGAATTGCCATTCGCGTTTCATAATCCGGCAGCGTAATATCTGCGATCAGACCCCACTCAAATCTGGAACGGAAACGTTCTTCCAGAATTTCCATATCTTTTGGCGGTTTATCTGAGGAAATGATAATCTGTTTTTTAGCACTGTGCAGACTGTTAAAAGTATGAAAAAATTCTTCCTGTGTAGACTCTTTTCCTATAATAAACTGGATATCATCGACAAGAAGTACGTCAATATTCCTGTATTTTTCGCGGAATTTGGACATTGCGGAGTTATTTCCGTTACGGATGGTTTCAATCAGCTCATTGGTAAATTCTTCACTTGTTACATAAAGAACTTTACTGTTTTCATTATTATCAATGATATAATGAGCGATGGAATGCATAAGATGCGTTTTTCCCAGACCTGCTCCTCCATAAATAAAAAGAGGATTGTAAGTATCTCCTGGAGATTCCGCAACTGCAAGAGCTGCAGCCTGGGCAAATTTGTTATTGCTTCCTACGATAAAGCTGTCAAATGTATATTTTGGATTCAAATGCGCTTCTTCGCAGCGCTGCTCACGAAGAGACATGGATTCAGACATATTATAGGAAGGATTTTCTTTTTTCGGCACGTTTTCAGGAAGGATAAAGTTAATTTCACAGCTTTCCATTCCTGTAACCTCGCAGATCGTAACCTGAAGAGGAAGCCTGTATTTTTTATTTACAATATCAAGCAGAACACTCTGTTCAGACGGGACAATGATGGTTACCACATTGTCTTTGACATCATAAACTTTCAAAGGCTTCAGCCAAGTATTGAAGGCAACGTTGGCCACATCATATTCTACTTTCAAAATCTGTAGAATTTCATCCCATTTTTCTATCACTTTATCCATTTTTACTCCCCTGGGTGCTGATTTGCTCATATAGTTGTTCATATTTAGTCTGAAAGACATAAATATCCTTTTATATATTATAATAAATCATTGTTTTTCGCAATCCTTATTTCAAGTTTTATAGTTATACACATTTTTCCACATGTGGATAACTGGCAATCTGTGGAAAAACATCAATAGGTTTACATAAGATCCGGGATAGTGGATAAATACCCCTGGGGATTGTGTATAACTTTTTCCACGGAAAAAATACTGTAAAATAAAGGGTTTTATTAACATAATGTGTATAAAAAAGTCGAAAAATGTGGATATTCACAAGGGAAAAACAAAAGTTATCCACAAGTTATCCACAAAATGTGCATAACTTTACGTTAACTATAGATTTCCACATAGGTATGTTGATTATAAAAACAATCCAAAAATCAAAGTTTGAAAAGTGTGCTTTCGTATTTTTCAAACTTTATTTATGGCAATGGAAAAGTCTTATTTTGCGGAAAAATCTTAATTTCTGCTTGACGAACAGGGGGTTTATGAATATAATTGAAATGATGTTCTATGAGAAAATTTAAAATTGGATAATAGATAAAGGAGGTGCTTTACCTATGAAAATGACATTTCAGCCGAAAAAGAGATCAAGAGCTAAAGTTCACGGATTCAGAGCCCGCATGAGCACAAAGGGCGGCCGTAAAGTATTAGCTGCAAGAAGATTAAAAGGAAGAAAGCAGTTATCAGCGTAAGCTAAGATATAAGACCGCAGTTTTGTGGTCTTTTCTTCTATGCAGGAATAATCCTGTACCATTAATTTTGTAATCAAAGGAGGATTCGATGAAATATTCAGAGTCCTTGAAAAGAAACAGTGATTTTCAACAGGTTTACAGACATGGAACATCTTATGCAAATCGGTATCTGGTGATGTACGTACTGGAAAATCAGTACATGAAGAATCGTCTGGGAATATCAGTAAGTAAAAAAGTAGGGAATAGTGTGGTACGCCACAGGGTCACCAGGCTGATAAGGGAAAGCTATCGTTTAAACGAACTGTTATTTAAGAATAGTCTGGATATCGTAGTAATAGCCAGGCCGTCAGCAAAGGAAAAAAGCTATCAGGAGATCGAAAGCGCATTGCTGCACCTTGCAAGAAAGCATCAGATAGCAGGTGAGAAGAAAAATGAAGAAATTTCTAATTAAACTGATACGACTTTATCAGAAATATCTGTCACCGATGAAGAGAACAAAATGTCCTTATATTCCCACATGTTCTCAATATGGTTTAGAAGCAATTGAAAAATATGGCGCAGTCAAGGGAGGGTTGCTTGCCTTATGGAGAATATTAAGGTGCAATCCTTTTTCTCATGGAGGATATGATCCTGTGCCATGATCAGGAGGATTTGAAAATTGGAATTGATGATTTTAGCTACAAAGAACTCGACGCCGATCATCGGTCAGATCTCAGTTGTTATGGGATGGATCATGAACGGTATTTACAAATTCCTTGACGGATTATTCGGAATCCAGAATCTTGGTCTTTGTATTGTCATTTTCAGTATTCTGATCTATCTTTTTATGACCCCTCTGCAGATCAAACAGCAGAAATTCTCCAAGCTGAGTTCTGTTATGCAGCCGGAGCTTATGAAGATCCAGAAAAAATATCAGAATAAAAAAGACCAGGTTTCCATGCAGAAAATGCAGGAAGAAACCTCAGCCGTATATCAGAAATACGGAGTATCACCTACCGGAAGCTGTGTACAGCTTTTGATCCAGCTGCCGATCCTGTGGTCTCTGTGGCATGTTATCCAGAATATCCCTGCTTATGTAGGCAGTGTAAAAAACGTACTTGATGGTGTGGCATCCCAGATCATCGGTGTAAGCGGATACACAAATATCCTTCAGGATTTTATTACCGAAAACAAGATGACCCGTGTACGTCTGATCCTTGACGGAAGCACAGCAACTTCCAACTCCGTTATTGACTTTCTGTATGCACTTTCTCCTGACCAGTGGAAGACACTGGGAGAGATGAATCAGTTTGCTGGATTTTCAGATACGATCAACAGCACAGCATCGGAAATTGCTCATATGCAGAGTTTCCTCGGGCTGAACATTGCAGAAATGCCATGGAACTATATCAAAGCAGCATTTGTAGGAGGATCTATTCTTCTTGCAGTAGTAGCACTTCTGATCCCGCTGTTATCATGGGGAACTCAGGTACTGAACCTGAAGCTTATGCCGCAGGCAGCACAGAATAATGACGACAGCAATCCGATGGCAAACTCCATGAAGACCATGAACATGGTAATGCCTCTGATGTCTGCATTTTTCTGCTTTACCTTCCCTGTAGGTCTTGGTATTTACTGGATCTTCAGTGCAGTTGTGCGAAGCGTGCAGCAGGTTCTGATCAACCGTCATCTGGATAAGATGGATATTGAGGTTCTGATCAATGAAAATATGAAAAAGATCGAGGAGAAGAGAGCAAAAGCAGGACTTCCTCCTCAGAAGATCACCAATCAGGCTCATCAGAGCGTAAAAAATATCAACAAGATCGATAAAGGAAACAGTGGTTCTCCGGAAGCAGAGCGTGCAAGAAAAGTAGAAGAGTCCTACAAAAAGGCAGTAAATGCCAAACCGGACAGTATTACGGCAAAAGCAAATCTTGTAAGAAGCTTTGATGAGAGAAACAAGAAGAAATAAGAAGGAACGGAGGGGTTAATGATGGAAGAATATGTTCAGTTTTCGGCAAAAACGAAAAATGAAGCTATCACAAAAGCGTGTATTGAGCTGGGCGTATCCAGCGATCAGTTAGATATTCAGGTAGTTTCTGAAGGAAGCTCCGGGTTCTTTGGATTTGGAAGCAAACCGGCGATCATTAAAGTACGCAGGATTCAGGAAACTGCAGAGGATGCTGAAATCGAAAAGATCGTAGATTCAGTAAAACTTGGTTCTTTTAAAGAAGAGAAAAAAGCGCCGAAGCCGGTATCCAGACAGAATACAAAGCCTTCTTATAAACCGGAGAAGAAAGAAGAACCGGCAAAAGAGGTAAAAGAAAAAACAGAAGAACCGAAAGAAAAACAGCCGAAGCCGGTCAAGGAAAAAACTTTCCGCGAAAAACCGGTAAGAGAGCCAAAAGAAAAGCTTCCGAAAGAAAAACCGGTAAAACCGGCAAGGGAGATCGAAGTGATCTCTGATCCGGAAGAGATCAGAGAGATCGAAGAAAGAGCTCTTGTATTCCTGAAAGAAGTATTTACTTCCATGGATTTGGGAGAGGTTCAGATCACATCCAAATACAATACAAAAGACGGCTGTCTTGAGGTTGATTTTGAAGGCCAGGATATGGGTATCCTTATCGGAAAAAGAGGACAGACTCTTGATTCCCTGCAGTATCTGACCAGCCTTGTGGTAAATAAAGGAAAATCCACTTATATTCGTGTAAAACTGGATACAGAGGATTACCGCAGAAGAAGAAAAGAAACACTGGAAAATCTGGCAAGAGGAATTGCCTACAAGGTAAAGAAAACCAGAAAGCCGGTAGTTCTTGAGCCGATGAACCCATATGAGAGAAGAATCATCCATTCTGCTCTTCAGGGAAATAAATTTGTGGAGACAGTAAGCGAGGGCGAAGAGCCTTATCGTCATGTCGTTGTAAAATTAAAAAGATATTAAGATGTAGATACATCTGACAAAAAATGTTATTCTAGGTGAAAGCGTGAATAATACGGACTTGACGTAGGCTTTTTCCCGGAATAACATTTTTTTTAGGAGGAAAAACAATTATGGAGACTACGATAGCAGCAATCTCCACTGCTATGAGTGCTTCCGGTATCGGAATTGTACGGATCAGCGGTGAAGATGCCATGAATGTGATTGCAAGGATCTACCGTTCCAAAAACGGCAGAAAGAATATAAAAGAAGTAAAGACACATACCATTCACTATGGATATATTTATGACGGAGATGAAACAGTGGATGAGGTTCTTGTAATGGTCATGCGGGGACCAAAAACCTACACTGGTGAAGATACGGTGGAGATTGACTGTCACGGCGGCGTTTATGCCATGAAGAGGGTTCTGGAAACGGTATTAAAAAACGGAGCCCAGGTAGCAGAGCCGGGAGAGTTTACCAAGCGTGCGTTCCTGAACGGAAGGCTGGATCTTTCCCAGGCAGAGGCGGTCATGGATGTGATCCAGGCAAAGAGCGAGGTGGCGCTGAAAAGCTCGGTCCAGCAGCTGAAGGGATCTGTGCTCCGTGCAGTAAAAGAAATACGTGGAAAGCTTCTCCATCATATTGCTTATATAGAAACCGCTCTGGATGATCCGGAGCACTTTGATCTGGAAGGATATCCTCAGGAGCTTCTGGAAGTGGCGGAAGAGCAGAAGAAAAAAGTTCAGAAGCTGTTAAGCTCTGCAGATGACGGAAAAATGATCCAGGAAGGGATCCGTACCGTTATTCTCGGAAAGCCCAATGCAGGAAAATCTTCTCTTTTGAACTTTCTGGTAGGAGAAGACAGGGCGATTGTTACAGAGATTGCCGGAACGACCAGAGATACCCTGGAGGAATACATTTCCCTTCATGGGATCAGCCTCAGGATCATTGATACCGCAGGAATCCGCGAGACAGAGGATGTGGTAGAAAAAATCGGTGTGGAAAAGGCGCGCCAGATGGCAGAAAAAGCAGACCTGATCCTGTATGTGGTGGATTCTTCTCAGCCTCTGGATGAAAATGATCAGGAGATCATGGAGCTTTTGAGAGGAAGAAAAAGTATCGTGATCTATAATAAAACAGACCTTGCTTCCGCAGTGGATATGGGAAGCCTGAAGGAAAAAACAGGAAGTCAGGTGATTCCGGTTTCCGTAGTGGAGGAAACCGGGGTAGAAGAGCTGGAAAAAGCCATCAGGGAGATGTTTTTCCAGGGAGAGATTTCCTTTGACGATGAGGTTTATATTACAAATGCAAGACATAAGGCAGCCCTGGAGGAAGCCGAAAAGAGTCTGGAAATGGTTACAGAAAGCATTGAAGCGGGAATGCCCGAGGACTTCTTTTCCATTGATCTTATGGGAGCCTACGAGGCTCTGGGAAGGATCCTGGGAGAAAGCCTGGGAGAAGATCTGGTAAATGAGATCTTTTCCAAGTTCTGCGTGGGCAAGTAAGGAGGACGTGACAGATGAGTGAAAAAAGGCTGGAAAAATATTGTGATATTGTAGTGGTAGGCGCGGGACATGCAGGCTGTGAAGCAGCGCTTGCAGGTGCGCGGCTTGGATTTGACACCGTGATGTTTACTGTCAGCGTAGACAGCATTGCCCTGATGCCCTGTAATCCCAATATCGGAGGAAGCTCCAAAGGGCATCTGGTAAGAGAAATCGATGCCCTGGGCGGTGAAATGGGAAAGAATGTGGACAAAACCTTTATCCAGTCCAAAATGCTGAATAAGTCAAAGGGACCGGCCGTCCATTCTCTGAGAGCACAGGCGGACAAGCAGGCTTACAGCAATGAAATGCGAAAAACATTAGAAAACCAGGAAAATCTTACCATCCGTCAGGGAGAGGTGACAAAGCTTCTGGTGGAAGACGGAAGGATTACGGGCGTGCAGCTTTATTCAGGGGCTGTTTATCATTGTAAGGCAGTGATCCTGTGTACAGGAACCTATCTGAAGGCGCGATGTATTTACGGTGATGTCAGCGATTATACAGGTCCCAACGGTCTGCAGGCAGCCAATTATCTGACCGATTCTCTGAAGGAACTGGGAATCGAGATTTTCCGGTTCAAAACAGGAACACCAGCCCGTATTGCGGGAAACAGTATCGATTATTCCAAGATGGAAGAGCAGTTTGGTGATGAGAGAGTGGTTCCGTTTTCTTTTTCTACAGACCCGGAAACTGTGCAGATCCCTCAGAAATCCTGCTGGCTGACTTATACAAACGAAAAGACCCATGAGATTATTCGTAACAACCTGGACCGTTCTCCCCTTTATTCCGGCACCATCGAGGGGACTGGTCCCAGATATTGTCCGTCCATTGAGGATAAGGTGGTCAGATTTGCAGATAAAAACCGTCATCAGGTATTTATTGAGCCGGAGGGGCTTTATACCAATGAAATGTATATCGGAGGAATGTCCAGTTCCCTTCCGGAGGATGTGCAGGACGCCATGTATCACTCCGTTCCCGGACTGGAACACGCAAGGATCGTAAAAAACGCCTATGCGATCGAGTATGACTGCATTAACCCCAGACAGCTTTATCCGACTCTGGAATTTAAAAATATCAAGGGACTTTTCAGCGCCGGGCAGTTTAACGGCAGTTCAGGATATGAGGAAGCGGCAGCGCAGGGACTTATTGCCGGCATCAATGCTTCTATGGAGCTGAAAGGCAGGGAAATGCTGGTGCTGGACCGCTCAGAGGCATATATCGGTGTTCTGATCGACGATCTGGTAACCAAAGAGAACCATGAGCCTTACCGCATGATGACAAGCCGTGCAGAATACCGTCTTCTTCTCCGTCAGGATAATGCAGACCTCCGCCTGAGGAAAAAGGGATATGAAGCAGGTCTGATCGATGAGGAAACTTATCAGAAAACCCTGGAAAAAGAAAAAGCGATCCAGGAGGAAATAAAACGTACCGAGCATACCACCATAGGAGGAACCCCGGAGGTTCAGGCGCTTCTGGAAGAAAAGAAAAGCACGCTTCTGAAATCAGGGACTACGGTTGCCGAGCTGATCAGAAGACCGGAGCTTACCTATGAAGATGTTGCTCCTATTGATAAAAACCGCCCGGAGCTTCCATGGGATGTGAAGCAGCAGGTGGAGATCAATCTGAAATATGAAGGCTATATTAAACGTCAGATGAAGCAGGTAGAGCAGTTTAAAAAGCTGGAAGCAAAGAAGATACCGGAAGATCTGGATTATGAGAAGGTGGGAAGCCTGAGAATCGAAGCCAGACAGAAGCTGGAGGCATACAGACCGATCTCCATCGGACAGGCATCCAGGATATCAGGAGTTTCTCCGGCAGATATTTCTGTGCTTCTTGTATATCTGGAACAGTACAGAAGAAAGGATTGAGGAAAAGAATATGGCATACGATCTGACAATTTTGGATCAGGGCTGCCGGGAAATGGGCATCTCATTAAATGAGCAGCAGAGGCAGCAGTTTATTGATTTTTACGAATATCTGGTAGAAAAAAATAAAGTCATGAATCTTACCGGGATCACGGAATTCCAGGAGGTTCTTGTAAAGCATTTTCTGGACAGCCTTGCCTGTGTCAAGGCGGTAGATATGCAGAAGGTAACGCGTGTCATGGACATAGGTACAGGAGCGGGATTCCCCGGAGTTCCCCTGAAGATCGCCTTCCCTCATCTGGAAGCCTGCCTTCTGGATTCCCTGAAAAAAAGAGTGAATTTCCTGGAGGAGACTTTTGCGCTTCTGAAGCTGACAGATATTACCGCTGTTCACGGAAGAGCGGAGGAATTTGCCAAAAATAAGGCCTACAGAGAAAGCTTTGATCTGTGTGTGTCAAGAGCTGTCTCCAATCTGGCGACACTTTCTGAATACTGTCTTCCTTATGTGAAGCCGGGCGGAAGCTTCATTTCCTATAAATCCGGTACGGTACAGGAGGAAGTGGAACAGGCGGAAAAAGCAGTGAAAATCCTTGGAGGAAAGATCAGGGATGTCATTTATTTCCAGCTTCCGGATTCTGAGATCCAGAGGTCGCTTGTAGTGGTCGAAAAAGTAAAAGCCACCCCTGGAAAATATCCAAGGAAGGCAGGTACACCGCTGAAGGAGCCTCTGGTGTAGTTTCACAAAATCCTCACATAATACCCCTACTTTTATCACAATTTTTTCATAAAATATTCATGAAGCAGACAGATGATGATCTGCTTTATAAGAAGATGTTTCCGGACTCCCCCTATCTCTGTTTCGCCCGGGAACATCTTCTGTTATAAGTGATAAAAGGAGGAGAGTTCAGTGATTGAAGTCAAAAATCTGGTCAAAAAGTATGGAGATCATACAGCGGTTGACCACCTTTCTTTTCAGATAGAGAAGGGTAAAATTTATGGATTTCTGGGGCCGAATGGGGCAGGGAAATCTACTACAATGAATATGATTACCGGCTATATTGCCTCTACAGAAGGCACCGTATCCATAGATGGACACGACATTCTGGAAGAGCCGGAAAAGGCAAAAAAATGCATCGGGTATCTTCCGGAGCAGCCGCCTCTTTATTTCGATATGACCGTTCTGGAATATATGAAATTCGCAGCGGATCTGAAAAAAATCCCAAAAGATAAAAAGAAAGCCATGATTGAAGAAGTCATGGATATGGTAAAAATAACAGATATGAAGAATCGTCTGATCAAGAATCTTTCTAAAGGCTATCGCCAGAGAGTTGGTCTTGCTCAGGCTATTTTAGGCTATCCGGAAGTGATCATTCTGGATGAACCTACAGTTGGTCTTGACCCGAAACAGATCATAGAAATCCGTGATCTGATCAAAAGTCTGAAGAAAAAACATACAGTGATCTTAAGCTCACATATTTTGTCGGAAGTCAGTGCAGTCTGTGATTATGTACTGATCATTTCTCATGGAAAACTGGTTGCCAGCGACACTCCGGATAATTTGAGCAAACTGGCAGCAGGGGCGAATAATATCAATCTTCTTGCCAAAGGAGAAAAGGATAATATCCGTCAGCATTTGCTGGAAATACCGGGAGTAAAAGAGATTACAATAGATAAAAAAACAGGTGTGGAAGGATGGAATATCACAGTTTCTACAGAAGAAAACAGAGATATCCGGGAAGAAATTTTTTATAAAATGGCAGAAAATCACTGTCCGATCCTTGAGATGCAGTCCAGAAAGGTTTCTCTGGAAGAGATATTCCTGGAACTGACAGAAGAGGATCAGACCACTTCCGAGGATAAGAATACAGAACAGGAAGAAGCTGATCCGCAGGAGCCGACAGAAAGTGAAAAGGGGGAGAATCATGACAGCAGTTTATAAAAGAGAGCTGAGAAGCTATCTTACATCCATGACAGGTTATTTGTTTATCTTTTTTATCCTGCTGCTGACAGGAATTTATTTTTCTGCATATCAGCTGGATATCGCTTACCCGAAATTTGAGTACACCTTAAGCGCAATGACCTTTGTATTTCTCATCTGCGTGCCGATCCTGACAATGAGAACCCTTGCAGAAGAGAGAAAACAGAAGACAGACCAGCTGCTTTTGACGTCTCCTGTATCTGTAGGAAAGATCATTATGGGAAAATATCTTGCACTGGTAACTGTATTTGCGATTCCCATGGCAATCATTTGTTTCTACCCTCTTGTTATGTCAAAATTCGGTGATATTTCTTTTGGGTCTGCCTATACAGCAGTATTAGGATTCTTCCTCCTTGGCTGTGCAAATCTTGCCATAGGTGTGTTTATTTCCTCTTTGACAGAAAGTCAGGTTATTGCGGCAGTACTGACCTTTGTCTTTTTGTTTGCTTTCTTTATGATGAATGGTATTTCTTCATTTTTCTCAGAAGGAGCTCTGTCAACCTGCATCACTTTCGGGCTTCTGATACTGGCTGCAGCCATTATTATTTACAGCATGATAAAGAACTTTCTGATCTCAGCGCTGATCTGTGTGATTGGAGAAGCAGCCCTTGCTGTAGTATATGTGATTAACAGCAGTTTCTTTGCAGGAGGCATCCAGAAAGTCCTTCAGATATTCAATTTAAGTGGTCATTTTGATAATTTTGCCAATGGGATTTTTGACATAAACGGCATTGTATATTATCTTTCTGTGATTGCAGTATGCGTATTTTTAACGGTACAGTCAATTGTAAAAAGACGCTGGAATTAGGGAGGTGGAAAAGGTGAAATTCAGAGAAAAAATAAAAAAAGATCTGTCGAAAAAGAAGGAAAAAAAGACTTCCTTTAAAGAAAAAATAAAGGGAAGTTTCAACAAAAAATATATAAAAAACGGCTCCTACAGTATGGTGATCAGTGCTATATTTATCGCGGTGATCGTAGTTATAAACATGATCGTAAATGCTGTTCCATCTAAGTATTCAGAGATTGATGTCAGCGATCAGAAGATATTCAGTATTGGAGATCAGACGGAAAAATTCCTGAAAAAACTGGAAAAAGATGTGACTATTTATCAGGTGGCAGCCAGTGGTTCTGAGGATGAAACCATCAAAAAACTTTTGCAGAAATATGAGGATGCCTCCGATCATATCACAGTAGAACAGAAGGATCCGGTAGTAAATCCGAAGTTTACTTCTGAGTATACAGATGAGCAGCTGACTTCCAACAGTCTTATCGTAGAATGTGGAGAAAGAAGCAAAATTGTCGATTATAATGATATCTATGAGACCTCTATCGATTATAATACTTACAGCTATAATACCACAGGATTTGACGGAGAAGGACAGATTACAGGAGCAATTTCTTATGTGACTTCAGAGGATCTTCCTATCCTTTATACGCTGGATGGACACGGAGAAAAAGAACTGGATTCCGTGATCCGCGAGGATATAGAAAAAGCAAATATGGAGATCAAAACACTGAATCTTCTGACGGAAGAAAGCGTTCCGGAGGATGCGGCATGCCTGATGATCAACTCTCCTTCCAGTGATATTACCGGGGAGGAAAAAGATGCGATTCTTTCTTATCTGGAAAATGGCGGAAAGGCAATGATCTTCTCTGATTATACAGAGGAAGCGATGGATAATTTTGACGCTGTCCTGGAAAATTACGGAGTAGAACGAACAGAGGGAATCGTAATTGAAGAAGATGCACAGCATTATGCAATGCAGACCCCGTATTATCTGGTTCCTACTGTCAACAATGCAGAGCCGGTGACATCCTTTTTCTCAAGCGGATACTTTGTCCTTGCTCCTTATGCACAGGGAATCCGCAAAACAGACAGCGTACGGGATACCGTAGCCATAGAAAGTATTCTGACGACCTCAGACAGCGCTTATTCCAAGGTAAATGTAAAAGAGGAAAGTCTGGAAAAAACAGAGGAAGATATCGAAGGACCGTTTGATATCGGCGTCAGCATCACGGAAACACTGGATGATGAGAAAGAGACTCAGATTATTTATTATTCCACGGCAAACATTATGGACAGCCAGATCAATCAGGCAGTTGCAGGAGGAAATGAGCAGATGATCATGGAATCTCTGAACTGGATGTGCAGTTCGGAAGGCAATGAGACCATTTCTATTCCGTCAAAGAGCCTTGAAATCTCACGACTGACCCTGACCGCTTATGATGTCAGCTTCTGGAAAATCTGTGTCATGGGACTGATCCCCGGATTTTTCCTGATCGCAGGGTTCTATATCTGGCTGAAAAGGAGAAAAGCATAATGAAAAGTAAAACAGTAAAACTGGTTTCCGGCGTGGCGGTTCTTGCAGTGCTTTCCTGTGCCTACCTGGGAGTTACCTCTTATGTGGACTCCCGGGAAAAAAAGGAAGCAGAGGCACAGGACACAAGCGTCAGTCTGGTGGATATGGAAGCAGAGGATCTTACCTTCGTATCTTTTCTTTCTGAAGATGGAGAACAGGAGATTTTTGAGAAAAAAGAAGATGTCTGGACAAAAAAAGGAGAAGAGGATTTCCCGGTCAGCCAGGACACCATAGACGGGGCAGTAAACAGTCTGGCCTCCCTGGATGCAGATCAGGAACTGACAGAGCCGGAAGAACTCAGTGAATACGATCTGGATAAACCGCAGAATGAAATTGTTCTTACAGCACAGGACGGCAGCGAAACTATTCTTCAGGTAGGAATGAAAAACGAAGCTTCCGGTCAGTATTATGTAAAAAGACAGGATGAGGACAACGTGTATCTGGCAGCAGAAACAGCACTGACTCCTTTTATGGGAACTGCCTATTCATTTGCAGAAGCCGAGTCCTTTCCGACAGTAACCTCAGCGACCATGAAAGAAGTTCAGGTTGAAAAAGAAAATGGATATACACTTTCTCAGGATAAAGACAGTCTGTACTGGTATGTGTCTGACGGAAAATCCTCAGAACAGGCAGACACTTCCAAAGCCGGGGCAGTGACCTCCGCTATTGGTTCTCTGACCTATGGAGACTTCGTGGACTATCACTGCACAGATCCGGCCAAATACGGCTTTGATACCCCTTATGCCATAATTTCCTCCACTTATATGGCAGAAGAGGATACAGAGGCGAATACGGACGTCTCAGAGGCATCTGAAGAGGAAGAAAACAGTGTGGAGGATGAGGAAAAAGCAGAAGAAACCGCAGACACGCCGGAAAAGGAGGATACACAGACAGAAAAGACACTGGTGATCTGTGTGGGAGATAAGATCGACGGAAGCCGTTATGTAAGGGTCAATGACAGCAATGAGGTTTATACGATTCCGGAAGAGTCCCTGACAGAGATTCTGGATAAAGCTCCTTCTGACTTTTACAGCCTTACCGTCAATTATCTGACGGTAAACAATTTGGACAGTCTGGAGATCCGTGACGAGGAAGAAAGTCATACAGTGAAGGTGGTAAGGACAGCAGAAAAGAATTCTGAGGATACGAAGGAAGACGCTGACGAGGATGAAAGTTCAGAGTCTTCAGAGGAGGAAGCTGCTTCAGAAGAAGTGACAGTGACATACACTCTGGATGGAAAAGAGGCAGACGAGACCCTCTTTACCACCTTTTATAATAAGCTGATCAATATGGCAGGCGAGAAGCGTCTGACAGAGGCATATACTCCGGAAGGAGAGGCTGTATTTACCTTTGGTTTTACAGATACGGAAGGCGAAAAAACGGCCGTCAGCTATTACGAATATGATTCCAGCTTTTATGCAGCTGTCGTAGGAGACAAGGAATATCTGGTAAACAAAATGAAGGTAAAGGATCTGATAGAAGCCTGTGAAGCTCTGACTGCTGCAGAAGAGACAGAATAAAATTCGTATAATAAAGACTCTCCGTTTATGAAAACGGACAGTAAAAAATCCGGAAGGCTGAAGCGATTTCAGCCTTCCGGATTTTGTGTGCTTTAAAGAAAGATCCCGGCCTGTTCCAGGAATTTCTCAGGATCTTCCACATGGGGAAGATGTTTTGTATAAGGGATCATAACAGCCTCAATGGAAGGATTTGCTTCCTGATATGCCGCTATTACAGCGTCCCCGTTGTTCTCTGCTTCTCCTTCGATGATAAAGATACTGTTATCAATATTTTTCAGCGCCGGAAGGATATTGATGTTCATAAAGCGGGATGCCTTGCTGGCATAGGCTGCCTTAGCCTGGGCGCCGCCCTTATGAGCAGCTTCATAGTATGCGTCAAGCATATTCTGATCCGGATGGAAAGGATCGAAAAACATATTTTCAATAAAAAGATTATTGATGTTTTCTCTTGATACGATCATGTGATAGACCAGAGTTCCAAATACCGGAACTTCAAGGAAATATTTCAGGAGCTTGTCTTTTTTGCCCGGCATCTGGGTCAGATTGCCAGGGGCAGGCGGGTTGACCAGCATGATCCGGTTAAACAGACTGCCTTCATTACGGCATGCCATAACGGCAAAAGAGCCGGAAAATCCGCTTGCAATCACATCGGTCTTTTCTCCGATCACATTTTTGATAAAATCGCAGATTACCTGAACATAAACAAAGTTTGTATAAGTCATTCCCGGTTTTTCGGAACGGCCGCAGCCAAGGAGATCAATGGTATATACGGTGTGTTCCATCGCAAGCTCTTCTTCTACGTTGGTCCATTCATAACCGGAGCCTCCCGGCAGCATGTCATGGATCAGAAGAACGGGGCTTCCACTGCCTTTTTTTGTATAAAAAATCTCTCCAAAACGCCATTTATAGTAATTTCGTCTGTTGGAATCCAGCATTTCCTTCAGAGATGCAGATGCGGCAATGATCTTGTTTCCAATATGGATGATGGCTGTCGCAGAGGCGAACAGCACCGCAAAAGTGGCAAAACGATTCTTGGTTTTTTTCATGTCTGACCTCCTTTTCACATGTTCTGACTGTCCTTATTATACGTCAAAAATCACGAATTTACAATGCTATAAAAGAGAAAGAAGCGCTTCGACTTCCTGTCTGGAAGTGGCCCAGCTTGTGGCAAAACGGATCACGGTATGGGTATCGTCCGCCTTTTCCCAGAAGCTGAATACGACTTTTTCTTTCAGTTTTTCCAGCAGCGTGTCCTCCATGACCAGAAAAAGCTGATTGGTAGGAGAATCATTATAAAAGGTATATCCCTTTGCCTTCAGTCCTTCTCTGAGAAGGGAAGCGGTCTCTATGGCATTTTTGCCGGTTTCCTTGTAAAGTTCTCCGGTAAACAGGGTATCGAACTGTACGCCGCAGAGACGTCCTTTGGCAAGAAGAGCGCCATGCTGCTTGATCAGGGTGAGGAAATGTGCCGGTGCATTTTTGCGGGGAAAGACAACGGCTTCTCCGCACAGCGCTCCGGCTTTTGTGCCTCCGATATAAAAGATATCACAAAGCTCTGCAATATCCGTAAGCGTCAGTTCATTTTCCGGACAGGCAAGGGCTGTGATCAGTCGGGCTCCGTCCATATAGAGCGGAAGATGGCTGTTTTTGCAGACCTGAGAAATGGCTTCCAGTTCTTTTTTGGTATAAAGAGTTCCATATTCCGTGGGATGAGAAATGTATACCATACCCGGGAAAACCATGTGTTCGTGACTTTCGTCTCCATAGAAGGTATCGATCAGGTTTTTCAGATCTTCGGCAGTGATCTTGCCGTCTTTCTGAGGCAGAGTCAGAACCTTGTGACCGGTAAATTCAATGGCGCCGGCCTCATGGGCGCTGACATGGCCTGTGGAAGCGGCAACAACTCCCTCATAGCTTTTCAGAACAGAATCAATCACTGTCTGGTTTGTCTGTGTACCTCCTGCAAGAAAATAAACATCGGCTTCCGGACAGCCGCAGAGCTCCCGGATTTTTTCTTTTGCGGAAAGGGTATAGGTGTCAAAGCCATAGCTGGATAAATGCTCCATATTAGTATCCATCAGGCGCTGGAGGAGCTTTGGATGCGCGCCTTCGGAGTAGTCGTTTTCAAAGTATAACATAAATAAATCCCTCTTTTCTTTTTGTGGTAAAATACCGGATGTTACGAAATAGTGTATCATAAAATATGGTATTTTTCTATTTTATTAAAAAAATTTCGCACATTTACCACTGTTTGTCCGTTATATATAGGTAATTGCGAAACTCGCAAAGCTCGTTCGCAATCTTGAATTAAAACAGGAAAGACTTCGTGCGGGGTTCAAAGAGCGACATAAAAAAGAGGATAACTATCAGTTTTAAACGTACTTTAATAAGCCATAGGCTTTATGGAGTTGGTAAGTCCTATGCTATAAGAGGTTTTAAACTTCGAATGTATTCATGATGTTTGAT